>NZ_JAPFGA010000014.1 GCF_026241135.1 Galbibacter kalidii
CGTTGCCCCCGGAGTCCAGCTCCACATAGGCCCCGTAGTACCACGTGTCGTGCGCCAGGGCCGTCCCCGGCGCCAAACGGTTGCCAGGGTCCGGCAGTACGCTGTCCTCCTCCGTCTGGTGGTCGTACCACACCAGCTCGTAGTCCGCCCCGGGGGCGATCAGCTCCTCCACCGAAAGGTCCGAAAGCGTCGGGCCGTCCTCCGCACAGAAGTCCTGGCGGCCCTCCCCCTCCGGGACAGGCACCGCGTCCACCGTTACCGTGTTCGACTGGACCGACTCGCAGCCGCCGATGTCGCCGATCACGTAATAGTCGCCACCGTCCGTCACCGCATAGGTCGGGCCGTCCGCACCCTCGATCTGTACGTTGTTGCGGAACCAGCGGTAACCGTCGAAAAGGTCGTCACCGACGTCCAATACCTGCGGCAGACAGGCCGCATCGTCGATGCGAAGGTTGATCGTCGGGGTGAAGCCCGAATAAAAACCGCCATAGCTTCCACGAAAATTTTCCCAACCATTTATACCGCAATACAGGTCCCGGGTGGACTCTACCAAAATATCTCCCGTTATGGCAGTTCCCCTTAACTTATAAGTAACATAGTTTTCTGTTCCGTCTATATGATGCCCGTTGATATCGTTGGTACCATAATTGGTAATGGTTCCCGCCGTCAAATAATCCTGTAAAGGGGCGCCGTTGATAAATAACTCGGCATCAGAACGGGTTGTGATATGTAATGCTGCAGTAAAGGCGGAACCTCTAATCTCGTCCACATTAGGAATCAATACCTTTCTTGGTACCGTACAGAGAAACGGAGGAACAACCCACCATCCCATTTCCGGAGAAGCACTAGTATCGGATGAAACCTGATACACATATGCCGGATTAGTGGTACGGACATACATGTTGTCGCTTGACGTGAAGTTTGATTGGTCCAACTTAATATATTCCCCTGCTTCCAAATCGGCAATAGGAGACACCTCGCCGTTGACAAAAACAAAGGTGTTATTGGTATGGGCATAAATGTAAACATATTCCCCAGTTGTCCCTGTTGCTTCCGACTTGTTGATTACATGTTCTGTCCCTATTTGAGAAACCGGGATGGCCTGATCAGCAAAAAGATCGTAAGCAGTATCTGTATCAGTTGCACGACCATGGTTCACCCCTGTGGTCAATACTATATCCTGATCGGCTTCTACAAGCGCCCCAAGCATTCCAATATCACTTCCGGTAAGCCCCGTGGTAGTACCCGTGGTAAGCATAGTATATGTTTCCCCTCTATCCAACGTGATGGTCTCCACATGACCTACAGGGATCGTATTTCCTCCATTAACCCCGATAATGGTACGTCCTGTCGTAAATCCGGATACATTGATGGTAGTACCGTCAACCGTGGCCATAATAGAAGCAAAATCACTTCGGTTCTGCCCATCTCGCATCAGGTCATGGACAGCCACCCGGAAGCTTCCCCCCAAGGCATTTGCACCTTTAGATACCACTATGTCCATCCAGTTTCCAGAAAGGAAAAGTTGACGGTAATCTACTGAAACAGGAAGATCGGATACAAGATGGTATCCCCGATCAGCTGTTACATTTCCCAGAGAAGCATCCTCGGTAATCATATCATTATTACCTACTCCCCCAAGATCATGTGTAATCCTTTGTCCCGCAGGAACTGTAAGTGTAGTGATGGCGGTTAAATCGGTTCCTCTAAATATTTGTACCGTAGCGTCGGTTGTATTTAGGTTTGTGATATTTACCTCTCCCCGATCATCAGTAGTATCGGATCTGGAAATAGGCGCCAACCAATGTTCTAAACTTCCCTGGGCTTGCACAGAAGCAACCCAGCCCAACAATAACACAAACAGTAATAGTAATTTTTTTAACATAATTGATCGTTTTAGATTCGTAATGAACAGGCATTAAACCTGAAAAAACCAAAATCAGGGACCATAATAAAACTACATCAACTTTAGCTGTGTTTCATCCACTATGTAACAAACGGTATAAACAATGAAACAAACGGATGGATTTTTTAAATAATGGTTATTGGTTATTGGTTGTTGGTTGTTAGTTGTTGGTTGTTGGTTGTTGGTTGTTGGTTGTTGGTTGTTGGTTGTTGGTTGTTGGGTTTTGAGGTTGAGAGGTAGAAGTAAGTCTTCAATTAAGATTGTTCATTCTTCATTAAAATCATCTACTTCTACTCTTTCTGTGTGCCACCCGGAGCGTAAAGAGGGTGTCTAAAAAGACTTTTTTGCACATATTGTCAGTCTGAGCTCCTGTGCTGAACATAGCTTCAGTATGTCGAAGACGATTTGATTTTCGCATTACATTACACTTCGACAGAGCCTGTACTGAGTTTATCGAAGTACTCAGTGTGACAAAGGTTTTCAAGTCTTTTTAGACACCCTCTAGCGATGGAGCCAGCCGGTGCATAGAAGTTTTTCGCCTCAATCAAAAAAACTTAAACAGAAAACAAGGGTTGTTAATTGACAGACCGTCTATATCCGGATATCGGAGGTGGTATCATATGAATTGTAAGAATCCATGGAAAAGAGCAAGCCCCACTTACTAAAGACTTGATAATCAAAAGTGCAAGAAGATTGTATTTAAACTTTATTGATGCTTTAGATATCAGCCTACAGTTGAAAAAAGTTAGTCTTGAGAGAAATAATAAATGCATACCTCTCGCAAAGTCGTAAAGAAACTACTATTATCCATCTATAATTAACCATAAATTTTAAGTGTATAACCAATTCTGTCCTAAATAAATTTTTATCTGTTCATTTTTTCCATTGATGAAAAAACGAACCAAAAAAATCTAGGCTGACGATAAAAACATAAGAAAATACTACGGAATCCCCAGCCACAGATAAAAATAACTCATTCCGCCTTCGGGCGGAACTCAAACAGATTTTTATCTTTAACCCACCGCTGCTTCCTTGATTTTCAATATTTTTATCGTAGGCCCGAACCAAACCACAAACGTTGAAATTTCATCAAAACCTCAGCAGATTCAGTATGTTTAAAAAATTCAATAAAAACGTTTTGGACGCTATTAGTGTATATCCCAAAAATTTTAAAAGGGTTCAAGAAACCCTCCTACAGAGGGCATAATTTTTTCTTGAACCCTTAGACTGTCCACTTTAACATTAAGAAGTAATTTAAAGTGTTCTTAATTAGCTATAAAAAATCATATCATAATTTGATTAATATGATTCCTGTTTATAATATTTTTACAGAAAGCGGTAGCCTAAACCAATAGTAAAGGTGTTTATATTAACATTATCAATATCCCGGATAATCTCAAAGCCGTAACGTGCCTCGGCAAAGAACTGTTCTGTGATATTAAAGCCTGCTCCGGCGGCCAAATCTATCCCAAACTTCCCATCACCCTCACCATCTTCAACTATCCAGTTAACTTGTGGACCTGCCTGGATATTGAACTTTTCAGAAACTTTATACTTGCCCATCACAGGAATATATATCGCATTGAGGTCATCAACAAAACTATAAAGAAGGGACGGCTCAATATCAAATTTATCATCCAAAACAAAATTGTAACCGGCTCCAACAAATAACCCTCCTTCACTTTCCGACCCAAAACCATCCACGTCAATATTCACTGAGTTGTAACCTGCTTTTACACTAAACCCTTCCTGTGCCCTGGAAACAAATACAACTCCCATAAAGGCCATAATAATTAATAGTAATTTTCTCATCTTTATATAAATTTAAGGTTTCATAAAAAGGTTTTATGAATTGAAAACATGCCCATTTACAAATACATTAACTTCATAAATAGGTGATACAATTTGACCTAAGCCAAATAAAACAGGTCATATCACAATCCACAAAACTAGTCCTGAAATTACATATACCCGCTCTATGGTGAGAGTGTAAAGTAATATTTAGCCACAACTACGATATATTCGGGAACATTATGAGCATGCCTGTATATAAATGCACCTTCTCGATTAACTAAACTACTATGGATTTTAACATAGGAACTCAGGTTATTTTATAAAAACATAGCTGTAGGTTTTATAGACATCTTTTTTGTAAATAGGGTCTTCACCTATCGATTGTTACATAATCCCTTACGAATATTACGTTAGGATTGGATAGAAAATCCATTTTAACCATTTTGCATCTGAACAAGAGGTTCACTGCAGCCCTTCGATACTTCGTCAATCCTTCGACAAGCTCAGGATGACATTGCTAAGTACAGCCCTTCGGCATACTGAAGCCATGTTCAGCACAGGAGCTCAGGATGACATTGCTCAGGGTGACATATCAAATTCACCAAGGGCTTTTTAGACAGCCTCTTTTTCGACAACTACTTAAAAATAAATACTCAAAAAATCTTTATTATAAGAAATGGCCCCACTCCCAAACTTTACAGCACATGGGCACTATAAGTTCATGTGCTGTATTATTTTGCCCCACCCAGCTTAGGCGGAAGTGGTGAATTCGGATACGAGCAAAGCGAACTGGCGAAGCAAACCCCGAGGCAGAGCCTCGAAGAATTCTTTAGATTGAATAATAAATATGGTTTCAATAGCTTTAAGCACTATACGATCGTTGTCAAATAACGATACTGGTTAAGATATCTAACCAACCTATAGGTTTTTCTTCTGAAGGTGTTTTCTTTTTATAAAACTTTGTGTTGATCATACCCAAGTAACTATCCAGTTCCTCCATGGATTCTTGATTAATCAGCGTTGTCCGGATGTATAATTTTTCTTTAGCTGTTTTTAAAATATATCTTCCTCTTGATTTTTTGACCTCGATGATTTCATGAAGTGCAATCATTTTAGGGGACAGGATGGAATTTTTAATTAGAAGGCCATTTTCTATAGTCAAATACAAGGAAGTGCTCTCAAAAATAAAATTTATCTGAAAATAAAGACCGGCAAGTATACATCCATAAATCAAAAAAGTATTAAAATTTTCATAAATACCTACAATTCCCAATAATAATAAAGAATTTCCTATAAATATTTGGAAAATAAGTCTGTATGTTTTATACCGGATCAGCATAGGTTGGCCATTTAAAGCGAGTATCCATAGCTAAAGATACAACTATTTGTATAAAAAAGGAGTTTTAAAGTAAAAAAAATATCCTCAGTAGAAAATTTATAAAAGAGGAAACAAATAATTTTAATGTCTTTTGACTTTCGAAAAATTCCTGTTAAGTGTAATTTTACCCCTTCTCGTATGTGTCTATATATCTCTCTTTTATATATGGTATCTCATGTTTATTCATATTAATTAATACGTAAATACTGTCATATATGAAAAAATCAGCCACCATCTACTTTTCACCACTTGCTTATTGTGTTGATGGTTATTGTATTCCTTTCTCTGCTATAGATTCCTTTATGAATTCTTTTGGTTTCCCTGCTATCATAATTCAGTGGAGATTATAATATCATTGTTTATAAAAACCAATTTATGGCAATTCTGACAGTCAATAGCATGAAACTAAAATTGATAAATGAGTTTAATATTAGAAATCATATGTGACCATTTCTTGTATTCTGTGTCTAAAAAATAAAGGAGCACTAACTAAAGAATTTCAGAAGGTATGAACATATTGATTTTTCTTGAGGGTTTGATATCAGTCATTTTATTGGTAATACTTTGTATGATGTGGCTGGATTATAGAAAATCCAAAATGGAATATAAAGAGTTTGATAAGATTGAAAGGGTAGATAGAGAAGACTTCAGACCGTTTAATTAATCTATTAAAATTTCTTGAAACTGACTATCCTCGAGGCATCCAGATAGCTATCGGGGTCGAGGAACTCTTTAGATTAAACATGGGGGGGCAGCTCTAGTCCTTTAAATTCTTATGGTTTCTTTACGAAAATATCTTTAAACATATCAAATACATCTTAATTCGCATCGAATATTACTTTGCTGTTTGTTTGTAATAAATGAAAGGGTATCTTTAGTCTAAAGAATAACTCAAATAGCAATATGGATAAATAAAGGCTCCAGTGGGTTGGATTCTTTGATTTTGAGTTGACCAAATAGGCGAGGACATTGGAGCCTTTTACTCCGTTTGCATTTTTTTATCCTTGAACTCTTAGGCATTGAATAATGTTTCTATTATATAATGATGCGCTTTTAATTATCTAGTAGAGGTTGTGAAAAATCCCAGCCACTGCCAGTTTGTAACTAATGGAAACCCTAGCATTTCACTCATCCTCACAACTCCTTTAAAAGGATATAAAATGTTGCATTATTGTTTCACCAACTTTATATAATCCAATTTCATGTTTTTCCCTTCATCAGCCGTTCCTATCCATTCGATTTTTAGGTTTTGAAGGCCCGGACTTATTTCTACCACTCCTAAGGTTACTTTTTCTGTAATTCCGGGATCTTTATCTGCCTGGAAATTAAGTTTGCCCAGTTCCTTTTTGTTTAATATGAAATGGAACCTTCCTCCATTTTTCGATTTGATAATGTTGGCTTCCACCAGATAACTTCCCTCTTCCGGCCATTCAAATCCGAGGTTTAATTCGTTCTCTTTTTGAGGCTTGGCATTCCATACTAAAACCTTGTGTCCGCTAACTTCTTTAAAAAGGTCTTCATGGGCCCAGGTATTGGTAGAAGCCCAGCCTCCGGAGTTTTCTTTGATTTTTAGGCTCTCCCCCTCGACGACGTCCTCTTCACGATAAACTTCATAGGGGGTTTCGTAGCCATATCTTTCCTCCACAGGAACTATTCCAAGGGGATCGGTCCCACCGGGTTCCAGATACCAATATACCACAGTTGCATACTGGGTGGGCCAATGATTAGGGAAATATTTCTCCAAATATCCATCAAATGATTTTTGGAAAGGAATATTATCAATAATATGCCAGCGGTTTACAGGTTGATATCCCATATTATCATTGTCCTGGGTCTGACTGTGAAAAGCGTGTTCAAAAACAGATGGAATACACCAGGCATATCCAAAATAATCTTCCGTGCCGGTTCCAAAGGTTGAAGGGAAATCTTCCCCATCTATAAAGAATTTTTCATCACCTTCACCCCACCAGTAATGTCCCGGACCTCCTAATGTGCAGCTTCCACCTTTTGGACTCCAAACCAGTAAGTGGGTTCCCACATACCTTCCTTTTCCTTTTGTTTCCAGTAGAGTCCAGTCCGGCCAACGTTCTTTCTCTAAAGGTTCAAGGTCACGATGCCATTTGGCGTGGAACCTACCAAGGTTTTCGGTCTCCTCCAAAGCTTCATGTACAATTTCCATTTCTATATCCAGAGCTTCTTCATATTCATTGTGGATCAGGATCTCGGCGCCATCGGCAAAAGGCATATACCAGTAACTGTACATCCATTCAGCAGTCATTCCCATTGGCAAAGTTCTGTACTCATTCCACCCGGGGGATGTCCCAAAAAAATCACCTAATGGTGACCATACTGCGGCTTCCTCTTCTCCATCCCATTTTATTTGCAGGACAGCCTTTCTTAAAATCTCTTCCAGTTTTGTACTGTCATTAATATTCACCCTCACCTTTAGGGAAGAAATAGCTCCGGCACCATTACGTTTAAACATTTGCTTTTTCTCTCCGGCAGCAACGGTTTCCGAAATTCGGGTTGTTTCACCTTCAGTTTTATACGGTAATTCTCCCATGTTTTCAGCAAACATCTTATTTACTTTTTCCAAAGCTCCTTTATCGGCCTCATCGGGGTTTGGGTCAAATGATCCTACTTTAGTACCCTCGGGAAAACTGATATAATTAAAGTGATAGTACTGACCCCATCCCGGTTCGGCCACTATCTTACAAGATTTTTGATAGGTGATAGGGATATAATTATTAAAGCCCCTGGCATTGGTTTCGTATACCAGTTCTGGGAAATCGAAAGCGGAAATACTTGGTTTAAAATAATCTATAAAGGGCTGGTCTATTAATGGTTGTTCCTTACCATCAATATATATTTTCACTTTGCCATCCCGCGGACTTGCAGACCAAATCCGGACTATTGCTCCGGGGCCTTCCATTTCTGCCAGAACCTCATTGTCTCCTTCTTTTCGAATATATTGGGGTTGAAATCCGTCATTATTGGCTTCCCAATTCAAAAATTCCCCTGTTTTGGGATCAATTTTACTTTTGCGGTCATAACTGGACCACATAGCACTCTCTTCACCGGGCTCAGGTAGTGTAGCCAAGGTTTTGAGATCTGTCAATCGTTCTACTACTTCAGGATATGTTATTTCCTTATCTCCCTTTTGACAGGAAAACAAAATAAAAACAACAGCTAAAAGACTTAATTTCTTCATAAAACTCTGTATCTCATTAAAATTAATAAGAAAAAGAGGATTCCTGAAGGGATGATGGTTTTTATTTATGGGGAAGCACTGATTAAAAAACCGGATTGGAGTGGAAATGTTTTTTTTGATTTGAGGTATTTGCCCTCGCGCCGGCTGGCTCCTTCACTAAAACAGTCCACCGGACTGTTTCTTAACGCTCGGCCCTCCTCTTTAGACGAACCTGCCTGCCGGCAAAGGCAGGGAGGGGAATGAATCCGCCAACGGCGGAGAAAGGGGTGTTTTGATAGCCCATGCTTTTTGGTTTTAGTAGCAAATGTTTGCTTTTATCCCCGTGGCTTGGGTTTTCAGAACCCTGACGCTTCGGTCAGGACAGGCCCTCCGTCTTCATACAATTCTTACCTATTCGGAAATCTGCTTCAATTCGCCCGCCAGCCATCTGGCCCGTCGCTAAAATAACCCACCGGGTTATTTTTTTACGCTCCGTCCTATCTAAAGGGAGGAGCTGTGTTTTTTGCTTTATTGTTTATTTATAGATTGCTTTACCTCACACACCAGCTCGCCTGCCTCTGAATAATCATACCCTTTTAAACGGATGCTACGCCTGTTGTGGTTGTTTGGGGTGTATTTGTTCTTTTTCTTTTTTTATTAATTCCAAATCCACTCAAAGTTTTTATGGACTTTTATTTACAATAAAATTATTTGCCATTGGGTAAATATGTTTTAATCTGTTTTGCTACTGTTCCTATAATCTCATCTGCCTCTGGTTGATCACCTTCTGTAATTTGATGTGCTACACTGGTTTTCCACGCTCGTTTTACGTTTATTAATTTAGATTCATCTATTAAATCCTCTGGGGATTGATACGCCAGATTTTTACGTTCCATTTTTTTAAGGAAAATAGGAAGAACCGTTTGCCAGTCTTCTTTGGTAAACTTTTTTGTTAAATGGTAAAGGTCGTAAAAATCTCTTGGGGCTGTGTATGACCGTTGTTTTAATGCCCTTAATTTTTCTGCTACCACTTCGGTAATGCTATAACAATTCCCTTTTTGATTGCCTGTTAACTCATCAGAATACGGATGCATAATTGACAGCGCCTCTGTGTCCAGCAACAACATCTCATCAGTACTGACTTCGAGTTTTATTTTGGTATGCCAACGATCGGGTGGCAATGGGCGTTGGTTTTTTGAATGATTGGCTCCCCAATATTTTATGTAAACCTGAAACCCTTTGGGTTCATCCTGAAATGTTAAGGGTTTGATTTTATCTACACTAAATTGTATTCCCGTATTAGCTTCGGTAATTCTGGCTATGCTTTGCAGCGTCTTTTGGTCTAATACAAAATTTTTATCCAAAGCCGTAAAATCCAAGTCTTCTGAAAACCGATAGTTTTCCATATAGCATTTGCGTAGACACGTTCCGCCTTTAAACACCAAATCGTCTTTGTAATGTGCTACAAAAACCGATAGAAAATGCCCCAACACATAGTCTTTATCTACCGTATCCGGTGGCACTTTCCATTCTTGAGCTTTTTTTACAATCTCTTTTTGTAGAATCATCTAATATTCATTTTGTGCCATTTGTAATAGGTTTTCTTTACTTGTGTTTAAGCGTAATTTCCATTCGCTTACAAACTCACCTTTTTCTATACCCCCTGCATCTATTAAGTTGTATCGCTTATTTACCTGTGTTTTTGCATAATTAATAAAACTTTGTAGTTTTTCTTTATGAAATAAGGTTGCTAAATACCCCATCCGTTTTATCAGGGCTATATTATTATAGGATTTTGTGTATTCTATTAGTTTATTATTGGTTAGTTTGGATGTAGCGAAAGCCTTTATTAAGTCTGCAAAACCACCTGCATAACGAGGTTGGTCAAAACAATCTACCAAGGTCATTTCCATATCGGTTATGGAAAAGCTGTCGTCACCGTATCCTTCCTGAATAGCACCTATATTTTTAGTTGATTTTACACTTACAAATTTTATGGTAGAACCCAATATTTGTGTCTCCCTTTTGCGTTGTGTGGTTTTTACAAATATTGTATTAGGAAATCGTTCTGTTAGCCCGTGATAGTATAAAGCGGACCAATAGGCAATACTACTGTTCTGGCTTATAAAAGTTGCCAATACGTTTACATTGTTATAATTAGGTTTAGCATACACCCCTCGCTCTATACGTACTAATAATTCTTTTTGGTAAAGGTTTTCTACCAACTCATTAACGTTGTTGGCTAGCTTTTCAGGAAGCTGTGAAGCCAAGTCCTTTAAATTAAAGTATAAGATTTCATAATCTTCCAAATACTTTAATAGCCCAATTTGGTTTTCGTTTAAACTTTCTGATATGTAGGTGCTTTTTGCCATTACCTTTTATGTTTCAACAGACCCTAAAAAATGGGGTCTATTGTTACACGAATGGTAAAGGTAATTTATTTGTTTTAAAAATCTCCACTTTTTATTAAAAAAGTACGGACGAATTGCGATTGGCATAATGATGTATTCGTGTAGGGCAACAGCCTTCTCAATTTGCCCGCGCGCCAGCTGGCTCCCCTCTTCAGAGGAAGAGGGGTGGCTCAGCTCAGGAACTGAGGTGAGACGGGGTGTTTTGATAGCCCATGCTTTTGGTTTTAGCAGCAAATGTTTGCTTTTATCCCGGAGACTTTGGTATACTCCGGGGCGGTGGCGCCATAGACACTTTTGACGTATTTTTTTACATCCAAGGCGATGTCGTACAGGCCGGTGTCCTCGGCATACAACAACTCGTTTCGCTCTATAAGTGCGGCGTTGAGCTCGGCTTCGGTTTGGTCTACGGCTTTGGTGCTTTCCACCATGGCTGTTTGATAGTTTTTTACTTCTTCCAATTTTAGCTCTTCTATATTGGGATTGTAGTTGGGTATGTTTTCCAACAGTTGTATCAATTTTGAAAAATTGTCTGCTAATTGTGTAAAGGATTGACGGGAAGTCGAAATCGTGACGGTCTCCACCTCTATTTCCTCTTCGCTGTCCTTCTTTATCTGCCTTTTGCCCTGAATCAGGTTGTTTAAGGACTTGGCCTGGGCAAAATCTCCTTCGGAAAGGTTCAGGATGTCCAGTTGGTTGATGATCCTTGTGGTGGTTGGCCTTAGGTCTTCATAGGCGTCCTGTCTGGCGTGAATGGCTTTTTTGTTGGTAGCGCGTTTTTCCTCCACCTTGTTTAAGACTTCCGTTGCCTTGGTGTACAATTGTTTGAGGTTTTCCGTTTTTAACACCTCTACTGCGGGGTTGTACGCTCCAAATACAGAAATTTGTTCAATCATTTTCTGTAGGTTGGCCACATTTATGGCATGGCCGGTTTCATAAGTTTGACTCATAATATATTATATTTTATAGTTATAGGATATAAATATATAGTATATAATGTTAATTTTCTGTGAAGAAGTTATTTTATCTTGTTAAATAGTGATTATAATAAGAAAACAAAACCTCTTTAAGGTTTAAAATTAAAGATTGGAAATTTGTTTTATTGGGTTTGTTGGAATGTTGACCCGCAAAGTCGGGAGACTTTGCGGAGCGGGTGCTTAGTACTTTTTATGTTCTTGGCCTGGCAACTTGACACACTTTAAACGTTTTAATTAATTGACCAATTTTCAAAACAGAATTATAAATGTCAAGTGTTTTATTTAAAAAATCTATATACTTTATTTGGTATTCTTCATCAGGTCTACGAGTTATTGGGTAGTAACTGATAATCTGTGTATTACTATCTACTTTCGTTTTAAAATGATTAATTCCATTGCGCAGTTTATTATCAAATGAGTTAACATATAAATCTTTTGGAATAGGGTCACTAGAAAGAATTAAAATATCAAGTCTATTTCCGTGATTTAATGCTTGAAAAGTTGATGCATCAGTTACATTTCTCGGTGTTCCGGCAGGTATATTATTTTGATTACCTCTCTCAAATAAGTTTTGTAATCTGAAGATTATATGACTTGTTCTTCCAATAAATTCAAAGCAATCACAGTAAAAGCTTTTAATTTTATTGAATTCTTGTGTTCCAGCAAAACTATCACTAGTTGTCTCTTTATTATATGCATAATATAAATTATCTTTAATCTTTGAAAATTGAATATTTAATAAACTGATTTCACTTCTTAATTTATTTATTTCTTCTTCTGTTACTATGTCTAAGTAAATAGTTTTGAAGTCTGTATTATTGATGTATTCTTCATTAAAAACCTTATCGTTTAGCCATTCTACAAATTGTGTGTGATTTTCAAAATCTATCCAAGGATATACAAGAAAATTAAGAACAAGAAAATATAATTGTTGATAGTCTAAATCGTGTTTACAATCAAAGATTTTTGAAGGATGTGTTTTTCCAATAATTCTCTTTGATAATTTTACTATTAGCGGTTTGTTCCAATTAGCGTATGCCTTATTTAAATCTTGAAAATTTTCCCAATCTTCATCATTGTGGAATTTTCTTTGGTCTTTTACTTGTTTTAATTTTTCTAACTTTCTAGGTGGCATACGCATAGTAGCCATATGAGTTTTATGTGGTGTTGTACTTGGTTTTTCCGTTGGCAGAGTATCACTAAACTCATAAAAATAATCTCCTTTGTCAAATTCTCCGTTGATAAGATTTCCTTTAATTACTTTGAAATCCCACGATGCCTTTTTAAAGTCAACAGTCAGTTCTGAATTTAGTAAGGATGAGCAATTTGGACATTCAAAGCTAATAGGAAGCTTTTCTTTTTCGGGTATTTGGACTCTAAGGTTAGTAACCTTTTCACAATTATTACATTCAATATGAAATCTTGTCCACATTTTTTTGGTATTAAGCACAACGGTTTGTGTATGGTGCATATCCCGCAGGGTATACACTATACATCGTGTTATGGGCTTTTATTTTATTTC
This sequence comes from Galbibacter kalidii, assembly GCF_026241135.1. GTDB lineage: Bacteria > Bacteroidota > Bacteroidia > Flavobacteriales > Flavobacteriaceae > Galbibacter. The sequence goes on from NZ_JAPFGA010000014.1 coordinate 13,176, forward strand.
TTTATTTAATTGTTGCAAAATCTCAATATTTCTCATTAATTCTTGATTTGAAATAGTTGTTGGTTTATGAACAACACTATTTCTAAACATTCTCATATAGTCAAACTCTTTGAGTAATCCATATTGCTCCTCTTCATTTCTCATTAGTGCATTTATAGCATTTCTAACATTGTGAACTTCCCTTTTATGTTTACGTGCTTTTCTTAAAATCTCTTGTTCTAACTCAGTCCATAATTGCAAGAATGTGCCTAAATTGGCTGGAGCTATTTCTGAACGTAATTCTAATTCTATCTCTTTACAAATTTCCTCGATTCTGTCGTTTTTAGGATAAAGTGCATTTTCTGGTATCCTGTCAAAATCTTTACCCCAAAAACTATCATTGTTAGGAATTTCAATTTTTGCGATTAAGCGGCTATTTAAATCAAGCTCTCCTTTGTATTCGTATTCGTTTGTAATGTCGTCAGTACCTACTAAAAAACCTTCTTGAAAGTAAGGTCTTAATGCTTGCGGTGGCGTAATACTTAAAAGCCTAATATTAACTAAATCGTGTTCTGAATTAGTTGAGATTCTATTTGAGTAATATGGTAAACCAAGAACGTATACAAATGCAGTCTCCTGGTCGTTTTTGTATTGAGCAAAAGAGCAGGCCACACGCAATGATTGAGTAATATCAATCAACGGGGTCTCGGTTACCTCATAATGTTGTAAAACACTCCATTGAATGAGCTTTTTTCTTCGAAATTCTGCTAACCCATCAACTTTATGCTTCTTAAAAAGATCAACTAATATTTTACTTGCACTATATAATTTATCAAATCGATAATCTAATTCTTGCTGTGTTAAATGTTCCCCACGATATATAGTTGGATAAAAAGTAGATTTATTTGCTTTGTTCCTATAGTCATTTTTCTGACCTCGAAAGAAAAGTAAATGGTCTTTATTCAAATATGAGAGTTTTGCAACTTGTTCGACTAATTCTCGGTAATTATTTACTGGAAACCCTGCATCTTTACCAACATCTTTTGGAGTAGTATGCTTGTAAAGTTCACTTGTTAATCTACCGTAAATTTGTCTCACTTATTGTTCTTGTTTTAATTATTTTTATGTGTAATAACCCAACATACCCCTATTAAAAATCGAGATATAAACAGGCTTTATATCTTTTTATTCCTCCCCGAAAATAATCAAATTTATGGGAAGTATCCTTGTAAGGTCCCGTAAAATGGGATGTTTATTATTTTTAAAATTTACAGGCTTGTGCAACAACTACCATTATTGTAGCACGTTTTATTTTCTTCGCGTAATTGCAAACATTGATATTTTTAAAGGGCAGTCCATAAATTTTTCGGTATTCAGCGAAATATCACCTTCCGACAATACCTTGTTGATTTTCCCTTTTATGTCCTCTTTATCTATTAATTTAATTCCATTATTGTCTAGTTGACCTATGAAACCACGTACTACACTTCTAACAGTTGGCTCAATTATCATAGAGTTCAGTTCCTCTTTTGATTCTACCAAACAATCTTGATTTTCCACTTGTTCAAATTCCACTGTGTATCCAATATTAAAATCAACAGGATTTTCATTTACATTAAGAGCGGTTACTTCGATGGCTGAAAGAAACTGTCCTTCGAATTCATTTTTAGATTTGCAGTTAAACAAAATCAATAGGATGAATAAAGGTATAATTTTTTTCATTTCGTAAGTTTTAAATGTGCTACAATGGTCTCGTATACCCGGACTGCAAATCCGCATTATCGAGGGGTTTGTCATTATCTTTATTGTTTTACTTCTGTGTATTTGGTTGTTTAGCTATAACTTCCTTAAAATCTTTTATCGATTCATTATTTATTTCCCTCCAATTTTCCACACTTGCCATTACGATTAAAGCATTTTCATCTTGAATGTCTGAAATTATATCAAACTCTTTTGGGATTGATTGTTTATTTGTATAAGTGTAAACTATAAAATCAACCAAAAAGAGCCCGAATGCATTTTCACCTATTTGATAAGTTGAAAAAGGACCTCTTGAGAATTCGTTTTTAACCTTGCACTTAAAAAAATAAGAATCTAAACCTGTATCGTCTTGTATTTCATTAAAGTTATTTATTAACCCTGAATGCGAAATAAATAAATTTGCATCCAGTATCCCTCTTAATTTTTCTTCATAAGATTCTGGGAGTTTATATTTTTCAAACAGAAAATGATTTGATATGCTTGCCCTCCAAACCAATGAGTAATTAAATAGTTTTAACGCATTATAAGATACTTTGAAACACTCCAAAATACTGTTGACACCACCTGAGTGAACCTTGAATTTATCTTTCTCGTTAGTATAATTATGTATGCTTGTTAGTTTCCTGGCAAAATAGGTCTCAAGTCTTTCAAATCGTTTTTCACAGTTTGAACAAAAAATAAAATCTTCTTTTGGGATACTTTGTATTTTGCTTTGTTTCCCGGTGATGTCAATTTGAATACCATGCCTTGGCTTAGCCTCAAAAAGTCTTTCTCCCATGAATTTTGGTATGATATGGGAATTTTTTTTATCGGCTTCTGCTTTTAAACAAAGTTTACATTTTGGCATCACCTATTTTTTTAACTATTTCGATTTATCCAATTTGATTTTAACTTCCTTGTTGCTAGTGTTTTTATAAGTTAAAAACCATTTGGAATTATATATTCGTTCAATGTCTTTATCGAGTGAGACAGATAGAATAAAGCTTTTAATTTCCTTTGGGTTTAAATTTAAGACCCTAAGCTTTCCAGTTTGCGTAGCAAAATTGGTTATATCGTTCACTTCATTATTGTACATCTTAATCACTAATTCTTTCCCGTTCTCAAAAGGACGAAATTTGATGCCACGCATTATCTTTCTTGAATATTCTGATGAATTAAATATATCCAACTTAACTCTTATAGCTAACTTTTCAGTTTCATTTGTTATAGAGTTCATGGACTTGAAACCTCCGGACGAGTTTCTTTTTAAAAAAGAATAATCTACTTCGTTGACAAACACCTTTATTTTACCCAGCCTTGCTATCCTATTTAGTAAAGCCCCTAAGACTACCCCTAGTAAAGTACCGACGACTCCTATTAAAGCTGAAAAATTATCTTCTATCAATTTTGTTATAGTCTGTAGCATTATATTTCTATTATTCCACCGTTTCTTTTTTCTCCTCAACCCTAACCCGCGTCATTATAGCAATAAGCAAGTTTTTTAACGACTCTAATATTTGATTTTCAATAATATTGTCCATAATCATTTACTTCTTAGGCTTTGACTTTTCCGATGTAGGAGTTTTAGATGCTTGAAATTGAGTTGATGGATGTTTAGGGGGCTTTGAAATAGTTCTTCCAAGCCCCACTGCCTTTCCTTTTTTCCCTTTAGGTTTATTGCCCTTTGCCATTACTATTTTTTTGGAGGTGTTTGTGACGGTTTTGAAAGGGGTGGTTTTGGAACCGTTCGTCCTTTATTTGCTCCATCCCGTCCCGGATTTGATGGATTTGTTTTCGGTCTTGAATTGCCTTTTTTAGCCATGTTTACTTAAATTTAAAATCGAAAAAATTAGAATTAAAAGAATGCCTAGCCCCAATAAAATAATGGAAGCCAAGTTTAAAATTGATATTTTATTATTTCGTCTGTCTATGTTGCACGATAGTTTTTCATAGGAAATATTGCTATCTAAATCCTGAACTGTTTTTTCATTATATCGACTGGAAAGGTAATGAGACAAAAGATTAACAAATAAAGTAATGGCTAAAGCAATCCAACCGGTTGCTATTATCCATAAACTAATGGACTTTTCTAAAGGTGAAATTTTGTCAAAAAATGTCATGGTTAACCCCAAAGCTCCTGAAGAGATATAGGTTATGTACTTTTCAAAATCATCATCACTTTTGCTTTTTTCTTCAAGAATAGACCTTCTATATTCTTTCCACTCGTTAATTTCTTCTTCGGATTTTTCCATATTATCCAACTTCAAACACACCAATTGCTTTGGCAGTTTAAATCAGTTAAATTTAGTTAAATCATAAAAATACTACGTAACCAAAACAATACCACCCTGTTTTTCAAAAAGTTATTATCGTGTTTTTAACAAGTGTTTAGACAGATAAATTGGGGGTAGTGGAATTGAGAATGGTGGGCTTACAGACTTCTCACCTATTCATCTCTCTACGAGTTAAAAACTTGCGAGAGCGGGGGCAACGGTTGACAATATGGCCAGTAAGGGATTTCGGGATTTTTTCCTATCAGGGTACACGAATCTTTGAAGCGGGCTACAAACCTTTGTATACTGCTGAAACCCTTATTGGCTATATTGTGTGTTGCCACCATGTGCTTTTTTATTTGATTATTTCTCGATATTGAATCATTGCCTGTGCGAACTTTTTCGACTTTTCATAACTGCTCAAAGAGTAGGCTTCATTCAGTCCTGTCTTGCTTGTCAGCTCGATTTCTCCGTATTGGCAAATCGGTATTTCATAGTTGTCCTTGAACCTTTTGTCAGGAGTGCCATTCTTATTGACTTTTGCCCATGTTTTGTCAACAACAGCAGCGTCTTTTGGAACCCTTTCCTCCTCTATGAAACGCTGTCCATGAAAATTAAAGTCTAATTCTCTGATGTCAACAAGACCGAATTTCTTGTGAGCGTCAACAATGGCAACAAATGCAGGATAGATGTATAAGTCTCCACCGTTAGCGTTCTCAAAGTGTAAAGCGTCATACTTGGATTTAATGATATCTATGTTTCCAAATCCAAATTTTACTGGTCTGCGAGTAACTGCTGTTGAAGCGGCTGAACGTGTTGTTTTTTGGTCAACCGCAACGGAGGATGTTATATCCCATATTTTCTCACAGGACAGTAATGTTTTGTAGTTTTCAAGTAAAGCGAGATATTTCTTGTCAAACTGTTCGTCAACGTCCATGTCTATATTAACGAAACAGTTTTCAAGCTGCTTTTTCAAGTCCTCTAAATATTCCTTTTTGTCTTTTTTGTTCTCCTTGAACCACTTAATGAAAAAGCCAAATATGAGAATGTAAGAGAAGACCATTAAAACTGTTGCAAATGTCAGTTTGCTTTTCGCTTTGATTATCTCTTTTTTGAGGTCGTTCCTTTCTTGGTAGCAATCAAGTAGAGTTTTCTTAAGTTCTTGCAGTCCTGCCGTTGTTGTCGCTTCTGCATGGTCTGTCTTGATAGCTCCAATTTCTTCATTTGAATACGTTTCTACAGGTGTTCCTGAGTCGGTTAATGGAGTTGTCTGTTTACCTTTCTTTCCTCCACCGATTTTCTGTCGGTCATAAATTCCTGTCCCAGGAATACCTGTGTTTAAATATGCTCCCTGTTTTCCAAGATTGATACTTGCTCCGGGCACTCCTATTGTCGTACTGATACCTGATTTGCTGAAGTTCAGATATACTCCGGGAAATAGTTTGGCTTTTCTTCTAAATCTCATGGTTTCTTATTTTATGCATTGGTGGCAACTTGATTATATACGCACTCTAATACCGTATATCTATATAAAAAGTCGAGATATATGTAGACTTTATATCTTTTTGTTTCCCCTGCAAATAATAAAACTCATTTCAATATTCCATACGGGATTCCGTAAAACGGGACTATTTATTTCCTTCTAAAGTATATTTTTCTGCCTAAAAGGAGAGTTTTTGTTGAGGTTTGGGGTTTCTTACCCATGCGCCAGCTGGCTCCATCGCTAAAAAGGTACACTGGACATTTTCTTTACGCTCTGTCCTGTTGTGAAAAGGGGGAAATCCGAAGTCAGGTTAGAATTGAAAGTTTTATATAGAATTTATCTTGCTTGCCATATCGCCACAAGTTAAAAACTCGCGGGAGCGGGGATCTTATAAAATGGTTTTTAAGGCCGCTTAATTACTCCAAGATTCTATACTGTTAAAAAACAAAACTGCCTTAAAAGGCAGCTATGGACGGCAATATTTTATTAATTATAGGCTTGTGCAACGGTTACCATTGTTGGGCATAGTTTTTAGTTTATTTCTTTTATAATTTTCTTTATCGTGAGATTCTCAAGTTTGCCTGAAATAGCGTCATCATTATTCTTGTAGTGCATTCCATCGTTATAAATTATTCCTAAAAGATAATATGTTTCGGGAATATCAATCCCTTTACTTTCGGCATATTTAAGTTTTTCTGATGTTCTATGTGTGAGAAGAAATTCTTGCTTAAAATCGATATCACCTATTTGGTCGTAAGCATATCTTTCAACTTTTTTTCTGATGAAACAACAAACAGCAAATGGGTCATACTCTTTCTCATCATTGGTGTATTTTTCGAACTCTTCGCTTAAATATACATCAAAAACGGAAGAATCTCCCCAAGTAGGCTTTAAATTTAAAGCTTCAAATTCTGGTCGAATGTTAATTGAATTTGAGTGATAGTGTAAATGATATTTTGATAAATTATCTTCAATTGTAGAATCTTCTCGATTAAGTAAGATTTTTTTGAAATGGGGATTTATTTGGGCTTCTTTTTTATCAATAAAATGAACTTTTTGCTTACTAAACGTAAAGTTTTTGAAGAAAAGAGGATTAAGGTGAGTTAAAATTAAAGGATAAAACTTTTTTCCTTTGCTTTTCATTTTTTCAATTAATTGAGTTATATAATACTGAACTGCAATTAGGTTAGCATCATCCAAATAGTCGAAAACTTCATCGATAATCAGAATGCAATTTTCTTTTTCAAGACTTAGTTCTGCTTTTTTTAATAGTGCTATAAAGCACATAACGTCTCTTTGACCATTAGAAATGAAAACTGTTTTTGGTACAGATATAATAAGTTTCCCATCCTTTTCCACTGGTTTGAAATCTTGCCAACTTGAATTAAAATCCTTAAAAACTTTATTGTATTTTGATTTCTCTAACTCATATATTTTTCTCTTGCAAGCAGATTTAAATTGATTTTGGTCTCTGTTGAAATCTATAGAAAGTTGTATAGCTGTTAGATAGTTATCTGCTTCAGTATCATAACCTAAATCAAAAGTAGATATAAAATTTGCGAGATTAGATAGATTATTAGTTGCATTCAAAAAGTCAAGTTCATTGTTGTCAATCCATTCTCTTAATCTATCTGCTGTATCATTTTGGGCATTAACTCTTTCAATAAAAGCTGAAATTCTATTTTGGAAAGTTTGTCCATTAATCCTTTGCAATGTTAAAAAATGTGAACTAAGCTTTTTTATAAATTTCTTGTTTTGATATAAGGCAGAAATATTTCTTAAAACTTTACCATTTGCTCCAAATTCTGCTTTTTGATTGTTTACAGAATATTCAAAATTTATATTTTCGGGTATTGAGTTTATAAGAATTATAGGTGGTGTTTCAAGAGATGCAGAAGCAATTACATTTCCACCTATTCTATTCTTTTTTGCCTTTGCAAAAAGTTGGTTGTTTATTACAAACCAATCAAAAGTTGGTCTGAATTGATTTGAATTTTCATCAGCTACTAAAGTGGTTTGGTTAACACCATTGTCTGAAAATGTTAATTCAATAACTGGTTTATTATTTTCATCTTTTTGATAGAAATCGTTTTTTTCTAAAACAATTTTTGTCGGACGAAGTCTATTAAATGCTGTAGCCAATGAACTTTTTCCAAAACCATTTGGTGCTACTAAAATATTGGGTTTGTTTGGTCTTAATTCAAACTCATATGTCGAATTAGCAGTATTGTTGCCTATACCTTTAATATTAGTTATCTGAATTCTTTCAATCATTTAGTTTAAATTATGCCCAACGGTTTGAATATGGGGCGTTTGGCATGTCAAAGCTCCATTCTATCAAACTGCTATATATTTTATTAATTGTACTCATTCCAAGATTTAGCACTATCCGCCAAATGACTTATATTTTTTGTTGTGTTTAGTTCATTATCAGGACTCTTCAAATACATACCTTTCCGAGAATTCATGTAATTTTTTTCTATACTCATCTATCTCTTTTTGTTTATTCTCTACAATCGACAAAACGCCTGTTTTTCCACTTTCCAGTAATTCTTCATGCAGTATTCTATAATTTAAAAGAATCGTCAAAAGTTCATCATGTGTTTTTTTCTTTTGAACAGGAACAACAACACTTTTAATTTTTTCTTCTTTATCTTTTATATGGTTTATAAGACCTTGAAGATTTGTCACCGATTTTGTAAGCTTCAATTGCTGGTTTGTTTCGTTAAGCACCTCTGGATCAGAATATGGTAAGTCTGGTTTTGGAAGCATAATTTCTTTTAATTGTATTTTCCAGTTATCTATTAAGTAAGTCGGTATTATTCCTGGATATTTGTCAGTTATTCCAAGAAGCATAAACTCATATATTATTTTAAGCCTATCCAAATGAATTACAGAAACATCTCGATTGTGAGCTTCCTCTCTTCTAATCTCATTTAACTCACCAATAAAGTTTTCAAACTCAATCTTATTTGCAAATAAATCAGAAAAGTCTTTCCAGTTCGTGAAGATTATTTTCTTTAACTGTAGAATAAATGTATACTCTATCAGAACATTACCATTTTCAATTTCTTCACCAAATTGATTTTCATAAGTTCCTTTGATATTTTCAAAGAGCTTCTTGCCTAATGATAATTTAAACCAATCTGGACCGTGCTTTGATGACAATCTATCTATAATAACTTTCCTTAGTGCATTTTCAATATCAGAAATTTGTCGTTTAGCAATTGCTAATCTGTAATCTTCTGTATTTTCTTGAAATATTGTAGATTTCATCCAATCAATTGCTTTCCCATTCCCAATCAAAGCCGCAGATTCCTTTGATGAAATAGCGTACATTATTTCAATATCTGATTTATCGTATGCTCTAACAGCATAATAATCAAGTCGAATATTCTTGAATGAATCATCCTTAAAAAAACCATGAAGAGCTCCCATTACAGAACTAATCTCAGCTTTAATATCTATTGAATTCTCCGCTTCTGCATAAAATTGACATTCTAATGTTTTTCCATTAAGTAACTTAATTTGCTTTACAGAAATATTTGAAACCTCACTGTTAACGGAATTAATATTTTTAAAGCCCATTTCCAGAAATGATATGATTTCATCTACCGAGAATTCCTTTTGGGGAACATCTGATGTTGAATCATTTTTCATACAGCACTTTTTGTATTTTAATCCACTCCCACATGGGCAAATATCATTTCTTCCAATTTTCATTTAGCAGAATGTTTCTCTGGATTAAACACAACTTGTTTATATCCCCATATTATTACTGTTTATCCCAATAATTTGGCTGGATATGCACAGGTTTTATCTGTTTTACTTCTCTCCGCAAATAACCAAATCCATTTTAATATTTCATACGGGATTCCGTAAAGCAGGGACGTTCGGCATTATTAGTACTTTATCTTAGTTAACGATGTTTGGCGTCATGACAAGACTTGCAAACTGAAACAAGCCATTTTATTGGTTCCTTTCCAATGTTCTTTTTTGCATATCTTTTATGGTGAACTTGGGTTGCACGTGCTCCACAGTATACGCAACGCCAATTATCTCGTTTAAGCACTACGTATCGTTTACGCTTCCATTCGCCTGATTTAAGATATACATTCCTATAATATTCACGTCTGCGTTTACGTTTCGTCTCAAACAGCAAACGGTTAAACACAGGTATTGCTATTACAACAATTAGTAAAATTAAAATCTGAAAATTCATTTAATTCAACGGGGTTTAAAATCTTCTCGTCACTCACATAACATTGTATCAAAATCTATATGGAGTTGAGTTGCTCCATCATCATTTACAGTAATCCATTTGTAACTGGTAAGTACATATGCATTACCTCCATCTAATTCTACCCATTCATCTATTCCTTTAGCACCATTCTTTAAATCATCTTTTACAGTAAATCCAATAGGAGCAACATAATTCCTCCCTTTAGTCAAATATTTACACTTATTTGTTTTTACAAGTTCTTCTGCTTGTGCCTGCGAAATGAACTTTGATTTAGTTAGTGTCGGCAAGGTATTGTTTACTTGAACTGGCGACATTGAAGTTGCACAAGAGGTAAGAAATAAAAATACCCCAATAATCAAGCAAGAAACTAGTCCACTTTTTTTCATTTTTTATCTGTATTAAAGTTCCTCAATGTCAGTACTGTTTTTGTTTATGCTGATGCACAACTCGTTTATATACATAACTCTAATTCACCACCCCCATTTAACAAGTCAGGATATCTGTAAGTTTTATATCTTTTACTCCTCCCCGCAAATAATCAAATCCATTTTAATATTCCATACGGGATTCCGTAAAACGGGACTATTTATTTCCTTCTAAAGTATGTTTTTTTCTCTTAATAGCAGAATTAATGTTGTGAAGTATGATTATTTTGTTGTGAGGTTGGAATTTCTTGCCTGCGCGCCACCTGGCTCCATCGCTAAAAAAGTACACTGTACCTTTTTTTTAACACTCGGCCCTGTTGTGAAAAGGGGAAAGTCGGGAGTCAGGTTAGAATTGAAAGTTTTATATAGCATTTATCTTGCTTACTGATATCGCCACGAATTAAAAACTCGCAGGAGTGGGGTTCATGTTTGGCCGTTCCGACCACACGAACGCTTAGCTATTGGTAGCAGTTTTTTATTTTAATTCCACTTATTAACGTCTTTATTTGATTCGGTCAAATACTTAAGAAAATCTACTCCGAGGATTGTGATATTCAAAATATTATTGTCCTCCCTTAGAAGAGTGTAGCTGAAGAGAAAGTCGAGATATTGCTCATAGCTATAATTTTCATAAAACTTTGGATTGTTCTTTTTGGCATTCTCGTAGAAGAATTTGACTGATTCTCTTGTCTGTCCAGCGTGAGAATTGATATGTTCTAAAATCCTTATTTGGGAACCAAATATGTCATTATATACAATGTCAAAGTGCCTCATAATATATAGCAGGCAACCATAATTAGTCAACCTCTCTATTTTTTCTTCTTGTGTCTTTAATGACTGAACTTCAGTTTCATTAGCAACGGCATCTTTGAAAGTATCTATTGTTTCAGGTCGAAAAATTCCAACTACACGATCGATATGAGAAACTTCTTCTGTTTTCTTTTCAGTCGCTGTGGCTTGCTGTTTTGCTTCAAGTGATTTGTTTCCATAACCAACCTTTGTCACTCTATTTATTAAGTCAACAAGCGGTTTCCTGAAAATCAAAATCAAAATCACTATAACTAAGGGCCATTTCAGAGTGTCCGCTAGGCTGATATAATCGAATACTTGTTCTATATTTTCTTTTTCGTCCATGTGTTTTTTAATTGCTACCGTGTTTGTATAAGATTAGTTGCGTGTTCAAGCACCTAATTTAGCAAATACAAACCGAATAGAAAATCCGCGAGGATTTTCGTAAGTAGGCTTGCACTAGCAATTAATTTTATAGGGTGTTGGCAACTGTTTTTATTTCAAATAATTCTTTATAAATTGAAAAAGGCGATAAATAAATAATCCGAATATCAAGTTTAAAAACCCAACTATTCCCAATATCACTATTGGTTTTAAGGATTCAGGAAAATAATATGATAGTAGAATGGTGGTTAGGACAAAAATAATCAGTCCGTAAGTAATCATTCCTATGCCGAGTTTTTTGTCCTCATCATATTTGTCATTTTCTTTGATTAATTTCAGTCCTTTATGTTTTATGTCAATTCCAATATTTGGTTGTTGTGCGTTATCGTTTTCTGCTAGGATGTTAAATTTAATTTCAGATTTTCGATTAAATACAGGTAGGTAGAACTTAGAATTTGTTTGGAAATATTCAATGTCATTTTCAAGTTTTACTGGGGTAATATGAGTCGGGTCTTCTTTCTTTTTTTCAATGTTTTCAGTATTCTGCTTGAGTACTTCCACTAGTCCATTATAGTGGTTTTTTTCCAATGGAATTGATTTTCCTGAGTCTACATAAAATCCGTTTTGCCCTTTTATAAACGAATTTTTATCAACCCAAATGTCGATGAAAATATCTTGGTAGTCTTTATTACTATCATTTTCGAGAATGATGGTCATAAAATTCAAATGATTAGTTTTCAGTCCATTGTAATAGACTTCAATATTTCCCCAATATTCATTTTGATTTGAGGTTGCCAATGGTTGAAATAGAATATTGTATTTTATGAAAGTAAGTCTGTTTTTGAATTTTTCAAGATATATTCCGATAGCAAGACTAACCAAGCCTGTTATAACAAGTGAGATTGTAGTAGGTGCGATGTCTTGTAAAAATTCAGTCATAGTTTTCGTTTTTCAAATAGTTGCCAACTTGTTTATATCCCCATATTTTTACTGCTTATCCCGAAAATTTGGTTGTATATACACAGGTTTTATATATCTTATTTCTCCCCGCAAATAATCAAATCCATTTTAATATTCCTTACTGGATTCCGTAAAACGGAGCTATTTATTTCCTTCTAAAGTATATTTTTTTCGCCTAAAAGGAGAATTTTTGTTGTGAAGTATGATTATTTTGTTGTGAAGTTGGGATTTCTTGCCTGTGCGCCACCTGGCCCGTTCACTAAATTAGTCCACCGGACTAATTCTTTACGCTCTGTCCTGTTGTGAAAAGGAGGATGACCGGTGACGGGAATAAAACTAGTGGTTTTAGAATTATTTGTATTCGTAACCATCATTCAAAAACTTTCCGTACTTCTTTTCTACCAATTTAAAAAAATCAGAAAGAGATATATTTCTAGATTCGCAGATTTTGTGAAGTGTTTCGACAGGAATGCGATACTCTTTGGGGGTTTTTATTTTTCTTACAATGCTTTCTTCTACATTATGATGATCTGCAAAAGATCTTTGAGATTTTTTAGAATTAAGCCAAGGTGTTAGCCATTCTTTCGTTATAAATTCACATATAATTTTATTAACCCCTATCATATAACAAAAAAATAGAATACTTGAAGAATGATTGCGCACGTTCATACGCAATAAGAAAAATTTTATTATATTTGTTTTGTAATATTATATTTGCGAAACTTCTTAGAGTAAAATATTAGAAGCATTCGCTTTGAAGCCTGATCTAAAAACTGGTAATTTTTAAACGACAGGGTGATAAGTGTAAATGCTCACGACCCGGGCGTGGGCTTACTTGTTGTCGTGCGGTATACCAGTACCTTAGATCGATAAGTTGAGTATCCACGCCTTTTTATTTATAGAAAAAGTGCATTCTTCTCAACCCTTTTCAAAGTTATCTTCTCTTTATAAGCTGTAAGAACTCGCATCAGCTATTTTATCAATCCAATTTAATTCCGGTGGAAGCTACCGCCGCTTTAAATGAGTTCGTTATGTCACACCGTAATTTTAAATTATTAAAAAACAGTGACCCCACTGCTTTGGTACAAATCCACGCGCAATACAGCAGAAGTATCTTTTGGATGGGCAAGCAATGGCTTGATGATGAATTTGTGGTAAAATCTTTAGTTCAGGATGTTTTTTTAAAATTATGGGTGCATAGGGACAAAATAGAATCTCCTAAGCATATTTTCTTTTTTTTACGGTTTGTCATGAAAAGGGAATGTATTTCATATTACAGCAAACCCAAAAACAGGTTTTTTAGAACGGTCAACTCCTTAGAGAATTACGGCAATTACCAAGATTATATGCTAGGTTATGATCCGGTAAATGATGATGAAAGTTTACGGGATCAGGAGTCGAAACAAAAAGCCTTCGACCAAATCAAAAAGGTATTGCCCTTGTTAAGTGCAAAAAGGAGACACTTGATAGAGCTCTGTTTAAAATACGGCTTTCAATATAAAGCGATTGCCGAGGTTATGGGAAAGGGTATCACCGAAACCAGCAACGAGGTAAAACGGGCTATTGAGGACATAAAGAATATGGTCGATCAGGGAAACAGGCTTGGCAACGACCAAAAACGGCTTACCCGTATAAAAGTGCAGGGAACCATGACCGAAGAGCAGTCCACGGTATTAAAACTTAGGTGTGAAAAGAAGTTTTCTTTTGCGGCTATCGCCAGGGAACTCAACCTGTCTGAAAAGGAAGTGCATAAAGAATTTATGGCCGCGTATAAACTCATGCAGGAGAAACATACGGAACAATTAGAATCAGCTTAGACATGAAATGAGCATAAACAAATTTCATCATTATATACCAACTGATATGATTAAATTTTTTAAACATACTGAATTTGTTAAGGTTTTGATGAAATCTCAATGTTTGTGGTTTGGTTCCGGCCTACGATAGGACCAAGCGTTAAAAAAACATCCAGTGGATGTTTTTAGCGACGGGGCCAGCCGGCGCGAAGGAATAATGACTCAGGCGGAATGAGTTTTTTTTCATCTGTGGCTGGGGATTCCGTAGTATTTTCTTATGTTTTTATCGTCAGCCTAGACTTTTTTGGTTCTTTTTTGGGCAATGCAAAAAAGAACAGATGAAAATTTATTTAGGACGGAATTGATGCGAAACAGAAGGTTCACGAACACTATTTATATAATAAGAGTTAAGTGAGTAATTCCTGAATGTGCAGAAATTTTTAGTTTTTTCATCCGCCGTTGGCGGACTATAAAATTTTAAACAGATGAAAAATTCAACACTCAAACTCACCCGAAAGATCCAGCTTTTGGTCGATCTGCCCACTCAAGAGGAACGAAAGGAGGCGCTGGACAAGCTTTACCGGTGGCAAAACCGCTGTTACAGGGCGGCCAACCTTATTGTTTCCCATTTGTATGTACAGGAAATGATCAAAGACTTCTTTTATCTTTCTGAAGGAATCAGGTATAAACTGGCCGATGAAAAAAAAGATGAAGATGGCATTTTACAATGTTATCGTCTCAACGCAACCTATCGTGTTATATCGAATCGCTTTAAAGGTGAAATCCCAACCAATATTTTGTTAAGTTTAAACAAAACTTTAGTTTCTACTTTTTATAAAAAAAAGTCTGAATATTGGAAGGGTATGCGTTCACTGGATAACTTTAAAAGTGATATGGCATTTCCATTTTTACCGATAAACATAAGAAAATTACACTATGAGGAACAGAAAAAGGCATTTTGTTTTCGATTGTTTAAAATCCCATTTAAGACGTATTTAGGGAGGGATTTTAATGACAAACGAAAACTATTGGAACGTTTTGTAAATGGAGATATTAAGCTATGTGCTTCGCATATTAAACTAAAAGGCAAAAAAACCTTTTGGCTGGCGACCTTTGAAATTGAAAAGGAAAAGCATGACCTGAAGCCCGAGGTCGTAGCAGAGGCCTCACTCTCTCTTGAATATCCTATGATTGTAAAAATTGGAAGTACAAGGCTCAGTATCGGCACTAGGGAAGAGTTTCTGTATAGAAGGTTGGCGATACAGGCAGCCCGGAAAAGGACTCTTGAAGGTATTGCTTACTGTAAATCAGGTAAAGGACGTAAACGAAAACTTAAAGCAGTGGACAAGTTCCACAACACAGAAAGTAATTATGTAGACCACCGACTGCATGTATACAGTAGAAAACTCATTGATTTTTGTGTGAAACATCAGGCCGGAACGCTTATTTTATTAAACCAGGAGGACAAGATCGCGATTGCAAAAGAGGAAGAATTTGTACTTAGAAACTGGAGCTATTATGAACTGATGACTAAAATAAAATACAAGGCTGAAAAAGCGGGTATTGAACTTATTATAGGTTAAGGAATTTATCGAGGGTGCTTGTACACCCATAGGGTGAGGTTTAATAACGCTCACTAAATGCGGATAGCATATACAACCCCTCCAATCTTTAAAATCGATGAGGTTAATATCATTCATTAAATGCAAACTGAATATTAAATTAATGTCTATAAAAATACAAATCCCAAAGCTAGGTATTGATCTTATTACGGATTAATAGCTTGATTTTAAGGATGCTTGCACACCCGTAAGGTGAGGTTACTTACGAACGCTCACTAAATGTGAACAGCATATACAACGGCGTGGGTTCTCTTATTTTGACATCCCTTAATTAGAGGGGCAAGAAACAAAGTAATGTCACCCTGAAAGGCATTGTCCCCTTGAGGGGACTTTAGGGGTGTTATGACGGTATGCCAAAAGAATTTATCACACTCTCTTGGACAAGCAAAGAAATCGAAGATTCATGGACACCTATTAAAAAAACAGAAAGGTTCGTGAATAAATGAACAAAAGCCTATGAAAATGTCGGGAACAATGTCACCCTGAGTAATGTTGTCATGCTGAGCTTGTCGAAGCACAGTCGAAGGGCTGCACTGAGCAATGCCACCCTGAGCTCCTGTGCTGAACATGGTTTCAGTATGTCGAAGGATTGACGAAGTATCGAAGCACAATCAAAACACCAAAAGAGAACGTTCATTTTAAAACCAGCAGTAATCAAAACCCGCCCTAATTGTTTTTTTGTAGCAAATCAGGGACTATTTTGGCGATGGACGAAGCAGCAATGGTAATAGCATCCGACGCAGGAGGAGCGGCTACCATGCGGCGGATCAAAATAGTCACGTAGATTTCAAGAGGCATGAACGTTAAGAAAATTTCCGGTGGACATTTTTAGTGAACCTGCCTGTCGGCAGACAGGGGAGCCAGCCGGCGCAAGGGGAATTCAGGCTAGATTTTTTTGGCTTGGTTTATCCTGAGCGTAGCCGAAGGGTTTTTTCATCGATGGAAACCGACAACGGAGGTTCACGAACCCAAAATCAACTGCCTCGGGGCAAGCCCACGAGGTATTCAAACGAACAAACCTTAACCCATTTCGACGCAGAGCATCGGGGAATTAAAACCCATTTAATGGGATTAAAAATAGAAAAGGGCGTGAGCTAAAAAATGAACAAAAGCATGAAACAAAGACGAAATGACAAAACAATAACCAAAAGCCTATGAAAATGTCGGGAACAATGTCACCCTGAGTAATGTTGTCATGCTGAGCTTGTCGAAGCACAGTCGAAGGGCTGTACTGAGCAATGTCATCCTGAGCTCCTGTACTGAACATGGTTTCAGTATGTCGAAGGGCTGCACTGAGCAATGTCATCCTGAGCTTGTCGAAGGATTAACGAAGTATCGAAGCACAGTCGAAGGCTCATTGATTTTCAATTAACTTTCATATATTTCGTTTGTTTCGATTATTTCGATTAACTTTGCGATAAACCGTAAACTCAAAATGGAAGAATTAAAAGATATACGAAGACCTTCTAAGGAAGAGCAGACTACTGCCATTGCTTCTTATAATGCCCTGTCGGCTACTTTGGAGGAGCTAAAGGTTAAAAACCCTGAAATAGAAATAGAAGAAACTCAGGATAAAATTAAAATTCCTTTAAAGGCTTTAAGGTTATTGGCTACCATTCTAAAAGCTATGGGAGAAGGAAAGCCCATTTCCATAGTTCCGATGGCAACTGAAATGACTACTCAGTCGGCTGCAGAATTTTTAGGGTGCTCAAGGCCTCACCTTGTAAAGCTATTAGAGAAAGGTAAAATCCCTTTTACCAAAATAGGAAAGCACCGAAGGGTAAAGTTTGAAGATGTGGCCAATTATAAAGAGGCCATGAAAGAACAGCAAGAAGCATTACTCAAAAAAATGATGAAGTTGGACGAAGAATCCGGGTTGTATGATTCATAGTGTTCGTTTTACTTGTGTGTTAGACACTAATGTAATCTACCCGATTGATATCCGTGATTTGTTGTTTTGGTTTGCTGTTTATGAACTTTTTACACCTAAATGGAGTAAGCACATCTTTGATGAATGGGAATCGGTAATGAAGCGAAAAGGGGTTCCGGATGCTGAAATAAAAAAACGCATTAAAATGGCCAATGATGCATTTCCGGACGCTTTTGTCAATAATTATGAAGGCCTTATAGACGGTTTAACACTACCAGATGAAAAAGACAGGCATGTATTGGCAGCAGCTATTAAAACAAACGCCAATATCATTGTAACCAACAATCTCAAAGACTTTCCTAAAGAATATATAGTTACTTTTGGATTGAGCGCAAAAGGGGTCGATGATTTTTTAACCGATATTATTGATCTAAACCCGCAAAAAGCCATAGAAGCATTTCGTAAACTTGTTTTAAACAGAACAAATCCCGACCTGGATGAATTTGAAACGCTGGATAGATTTAGAAAATTAGGTTTAAACGATACAGCCAATTATTTGCATGCTCTTCTATAACTAAACTATTTGGAAATCCTGAACAGTTCAACAAGAAAGAAATCGAAGCCTGACTAGAAATAGACTTCGCTATAATCTTGATATGATAATATCTGTAGGCAGAGCCCTGACACTTCGAAGCGTCACCCCTGCCACCCTGAACTTAGCAATGTCATCCTGAGCTCCTGTGCTGAACATGGTTTCAGTATGTCGAAGCATCGAAATGCAAACAAAACGGTATGTCATGCTGAGCCTGTCGAAGCATCAAAAGAGAACGTTCATTTTAAAACCAGCAGTAATCAAAACCCGCCCTAATTGTTTTTTTGTAGCAAATCAGGGACTATTTTGGCGATGGACGAAGCAGCAATGGTAATAGCATCCGACGCAGGAGGAGCGGCTACCATGCGGCGGATCAAAATAGTCACGTAGATTTCAAAAAAAAAGAATTCAGGCTAGATTTTTTTGGTTCGTTTTTTCATCGATGGAAAAAATGAACAAAAGCATGAAACAAAGACGAAATGACAAAACAATAACCAAAAGCCTATGAAAATGTCGGGAACAATGTCACCCTAAGTAATGTTGTCATGCTGAGCTTGTCGAAGCACAGTCGAAGGGCTGCACTGAGCAATGCCACCCTGAGCTCCTGTGCTGAACACGGTTTCAGTATGTCGAAGGATTGACGAAGTATCGAAGCACAATCAAAACACCAAAAGAGAACGTTCATTTTAAAACCAGCAGTAATCAAAACCCGCCCTAATTGTTTTTTTAGGGCCGAGCGTTAAAAAAACATCCGGTGGATGTTTTTAGAGAACCTGCCTGTCGGCAGACAGGGGAGCCAGCCGGCGCAAGGGGAATTCAGGCTAGATTTTTTTGGCTTGGTTTATCCTGAGCGTAGCCGAAGGATTTTTTCATCGATGGAAACCGACAACGGAGGTTCACGAACCCAAATTAAAAATAGAAAAGGGCGTGAGCTAAAAAATGAACAAAAGCATAAAACAAAAACGTATGTCACCCTGAGCCTGCCGAAGGGCTGCACTGAGCAATGTCATCCTGAGCTCCTGTGCTGAACATGGTTTCAGTATGTCGAAGGATTGACGAAGTATCGAAGCACAATCAAAACACCAAAAGAGAACGTTCATTTTAAAACCAGCAGTAATCAAAACCCGCCCTAATTGTTTTTTTGTAGCAAATCAGGGACTATTTTGGCGATGGACGAAGCAGCAATGGTAATAGCATCCGACGCAGGAGGAGCGGCTACCATGCGGCGGATCAAAATAGTCACGTAGATTTCAAAAAAAAAGAATTCAGGCTAGATTTTTTTGGTTCGTTTTTTCATCGATGGAAAAAATGAACAAAAGCATGAAACAAAGTTGAAATGACAAAGCAATAACCAACATGCCTATGAAAGTGTCGAATACCACATTGGTAAATAAAACAAAATGTCACTCTGAGCTTAGCCTGCACTGAGCCTGCCGAAGTGTCGAAGGGCTATCGAAGCACAATAACTAAAAGGCTTTTTATCCTGACAGCCCTTCAAGGGTTTGAAACCCTTGAAGGGCTCTGGGACCAAGCAACATCTGGAATAATTTAAAAAACATCCAAAAGCTTTATCCCCGTAGCACCCTCAGCCTTTAAAATCTCTAGCGTCCCCGACACCTCCTGATAAAAACGGATACCCAAAAAGGCAAATTTCATACCACCATCTTTGGGGGTGTCTTCCGGTGCCAACACAATATGGTTATTGTCAAAATCCTTCCCTATGCTTACAGGAGCTGCCATATAGGTTGTCGAAGTCAAAACCTCAAAATCCATTCGCACAATGCCAAAGAGCAGTTCAAAATGGGTCGCATCCGGGTGAAACCTGAATTGCCCCATGTCAAAGCCAGATATATCGCACTTATAACTTTCCCTGTCAAAAGCAATGTCGGCCACAAGGGTGGTTTCCACATCCCTTTTGGGGGTAAAACTAAAATCCTTGAGCAATTGCCTCCCCCTATCGGTTTCCAAGCCCTTGCCCACTCTCCGTTTTCCTCTTTCGGATGCGGAGTCACAGGTCTTTATCTGCTGGAAAACCTTCATCATCCTGCCGTGCAATGTCGGATCTTTATGGTGTTGCAAAAAGGGGTACAGGCTATCCTTAAAAACTTTTTTTGTACGCGAACACAAGCCAAACTCACTGCTGTTCTCGCGCACCCGCTCCATCTTCGGGGATTTCTTGATCGCTTCCTTATTGAATCCACCACCGGCCTTTCGGGCCACGGGAACGCCCTTTCTATAATAAAAATTGACCCCGTCTATAGTCCCTGTAAACTTTACAATACTCTTTTGTTTTGCCATGGGTATTTAGAATAGGTGTTATTTGTTAATATTTATTGATTTTTATCGGTCAGATAATGCCCTGATTATCACGCTTGGTTTGATAAATCTTCTATGGGCATTCATAACTAAGATACAACAAAAACATAGATGACCCATATTTATAGCGTATATATAGCGTATATATGGCGTATATATAACGTGTTTATAGCGTATTTATAACGTATATAACATATATAAACAACATCCCACACCCATAGATTAACCAATAGGGTTAAGAGGGTGCTTGTACACCCGTAAGGTGAGGTCAATGACACTCACTAAATGCGAACAGCATATGCAACTAACTGACGACTACACTGACGTGGGTTCACTTATTTTGATAAACCTTAATTAGAGGGGGCAAGAAACAAAGGAATGTCACTCTGAAGGGGACGGAGCGTTTAAAAATAAAGGGGTTGTCTAAAAAGTAATTTAATCTGGATATGTCAGGTTGAGCGCAGTCGAAACCTCCTGATTTTCAACAGACGTTTAGTTCTCGACTGCGCCTGTCTGCCGACAAAGGCAGGCTCGAACTGACAAGAAACAATCTTTTTAGACAGCCTCGTTTTTCAATATTGTACATAATACTAAAAATCTTATTGATTGGATTTCTTTATCTTAGAGATAATCTTTTTACGGTACTCTTCTTTTTGCTCCATCATCTTTTTCAATGTAGCAACCGTCTTTTTATCTGGAGATATGTTAACTGTGACGAAGTGTCGAAGGGCTGCCGAAGCACAATAACTAAAAGACCTTCAAGGTTTTGAAAACCTTGAAGGTCTCACTAGAATAATTTAAAAAACACAGCTTCCAAGAGTTATGGGTGTTTTTTTAGTTGTGGGTTGGGGTTTGGTACTTGGAATTTGGGATTTATAGCCTGCCGGCTGGGCTATAAATCAAAAAAGCCTTCCATATTCCGATAAGAACCGGAAGGAAAGCCTTTCATTGGTTAAGTGCTCAACTTGGTTGGGCACCTCTACTAAACCTTCAGCAGTATTACTACCACTGAACAACACAACTATTTTTATGCCAAAAAAGCCCCAATTTATTGATTGAAGCTTTTTGCTTTTCGCGGTCTGGACGGGATTCGAACCCGCGACCCCATGCGTGACAGGCATGTATTCTAACCAGCTGAACTACCAGACCTTTCCTGATTGCGGATGCAAATATACGCCCCATTTTTAATTACACAAACGTTTTCCTTAAAAAAATTAAATAAAAAACCAACCGGCTAAATAAACTTTTGACGCTCAACAAGGTAAGTGGTTAAAATTTTGTTGATATCCTGCTGTACATCAGCTTCAACGTACTTTATTTTATACTGCATACACTGCAATTTCAAACTGTCGAGATATTTTTTCATTCGCTCTTCGTAGCCAAGTTGTACATTTTCAGCAAACAGGTTGATGGCTTCCCCGGTTTCGACATCGACAAATCGCTTTGGGGTGTTCTCAAAATTGAAATTGAATTCCTTTTCCTTGTCCATCACATGAAAAAGGATCACCTCGTGTTTGTTGTACTTTAAATGCTGAAGGGCCCGAAACAAAGCTTTATCATCGGTTTCGGTCTGGAACATATCGGTAAACAGAAAAATAAGGCTTCTACGGTGTATTTTTTCTGCTATTTGATGCAGATAGGTATAGGTTTTTGTGCCACTGGCTTTTACCGTTGTGTTTACCACTCCTTCCAAAGTATCCAACAAAAGGTGGCGATGGCGCTCACTCCCCTTTTCGGGTGCGTAAAAATCGTAGGCGTCTGAATAGATGCTCATCCCTACGGCATCCCTCTGTTTTTTCAATAGTTTCATCAGGGCTGCGGAGGCCAATACGGAAAATCCTATTTTGTTTAACCGGTCAACCGACTGTGTTTTTAGCGACGGATAGTGCATGGAAGCCGAGTTGTCAATAATAATATGACACCTCAAGTTGGTTTCTTCGTCGTATTTTTTGGTGTAGAGCTTGTCCGTTTTGGCAAAAAGTTTCCAATCGATATGCCGGGTGCTTTCGCCTTGATTGTAAATTTTATGTTCGGCAAATTCTGATGAGAACCCGTGAAACGGACTCTTGTGCATTCCACTGATAAAGCCTTCTACTACTTGTCCTGCCAATAGGTCCAGGTTATCGGATAGCTGTAATTTGTTTAATGTTTGCCTTAATTTCATTTTTTTTATTATTCAATGTCAGTTTTGTTCTAAATAAATTTCACCTGTTCTTTTTTGCATTGCCCAAAAAAGAACCAAAAAAGTCTAGGCTGATGATAAAAACATAAGAAAATACTACGGAATCCCCAGCCACAGATAAAAATAACTCATTCCGCCTTGAGGGCGGAACTCAAACAGATTTTTATCTTCTTGCCCCGCTGCTTCCTTGATTTTCAATGTTTTTATCATAGGCCGAAAAACCCAAACATTGAAAATTTCATCTAAACCTTAACAAGTTCAGTAAAATTCAATATAAATGTTTTGGACACTATTGATTTAATATCTTTTCAACACCTAAACAACAAACACAAAAGGTTCACCGTTATAAATTATCGTGATTAAATTTACTTTATTACTTTTACACATCCAATTATATTAACCGTATGAGCAAATCTTTTGAGCGCTATCAAAAACGCAAACTAATATCTTCTTACTTTTCTGTTGTATTAAGTATTGCGCTTGTTCTGTTTCTTCTCGGCGCGCTGGGTCTTTTGGTTATAAACACCAAAAAACTGGCCGATCATTTTAAAGAGCAGGTTGCCATTACCGTATTTTTAAAAGACACGGCAAAAGAGGTGGAGATAAATCAGTTGCAAAAAAGCCTTGCCATGGCCGAATATACCAAATCGGCCACCTATGTTTCAAAAGATGAAGCCGCAGAATCGCACAGTCAGGAAATTGGAGAGAATTTTTTGGAGTTTCTGGGGTATAATCCGCTGCAAAATTCTATAGATGTACATTTAAATGCAGGATATGTGGCTACGGACAGTATTCAAAAGATAGCTGATTATCTAGCCAAAAAAGAATATGTCGCCGATATCGCATACGACAAACCTCTTATTACCTTGCTGAATGAAAATGTAAAACGCATGAGCTTTTGGATCCTTATCGCCAGTGGGGTTTTTACGATTATTGCCGTGTTGCTCATCAACAGTTCTATCCGTCTTTCAGTATATTCAAAAAGATTTATCATAAAAACCATGCAAATGGTGGGGGCTACCAAACGTTTTATCCGCCGTCCTTTTATATGGAACAGTATAAAATTGGGCATGGTTGGTGCCTTGGTCGCCATGATTGCCATGGGGGGCGTACTTTATTATGTCAATGTGAAAATGCCCCAACTGAGCTTGTTTTCTGAACCGATAACACTAATTGGTCTTTTTCTGGGTATCTTTGTCATCGGAATTATTATCACATGGATAAGCACCTATATCGCGACACAACGCTTTTTAAACCTAAGGACAGACGATCTGTATTATTAAAATAACGCATATGTCAAAAAAGAAGAATCAAAATACAAAGACTGATCAAGAATTCATCTTTCAGAAGAAAAACTATATGTTCATGTTCATTGGTCTTGCCTTTATCGTGCTCGGGTTTATTCTGATGAGCGGCGGTGGTAGTGACGACCCCAATGTTTTCAATACGGATATTTTCAGTTTTAGAAGAATCCGTCTTGCTCCGACATTGATTCTTATCGGTTTTGGTATTGAAGTGTACGCTATTCTCCTGAATCCGAATAAAAAGAAATCCAACAACCCATAAACTCCATCACATAAATAATGGATGTAATTGATGCTATTATCCTGGGAATCATTCAAGGACTTACCGAATTTCTCCCGGTTTCCTCTAGTGGCCATTTAGAATTGGGGAAAGCTATTTTGGGTGATCATTCCTTGCCACAGGAAAGTTTACTGTTCACGGTTGTTTTACACTTCGCTACGGCACTAAGTACCATGGTGGTTTTCAGAAAAGACATTTATGACATTATAAAAGGAATCTTCCAATCGACATGGAACGAAGAAAAGGTATTCTCGTTAAAAATCATCCTTTCCATGGTTCCGGCGGCGCTTATCGGTTTCTTTTTTGAGGAACAACTCGAACTATTGTTCGGTGGTAATATCGTATTGGTCGGTTTTATGCTGATCGTCACTGCGCTTTTATTGTATCTGGCTGACAAAGCAAAAAACACCGGAAAGAAAGTGAGCTATTCCAATGCCTTTGTTATTGGTGTGTCACAGGCCATCGCCTTGCTTCCGGGGGTTTCCAGATCCGGAGCTACGATCTCCACTTCCGTATTACTTGGGAATGATAAAAGCAAGGCCGCCCGTTTTTCATTTTTGATGGTCGTCCCTTTAATCTTCGGGAAAATAGCAAAAGACATTCTAAGCGGTGCGCTTTCATATGATAGTGTTCATATACAATCCCTTTCTGTAGGGTTTATCGCTGCTTTTATATCGGGAATACTGGCCTGTACGTGGATGATCAAACTTGTAAAGAACAGCAAACTTATTTATTTTGCTATATATTGCTTTATTGTTGGATTGGTAGCTATTTTCCTTGGCTACTACTATTAAAGGTGGGTTCTAAAAATTGATTCATGGCTTATACTGAAGAGCAAATAAAAAACGGACAAATACTTCTTATTGACAAACCCCTTGAGTGGTCTTCTTTTCAGGCGGTAAACAAGATAAAATGGGCCATTAAGAAAAAGTTTGGGCTTAAAAAGATAAAAGTAGGTCATGCCGGTACTTTAGATCCACTTGCTACAGGCTTACTTATTATCTGCACCGGAAAATTCACTAAAAAGATCCCTGAACTGCAAGGTCAGGTTAAAGAATATACGGGAACCATCACTTTGGGAGCCACGCGACCGTCGTATGACATGGAAACCGAAATAGACAGCACCTACCCTACTGAACACATTACGGAAGAAAAAATCCGGGAAAACACCAAGCAATTTACCGGGGTTATCGAACAATATCCACCGGTTTTTTCCGCTTTAAAAAAAGGGGGAAAACGTTTGTATGAATATGCCCGCGAAGGGAAAGAGGTGGAAATAAAACCACGGAATGTTGAAATCACCGAATTTGAGATCACCCATATTCAACTTCCCGAAGTACAATTTAGGGTGGTTTGCAGCAAAGGTACCTACATCCGTTCGCTCGCCCATGATTTTGGAAAATCTTTGGAATCAGGAGCTTATCTTTCTGAACTCAGGAGAACCAAAATAGGTGATTTCAACGTAAATAAAGCCATAAGTCCGGACGCTTTTACAACTTTATTATAATCGTAGTTGGTGAAATTTTTTATCTTTAGCGTCCAAGTCGTTTTAAAATATGAACTTTAATACCATAATAGCAAAGCTTGACAAGGTTGGTGACAAGATCATTGACGGAATTAACGGGCTTAACAACAAACAGCTTTCTTTTATCATCACCAGCTGCTTGATGGGAATCATTATCCTTACCATCTTCAATATCCGAATGGCGGGCCAACAAGAAGAAGAATTCTTGTATGAGCTGAGTTTTGATGAAGAATTACTTGAAGAAGTTCCAATGGAAGAGGAAGTTGTGATGGAAGAGCTGGAAACCCATCAGGCCTATAACGAAGCCATGGAAAGTAAATATTCCCAAGAATTAGAGGATTTTAAAACTCTGGAAGAATTGGCGCAGGAAGCGCAGGAAGCTGCCAGTGAAAATCCGGAGAACTCCGAATTGAACGATCTTTCGCTTGATAATACTTATGCCAAAGAAATGGCCGAAAAACTAAGGGAACAACGCGAAAAAATAAAAAGCCTGAACAAAGAAGATGACGCTCCTAAGCCTAATATCAAAAGGAGAACTACCATTACCTATTCTTTGTTAGATCGTACTCACATCAAACTTGCCAATCCCGTTTATACCTGCCAGAGTTTTGGTAAAGTGGTGATCAACATCATAGTAGATTCCAATGGTTTTGTTACCGACGCCAGCCATAATAGGAATAGCTCTAATACCAGTAACGCTTGCTTGGTTGAAAATGCCATTAAATATGCATTACGGTCTCGATTTGCAGCAAAATCGACTGCAGAACAACGCGGAACGATTACCTATTTGTTTCAGGGGGAATAATACATTGTGGGTTCTTTTTCATAGCAAACCTTGCGTATTCCCTTACGCTCCCTACGTTTAGGTTTAACCGCAATGGACGCTAAGCAAAGCGCAAAGGGCGCAAAGAGGGTTCGCAAGGAAATTATATATGACTCCACTATTTTATTTTATACCTTTATTACCAATTAAACTCAAAAAACTATGAATCGATGTGGTTGGTGTGTGGGCGATCCGCTTTATGAAGCCTATCATGACACCGAATGGGGTGTCCCGGTATATGAGGACACTACTTTATTTGAATTTTTGATCTTGGAAACCTTTCAGGCCGGGTTGAGTTGGATCACCATCCTGCGAAAGCGGGAAAACTTCAGAAAGGCTTTTGACAACTTCGACTACAAAAAGATTGCCGCTTACGACGATGCCAAATACGAATCCTTGCTTGAGGACAAAGGTATTATCAGAAACAAGCTAAAAATAAAATCGGCTATTACCAATGCGCAAAATTTTATAAAAATACAGCAGGAATTTGGCAGTTTCAGCGATTATATCTGGGGCTTTGTGGATGGAAAGCCCATTCAAAACCATCTCAAATCATATAAAGATGCCCCGGCGAACACACCCCTTTCAGACGAGATCAGTAAAGACCTGAAAAAGCGCGGATTCAAATTTGTAGGCACCACCGTTGTCTACGCCCATATGCAAGCCACAGGTATGGTTAATGATCATGAAGTGGAATGTTTTAGGTATAAGGAAGTGTGACTTATTGCATAAAAAGAGGCTTTCTAAAAGCAACAGAAACTTAATTTGTCAGGTTGAGCGCAGTCGAAACCTACTTTTAGTTCTCGACTGCGCTCGAACTGACAGCAAACAATCTTAATTTTGTTTATTGAATTGGGTTTTCGTTCAAAAGCCTATTCTCGATACACCCCGTGGAATAAAATTGCTTCACAATATTCCACAGGGCACTCGAATTGACGGCTTTTGAAATCACATCAAACCCAGGTTATTTCAAATGCTTTGCAAAGAATCCCATCATGGCTTTATACATGGCTATTGAATTTTCTTCTTTTGCATATCCGTGTCCTTCATCATACTTAACCATGTAGGGCACATCATATCCTTTTTCACGTAAAGCACTTACGATCTGGTCTGACTCATCTATATTCACCCGTGGATCATTAGCTCCCTGTACCACAAACAAAGGCTTTTTAATCTTGTCTATCTGAAACACCGGTGATACTTCTTCCATTATTACTTTCTCTTCAGGAATATCTTCATCATACCATATTTCTTTAATTATCTTTAAATAGGGTTCCCAGTATGGAGGTATTGTTTCCATAAACGTAAACAGATTAGACACCCCAACATAATCTACTCCACAGGTATAAAGATCAGGTGTTTTTGTGAGTCCGCGCAACACCGCATACCCGCCATGGCTGCCACCATAAATAGCTACTTTATCTTTGTCTATCCATCCCTGGTCTATAGCATATTGAACACCGTCTTCTACATCGTCCATGGCTTTTCTTCCAATTTGTTTAAATCCGGATTCTAAAAACTTTCGTCCGTACCCTCCTGAAATCCTGAAATTCACTTGTAAGGTAGCATAGCCCCTACTAGCAAACAATTGAGCTTCCGGGTTAAAACCCCATGTGTCCCGGATTCCTTGTGGCCCACCATGCGGATTCACAACAAGTGGTACTTGTCCATTTGCAGCTTCTTTCGGCAGTGTAATATACCCGTGAAGGGTTAAACCGTCCCTGCTCTTAAAAGTGATCGGTTGCATTTCTGCCATGTCCTCTTCTTTTAATTGCGGCATCAGGTTGTAAAGCAATTTAAATTCGTCTTTGGCTACATCATAAGAATAGTAAGATCCGTAAAGTTTATCGCTTTGGATGAAGATCAGGTATTTACTTTCATCATCTGTAAAATCGGCAATGGAATATTGTTTTCCTTCAAACTCTTTTTCCAGTTTTGCATGTAACTTTTTGAAATAGTCACTCACAGGAATTACCACTTTTTTCACTCCTTGATATACTATATAATCAAGCTCATAATTTCTTTTTCTGGAAAGGCTTAAACTCGATACATCATAGTCTTCATTTGAAAAAACATTATCAATTATTTTGTCTTCTTTAAGGTCGTACAATAAAATTTCAGACTTGTCATTATCTAAATTGGACACCACGTAAGCATCATGAGGATTCTCTGTAGCATAATTGAATGTAATAATAGAGAAAGCATCTTTCCAGCTTAAACTTTTCATTTTTTCCGGCTCGCCCGCTTCATTAAAATAGTATAAGTCCTGTTCAACCCCATCGCGCATTTTGGTGAAGGCTTTTAAATTTCCCTTTCTGTCAAAATTATATCCGGCAACAGGATTGGCTATGTCATCATTTTTATATAGTTCTTCCATTTCCCCGGTCACGACATTTATTTTGTAGGGATCAAAAACCTGAGGATTATTTTTATTTAATGAAATTATGATATGGTCTTTATCTTCTTTTAATAATGCTAACATACTAGCTTTCACATCGTCAAAAGGGGTCAGGTCTTTAAGCTCTGAGCCATCTAAATTAACAGCATAGAGGTGATAGTTTTCATCTCCCCCTGTATCCATGGCATACACTAGGCGTTCATTGTTTAGCCAGCCATAGCCTCTAATGAGTTCTTCTTTCTCTTCAATAGCACGCGAAACTTTTCCGGTGCTTATTTCCTTGACATAAATATGACGCTTTCCATTCTCATCTTTTTCTTTATAGGAAAGGTATTTTCCGTCTGGGGAAAAATTAAAACTCGATGCTTTTGGTTTAGCAAAATAGTCTTCTACACTATATGAATAACTTCCCGAATCAAACGAGGCCAATTCCTCAAGCTCGGCATCAGACGTTACCAACTCAGGGTTGCCCGGCACTGTTTTTTCTGATCTTTCTAAATTTAAAGGTAATTCCATAGGTCCCTGATAAAACGTTCCTGATATTTTGTCTTTATTTAAATTCCCTACATATTTAATCCCCGCTTGTTTGAATGTTATTGTCAACTGATCATCAACAAACAAGGTTTCATCCATTGGGATTCCGGTAGCCCCTTGGGACGGACTGTCCATAGTTGAAGAATACCCATCGTTGGCTTTTTCTATATTAAAAACCAAAGGCATCTCATTTCCCTGAACATTTATTGTCCCTTTCCATGTTCCGGCTACTTCTTGAGCACAAAGCCCAAAACTACTGACTAAAAAAGCCAAAACAAAAACTTGCTTGATTTTAAAGATTTGTTTTTTCATCTGTTTTTAAATTTTTAGTCCGCCAACGGCGGATGAAGAAACTAAAAATTTCTTCACATTCAGGAATATACATAAACTTATTTTAACCATATTCAGTATGGTATACTTAAATAAGTTTATGTGTATTGCATAATAATTGATTAAAATGGTTAGTAATGCTCATGTAGTATCAACTCATTAGTATCGAAAAGAGCCGTTTTGTTACAGATTAAACATGACTTTTTTGTTTTTTAGAAAATCAACTATCTATGGCAACTGATCTCAATCTTTCTTTTTTAAAATCTCAATAAAATCTGTTCTGGGAATCTCCCGTGCACCGAGGGATTTCAAATGATCGGTATAAATTTGGCAGTCTATCAACTTATAATTTTCGGTCTTTAGTTTATTCGCCAAAAAGATAAAGGCTGCCTTGGAAGCATTGCTCATTTTGGAAAACATGCTCTCCCCACAAAAAACATGGCCGAGGTCAACCCCATACAAACCGCCCACCAATTTGCCTTCATGCCAAACCTCAACCGACTTCGCTATCCCCATTTTATGCAGTTTCGTATATGCCTCTTGCATATCATCGGTAATCCAGGTTCCATTTTGATCTTGGCGTTTGATTTTTGCACAATTTTCAATCACATCTTCAAAAGCCGTATTGAAAGTAATCTTAAAAATCTCCTTTTTCAATACCGATCGCATGCTTTTTGATATCTTCACCTCTTCAGGAAACAAAACCATTCGAGGATCCGGACTCCACCACAAGATCATCGACCCCTGATCAAACCATGGAAAAATCCCTTGGCGGTATGCTTCGATCAATCTTTCGACAGATAAATCGCCGCCCATCGCTACTACTCCATCCTCTGTGGCATTCTCTACAGGAGGAAATATTATTTCGTTTGTAAGAAAAAACAATTTACTACACTTATTAATAATTTTTTTTGCTTAAAAAAGTATTAAATATTAAGTTTTTCTTGGTAATCTGCAATTTTTATTAGATTTTTGATACTGTCGTTGCAACCAAATTATTTTCATCATTGCTTTTTGAGTTTAATGCAATGGCAGCCTAAAACCACAACATTAAGTCCCGAATATTTTTTGTTCGGGGCTTTTTTATTTAAAAAACTAATTGAGCCTCACCTACCTATGGGGACAAAAAAAGGAACTCGTATTTCGTTTACAAGTTCCTTTTTGATTTTTTCTGTTCTGTTGTTCTTTCTCAGAAAGGAAGATCGTCGTGATCATCCTCATTAAAATCCTTGGCAGGCTCAAAAGCATCTTCAGGTGGCATCGGAGGCATTTGTTGATTGTCCCCGGCAGTCTCCAAACTTTCGATACGCCATCCTTGAATGGAGTTAAAATATTTGGTTTCCCCTTGTGGATTTACCCATTCTCTTCCTCTTAAATTGATACTTATCTTAGCCTGTTGTCCCACTTGAAAGGCATCCAGCAACTCACATTTATCTTGAATGAATTCAACCATAATATGTTGTGGATACTGCTCTTCAGTAGTGATAACTATTTCTCTTTTCCTGAAACCGTTGTTTCCGTATGTTTTGGTTTCGTCAATCAATTTTATTCTTCCTTGTATTTCCATGTTTCAAAAATATTAAAATTCTTCTATTTCTACTTATTAGCCAATAATAATTTCCATGCGGCCATCACATCGTTTGTGGCAATCAATTCCTGCGCTTTTTTGTGTATTTGACTCACATCATCTGCACTCAAAATCCTTTTGACTTCGATGGAATGTGATACATAATCTTCCACTTCTTCTTTGGTTGGCAATCTTTCCACATTGCCCAAGATACCCAAGTCGTTTCCTGTAAGCACTTTACTATACCTAATGGCAGACGGGATCTTATCAACCCCAATCCCGATGCTCGACAAGGGTTTTGGCACTTCAAACATGCCCAGATTGGAACGGCAATACCAATTCCCTCCCATTCTACTCACCAAATCTATTTTATGTTGATCAATCTCTCCGTTTTCATCCAGTACAGCCTCATTAATGTGCATTTTTAGCACTTCACAAACGATTAAATTCCCGGCACCTCCTTCTTTTCCCAAGGAGATCACTTCATTGACCTTGCATTCAAATTGCACCGGGGATTCGGCTACCCGAAACGGTTTTACCATTTCTGATCTCAACATCGTTAGACCTGCTTTTTCAAATTCGTTGACATCCTTTGCATATTCGGTACTGCTCAAAGAAGCTTGTTGCACAATATCGTGATTCACCACATTGATAACCACCTCCTTGGTTTTCAACACATTTTCCAGGGTGTGTTTTGTGGTGTTGTCCCTCACCCTTCTGTTTGCCGAAAAAATCATAATGGGTGGTTTGGAGCTAAACACATTAAAAAAGCTGAAAGGCGACAGATTCACATTCCCCTTTTTGTCAATCGTACTTGCAAAAGCAATTGGCCTTGGAGCTACGGCCTTTAATAAATACCCGTGGAATTTACCCGTTGGAATGTTGTTGGGATCTATTGTTAACATCGAGACATTTTAAACAAAAATAGCCTAAATAAAAGAGCTGTAAAAATGTTTTCCTTTATATTCGGAGAATCAATGCTCAATTCCAACCCGATTACATCCCACAATCAAAATTAGTCTCCCCTTTACAATAAAATTAAAGGTTTTGCTTTATATTTATGCAATGAGCTCGGGTAAAAACCATCTTTTTCTTCAATTAAAATGAAACGTTTTTTTGGACATACAAGGACACGATCGCAGGCGTTCCCTATCGATAAATACCGGGATGACCATTAAGAAATAAACACATGAAAAAAACCACACGTTGGATCTTAATTGTTTCCTCATTTGTAATTGTTGTTTCCATACTTTGGAATACGTATGTCTTTTTTCAGAAATTCAAAGAAGAAGAACGCACCAAAATGAAGATATGGGCCGAAGCCATGGGGGAATTTCTTCAAACCACCAATTTAGAACGCGACTTGGGGAAACTTACACTGGAAGTACTAAAAAACAATACCAGTACCCCGATGATCTATGTAGGGAACGAAGGCGATATTACATCAAACAACCTTCCCGAGAGAAAGGCCGGGGATTCGATTTACCTTCAAAAAAAAATAAGGCAATTCAATGCTGAAAACGTTCCTATTGAAGTCACTTTCAAAAACGACAAATACGGAACCCTCTATTACGGCAATTCCGAGGTGTTGAACAATCTGAAGTATTATCCAATCGCACTGATCCTCATTATCGTTTTCTTCAGTGCTTCGGTTTACTTTTTTTACAGAACGGCAAAAATATCAGATCAAAACAAGCTCTGGGCAGGAATGGCCAAAGAAACAGCCCATCAAATAGGAACACCGCTTTCTTCCCTACTCGGCTGGGCGGAAATATTAAAAAGTGAGGATATAAACCCTGACATCACTACTGAAATAGAAAAGGACATCGACAGGCTTTCCACCATCACCGAACGCTTTTCAAAAATAGGTTCTATTCCGGCTCTGGAAAAGAGAAATATTGTAGCTGAAACCAAAGAAGCTTTTCAATATTTACAATCGAGAAGTTCGAAGATGGTCGATTTTCAATTTCAGGCTTCAAAAGAGGCTATCTATTGCAATATCAACGATCAACTGTACAGTTGGACCATCGAAAACCTCATCAAAAATGCCATAGATGCCATGAAAGGCAAAGGAAAACTCTCTATTGAAATTACTTCGGATAAGAAAACAGCAAAAATAAACGTTATAGATACCGGAAAAGGAATCCATAAAAGTAATTTTATAAAAATATTTGAACCGGGTTATACAACCAAAAAAAGAGGATGGGGTCTCGGATTATCTTTAGTCAAAAGAATCATAGAGGATTACCACAATGGAAAAGTAAAGGTTTTAAATTCGGTGATAAATAAGGGAACCACAATACAAATTGTACTGAAGGTGGTTTCTAAAAATTGATTTGCATTGAAATTTTCATAGTTTTTTAGAGACAATGAAAATTTTAGCAACGCTATCGCAGGATAACGTAAGAAAATTTGAAGCAGTATATGAAAAACTATGAAAACCCAAAGGGAACGAATATAACAAGCAATCTGACTGCGTTATATTTTTTTGCAATAGCTAAGGCTATTCCAAAAAAATATGCCTTGCACCTTATTTGTTATCTTCATTTTTCAAAAGAAAGCAATTTTTAGAACCCACCTTAAAGTTTTAGATTCATAAATTAGCACAAAAAACAAGCCCCGTGAAAACAAAACAGAAAGAAATAAAACAAGCTTCGTTAACCAATAATTGTCCTGAATGTTTTTCAAACGAAGGTCTCCTACTCACCTTTTATCAAAAACATATTGAAGGACTTTTATTTAAAAGAGCCACCAGCCAAATTTCAGATATTATTGTGTGTAATAACTGCAATACTACCATATACCCGGTAAGGTGGACCGATGATATAGAAAGGGTTCGAGAATTTTATCAGAAAACGGTAGAAAAGCCGAGAACTTATTTCAGGCTTACTGGATGGGGTGTTCTTGGCTTATTAATAATTTTCCTGATCGCTGTCAGTATTTTTATGTATTACTATTATCCTGAAGTTCTTAAAGAAATTCTCTAATCTTTTCAGCAACTTTTTCAAACTCCTCAGGGGAAAGGTTGACTTTGTGTTGAAAGGTCATTTCTTTCATACTATTCAGTGGAATCAAGTGGATGTGTACGTGAGGAACTTCCAATCCTACTACAGCTACTCCTACCCGCTGACAATCGATAGCTCTTTCCATTGCTATTGCCACTTTTCTTGAAAAAGCCATGAGCCCGGCATAAGTCTCTTCATCGAGATCAAAAAGTTTATCCACTTCTTTCTTAGGAATACAGAGCGTGTGTCCTAAAGCATTAGGGTTAATATCCAAAAAGGCATAAAAATTGTCATCTTCGGCAATTTTATAGCTCGGGATTTCTCCATTAACAATTTTGGTAAAAATGGACGCCATTATAAATTAGTTGGTTTTACTTGCAATATAATCTAAAATAAAAAAGGTTTGGTAATTACCAAACCTTTTTTATACAATAGATCGTTAATTTTCTTATAACAAAGAATCAATTGCTTCCGAATAAGAATTCTTAGGAGCTACGCCTACTTGTCTTCCAACAACTTCTCCATTTTGGAAAACCAATACCGTAGGAATGTTTCTCACTCCATATTTAGCTGCGAATTCCTGATTGGCATCCACATCTACTTTTCCCACTACAGCTTTTCCTTCGTATTCTTCACTCAACTGTTCGATAATCGGACCAACCATTCTACATGGACCACACCAAGCTGCCCAAAAATCTACTAAAACAGGTTTGTCGCTTTTCAAAACCACTTCGTCAAAAGTAGCATCTGTTATTTCTAAAGCCATTTTATTTATGTTTAAATGTTACTCAATTTTTTTACGCTACAAATTTAGTCAAATATTCTTCCAAACCTTACAGCGGTTGTATTTGTTTTGATTATCAGTGCATTTGATTTTTCGATAGTACGATATCGGTGCTTTTTTCGTTATCTATCTTAAGAACTCGTTTAAACGCTCAATTATAAGTCAATGCTATATTTCAGCAAAATAAATAAAATATACAGTTCTTTTATCTTTTTAGTCTTTCTTCTGAACGCGACTTTCGGTTGTGCACAGAAAAAAGAAATTCCGGACGATGATTTCAACTGGAAACCACTTACGGTAAAAGCCTCTGCCTATAACTCCATGCAGGGACAAACCGTTGGACATCCTACCATAGCCGCATGGGGAGACACACTGCGCCCCGGTATAAAAGCTGTTGCTATTTCCAGGGATCTTATAAAACTCGGCATCACCAAAAACACCCCTATTAAAATTGAAGGTTTTGACGGTATTTATCTCGTTAAAGATAAAATGAACGCTCGCTACAGCAAAAAAATCGATATCTATATGGGTACTGAACGCCAAAAAGCGATCAATTTTGGCATCAAAACCCTTAAAATCTGGTATGGAATTCCGGTGGATTAAAAATTCCAACAGAGAAATGAGAGAGGTCTTTATACTTATAATTAATTCAACTTATAAACCACATCTTCTTGTTTGAGCTGGTCGAGGAGTTCGTTGGAGATTTGTACTTTTTGTTTTCGGCTTGGCATGTTGAGTTTTATTTTTTCTTCAATTTCATGCACTACAAAATTCAGCGTACTATCGCCTTTGTGTAATGAAATCACCTGTTTCAATGTTTCAATACGTTGTTCTGCCAGTTCTTCCAACCGTAGATGAATGGTTAGTTTTCTGGCATATTTATCCATCACATCCTGAAGTTGTTCCATCGAGTTGTATTGCAGTCTCGGGTCACCTTTCTTTCCGGTTTCCCTATTGGTCCATCCCTCTTTTATATACACTTTGATATAGATAAAGGAGTTAATCATCAGAAAATGGCGAAACTTCAGATATTCTTCCCCAAAAATCTTAAACTCGTATGTATCTGTGTAGTCTTCCACCGAAAAAATGGCCCAGCCTTTACCGTTTTTTGAAGTGCGGTGTTGCACATCAGTAATCACCCCGGCAAAAGAGACTTCCCTGTTCAGTAACTGCTCAGGATCATTAAAAGCCCCTACATTGCTATTGCAGAACACCTTTATTTCCGTTTTAAAATCATCCAAGGGGTGTCCGGAAATATAGATCCCCACCACTTCTTTTTCCCGTCTTAATTTCTCCATAGTCCCCCACGAATCACATGGTGGCACCTGTGGTTCGGGAATTTGGACTTCACTCGCTTCTCCAAAGAGACTCACCTGGGAAGAATTTGCATTTTCCTGAAACTTTGCTCCATATTTTATGGCCTTTTCCAAGAAGGTAATCCCATCGCCTTCATCGTGAAAATATTGTGCTCTGTGTGTATCCCCAAAAGAATCAAAACCACCGGCCAAAGCCAAGTTTTCAAATGCTTTTTTATTGGCCGCCCTTAGGTCGACCCGCTTGGCCAAATCGAAAACTGATTTGTATTTTTCTTCATCCCTGCATTCAACTATGGTTTTTACAGCACCTCGTCCAACACCTTTTATCGCCCCCATTCCAAAACGGATTGCATTGTCTTTGTTTACCGTAAATTTATAGTAGGATTCGTTTACGTCAGGACCGAGCACTGTAATTCCCATCCGTTTACATTCTTCAAGGAAGAAAGTCACCTGCTTGATGTCATTCATATTGTTCGACAACACTGCCGCCATATATTCCGCCGGGTAATTCGCTTTTAAATAAGCCGTTTGATAACCAATCCACGCATAACAGGTAGAATGTGATTTATTGAACGCATAACTCGCAAAGGCCTCCCAGTCTTTCCATATTTTTTCCAAGGTTTCCCGCGAATGTCCGTTTTCCTCACCACCATCCAAGAACTTCGGCTTCAATTGTTCCAGCAAGGAAAATATCTTTTTCCCCATGGCCTTACGAAGTACATCGGCTTCACCTTTGGAGAATCCGGCCAGTTTTTGGGAAAGCAACATCACCTGCTCCTGGTAGACCGTGATCCCATAGGTTTCCTTAAGGTATTCCTCCATGGCTTCGAGATCATATTTGATCTCTTCCTCCCCATGTTTTCTTCGGATAAAACTCGGGATATATTCCAACGGCCCCGGACGATACAAGGCATTCATGGCAATAAGATCGGCAAACACAGTAGGTTTCAGATCTTTCATGTGTTTCTGCATCCCGGCAGATTCGTATTGGAATATCCCTACGGTTTCCCCTCTTTGAAAGAGTTCGTATGTTTTTTGATCGTCCAACGGAAATTCATCCGGATTCAGATCGATCCCGTGTTTGTATTTCACCAATTTGACCGTGTCTTTGATCAAGGTCAATGTCTTCAATCCCAAGAAGTCCATTTTTAACAGTCCGGCGTTTTCCACGACGGAGTTATCAAATTGGGTTACATACAGATCGGAATCTTTTGCGATGGAAACAGGAACGAATTTTGTAATATCATCCGGTGTGATGATCACCCCGCAGGCATGAATTCCCGTGTTACGTACCGAACCTTCGAGCACCCTTGCTTGATTTACAGTTTGTGCTTCCAAATCATTCCCTTCGGATATATTTTTAAGTTCGTTGACCTTCAGCAATTCATCTGCACGCAAACTCGATTTCAATTTTGCATCATCAAAACCAAAGATTTTGGCCAGTTTCATATTGGGAATCAACTTGGCAATCCTATCTGCATCGTGTAACGGAAGATCAAGCACCCTGGCCGTATCCCTGATGGACGATTTTGCTGCCATCGTTCCGTAGGTGACGATCTGTGCCACCTGATTGGCTCCGTATTTCTCGATCACATAATCCATCACCCTACTTCGCCCTTCATCATCAAAATCAATATCAATATCGGGAAGTGACACCCTATCGGGATTCAAGAAACGCTCAAAAAGTAGGTCGTATTCAATGGGATCCAAATTGGTAATCCCCAAACAATATGCCACGGCAGAACCTGCCGCAGACCCCCTTCCGGGTCCGACGGACACGTCCATTTCCCGAGCAGCAGCTATAAAATCCTGAACAATCAGGAAATATCCCGGATATCCGGTATTCTCGATAACGCTCAACTCAAAATCCAGGCGTTCGCGTATCTCCTCTGTAATTTCAGGATAGCGATGCTTCGCCCCTTCATAAGTGAGGTGTCTTAAATATTTGTTTTCCCCACGTTTGCCACCGTCTTCCCTGTCTTCTTCCATCTGAAATTCCTCCGGAATGGTAAATGCCGGAAGGAGTACATCCCTTGCCAGTTCAAAAGGCTCCACTTTGTCGACAACCTCCTGGATGTTGATAATGGCTTCCGGAAGGTCTTTAAAAAGCGCTTTCATTTCGTCAGCACTTTTAAAGTAATATTCACTATTTGGCAAACCGTAACGATAACCTCGACCCCGGCCTATGGGCGTATCTTTTTTCTCGCCGTCTTTTACACACAATAGAATATCGTGTGCATTAGCATTATCTTTATTAATATAGTAGGTGTTGTTGGTCGCTACCAGTTTTACATTGTGTTTGTTCGCCAATCTGATCAGTTCAACATTCAACCTGTTCTCATCCTCTTGATCGTGACGCATTATCTCAGCGTACAAATCGTCCCCAAACTGCTCTTTCCACCACAGTAAGGCCTCTTCTGCCTGGGTTTCCCCTACATTCAAGAGCTTGCTAGGCACTTCCCCATAGAGGTTTCCTGTGAGGACAATAATATCTTCTTTATATTTTTCTACAACGGTTTTATCGATCCGGGGTACATAATAGAACCCTTCGGTATAGGCGATGGATGACATTTTTGCCAGATTGTGATATCCCTTTTTATTTTTGGCCAGCATCACAATCTGATACCCGTTATCTTTAACTTTTTTGTTTAAATGATCTTCACATACATTGAGTGTACACCCGACAATAGGTTTTATTTCCAACTCTTCAGGCTCTTCCCCATTGGCAATGGCTTCTTCATTTTTCGCCTTGGCCGCTTTGTTGTGGTTCCCTACTTCTTTCACAAAATGGAAGGCTCCCATCATATTCCCCATATCGGTCATGGCTACAGCGGGCATTTTTGCTTTGGCCGTTGCCGATACTAAATCCGGGATACTGGAAGTGGCTTGTAGGATTGAAAACTGGGTATGGTTATGAAGGTGAACAAAATCGACTTCAGCCAACTCCCTAATGTTTTGCTTCAGCTCTTCTTTTGACAGCTCTTCAGAAGGTTCTTTTTGCGCCAGCTGTTCCCTGATCTTTTTCGAAGCTTTTTTCAGGTTGATATGCTTCAATCCTATAAGTCCGATTGGTTGCGGATTGGCTTCAGAAAAGTTTTTAAAATAATCTGGGCTTACATCCAATTCTTCCCTGGTGAAGACTTCTTTTCTAATCAGTTCCAGAAAACAACGCGTAGTCGCTTCTACGTCGGCGGTTGCATTATGCGCTTCAGCAAAAGGCTCTCCAAAAAGATATTCGTGAAGTTCTGTAAGGGTAGGCAATTTAAATTTTCCGCCTCGCCCACCGGGAATACGGCACAATTCAGCCGTGGTTTCGGTACAAGTGTCCAATACCGGGAGTTCGAGCAAGCTACTATCTATGCTTTCCCTATGGAATTCAGCTCCCATGATATTGACATCAAAACCTACATTTTGACCTACGACGAACTTGGTTTTAGAAAGTGCCTCTTTGAATTTATCTAACACCTCACCCAAAGGAATTCCCTCTTCCTGAGCCAATTCGGTTGAAATTCCGTGAATTTTTTCAGCATCAAAAGGAATATTGAATCCTTCCGGTTTTATCAAATAATCCTGATGCTCGATTACATTTCCCATCTCGTCATGCAACTGCCATGCGATCTGTATGGCACGTGGCCAATTGTCAACATCGGTAACAGGGGCATCCCAGCGTTTCGGCAATCCGGTGGTTTCAGTATCAAAAATCAGGTACATAAAAAATGTTATCTCTTTAAAGTTGAAGTTTTGAACTCATTTAAGCTTTTTTGATTGAAGCGAAAAGCCCATGCGCCAGCTGGCTCATTCGCTAAAATAACCCACTGGGTTATTTTTATACGCTCAGCCCTGTGCTCGGTTGAAGACTTTTTTGAGTTACATAGCAGCGCTACGTAAGGAAACAAAGACGAAAAGCAAGTGCAAAAGGACGATTTTTTAGCCAATTGGAAAAAGTTTAAATGAGTTCATTAAGTCGTGACACAACCCAAAAGCTAAAATAAGAATATTTAAACGGAGATAAAAGGATAAGTTTTTAAGAGTTATTAACCAAAATATATCCTTTTTAGACTTCAAACGGGGATTTTCAAAAAACCAAAAAAATTCCCTGAAAAATATGCGGGTTTATTTATCTTTGCCCCACAATAAAAATTCAATATCGATGTCGATTTCAGATTTATATTCAAGTGGTTTCAGGGAGCGTAACCGTGATCATTTTGCTTCTATAGTAAGGGTTGCGTTGACCGATGGGGAAATCAATGACGAAGAAAAAGCATTTTTAGATCGTTTGGCCAACAACCTAGATATCTCGAAAGAAGATTACGAAGCTGTTTTGGAGAACCCAACAGCATATAAGATCAATCCACCTGTTTTATACGATGCCCGTTTAGAGCGTTTGTACGATATCGGACGTATGGTGTATGCAGATCATATTGCAGATGATCATGAAATGCGTATTATGATCCGTATGGCTATAGGTCTTGGTTTTACTTCTGCCAATGCCGAGTTTATCGTAAAAAAAGCCATGTACCTGTTGAATATTGGCGTGGATTTGGAAACTTTTATAGAAGAGATCAAACACATGAACCGATAATTTCGGTTTACATAAAAACTCAAAAAAGGGATGCTGGAAAGTGTCCCTTTTTTTATGTCATTAACAACCTTTTTATTTTAAGCCGAAACTATTATATTTGTTTTCGATATCCCCCCTGAATTTTAATTTAAAAACCTACAAATATGATTATTTTTGGTAGTAGGGCTGCTCATATCAAGTCAGTTCGTTCCAGCACAGGCTTCTGCCCAAGTTGTCACTCCCAAGGGGAGTTACAGTTTAATATCTTCAGGCATCATGTCCACATTTTTTGGATCCCTCTTTTCCCTTTTATGAAAACTGTTACCGTACAGTGCGGACACTGTAAGTATGCCATGGGTAAAAAAGAAATCCCTGAGAATCTGAAAAACGAGAGCAGACGTATTAAAAAAGAAACAAAAGGACCTATTTGGCAATTTGCGGGATTGATTCTTTTTGGGCTGCTTATTGCGATGCTTTTTATACTGAAAAGCTGAAAAAACTGCTCTTCGTAGATATAAACTAATATTGTTCCCGCAAAGTCAGGAGGCATTTCTGGACCAATTTTTTGTTCAACAAATACATTTCGAAGAGCAGATTTCCTACCCACTAAAGATGCATCCCTACCGGTTCAATTTCTGTTCCTACCCATAAATCTTCATATATTCCTCAATTTTTTCCACCATGTTTTTACTTCCGCAGAAAAAAGGCACCCGCTGATGCAATTCTTTGGGTTCGATATCCAAAATAGGATGAAATCCGTCACTGGCCTTCCCACCGGACTGCTCCGCTAAAAAAGCCATAGGATTGCATTCGTATAACAAACGCAACTTCCCTTCTTTTGCCCTACTGCTTTTCGGATACAAAAACACCCCACCTTTAATCATATTCCTGTGGAAATCGGAAACCAGTGAACCGATATAGCGCGAAGTATATGGCCTGTCTTCCTCCTCCATCTGGCAATATTTAATATATTTTTTTACCCCTTCAGAAAAATGGATGTAATTCCCTTCATTGACCGAGTAAATTTGACCGTCTTCGGGGTATTTCATATCGGGATGTGACAAATAGAAGGTACCAATTGCCGGATTAAGGGTAAAACCGTTTACACCATGTCCGGTAGTGTAGACCAGCATGGTTGAAGTCCCGTAAACAATATAACCCGCAGCCACTTGTTTTCTTCCCGGCTGTAAAAAATCTTCCATGGTCACGGGACCTCCTATAGGGGTTACCCGCCTGTAGATCGAAAAAATCGTCCCCACGGAAACATTCACATCAATATTGCTCGAACCGTCCAACGGATCAAAGAGTACTACATATTTATTCTGATGTTTTTTGTCCAGACTGTTGATCGCTACAAAATCGTCTTCTTCCTCAGATGCTATTCCGCAGACAATCTCCCTGTTGGACAGGGTTTGAATAAACTTATTGTTTGCCAACACATCAAGTTTTTGTTGGTCTTCGCCTTGCACGTTAACATCGCCACTCGTACCCAAAATATCTATCAAACCTGCTTTATTTACCTCATGATTAACAACCTTTGCAGCCAAACGGATGGCGTTGATCAATTTTGAAAGCTCCCCAGTGGAATACAGAAAGGCATTTTGGTTCTCAATAATAAACTCTCCTAGTGTCTGGTTTCTTTTAGCCATTTTTTTGTGTTTTCATGCTCACAAATATCGTTATTTTTGTGAAACTACAACGTTTTCGTTAAAATTCATTTTTAAATATATATAACTCTGTGTTATATTTGTAACAGTTATGAAGTACACAATCAGAACCGCCGTAAAAGAAGACATGAATCAAGTGCTGGAGCTTATCCGTGAACTGGCTATCTTCGAAAAAGAACCGGATGCTGTTGAAGTGACCGTAGCTGATTTGCAACGGGATGGCTTTGGCGATAAACCGGCTTTTCATTGTTTTGTGGCAGAAGCAGATAATAAGATTGAAGGCATTGCTCTTGTTTATGACAGGTATTCTACTTGGAAAGGAAAAACCATACACCTAGAAGACCTGATCGTAAGGGAGAGCAGGCGTGGTACCGGATTGGGAAGCGCACTTTTTGCCCAGGTGATTCAATACGGGCATGAACAAGGCGTAAAACGCATTGAATGGGCGGTACTTGATTGGAACGATCCGGCCATCAACTTTTATGAAAAGAACGGTGCCAACGTCATGAGGGATTGGGATACGGTTCAATTGGATGAAGAAGGAATCAAAAATTTTATAGCAAAGAATAATTTATAAATGATGAGAATATTTAAGTTCGGAGGAGCATCGGTAAAGGATGCTGAGGGAGTGAGAAATGTGGTCAATGTGTTGAAAACCGTTGGACATGAAAACACATTGTTGGTAGTTTCTGCTATGGGAAAAATCACAAACGCCA
This sequence comes from Galbibacter kalidii, assembly GCF_026241135.1. GTDB lineage: Bacteria > Bacteroidota > Bacteroidia > Flavobacteriales > Flavobacteriaceae > Galbibacter. The sequence goes on from NZ_JAPFGA010000014.1 coordinate 56,640, forward strand.
TGGAAACGGTAGTCAAAAGCTATTTTGAAAACAAAAACGAACTCAATACCGCTTTTGAAGAAGTTATCAACTATCACAACGATATACTTTCAGATCTTTTCCCCAACGACCAACATCCTGTATATGGAAAAGTAAAAGATTTGGTCGAGCAAGTGAAAGGTTTTTTGGCTTGGAATAAATCGCCTAAATACAACTTTGTGTACGATCAAGTTGTTGGTTACGGTGAGCTAATCTCAACCACCATTATCAGCTCCTATTTTGAAGAGGTAGGTCTTAAAAACCAATGGCTGGATGTGAGGGATTATATCAAAACCGATGACAATTACAGGGAAGCGATCGTTAATTGGGATCTCACACAGAAAAACATCACCGAAAACATAGACCGTAGCAGCCTGAACATCACCCAAGGTTTTCTTAGTAGTGATGACAATAATTTTACTACCACATTGGGCAGGGAAGGTTCCGACTATACAGCCGCCATTTTTGCTTATTGCCTAAATGCCGAATCAGTTACTATCTGGAAAGATGTGCCGGGGGTGTTGAATGCCGATCCCCGTTATTTTGAAAAGGCAGAACTGCTTAATAGGATATCATACAGAGAGGCTATCGAGCTCGCTTTTTACGGAGCTTCAGTAATCCATCCAAAAACACTGCAACCCTTGCAAAGGAAGGAGATCCCTCTTCATGTTAAGTCTTTTGTTAATCCAACAGAAAATGGTACTACCGTAGTGAAAGGCAAAGGAATTTCGCCGAACGTCCCATGTTTCATTGTGAAAAAGAATCAAACCTTGATGAAATTATCTTCCTTGGATTTTTCATTCATTGTCGAAGACAGTATCAGCGAATTGTTCAAACTTTTACACGACAACAGGATGAAAGTGGACCTTATCCAAAACTCCGCCATTAGTTTTTCTGTTTGTGTGGACAACAAATTCAATAATCTTGACAATTTGCTGAAAACACTGAAATCGAAATTCAAGGTGACCCATTATGAAGATGTTTCGCTTTACACCATAAGACACTTTAACGAAGAAGCGATAGCATCGCTACAAAATGGAAGGGAAGTACTCGTGGAACAGCGCACACAAGAAACAGTTCAACTGGTTGTACGTTAATCTTTGGTCATTCTTTTTCAGAAACATCCCATTTAACCCGAATAGCATTTTAGCTTAATAAAATCCTATTTGGTTTTTTTTCCTATATTTCCTCTGTACAAATTAAATTTTGTAGCCAAAAAGTACAAATTTTCAATGAGAAATTTTAATGTACTTTTGTTTTGATTTGATTAATATCATTATAAATGGGATTAGTAACTGCTAAAGAGGTTGCACAAGTAATCAAGGCGGACAAATACGGTTTTTTAGGAACCTTTGTCGGTTGGGGACTCATGAAAGTGCTCAACATCTCCACTCTTAATAAAATTTATACTAAACACCAAGATAAAACCGACCTCGATTTTATGAATTCGATCTTGGGTGAGTTTGAGATCAATTTTGAAATCCCAAAAGAAGACCTAAAAAGATTGCCCAAAGACGGAGCGTATATTACCATTTCCAATCATCCCCTGGGTGGAATAGACGGCATTCTCCTCTTAAAATTATTATTGGAGCAACGACCAGATTATAAAATCATAGCCAATTTCCTGTTACACCGCATAAAACCACTTGTCCCCTACATCATGCCAGTAAATCCGTTTGAAGACCACAAAGATGCCAAAAGCAGCATTATGGGCTTTAAACAATCTTTACAACATATCAGGGATGGGCATCCTTTGGGAATTTTCCCTGCCGGAGAAGTTTCTACTTATCAGGATGGCAAACTTATAGTAGACAGGCCTTGGGAAGAAGCCGCTATGAAGCTCATAAAAAAAGCAGAGGTTCCGGTGGTTCCTATTTATTTTCATGCAAAAAATAGCCGTTTGTTCTATCGGCTGTCAAAAATCAGTGACACTTTGCGTACTGCCAAATTGCCTTCAGAATTGTTGACCCAGCGAAACCGTGTTATCCGGGTACGAATTGGGCGCCCCATCAGTGTAAAAGCCCAGCAGGAGTTTGACAATCTGGATGAATTCACCGAATTCCTACGCAGAAAAACATACATGCTCTCTAATGCGTATGACAAGAGCCGTTTATTTGACAAAGTCCCTACAAGCTTTAAATTTCCCCGCTCACCAAAAGAAATTATAACTCCTGTGAGCAAAGATCTTATGAGCAGGGAGGTGGAAGGCCTAAGGGAAAATGATCTTCGTCTGCTTCAAAGTAAGAATTTTGAAGTCTTCCTTTCTAAAGCCAAAAAGATGCCATATATACTTCGGGAGATAGGCAGGCTTCGGGAAATTACATTTAGAGAAGTTGGTGAAGGCACCAATCAAGCCACCGATATTGATGAATTTGACGAATATTACCACCACCTTTTCTTGTGGGATAACAAAGAAAAAGCTATCGTTGGCGCCTACAGAATGGGATTGGGTGCCGAAATTTTCAAAACAAAAGGCATTAATGGTTTTTACCTGCAAGACCTCTTCAGATTTGAGCCAGAACTCTATAAAATGATGAGCGAATCCATAGAAATGGGCAGGGCTTTTATCGTGAGTGAATATCAGCAAAAACCCATGCCTTTGTTCTTGCTTTGGAAAGGGATCGTGCACACGACACTTCGCCATCCCGAACACAAATACTTGATTGGCGGAGTAAGCATCAGCAATCAATTTTCGAAATTTTCTAAATCGCTGATGATCGAATTTATGAAATCACATTACTGGGATCCGTATGTGGCTCAATATATCAGTCCGAAAAAAGAATTCAAGGTCAAATTGAAGGATGCCGACAAGGAATTTGTCTTTGATGAAACTGAAGCCGACCTCAATAAATTCGACCGCATGATCGATGAAGTAGAACCCGGAAGTCTACGATTACCGGTGTTGATCAAAAAATACATCAAACAAAATGCAAAAGTAGTCGCTTTTAATGTTGATCCACTGTTCAACAATTCGGTAGACGGACTTATGTATATCAAAATAGCCGATTTACCCGAAAGTACTGTAAAGCCTGTTATGGAAGAATTTCAAGCCGAATTGGAACGGAAATTTATGAACGGAAATGGGGAGCAGAAAGAGGATTCATAAACAACGTGAATTCGGCATATAAGATTAATCTTTGGAAAGCTTACAGGAAACAAAAACGTGTTAACTAACAAATATCAAATAATTTCAAACTATAATAAATCGAACTCATGTTAAGCATGAAAAGATTCCTGCCTGCGCAGGAATTTAAATAACCAACCAATGAAAAAAATAACACTACTTTTTGCCTTTATTGGATTTCTTGTTTCCTGTAAAGGTCAAATAAATAAGGAGGAAGAAACTCCCGTTAACCTGATAAAGGAGAATGGGGTCTTAACCATAGAAATAAACAAAAAACCGCTTGTTTCTTATCATTACGGAGTCAAATACCCTCCAAAAGGGGTTGATTCTGTTTATCAACGTAGTGGATTTATCCATCCGTTGAAAACCATCGGCGGACATACATTAACACGTATTCAGCCCGAAGATCATTATCATCATTATGGAATATGGAATCCGTGGACACATGTTCTTTTTGAAACCGATACGCTCGATTTCTGGAATTTGGCAAAAAAGGAAGGCACAGTGCGTTTTGTCAACTTTAAATCAATCTCAACTGATCATGATACTGCAACATATCAAACTATGCACGAACATGTGGTTTTAAAAAATGGCCAAGAAAAAACAGCCTTGAATGAATTACAGACTGTTCGCGTTTTTCAGCCCGAAGCCAATTACTATATAGTTGACTTTAAAATAGATTACAGCTGTGCCACCGATGAACCTTTTAAAATTTTAAAATACAGATATGGAGGTTTTGGATTCAGAGCTACCGAAGCATGGGGCAAAAATAACAGTAAAATACTGTCTTCTGAAGGAAAAACAAGATTGAATGTAGACAGTACTACGGCAAAATGGTGCATGATACAGGGGGAATTGGGCAATGATTACGGCGGAATAATCATGATGTCACACCCAAACAATTACAATCATCCGGAACCCCTCAGGGTATGGCCCGTTAGTGATGAAGAATCTGGTGATGTCTTTGTCAATTACTCTCCTACTAAAACCAAAAATTGGCTTCTGGAACCTGGTAAAACCTATACGTTAAACTATCGATTAGTGGTTTTTGACGGTACATTTTCTGCTGAAAGAGCTGAAAAACTATGGAGTGGGTATGTAAATCGGTAGATTTTAAAATTCAATTCACAAATAACAAAATTTAATTTACCAGTACGCCAGCTGATTATATATGCCCTCCTGTATCAGTTGGTGGTCTCGTTTGCCTGCGCGCCGGCTGGCCCCATCGCTAAAAACATCCACCGGATGTTTTTTTAACGCTCGGTCCCCTACCTAATCTCGGCAGGCAAGTTCGCAAGAATTTAGAACTTAAACTGGAGGGTTGCATAATATGTTCTCGGTGCAGACGGAATGATTCCCGGACCGGGATAACCTGTTGCCCTTCGGGTGAAATAGCTGTTATTAGTCAAATTATTAATTCCTGTTTCTATCCTAAACTTTGAGAATGCGTATGAGAATGACAAATCCATAATATGATAGGCGGGAATCTCCCCTTCTATACCTCGCACATTTTCGGTTCTATCAATTGGTGCATTGGAAGCATCAGTATATTGATCGGACAAATAGGAGTACTGAAGTGAAGCCAAAAAGTTTTTATAACCAAAGGTAGTTCCTGTTTTAAAATTGACATTCGGTACGAACTCCACTTTATTTCCTTCAACTCCAGGCACTTCAGATTCCAAGTATTCCGAATCGGTGAAAGCCGTATTTACAAAAAGGTTCCATCGGTATTCAGGACTTCCATTGAAAAAGGTTTTGTAAATATTCCAATCGGCAAAAGTTTCCAATCCATAGATAAAAGCTTTTCCAATATTTCCTCTTTTTCGTATCACCCTATTATCTTCAGCCACTAACACCTCTCCTATCCTGCCGTTATACATCAAGCCAAATACATTTGCATCATAAGACACTTTATTGGAAAGCTGTCCGCGAAGTCCCAAGTCTGCCGTAAAACCTTTTTCATCGTTAATATTTTCATCGACCTGAAAAGAAGGATTGGCTATACGAATATCATTAAAAGTAACCGATCTGTAATTCTGTGAAAAATTACCATATACTTCCAATCCGTCCACCGGTTTATAGCTTAGTCCCAATCCCAGTAATGCCAGTGAACGCTCAAAGTTATCGTTCTCTTCAATCGTTTCATTCTGAATTACATTCCCTGCATTATCCTGATTGATATTTCTATAGAAACCGTCTGCTTTGGTATTGATAAACTCTACCCGAAAGCCCGGTGTAACTGAAAATGTTTCAGAGAATTTGAATATATTCTCCCCGAAAAACGCCAGATTAAGGTTAGGAAAATCATAATCCGATTGATTGGGGTAATTTGGATATTCATCAGTGTAAAAGTTAAAATCAGCATCACTACCAGCGCTCCCAGGTCCTTGAATAGCACTGTTATCTGACTGATAATATTTCACCCCTAACAATAAAGCATTCTGATGGTCTTTAAAATTGTATTTGGTCAGTATACGGGCTTCTGCCCCCCAGTTTACAAAATTCCCTGTAATCAGGTCGCGTTCCCCGCCTTCATCGGTTTGGGACACCCTATTCACTCTAAATCCAAGTGCTTTTCTGGAAGCATCGAGTCCGAAGAGATTCAAGGTAAACATGGTATTTTCTGAAAACCCATGCTTAAATTTTAGGGCAAACAAATTCCAATCTACCGAAAACCAGTTCCTTTCCCTGATACTTTGTGAAGGGTCTTCCAAAAACATGACATCTGTCAACCCACCGGCCTGCTGTGCCAGATAATAAAAATAAGTATAATCGAAACTCAAGCTCGTTCTTTCAGAAAACCGATAATTCAGGTTGGCAAAAAAATTTCTCGAATCAAACTCTGAATTATCCTGATAACCATCACCTTGTTTGTAATTGTAATAGGTATAATAACTAAACTTGCCCATCGTACCGCTCAAACTATTAAAACTCGTGAAAAGACTGTTTGATCCCAATGTTTGTCTGCTCACCAACGCTATCTTTTTATCGGCTACAGGTTCTTTTATTTTAAAATTCACCAATCCGCCAAACTGTGTTCCGTATTGAAGCGAGGCCGCCCCCCTTACTATTTGGATTTCCTGAAGGGCTTCTGTCGGGGGTGTATAATAACTTTCCGGATATCCTAAAACATCGGCACTTATATCATATCCGTTTTGTCTTATGTTGAAATTTGCCGAACGGTTGGGGTCGAGTCCCCTCCCTCCTATGTTCAGTTGGAGTCCGCCATCATTGCTTTCATATATATTCAACCCTACTACTTGTGAAAATACCTGTCTGGCATTATTAATCGCCATATTTCCCATTTGCTCACCTACCAGTACCACTTCACTCTTTTTTCCTGCGTAAATGGCTGTTTCGTCAACATCTTTTAATCGTTTTAAGGCAAAAAGTTCTTTCCGCTTCTGCGAAATGACTACTTCTGATAATTCAACAGCTAAAGGATAGAGCTCCACGTCCAACTTCGTGATCTTATCTCCATTGACTTCAACATCCTTCTTCAAGGTGGTATACTGGTAACTGAAAAATGTTATTTTATGGATTCCCTCATCAACATCAGCAAGCTCATAGCTACCATCATCATTAGTCTCAACAAGTTTGCCTATTGCTTCATCATACACTTCAACAAAAGGCACCGGAAGACCTGTTTCTTGATCAACAACTACTCCCTTTATACTATTTTGGGAAAAAACAAATCCTGAAAGCATCAGGAAACACATTAAATTACAAGCCTTTAATTTCATCTTCAAATGGTAATATCCATGTTTTATGAGCAAACGATTCTTTTTCGTCCGCCAAATTTACTGTACTGTCTATAAATGGTCGACTACGGCGCCCGTTAAGGGTTACATAGCTGTTTACATATATCTCGGGGTTTGTTATACCCTGTTTTTTATAATGATCGTGTAAAAAATGTGCGTATTCCAGAATAAAATCAGGTTGAAACGACATTTGTTTTTCCTGGAAAGGTGTTAAAAATTCGCTGTTATCCACATGAAAAGATTGTTTCGTAACCGCATCTTTCACTTTAAAATCGGCATGTCCGGCTTTTTCCATCAGCATTACCCGCCACGAAAATCGATAGCCTTCTTCGGTCCAAAAAAGTTCCCCGGGGTACAACAAATACCTGAAGGGGAATAGCAATTGCACTGCAAAAAATAAAAGAATTATTATCCGCTTAAACCCAGAAAATGTTGTGTTGATAGTCGGGAAGGTTTTTCCATTATCAAAATAGGCTTTGTTTATTTTTAAAGTTGCTGAAAGCATCCCCAGGAATTTGTGATGCCATGCTGCACTAAAAAAGATCAACGCCGAAAAAATCATCACATAGGGGAACATCCCTATGGGGAACATGATCCGCGTAAACACATGAAAAACCACCACGAGTATGAATGCGAACATCCGGGTTCGTCTAAATAACAACAAAAACGGAATGGATAGGTCGTATGCCACACCTATCCAGCTAAAAGCGTAATGCGTCCACTCTTGTTGAAACAAGTCTCCCAACAGCGGAATATCGTATTTTGAAGGCAGCCATATTTTTAAGGGCATGGCATTAAAAAGCCAATCTGAATTCAGTTTTGCGAGTCCGGCATAAAAATATACGATGGTAATAAGCAGCATTACGGCATCGATACTCCATTTCGGGATTTTTTGAAACACTTTATCCTTATTTCTTTTTGCATCCACGGAAAAATAAACATTTGCAGGCAAAAAGATCATCAAAAAAGCTGTGATACTGATGAAGTAGTAATGATTCAAATAGGTCGTTTTGTCCATCAGCTCTATATAGGTGAAACTCAAAAAAAAGCAGATAATGGCCATGCGATATTTATATCCAACAGCTACGGCGAAAGCTGAAAGTCCGCAAAAAATAAAAACGAGGTAGGTATAAACCCCTATGGGTTTTACCCATTCAAAACCGTAATATGAGAAAAAGAATTCGGGTTGAATGTATAATTTATCGACCCAACCCAAAGCCATAAACCTGATGATGCTCACACACATAAGTACCCCAAACAAAACACGAAAGACTGCCAATGGTGCAGCCTCCGTAACTTTGTCGAAATATTTGATATGTGTTGAACTCATCTGTTAATCGCCATCAGCATCAACATAATCTACACTAATACTCAAAGTAGAAAGCATATCCACTTTAAAATATACCACGTTGCGTTGCAGTTCGTCGTACAAGCTTATCATAAGTGAATTGTCGGTTTCTATTTGAGCGCTAAAACTATTGGATAATGCTGTCGACTTATTTTTAATTGTAGTAAATTGAGAGTTAATCAAGTCACTTAGCTTATCCCCTGCAATTTCATTGATCTCGTGCATATAATCGAGGTAGCTCTTTAATGATTCTCCGGTTGAACTCCCATCAAATGCTTTTCCGTTGAAGAAATCCTGGGAAGCATTCACCGCTTCCAAATACAATTCTTTTGAGACATCGTTATTATAATAAGCTTCCACCTTATCGGGGAAAACCGTACCGCTTGAAAATACGCCTGCAGGAATCCCCACTTTACCTGCGCGTACGTTCTTTTCGTAATTAAAAATAAAATCGTTGACCAGTTTATTGATTGAACTGGTACTACTGCTTCCTGAATTATTTATGAAAGTATTTCGGTAATTCCCTTGCCAATCTGCTGTGACCTGATCTGTTAACGACTTTAAACGGCTCACCACATCGGTTAAATATTGTTTGTAATTATCAGCTGATGCATCAGTAGTGTAAAGCAACAAAATATCAGCATCGCTTTCAGCTAAACCAAATAACAAGTAATCGAGTGCCGGAAAACCCTGCTCGTCTATAGAAGACAGTGTAGTTAAATCGTATGATCCAGACTGAATATTTTGATTGATCCCCTCACTATCATTATCATTAGCATCAGTCTGAGCCGGATAAATATTGGTGAAATCATGTAATTTCAGCTCTTCAGCCTTACCAATTTCAAACATAGAAACATGCTGAAATGCCTTGTAAGCCTCTAACCAAGCGCTTCTGAGTTCGCTTAGCCCTGTTTCATCTGTACCGGTAGAAACAAGCACTTCTGTTTTTGTACTTAAAACTTCGAGTTTTGCTTGGTAATCCACATAGGCAGGAATTATAATATTATCTGCCCAGTTTGTCAACATCGCCTCGCGGTCAAACGGATCCACTCCTTTAGGCTGTTCTCCTCCCGAGTCGTCACTACCACCACTACAAGCTAAGAAAGCCACACAACTGAAAAACAAAAGTATCTTCTTCATCGGTTAATTATTTATTTAAATATTTAAATATTTAAAGAAGTTGTCTAAAAAACTGCAAATTCAGATATCATGCTGACAAGTTAAATTCACCAAGGGCTTTTTAGACAATCAATCTCCCTCTTTTTATATTATTCAGCACTATTTGCCGCCCCAGCAACCGTAAATCCAAAGGCAGTTGCAATTTCTTCAGAACGTGTATCAAGTATTGCATTCAAATGATCAACATCCCAAAGACCGTTCTCTCCAGCGATTAAATCATCTAAAATAGCGTCCACATCTTCTTTTGAGATATAAGGCTCTCCTGTAGTCGGGTTTTGTGTAAAACGCAAGCTTAAGATAAATCCGTAAGCCTCAGATAATGCATGGAATGATGCTGTAACATCAGGAGTTAGATTTGACTCCCCGCTTTTAAGGTAATAAACAGCTCTTACGGCAGCAACCAAGGATAAATTTTCACGGATGATAGCTACTTGCTCATCTCTTGTTCCATAATCTTTATTAACAATAGCGGCTCTACCGGTAATAAATGCTTCATCGATAGCGGCTCTTACTCCTGCAAAATCAGGATCCGCATCTACCTCATCAATGTAGCCATCCCAGTATTTTCCGCCTCCGGCACCGTAGATATATCCATAAGCTTCATCCCACTTATGCTCCATAACGGTGTGATTTTTACCTTCATCCAGAACGTCTTCATCGTTATTGGTTATGTTGTTAGCTTCATCCAACACCGCTGTACTTAAATAGTTGTTCAATATCTGATCCATTAAACAAGCACCCATTAAGCCTTTGGCCATGAGTTGTTCAAATTCGAGTCCGTTGGCTCCTACCAAGCGTCCACCTTCAATTATACCGGCAACACCAGCAGATGCTTGTGTTTCTGAGCTTCCATTTACAGAAGCATCAGCAGCTCCGGACAACCAAGCTTCAAAATCAGCTCTTACTGCTAGCTGCTCTTCAGTGGAGCCACCTCCGTTAAGGTTTACAAAATAATCCGCTGAAGCAGCAGTTTTACTTTTTAATTGTTTTGAAGTCGCTTCGTTAAGTGCTACATCATCAAAAGGAGCATCGGTATTACTATACATGTTTAACAAGTGTTGCTCCTCCAATGGCCAATTTTCTGAAGTCTTTATCTCTGCTCTCACTTCATCCAACATTAACAGTCTGGTGTCTTGACCTCCATGACTCACTGAGCTTTCTCCGTTACGTTCAAATGTATATGAAGCGGGTATTGTATATCCTCCTTCATTCTCATTAATGTTATCATCGTCTGATGAACATGAGGTAAAAACCATGGCAGATACAGACAGTACCATAAGTAGATTTCTGAATTTCATTTTTTCTTTTTTTTATTTAGACTTATTATTAATAAGTGGACAAACTTATAAATGAAATTCAAATTGACCAACTTTTTCGCAAAAAAAATTAAGGTTTATTTAACAAAAGAGCCTTTTTTTGAACACTAAACCACTATGGATTTGAAATCCATAGGTTTATAGCAGACTGAAAGTCTGTTTTGCCACGGATACACGAATAATTTTCAAATAACTATTAGTATATCCGTGTATTCATAGTCAAAGTTTATAGAAACTAAAGTAACTGCAATAGAATTGCAGGGTTTTTAACCTTCAACTTGATAATAAATGGATCAGCTTTGAGCAGGATTTTTAAAAGTTGATTGTGCTACCACTTATTTTCTTTTATAATCTGCTTGCAAAATAGCTTGATTTCGTTTCGGGTTTTTTCAAAAGCTCTGTGAACGGCCTCTTCAGAACCTCTTAACCTTACCGGGTCTTTGAATTCCTTATAAATAAACTTTAGCGAATCTTTAAAATTTGCCGCGATCACATCGACAAAACCACATACCGAAATTACACAGTCAAACTTTTCAAGCTTATATTCGTCTATGGTATTACTCGTTATTCCTGTTATATCAACTCCGTCTTCCTGCATGATCGCAATAGCCCGCGGATTGATCCCATTCTTATTAAAACCTGCACTATAAATTAAGAGTTTATACCCCAAAAAATGGTTTAAATAACCATGTGCCATAATGCTTCTACAAGAGTTTTCATTCCCTATTACCAAAATTTTCTTCATTACCTATTTAAATAAATTGATAAAAGAACTCGTTTATACTTTTTTCAATTGGCTAAAAATGATTGCCAACGCATAAACCGGCCTTAATTTATCCATGTGCCTTCTGGTTTTATGCCCATGCGGCAAGCCGGTGGTTCCATTTGCCCGCGCGCCGGCTGGCTCCATCGCTAAAAACATCCACCGGATGTTTTTTTAACGCTCGGTCCTATTATACAAGATAGACATTGAATATTGAATGAATATTTCTTAACTGTTATGAAAAAGTTGTAAAGATCTAAAGCATATCTTTCTACTGCACCTTATTGAAAAAGGTACTAATCAAATGTTTTACTTCGTAAAGCTTATCAACATTTATACGATAACACATCTTTTTCCCTTCCTGATGACCGCTTATCAAGCCTACTTTTTTCAATTCAGTTAAATGTTGGGAAATAGTAGCCTGTGCCAGATCGATATCGTTGACGATATCGTTGCATATACAATTAGGCTGTTCACTTATGTGTTGAAGAATAGCAACACGAGCAGGATGAGCCAGTGCTTTGAATATAGCTGAAAGTTCATTCTGCTCTATGGTATGCGCTAATATTTTAGTATAACCCATAGCTAATCATCTATTATTGCATAATTGCGATAATAAAGGTATTAAAAAAATTCCAAGTTGATTTGGTTTTGTTTAAAACCAAGGTTTTTTACCTACTTGGTATGTATTATAAAACTCTTCATCAGATTTGGTGAGGTAGATAATCCCTTCAATAAGGCCTATTACCCATACTACCCAACCGAGCATCCCACAGGTAAGTCCTCCTAATATCAAGGTTGCCACCAACATGATGATCCCTTCTTTGTTATAACCCAATATAAATTTATGGATACCAAAACCACCTACGACAATGGCCAATATCCCAACCAATATTTTTTTATTGTCATTGCTATCAAAGGTATCCTTGACCCCCTCTTTGAATTCATCAGCAGTTTTCTTGGCCTCTTTGGAGGTTTTGTCAGCAAAGTCTTTAGCCTTATCTCCTAAATCTTTTTCGTTTTCGTTTTCGCTCATTTTCAATTTTTTAAATTGGTTAGCGTCACTAATTTAAGAAAAAAAATCCATTCGTCATTTTTAATTAAGTTGAAAAAATGGTCATGAAAATTTTTCCTTAATCTTATCCACAATAGTTTGAGCAAGTTTTTCTTTACTTTCTACTGTCCAACCAGCTACATGGGGTGTGAGCAGTACATTATCAGCATTGACAAGATATTCGAACGCTTCCGGCATTCCACCGGTAAACAAATTTTCAAAAGAAGCTTTTTCATATTCCAACACATCCAGTCCGGCACCCAAGACCTTACCGGATTTTAAAGCGTCAACAAGATCTTTCGTCACCACACTTTTCCCTCTTGCCGTGTTTAAAAACCAAAAAGGCTTGTGGAACGCTTCTATAAACTCTTTGTTTATCATCCCCACGGTCTCCGGGGTTTGCGGTGTGTGCAAACTAACAACATCTACATTCTTTTGAAACTCCATAATACCTACTTGGCGAGCATTTTTATCATCAACACCACCTACAATATCATAACAGATCACCTCAGCGTCAAAACCTGAAAGTTTTTTGGCAAACGCCTTTCCCATATTGCCATAACCTATAATCCCGATGATTTTTCCATCAACTTCAAAGCCTCTGTTTTCTTCCCTTCGCCACATTCCTGACCTTACCTCACGGTTTGCACTATTAAGTTTATTGAATAGGGACAACAGCATCCCCAGCACGTGTTCTCCAACCGCATTTCTGTTTCCTTCCGGAGCATTGAATAGCGATATCCCCAGTTCTTTGGCCATGCCGACATCGATGTTTTCTAATCCTGCTCCTACCCTACCTATAAACTTCAGGCGGGTGGCTGCTTTTAAAAATTGTGCGTCAATAGGAATTCTACTTCTGATTATAAGTCCGTCATAAGCATGGACCTTAGCTTCAATTTCCGTTTTGGGAGAGGTATAATCTGTATCGTTCCGGAAACCCAGTTCGGCAAGCTGTTCTATCAATAATGGATGGTTGGTATCGAGATGAAGTACTTTTAAAGACATAAACAATAGCATTATGTATTACAAAACACAAATGTACATTTTAAACTGTCTAGTGATATAACAAATATGAATTAAACTACCTTCTCCTAAAGAGTTCTCCCTAACCCCTCCAAAGGAAGGGAACCTCCCATCCCTCCCCTTCAGGGAGGTTAGGTGGGGATAAACTCTGTACATTCAAACCAAAGTTTTCGCCTAAAAGCCATAGATTTCCACCCATTCCTCGAGTGGGATATTAATGACTCCTAAGCGTGTTTTTGATCATCCGCATACGATCTCCTTGATGTTCATAATAACTTCCCAGTATATCAAAACGTTGTATGACCTCATCTTCAACGACCAAACCTTGTAAAATACCAAAATTCTTTTTCTCTAAAGAAATGGCCCTATTAAACAAAAAACGAAATTTATTCTTGACAAAATACAAACGCAGGGTAAGAACACTGATATAACATATCGATCTTATCTTTGAAAAAAAGAGTCCCCATTTATTGGTTTCCTTCAGGTGATGATATAAATTATCACATATACTATTAATGGAAAAAAAATTTTCTTCATAAAATTTTTTTAACTCATCATGAGACATGTAGAATTGACATTCGTAATAAGTTTCCTTTAATTTCGAATTGACAACATACAACTTGGTTAGCTTTCTCTTAACGCTACTACGAATTTTTCCTTCTTTTTCCATAACAATTCAGCATAAGTCAGCAACATGAATGAGGGCAACAATGTTCCTAAATGTACTAAAAATAGTATTAAGTAGGAAAAATCAACTGTATTTTAACACTGTATTAGGGACTATTTCTCTTTAAACAACGTCATAACACCTAATAAAAGTATTAAAACCCTAAAATAAATTTTGCAATAGTGAAGTAAATGAGAATTCCGAAAACGTCGTTACTTGTTGTGATAAAAGGTCCGGTTGCCACAGCAGGATCGACACCTCTCTTGTCTAAAAAAATTGGAATAAAAGTACCTATAATAGCCGCAATAATAATAACTGTGACCAAAGCTATCCCAATGGTTATTGAAACCATATAGGTAGTATTAAACAAAAAATGGCTGATGAGTAAAACCACAAATGCGATGGCGACCCCATTTATCAATCCGAGTATAAACTCCTTCCCCAATTGTTTGATCATTTCTCCGCGGATGGTGTCATTGGCCAAGCCCTGTACCACAATCGCCGATGATTGCACCCCTACATTTCCCGCCGTAGCCTGAATCAAAGGGACAAAAAACATCAAAATAGGATAAGTGATCATTGCTGTTTCAAAACCCTTGATAATACTAGCCCCACCAACGCCTCCCAGCATTCCGATAAGCAACCAGGGCAAACGTGCTTTGGTGAGTTTCCAAATACTGTCATCGGCCTCAACATCCTGGGTAATACCCGCAGCTAACTGATAGTCTTTTTCAGCCTCTTCACGAATCACATCCACGATATCGTCGATCGTAATCCGTCCTACCAATCTCCCCAGCTCATCGATAACAGGAATAGCTTCCAAGTCGTATTTCGACATCAACCTGGCCACTTCTTCTGCTTTATCATTGACCGTTACATAATCTACTTTGGGGATATAAACACTGCTTATCTGTGCCTTGGTCGAAGTGGTCAACAAGTCTTTGAGTGATAAGCGTCCTTTCAGCTTACCGTCATTATCCACCACATAAATGGAGTGCACACGGGTTACATTTTCAGCCTGTCTGCGCATTTCCTTCACACAGGTGAGCACATTCCAGTTTTCGTTTACCTTCACCAACTCTTTTGCCATCAATCCCCCAGCAGAATTCTCATCATAACGCAAAAGATCAACAATATCCCGGGCATGTTCCCTATCATCTATCTGAGAAATGATCTCATTTACCCTCTTATCGGGCAATTCGTTAATGATATCGGCCGCATCATCGGTATCAAGTTCACTCAGCTCATCAGCAATCTCCTTGGCCGACAAGTTTCCAAGGATCTGTTCCCGGATATCCTCATCCAGTTCCGTTAAAACATCCGATGTTTTCTCACTATCGAGCAGCTTGATGATATAGGTCGCCTCCTCCAGCGTCAGTTCGTCGATGATCTCGGCTATATCCGCATAGTGGAATTCTCCCATCATCTTCAGCAAAGTAGCATCCCCATTGGCTTCAATGAGCTGCTCTATCTCTTCGATAAGTTCATCGCTAAGTTTAAATGGAACCATTCCTCACAATTTTTTTGGGCGCACGAGCGGGCTATCCACTATATCTGCTAGCTCTTGTTTCACAATCGCTTGCAGGATGCCGTTCCTATCCCTTGCGCAAAATTACGTTACATCCTTTTCTATACTGACTGTAAGTGTGATGAAGTCCTGAACACTCATTTGTTCCGGTCTCCGGTCAAATATAGCATCTTCTTTTAAATTATCGGTCAGATTGAATGTTTTTAAACTGTTACGCAAAGTTTTTCTTCGCTGTTGAAACGCGGCTTTCACCACCCTAAAAAACATCCTTTCATCACAAGGCAGGGAAAAATCCTTCTTCCGGGTCAACCGTAACACCCCAGATTGTACTTTAGGCGGCGGATTGAAAACTTCGGGAGGAACAGTAAACAGATATTCCGCATCGTAAAAAGCTTGTGTCAAAACCGAAAGGATCCCATAGGTTTTACTTCCTTCCTTCTCACAGATACGCTCGGCTACTTCTTTTTGGAACATCCCTGAAAATTCCGGGATTTGCGAACGATGTTCCAAAGCCTTGAATACAATTTGTGAAGAGATATTATATGGGAAATTCCCTGTGATAGCAAACGGTTCATCTCCAAACAATTGGGTTATATCATACTTCAAAAAGTCGGCTTCAATGACTTCAAAGCTATTTTTGGCATTAGCCGGTTGGTGCTCCAACAAAAAGGTGGTCTGTAAATATTCGATCGACTCGCTATCCAAATCCATTGCAAAAACATCCACTTCCTTCTGAAGCAAATATTTGGTCAGCACTCCCATTCCCGGACCAATCTCCAACACTTTGGAATACGTATTCAAACTAAGGGTGTCACCAATCTGTCGGGCTATATTTTCATCTTTCAAAAAATGCTGTCCGAGGTGTTTTTTGGCCCTTACCTCTCCGTTTTGAACATTCGAACGACTCTTGTGATAGGACTTTCCGTGTTTTTTCTTCTTTTTAGCCATTTTTGTTTTTCAAGGCGATAAGCATCAATATTCGCTTATAATTTCCAATTCCGTTCTAAAAGCCACAAATTTATCAGCAAACTTTTTCATCGCCTTGCCTCGCATGTCATCAGCATCTTCGTCATAATAACGCTGTAAAGTGTCTTTGTCTTTGGTGTGGTATTGTACCGAGTAGGTGATCCCTCCCATAGGTTCTTCCGTCAATACTTTTACCATCCTTGCATTGGTGAATTTTCCTGTTTCCAGCATTTCGGGGATATGGATTTCCTTCATCCATTCCAACCATTGGTCGTGTACCCCTTCATCAATATTGATCGTTACGTTGTATATGTACATGCTTAGTTATTTTTTAACAAATTGTGACAAAACCTGCTTATAAGGCTAATTGATGGCATCACCGCGGAGCATCCTGTATTTTTTCCGGGCATCTACAAAAAACACACTGTCCTCGTGTTCAAAAATAATCCGCTCCAACAAACTTTTTGCCTCCTCCGGCTTTTCCAACACATCGGTATAGAGCAAAGCCAAATGATACAAAGCATCATCCATTAAAATATCTGTTGGGTAAAATTCGATGACCTTTTGATAATTGTATGCCGCTTTTTCATAGTTCCCCTCTTTTTCATACAGTAAAGCTTGCCTCAACAAAGCCTCGTCTTCTATCGGCTCATATCTATGTTTTGTCAAAATAGTGTCTAAAAGCTGAATAGCTTCTTCATTTTTTTCCTGATAGGCCAAAAGATCTGCTTTTGCATAAATCTTCAAGGCGGTATGGGTAGAATCCTGCAATCTATTATCTGATATGAGGAGCTTCAATTCTAAGGCATCATTGGCAATCAATTGTGATGTTGATGATTTCAATACTTTGAGTTGGGTTTCTGCCCAATCAAAATCGCCTTTATAAAAACTGGTTTGTGCTACCTTGAACCGGGCTTGCTGCCCTATAACATCATTTTTAAGACTTTTTTGAACCTGGGAATAAAAAATCAACGCCTGATTGAACTGCTCTTTATACACCAAAATATCACCCAAATTCATTCTTATTTGTGCTTTCGAAAACCGATTCAATGGAAGTATCAATGCCTCTTTCAGCATATCGATTCCAGCTTCGCTCCTGTCCATATCAAAAGCCAAGAATTTAGCATAGGCAATTTGAATCGGTACGGTTTGGGCTGTCATTCCGTATTCTTCCAAAAGCGCTTCAAACTGTGTGTTGATCGCTTTGTACTCCCTCTTCTTGGCATTGGACAAGCTGAACGTAATCAGTTTTAACTTGGAAAACATGATAAGTTGTTGGTCGGCTGTGTTTTCTATGACAAAGCCATATATATCTTTTGCCGTTTCATGATCTCCGGCTTCAGAAGCCATTCCACCCAGGTCGACAATGCTGTTTATAGACGACTCCGGGGAGCGGTTATAGATCGCTTTTTCCTGTGCAAAGGCATTTTTATATTCCTTTTGCTGAATAAAAAGCCAACTCAGCAGTTCATTCCATAAAATATTGGGATTGGCTTGTGCTCTTTTTAGCAACAATTTTTTGAATAACAAATTATTCGATCCGTCAGTATCACTCCCTATAAATCTGCTTAAACTTCTCTTGATATTGTTCGTCAAATTGGTCCGTTCCAACATAAGATCGAGATACATATCATACATGTTCTCTATATCGCCCATTTCACCATAGATGTAAGCCAGATCGTAATTAAAGTTGAATTTAGGGTCAAGTTTCATCCCTTTTTTATACGCTTTTATGGCATATTCCAACAGGGATTTGGATTTAAAAGCTTTACCTATGCCATAGGTAAAATTCGGATTGTCATCAATGGCATTCAAGGCTTTGTTGTAGTATTCTTCAGCTTTACTCTTTTTTTTCATCAACTGATAATTATATCCGGTCTCTATAAACAATATCGGATTCACCCTTTTGTTCTCAAGCGCTTTAAGCAAAACACCTTCGGCATTTTCAAATTGTCCTGTCTGCTGATATGATTCTACTAACGCAAGCAGGTAGTTTCGATGATTCGGATTCTTTTTATGCAGTTTTTCGTAATAAACAATGGCCTTTTCATAATCCCCTTTCTCAAAATACTGACGTGCAATAGCTTCATTTTGGGCATAAACCCCAAAACCCATCAGCAGAAAAGTCATTATTATAAAAATTTGTTTTGCCATCAGCGTTTATCAAATACAAACCATTGTGCATTAGAAATACACAATTAGGTCAAATATACTGTATAAAAACGAGTTTTCAGGGGTAGAAATAAAGCCCAAACCATAGGCTCGGGCTTTCAATGATAATGCTATTAATCAATTTGCATGAGATTGATTTCTCTATAAACGATTATTTATCATTACTATAAATATATTAAATTTCTGATTAAAATTAAGGGGTTTCTCCCATTTATTTACGGAATTCCGTTCATGAAATCATATCAAACCCAGTGTAAGACACCAATACTTCTGGGATTTTAATTCCCTTCGGGGTCTGATAATTCTCAAGGATTCCCGCAATTACCCGTGGCAAGGCCAGTGAACTTCCGTTCAATGTGTGTGCCAAGACATTTTTTCCGTTTTCGTCCTTATAACGCAATTTCAATCTGTTGGCCTGATAGGTTTCAAAATTGGAAACCGAACTAATTTCCAACCAGCGTTCCTGAGCTGTGGAATAGACTTCAAAGTCATAGGTCAAAGCAGAAGTAAAAGTCAGATCCCCTCCACAAAGCCTTAAAATCCTGTACGGAAGTTTCAATTCGCGTAAAATATTTTTTATGTGTTCCACCATACCATCCAAAGCTTCATACGATTTTTCCGGATGTTCCACACGAACGATCTCTACCTTGTCAAATTGGTGTAATCTGTTTAATCCTCTCACATGTGCGCCATAACTCCCCGCTTCTCTTCGGAAACAGGGGGTATAAGCCGTACAGCAAATAGGAAAATCGGATTCCTTTATAATTTCATCCCTAAAAAAATTGGTCACCGGTACTTCCGCAGTGGGAATTAAATATAAATCATCCATCCCCACATGATACATCTGCCCTTCTTTATCGGGCAACTGCCCCGTTCCATATCCGGAAGCTTCATTGATCATGTGCGGCACTTGGTATTCCTCGTATCCGGCTTCGGTGTTCTTATCCAGGAAATAAGCAATCAAAGCACGTTGTAATCGGGCTCCTTTTCCTTTGTACACCGGAAAACCGGCACCCGTTATTTTTGCGCCAAGGTCAAAATCTATGATATCATATTTTTTGGACAATTCCCAATGTGGCAAAGCTCCTTCCGCCAAAGTTGGCACATCGCCTTCTTTGAAAATCTCCTCATTGTCCTCATCAGATTTTCCTTCTGGAACAGACGGATGGGGTACATTTGGTATTTTATAGAGTAATTCGGTTAATTCTTCTGCTTTTTCGTTTAGCTTTTCATTCAGGGTTTTTGAAGTTTCTTTCAGAGCCCCTGTTTTGGCTTTCAGCTCGTTTGCTTTTTCAACTTCACCATTCTTGAAACACACTCCTATTTCCTTCGACAATTTATTGGATTCTGCCAAGGTGGCATCCAACTCTGTTTGCAACGATCTACGTTCTTCGTCCAAGGAAATAACTTCTTCGATCATGGAAGTCGCATCGATATCCCTAACGCGCAACTTTTTGATAACTTCCTCCTTGTGCTCTCTAATAAACTGTACTTGAAGCATGGTTTTATTTTTTCTACTGAAATTAAGCCACAAATTTAAATCTTTACTAATGATTAGGAAACCTATTTTGTTTCTTTTTTAAACGGATAGATCCACTCCTCATGTTTGAAAATATGCCAGGGTTCTGCAGCTAAATCCACATCGGGTTTAATCAATGGCATCCCTTCCCTGTTGTTTACCCATACTTTACTATTGGTGACATAAACACTTACCTCTTCTCCCTTGGCAGCATATTCTTTTTTCAAATGTTGTGCGAACTGCCATATTACATCGGGTTTGGTTCCAATCATCCTAAGTTGCTTGGTCGATAGATATTCCCGATGATTTATCTTCACCCTCTCTCCTGTAGCTTTCTTTTCCACTACAAAAGTAATATATCCCGACTTCGACCGGAGCATCATCCGCCAACTGAGTCGGTGTCCTTCTTCAGTCCATAGTACATTGTCTTTTATAAACCAATGCCGAAGTGGTAAGGCTAACTGCAATGCAAAATACAACCCTCCAATGATTAGAAATGCTTTTTTATAAGATGAAATTACAATTTCATCAGCGGTATATGGTGTTTTCTTCTTTAAAAAAAGTCTTCTGATGGCCTCCGGTTCAAAGAAAAACAAACAAAATGCCAGAGACATGTAGGGAAAAATTCCTATTTGAAAAACAACCGAATTGAACAAATGAAAGAAAATCGAAGCAAAAAACGCCCATTTTCGGGTAGGTTTATACAAAAGCAAAGGGACTATCAGAAAATCGAATGCAATTCCGCTATAAGCGATAAAAAAATGCACCCATTTTTGTTGTAACAGTTCGCCAATCAGCATATACTCTTTCTTGGATATCATCAGCAATTCCACAACTGAAAGATCGAGCCAATCGGGATACAGTTTTGCGATGGCAGCATAGGTATAAACGATCCAAACCTGCATGATGATCAACCACGAGCACCATCGGGGCATGGATAGCTTTTTTATGGAGGGTTTAAAATGAACATCAGCAGAAAGATAACGATTTGCCGGCAAGGTCATCATTAACAAACACAGTAAAAGAAGGAGGTAATAATGATTGTTGTAGGACGCTTTTTGCATAAAATAAACCCCAGCCCACATCAAGGTAAAAGCTCCAAGGCTGTATTTATATTTATACCCGATCATAACCATCAAGGAAAAAACACCCATTAGGGCAAAATAAAAATACATCCCATTACTGGGGAGGGGTTGCAAAAAATCAAATCCGATAAAATTGAAGGTGAAATCCGGTTCGATCAAGGTCTTTTTGACCCATCCCGTAAAAATAGCTCCAACAGCTTCCAAAAAAATCAACAAACCGAATATCATCCGGAAAACCACTAAAGGCGCATTGTCAATTCTCTTGAAAAGGAATTTATTGAACATAGTTTTTTGAAATATAGGCCAGCGAGGTTTTTTTGTCTTCCCCAAGTTGCTTTTTCAGTTCTTCGATCGAGTCGAAGCGCTTTTCATCCCTCAAGCGCTCCAGTAATTCTACACGGATCTCCTTGTCATACAGGTCTTCATCAAAGTTGAAAAAGTGTACTTCTATGGTTTTTTTCTCCCCATTCACCGTAGGGTTGTACCCAATGTTCATCATTCCGAAAATGGTTTTCCCTTCATACTCACTTTTCACCACATACACCCCTTTCATCGGAATTAATTTATAACGCTCTTTGATCTGGATATTGGCCGTTGGAAAATCCATTTGCTTCCCAAGCCCTTTTCCGGTAGCAACCGTTCCCGTAAGCATATAATTGTATCCCAAAAAAGTATTGGCCGTTTTGATATCACCCTGATTCAACGCTTTCCTTATTTTGGTCGAACTTACCGACACTTCGTTGACTTCTTCCGCAGAAATTTGTTCAACTTCAAAATCATAACGCTGTCCGAATTTGATAAGATCGTCTATAGTTGCTGTACGGTTCCTTCCAAAACGGTGGTCATAACCTATGATCACTTTTTTTGCATTAATACTTTCTGCCAAGATATCGCGAACGTATTCCTCAGCCGTTAGTCTGGAAAATTCTTTTGTAAAAGGATGGATAATCAACTGGTCGAGTCCGGTTTTTTCAAGAATGGCAATTTTTTCATCCAGCGTATTCAACAACTTCAAACTTGAATCCTGCTGCAACACCATTCTGGGATGAGGAAAAAAAGTGAGTATCGTCGATTTCAGATCGTTTGCCTTTGCATTGGCGACCAGTTTATCTATAATTTTTTTATGTCCAATATGAACGCCATCAAACGTCCCAACAGTTACTACAGTATAATGACCTTCTTCTTTGCTAAAAAGATTGCGCTTTATAATCACTTAAAAGCATTTAGTGTTAAACTTTGTATCTACAAAATAACGAATTTATAAGTGAACTCGTCTAAACTTTTTTCAATTAGCTAAAAATTCACTACTTTTTATATCCCTTTTGTGTTTTTTCCTTTCTTAGCCTTGTTACACAACCAAAAAAACCATTAATAAAACTCTGGGCGGAACCATGTAAAAATAACCTGTTGGGTTATTTTAATGAACGAGCCAGCCGGCGCAAGGATTAATTTTACCTGTCCGCAGACAAAGTTTTCCTTAACCAAAAAACAAAACAAGTTCAGTGAATATTAAATAAAATAATAGTAGGTATTCCATATTTTTTTAGATATTACCGCACATTTTTGATTATTTTTATTCCATACTTTTCAAAAAAATGAAAAAACCGATCATCTTTGTCTTTTGTTTTTGCATACTATTATGCGCTTCCACATTGTATTCTCAAACGCGAGTTTGGACACCTACACAAGCCCAATCAAAAAATCCGCAATTGAAAGCAGGAAGTAAAGCTCCCGTTTTTAAACTTAATATGATCGGATTTAAATCAGATTTAAAAAATGCGGAAAAACGAAACAAAGGAACTGTTGCAAAATCATCGAATGTCATTATAGAATTTCCAACTTCAGCTGAAAAGACGGCCGGCTTTAGGGTATATGAAAACCAAGTCTTTTCTGAAGGTTTGGCAGAAAAATATCCGAATATCAAATCCTACATCGGTATTTCAACAACAAATCCGCTTCAAAAGATTTATTTTTCAGTTGATGCTATGGGTTTCCACGGAATGATTTGGGATGAACATGCGGTGAGTTATATCAATCCGACAAAAGAGGAAGAAGACACCTATTATCTCGTATCAAAAAACGACCTCGAAAAAGACAATTTCATGTGTAGGACAATGGATTCAAAGCTTTATGGATCTGCCGGATCTGCCAAAGACGAAACCTTATTTGAAGAACGCCCTGTTGATGACAGTCAGTTAAGGACTTACCGATTGGCCTTGGCCTGTACCGGGGAATATGCTGAATATCATATTAATGCGGCAGGCGTCTCCACCGGGACTGATACTGAGAAAAAAGAAGCCGTACTTTCTGCTATGAACACCAGCATTACCCGTGTTAACGGTATTTTTGAAAACAATCTTGCCATCACATTTGAAATCATTGATAACAACGACTCTATTATTTTCCTCGATCCGGAAACAGACGACATGACCAACGATAATGGTAGTGCACTTATCAATGAAATTCAAGATATTATCGATGGAAATATTGGCTTTTCCAATTATGATATCGGACATGTTTTTAGTACCGGTGGTGGCGGAATTGCGCAATTAGCTTCTGTTTGCACTTCGCGAAAAGCACAAGGCGTGACCGGATCATCGTCTCCCGAAGGTGATTTTTTTGATATCGATTTTGTTGCCCATGAAATTGGGCACCAGTTTGGGGCAACACATACATTCAACAATTCCTGCGAGTCAAACAGGACCAATGCTACAGCCGTAGAACCGGGAAGTGGCTCTACCATTATGGCCTATGCCGGAATCTGTCCTGACAATGTTCAAGGGAGCAGCGACGCCTATTTTCACGCTATCAGCATTTCACAAATATGGGATAATGTCACTCAAGGGAACAGTACGTGTGCAACGACCACTGCCATTAGCAATCAAGCTCCTGTTATTACCGGGTCACCAAATTATACCATCCCAGCCGGAACGGCCTTTGTTTTGGAAGGTACTGCGACTGATGCTGATGGCGATGCTATGACCTATGCCTGGGAACAACAGGACAATGAGGTTTCCGTACAACCCCCGGTTTCGGATGCCAATGGCGGACCTTTGTTCAGATCCAGAGCTCCTAAATCATCTCCAAAAAGATATTTTCCCCAGGAAAGCGATATCCTCACCAATAACCTCACCCCTATCTGGGAGGTAATACCCTCGGTTTCAAGAAGCCTTAATTTTTCGTTATTGGTAAGGGATAACAACGAACTTGGAGGACAAATCGCACGGGATGATATTACAATAAACACTCATGATACCGGAACTCCGTTTTCCGTTACTTCACAAACCACCGCTGAAACCCTCAACGGAGGATCGGCATACGACATCACGTGGGAAGTGGGCGGAACAAACGAATATCCCATTAGCACTAATTTTGTCGATATTTATCTGATTGTAGACAACGATTTTGAAAACCTTATCCCGCTTACGGAAAACACAGATAACGACGGTTCACAGCAAACTGTGATTCCCGGAGACATCGAAACTACAAATGCCAGAATCATGGTAAAAGGAACCGACAATATCTTTTTTGCCATTAACGAAGCCGTGCTGTCAATAACGTCGTCTTCCAATTTTGCGTTGATATTTGATTCCTTAGAACACGACGTTTGCCAGCCCAACAACCTAACAATCCCTTTTGTTTACAATACTTATCAGGGATTCAATGAAACAACTACATTTAGTGCCGAGAATGTTCCTGCAGGTTTAAACGTCAATTTTAGTCAAAACAACGCTACAAATAATAATACAAGTGTTGATATTACTGTTAGCGGAACAGGAAGTCAGACTGTTGGTAATATCGGGTTTACCGTTTTGGCCACTGCCTCCGGAGGGGAAATACTGGAATATCCCATAGAATTATCCATCTATTCTGATACTTTTCAAGATGTTCAGTTAAGTTCGCCTGCTGATGGTGCAACCGACGTGCCTTTAAGTACATTATTATCGTGGGAACCCTATGAAAATGCTCAGGAATATCAGATTGAGATCTCTGATCTATCAGACTTCAGTAATATTTTAGAAACTGCGACAACCTTTTCCAACGAATACAAACCTTCTATTGCTTTAGAAGAAACATCAACCTATTACTGGCGTGTAAAACCAATCAATCAATGTGGAGAAGGTACTTTTGGTACAGCTTTTTCATTTACCACCATCAGTATTGCTTGTAATACTTATACGAACAGTTCGAGTGTTACTATCCCAAGTTCGGGAACACCAACGGTGACTTCGGTTATCGATGTTTTGGAAGACGGTATCCTGAACAATATTTCCGTTTCTGTCGATATTACCCATACCTGGATAGAAGATCTCAGTTTAAGCTTGATCTCCCCGTCAGGAACCATCATTACCCTCATAAGCAATCAATGTGGAAGAAATGACGATATGAACGTTATTTTTACCGACGAAGGAAATACGATCACATGCTTATCAAGTGCTCCTACTTTATCAGGAGATATTCAACCTCAACAACTTTTGGCTGCGCTTCAAGGAGAAAACATTAAAGGAAGGTGGACGCTTAAAGTGGATGATGGGGGCGATGAAGATGGTGGTTTCATAAACGCTTTCGGTATAGATCTTTGTGTGGATGGAGATTTTGCCCCGGACACTGACCAAGACGGGGTTTTGGACAGCGATGATCTGTGTCCCAACACTCCTTTAGGAGCCAAAGTAGATGTAAATGGCTGTGAACTCTTTACCATTGCTCCCAACAATTACCTCCTTCAAACTACAGCTGAATCTTGTATAAATAGCAATAACGGTAGTATTTCCATTACTACTGAAGAAACCTATAATTATACGGCGACACTAAGTGGAACAAGTACAAACACCTCTGAAACATTTAGCAACACTATCAATTTTACAAATCTTTCCGCAGGAAACTATGAGCTGTGCTTCACTGTAACAGAAGACAGCAGCTACGAACAATGTTTTACTGTTTCCATCGGTGAGCCGGAACCGCTAAGTGTTTTTTCCAGACTCAACAGAGAAGACAATACTGTCTCATTGGAATTGAATGGCGGAACGCTCTATACCATAGAACTGAACGGAACGACAACACAAACCGATAAAGACAATATCGTCCTGGAGTTAAAAGATGATGTCAATTTCATAAAAGTCTATACCGATAAAAACTGTCAAGGGGTTTATGAAGAACGGATACTCTCTGCTGATGCTGTTCAGGTGTACCCGAATCCGTTTAGCAGCTATTTGAATATCTATACCGGAATGCCCGAAACAGAAACAAATATTGAATTATACAATATGATGGGGCAGTTGGCAAAACAAGTTCGAGCGGTCAGCGACGCACAGGGGAAAATCGAAATTCCGCTTGGCGGACTTCTTCCAGGTTTATATATTGTAAATGTTGAGAATAATGAAGCCCATAAAACGTTTAAAGTAATAAAAAGGTGAAAATGAAAGATGTTTTAATCCATACAAGATACTGTTTCGCTATAAGTTTGTTCATTTTCATTGTTGGATGTAGCCGAAACGACGATAATCCACCTCCCGGCCCACCGGAGGCTGCTATCCTTATTTTTCCTGAACAAAATTCTGAATGTACCACAGGCATTGTTTCTACAACCGACCCAAATAAGAGTACCATCACCTTTGAATGGTCTGAAGCAAAAAATGCTGATTCTTATCGCATTACGATCAGGAATCTTGAAACTAACGCCACACAAACCTATACCGCCAACACAACGACACAAGAAGCTGTCTTAGATAGGGCTACGCCCTATGCCTGGCAGATCACTTCATTGAAAACAACCATGATCGAAACTACCGATAGTGAGGAATGGAAATTTTACAATGCCGGTGAAGGTTCCACCTCGTATGCGCCATTTCCGGCCGATCTTATCTTCCCAACATCAGGTGGAACCATATATGCTTCCAGCACAGTAGAATTTAGCTGGGAAGCCAGTGATGTTGATAATGACATTTCGGATTATGAATTATTGTTGGATACTGCCAATCCCCCAACGAGTAGTATTGCTTCAGGTATTACCGATCAGAGTTACACGCATACATCGCTTTCGGCAGGAAATATCTATTACTGGCAAGTATTGACCACAGATGAACAGGGAAATGTTTCCACCTCGGAAGTTTCGCAGTTTAAAGTGGAATAACAGGGGCTGTTAATATGCTCTAGGTATTGTTAAACGTATTCATGGTGATGCTTACTCCGGCTGTTCCGAAGGACTTTATCAATTCCTTAGCCTTTTCCAGCCTCTCAGGAAGTTTAGCACTTTCTTCCTCTTCCCATTCTCCCAAGACATAATCTACTTGACGACCTTTGGTAAACTCACCTCCTACACCAAAACGAAACCTGTTGTATTTAGTGGTTCCCAGTTGTTGCTGAATGTCTTTAAGTCCGTTATGTCCACCGTCACTACCTTTTGTCTTTAAGCGGATCGTTCCAAAAGGCAAATTGATATCATCGGTAATGACCAACAGGTTTTCCATGGCTATTTTTTCCTTGGTCATCCAATATCTTACTGCTTTCCCACTTAAATTCATATAGGTGGCAGGCTTTAAAAAAATAAAGGTTCTTCCCTTAAATTTATAGCTCGTAGTAGCTCCCAGCCTATTGGATTCGAAAGTAACCGATTCCTTTTCAGCAAAAAAATCAAGAATCTTAAAACCTATATTATGTCTTGTATTTTCATATTCGGCGCCAATATTTCCAAGTCCGACTACTAAAAATTTCTTCATAGGGTCTATTTCTTCGCTTTGTTCCTTTTTGAACAATTTTTTAAAAAATGATATCATACTTAAAGATATGATATTAAGAACTTGTTTAAAAATAAAAAAGCACCCCGAAAAAGAGGTGCTTCTTGTGTTATTATTAAACCGACTGTGATTTATTCTTTAGTATCACCTCCGTTATCTCCGCCTTCAGCTGCTCCTTCTTCACCTTCAGCTCCTTCTACCGCTTCGTCTTCAAGCTCATCTTCTGGCAAGGCCATAGCAGCACGTGAAACTCTTACTTGACATACAACGGTATTATCCGGATGCATGATCTTGTAATCTTCATTTTCTAAGGCAGTAACATATAGTTTGTTACCGATTTTCAAACGTGATATATCTGCATCGATAAAATCAGGTAGGTTCCCAGGTACAGCTTTTACTTTCAGCTTACGCTTGTTCATACGCAAAACACCCCCGTTGATAACCCCCGGAGAATCACCAATTTTTCTTACAGGAATATTCATAGTCACCTCTTTATCATCAAATAATTGATAAAAATCGATGTGTAAAATAGCATCACTTACCGGATGAAACTGAATGTCCTGTAGAATAGCGCTATACTTATCGCCATTATCTAATGAAATAACAACTGTATGCGCATTTGGAGTGTATACCAAATCTTTAAACGCTATTTCATTCGCTGAAAAATGTAATGGCTTGTCTCCTCCGTATAATACGCAAGGAACCTTTCCAGCATTACGTAAGGCTTTCGTCGCAATTTTGCCCACGCTTTCTCTTTGAGATCCTTCAATTGTAATTGACTTCATTATATAAAAATTAAATTAATTTACATTAAAAATTTAGAGCTGATAGATGTATTGTGGTGTACACGATGCATAACATCGGCAAACAAATTGGCACAACTCAATACTTTTATTTTATCGCTCTGTTGTCTAATCGGAATTGAATCGGTTACGATCAATTCTGTAAGCTTCGACTTTTCTATTTTTTCATACGCATTTCCCGAAAGCAATGCGTGTGTTGTTATGGCTCTTACACTCTTAGCCCCTTTTTCGATCATAAGGTCGGCTGCTTTTGTAAGTGTTCCGGCAGTATCGACCATATCGTCTACCAGAACCACATTTTTATTGGTTACTTCACCAATAAGCTCCATATGACCGATTATATTGGCGGCTTTTCGTTGTTTGTAACAAATCACCACATCAGACTCTAAAAACTTAGAGTATGCATAAGCTCTTTTTGAACCTCCCATATCCGGTGAAGCCATGGTTAGGTTATCCAGATTTAAACTTTCCAAATATGGCAAAAAGATGGTCGACGCAAATAAATGGTCAACCGGCTTTTCAAAGAACCCTTGTATTTGGTCTGCGTGGAGATCCATGGTAATGATCCTGGTGGCTCCGGCAGCTTCCAACAATTTTGCAACGAGTTTAGCTCCTATCGGCACTCTGGGTTTATCCTTTCTGTCTTGCCTGGCCCAACCAAAATAGGGCATTACAGCTGTTATGTGTCTGGCTGATGCTCTTTTTGCCGCATCTAGCATCAGCAACATTTCCATCAAGTTTTCAGAACTTGGATTGGTAGAGCCGATAATAAAAACCCTAGCTCCCCTTATCGATTCTTCAAACGACGGTTGGAATTCCCCGTCGCTATATCTGGTAAATGCTACTTCTCCTAATTCTGCTCCAAAAGCTTTTGCTATTTCAGTTGCCAAAACTTGACTCTGAGTACAAGCAAAAATCTTTGGATCCGGTACCGAATAAGACATTTAATATCTTGTTTAGTAGTTATTTATCGTTGTGTGTTGCAAAATGAGGTGCAAATTTAGAAATTTATTCCAACTGTTAAAGTATAATTGTTACTATTTTTTTGTTGGTTGATTAAAAATATTTTTTAGTTTTGCAGTCCAATTGCTCAACATGCTTTTTGAGATGGTTGGATTAACAATGCTCGAGTGGCGGAACTGGTAGACCTGTCTGCCGACAGGCAGGCGCGCTAGTATTATGATTACAGTATATGCAATATCAAGTATAGAACACAATTACATATACGTTGGAATGACCAATAATCTTGAAGAAAGAATTAAAAGACATAATTCAGGAAGAGAAAAAACAACAAAGCCATATCTTCCATATAAATTAATTTTTTCTGAAATTTGTATCGACAGAAAAGAAGCTCGTACCAGAGAAAAATATTGGAAATCTGGAATAGGCAAAGAAAAGCTAAGAGTCATCAGAGACTCTATGACATAAAAAATGACAATGCTCGAGTGGCGGAACTGGTAGACGCGCTGGATTCAAAATCCAGTTCTTTCGGGAGTGTGGGTTCGATTCCCACCTCGAGTACAAAAAAGCCGGAATAAAATCCCGGCTTTTTATTTTTTTATCCTCTTTGTTTCTTCACAAACTCAATCGCTTCTTTCAGTTTCAGCTCAATTTGTTTATAGTCAAAAGTGCCGTCTTGTTTTTTGGTAAACACCTGTGAGCCTACCCCAACGCAGTGCACTCCGGCATCAAACCAAGGTTTCAAGCCTTCTTCACTGGCCTGTACACCGCCTGTAGGCATAATATTTGTCCACGGCATTGGTCCCTTTACAGCCTTTACAAAACCAGGGCCACCTACTTGTGTTCCAGGGAAAATCTTTACGACCTCAGCGCCAAGCTCTTCAGCATAAGAAATTTCAGTTACCGTACCACAACCCGGCATCCAGGCTACTTTTCTACGATTACATGCCTTCGCAACTTCTTCATTGATAAGCGGAGCTACAATAAAATTCGCCCCCAACTGCATATAGATGGAAGCTGTACCAGCTTCAACTACAGAACCTACGCCCATGATCATCCCAGGCAGATTTTCTACGACATATTTATTCACTTCAGCAAAAACTTCGTGAGCAAAATCACCTCTATTGGTAAATTCAAACACTCGAACTCCAGCCTCATAACAGGTTTGGACTACTTTTTTACACACTTCGGAATCGCTATGATAAAAAACCGGAATAATTCCCGTTTGATACATTTCTTGAACTACTTGTATTCGTGAATGACTAGCCATTTTTTATATTGAGTTTACAATTTTATCTTTTTATACGTCCGGTTAGGTTTCCTTGTTCTATTTCCAAAACCTCATCTACGGAAACCAAATTCACATCCCCCGGAATAGTATGTTTCATTGCACATGCAGCATTGGCAAAACGCAAAGCCTTATGATCGTCAAAATGCTTAAGTCCGTAGATCAATCCGGCTGCAAAAGCATCTCCCGTCCCTATTCTGTCGACCACATGTGTAATCTCTATTTTCGAGGTTTCAACATATTCATCGTTCACCCATGCTCTTCCATAGACACTTTGCCATGAAGCGTTTCCTCCGGATCTTATCTTATCAAATATTTTGGTAATGCTCGGGCATGTAGCCTTCAATTTTATACAAGCATCTTCAAACCCTCTTTGATCGTTACTGAAGTCTTCACCTAAGATCTCATTGATCTCATTCACGCCCCCGATAAACACTGTTGAATAAGAAACAAGTTCGGCAAGGATTTCTTTTCCTTCCTTACCGTAATTCCACAGATTTTTTCGGTAAGCAGGATCGGCTGTGACCTCAATTCCTCTTTCCTTCGCGGCAATAAGTCCTTCTTTCAAAGTTTCATAAGCCCCTTCTGAAATCCCCGGAGAAATACCGGTCCAATGTAACAGCTCACAGTTATCCAACACCGCATTCCAATCCACCACATTAGGAGTGATTTTTGAAAAAGCACCATGAGAACGGTTGTAGGCTATCCTACTGGAACGAATAGACGAGCCCACCTCAAGGAAATATAATCCCATAGGGTGATCCACAACATTAATGGCGGACACATCGATTCCGTATTGCCTCATTTTCTTTAACGCGGCGTCCCCTACCAAATCATTTGACACATTGGAAACTTGCTTCACTTCCATTCCGAAATTGGCCAGTGATGCAGCCACATTCATTTCTGTTCCTCCGAAGAAATATTCAAGTTGTTCTGATTGTTGAAATTTCTTATTTCCCAAAGGCGACAACCTCATGATCACTTCCCCAAAGGTAACTACTTTCCCCATCTTTTCTTATTCTATTTTTTTAGTATGATTGATTCTGATTCCTCACTTTATCGTTTGCGTAATACACTCAAAAAGCATTTCGCCTTCAATATTAATGAATACTTGATTATTAACATAAAAATCTCGCATTATTTAACGCAATCCATCAAAAATAACATATTAAAAACAGTTGTGATTTTAACGAAGTTATACAATCAAAATCTACCCAAAAATAGATCGTACTATAAGTTTTTCCTTTCGTACCATCAATGATATAGAATATAACTATTTGACATTAAGGTATATATTCACGTTCTTTGTTCTGTAAACAACTATTATGGCGTTTGTAAAAATTAAAAGAAAAACAAGATTAGAAAGAAGGTACAGTAAAAAAATGGGGAACATCAACGTGAAGGTTACTTATATAAAAAAGCAACTGCTTGGCATTCCCTTTAAAACGATTCACAAGTACAGAGAAACCTATTATGGCACTGTAAAAGATTGTGAAGACTGTGTCTTAACAGCATGATTATTAAACTTTAAACATAAAAAAATCCGCGTAAAACGCGGGTTTTTTGTTTCATCAAAGTTCATTATTTTTCTCCTTTGTCGAAATATCATTTTTTTACAGCGGAGTTCTCCACAGTTCCAACAGTGTAGGAAAGATTTAATCTTTAGCGTTTTGCTATTTTACTAATCAATGATATGACAAACAAAACAATGAAGACAAAGAACAGAATTTTAGCGATTCCCGTAGCTGCTCCTGCAATGCCTCCAAAACCGAAAATTGCAGCAATTATTGCTACAATTAAAAAAATGATTGTCCAACGTAACATAATTAAAAGTTTTTTGGTTATGCTCTAAGATACACAAAGTTTAACTCTTCTTATGTCCGGGTTAGCATTTTTAACACTTAAACCTTTGATTATTAACCCGAAATACTCCATTTCAGTAAACTTTACGCTGATTGCACCTCAGCTTCACGATGGATTTTCTTCACCAAGCCTTGCAACACTTTTCCCGGACCAACTTCGGTAAACAAAGTCCCACCGTCTTTTATCATATTTTGTACACTTTGTGTCCATTTTACCGGTGCCGTAAGCTGGGCGATCAAATTCTTTTTGATCTCTTCAGGGTCGGTTACTGCCGTAGTACTCACATTTTGATATACCGGACATGTAGGTGTATTGAATTGGGTTTGCTCGATAGCCGCTGCCAGTTCTTCTCCCGCAGGCTCCATCAATGGGGAATGGAAAGCACCTCCAACCGGTAGTACCAAAGCCCTTCTCGCCCCTTTTTCTTTTAAGGTCTCACAGGCTTTGTTAATCGCTTCCACTGCTCCGGAAATCACAAGCTGTCCCGGACAGTTATAGTTGGCCGCTACCACGATACCTTCTGTTTCTTGGCATACTTGTTCCGCCACACTGTCTTCCAAACCTAAAACAGCCGCCATAGTTCCCGGTGTGATCTCACAAGCCTTTTGCATGGCCATGGCCCTACGGGACACCAATTTCAATCCGTCTTCAAAACTCAAGACTCCGTTGGCTACCAAAGCCGAAAGTTCCCCCAACGAATGTCCGGCCACCATATCGGGTTTAAAATTATCTCCCAACACCTTGCTCAATATTACCGAATGTAAAAAGATAGCCGGTTGGGTCACCTTGGTCTGTTTTAAATCTTCAGCAGTACCTTCAAACATGATATTGGTAATGCGAAATCCTAAAATATCATTGGCTTTTTCAAAGAGTTCTTTGGCGAGATCAGACTTTTCGTATAGATCCAAGCCCATTCCTACAAACTGCGCTCCTTGTCCCGGAAAAATATATGCGTTCATTGTGTTTTAATTTTGAGCAAAAGTACATAAAATTTTTTGTTGGGATTAAGGTGTTTTGCTTCGTTCTTCCGCAAAGTTGGGAGACGTTTGCTGAGCGGGGTAGCACCTACTTTGGGAAATAATTTCATTGTTTAGTTTTTTATGTGAGGTAGTTTGTTTTACATATCGGCCATCAAAGCCAAGAACTCTTTGTCATGCTGTGGTTTCACCTCACAGGTGTTATCGAAGAACATGGTGGCTGTATTCTCTGGATTGTATTGAGGCCATTGTGGCAACCCATCGTGATTGGGGTTTCCTGTCTTTGCAAAATTGATCCAGGCCCTGCTCATCTTATCGGCAAGTACATTGGCCTCTTCTCCTCCACCTGTCATCTGTCTGGCACGTTCCACATTGTCGAACACAAATGGGAGCTCCATGCAATGAAGGGCTTTGTACTTCCCATCAAAAACTGGGGATTGCCAAGTAAACATAAACATGTAAACAGCTGCTCCGTTCTCCAATTGCGACTTTTGGTTTGCCTGAAACACAGCCCCGGGCCTAAATGCGGTATCTATATTCAATAAATCAGATGGCCTGGTATCGTTAGGATATGCTTTCTTAACGGCAGCTATATAATCATCCGCCTTATCTTTATAGGTTTCTTTGATATGTGCTATCACCTCTTCTTCCGATGCTTTGAAAAAGCGTCCGTTCATAAATGGCGTGAATTCATTTTTGGTAGTACCCAACATCAATGGGATATCTTTGGAAAGTTCGAATGCTTCCGAGGACATTAAATCGTACGGGAGCACAGACCCGTCCATACTGGGACCCCAGTTAAGGCCAAAACCAACAGGGACAATTCCTTCTTCCTTCATTTTTTCAGCTACCACGTTTAGAGCCGCTGATCCTGCTGCACTCAATTTATCAAACGGAATTGATTGAAGACTATCCACTTGGTTCTTAGATAGGGAAAGTTGATTTAAAACCTCTGCGGCAATAGCTTGGGTTGTTTCTTTTTTGGACAAATTGCCCCTGAACGAACCACTTTGGTTGATTGCTTTATGGAACAATCCTTTTGCTCTCGGCATCGCCATTAAGGTATTTACCTTGGCACCACCTCCTGACTGACCAAAAATGGTGATGTTGTTCGGGTCTCCACCAAAGTTGGAAATATTTGTTTTTACCCAATCCAAGGCAGTAACAATGTCCAACATACTATTGTTGGCAGATTCCTTGTATTTTTCGCCATAGGCAGATAGATCCAAAAAGCCTAAAATGTTTAGTCTGTGGTTGATAGAAACTACTACTACATCACCTTTAGCACTTAAGTTTTCTCCATGGTAAGATGGTAATTCTTGGCTGGAACCTGCGGTATAACCACCACCGTGAATCCAAAAAAGGACCGGTCTTTTTTTACTGTCGTCAATGCTTGGGGTCCAAACGTTTAGTCGAAGACAATCTTCGCTGGTATAACCCCAATCGTGATCAAAAACAAATTCGGATTCATCTTGAACTTGTGTGGTAGGTATCATTAAAGGAGCCACGGGACCATACATTGTGGAACTTCTCACCCCTTCCCAGGGTTCTACTTTTGTCGCTGGCATAAAGCGTTCAGCTCTTGCGTAGGGTATTCCTTTGTACGTATAAATTCCGTTTTGGATAAATCCACGGACTTTTCCAGATTCAGTATCAGTAACCGCTACATCTTCTCCGGTAATGACTTCAGTTTGTGCATTTGCCATAAATCCTGAAAGGAAAACAACAAATAGAAACAGTATTCTTATTTTCATTGTATTGGTGGTTATGT
The DNA here is from genome assembly GCF_026241135.1 of Galbibacter kalidii. Lineage (GTDB taxonomy): Bacteria > Bacteroidota > Bacteroidia > Flavobacteriales > Flavobacteriaceae > Galbibacter. The sequence goes on from NZ_JAPFGA010000014.1 coordinate 92,559, forward strand.
TATTATTGAACTCATTTTGTATGCACTAAAATACAATTTTAACCCTTACGGATATTTTTACCGGAATTAAGCTGTTTTGCTTTATTCACCCACTAACTACAAACTGACTTTGATACCGATGTTTGCCGTAGCACCTCGACCTTTTACATAATATCTCCCCTCGAAATTGGCTCCCCGGACTTCGGAATGTACAGGAAAGTAGTCTTGGTTGAACAAATTATTGACAGAAAAAGTAATTAGCATATTTTTGAGCTGGTAGGAAACATACATATCAAACAAGGTATACCCGGAGATAGGATATCTTCCATAATTATATTCTTCCGGAGGAAAAACATCCCGCGAACCAATATTCACCATTTGTAAAAGAAAGTTAAAATCCTTCGTGATCTTAAAATCTGCATTGGCTGTGATTTTCCGGGGAGATAAATTGCTATTATCTATTTCTCCCTTAAAATCACCATCGTTATCTACATCTTCTTTCCCATCCATATATCCTAATGTCCCTCCTATATGGAGCCAGCTTGTTGGTTGAGCACCCAATACAATTTCCAGACCATATATTCTTTGTGGTAGTTGAGTAGCATCATATACCCCTGGACTTACCTCACTAAAACGGGTTCCTCTTTCTGAATAGCTATAGTAGCCTGCAAGCTGGTAGTTAAAAATCTGACACCTTCCGCTGATACCAAGTTCATAGTTGTCCACCACCACAGGTTTAGCATTGATCGCACTAAGCGGCACCCCGTTACGCAAAATAAGCCCTACATCGCCTATGGAATAGCCTTGAGAAAAACTAATAAAGGGTTGTAGAAAAGAAAGCCTGTTGTATCTGGCTCCCGCATTAAATACTATGGCATTATACCGATCAGATTCTCCTTCTACTACTTCGCCTTCACTGGTGGTGAGGTCACCAACTTCGAATTTAATATTTTCGAACCGTAGTCCGGCCTTGAAAATCCAGTCATTATTAAATGTAAATTTTGATTGTAGATAAGGAGCAATACTCGACATATCCATATCCGGTGTCACAAAACTTTCCTCAAGTGTTTTCTGAGCCGTATAGTCCTTCAGTACATCCAAGCCATAAATCAGGGAAAGGCTTTTGTCCTCCCCAAGGCTAAAGGGTGTATTAAAATTCAGGCGTACTCCCTTATTGGTAGAGTAAATCTGATTCCAGCCTTCAAAAATGGTTTTAAAATCGTTGTAATAAGCACTTAGAACGGCCTCTGTCCTTTTAAACTGGCCTTCATATTTTAAGCTATAGGTGTTATTATAAGGTGTTCCCCCGCGGATATCAGAATCTCCAAGAACCCCAATGGAAGGAGACACACCAAATTCGCCCGGAGTGCCCACATATTTACTATCTTGGACGCTCTTATAATAATTCGCCATGAATTCGATTCGATGTTCATCAGAAAAATCATATCCAAGTTTTGCCAGCGCATTATAGGTATCGGTTTCCCCTATGCCATAAAAAGGACTGATTATTTCTCCATCTGCCGAACGGCTGACCCCGGTTTCTCCTATCTTTCCTGATACCAGATAATCAAATGACCCAATATCGCCTGCAAAAGTCTGGGAAAGATTGTATCCGGCGGTTTGAGCCCCATCGACCAAGTTGATAGATCCATTCAGGTTTGTAGTCGAACTAAAAGCATCATTCCGGGGAGCTTTTTTGGTTACATAATTAATAATTCCGCCTGCTCCACCATTACCATACATAGCCGAAGCACCGTTCACCACTTCAATCCGTTCAATAGCAGTAATATCAATAGATTTCAAGTCCCGACCTCCATTCCGCAAGGGGGTACTTTGCGGAACACCGTCTATCAACACCAAGAAATCCCGACCTCTTATTTTACCAATAAAATTGTTCTGGCTTTCTTCGCTAGGCGAAATGCTGGGAATCTTTTGCATAAGGAGAGCCGGAAGATTCGTACTGATCTCACTCTGGCGCTCCACTTCCTTTTCGGAAATCATTGTTAAGGTTGAAGGAACCTCATTGGCCTTTTCAGATATTCTGCTTGCAGTCCCAAAAACTTCTACCATTCCAAGTTCGTCGACTGACTCCTCCAGAATAATATTCAGGGTTGTCGTCTCGTCACTCTTTACCTGCACGTGTTTCTCCAGGGTTTTGAATCCTATAGAACTAAAAACAATAGTTTGATCTCCCGCAGGAATATCAGAAAGAAAAAAAGCACCACCTTTATCGGTAACACCTGCTATGTCGCTATCTTTAATGACAATATTAACAAATTGAGCAGGTTTTTGATCGGATGTTTTGACTGTACCGGCAATAGAACCGGTTTGAGCAGCACTATAAAAGCTATAGGTCATTAACACCAAGAGTAGCAATTTTTTCATAAAGTTGATTCGTTTTATCACTGATTAATTTAGACTGATTATAAATTAGTGCAAAGAAAGTATTTCTCCTCTAAAACTGCAATAACTCTAAGCAAATATTTTGATACTGATTTTATAATACTAGTAAAGAGCTAGTTATATGGAAAGCTGTTTATAAAGTGTTTATCATGACTTAAATGTGAATAATCTTTAGCAGCGGGGAGAACTATGCCTTTCTGGAAAAGAAACGGATCAAAAGTTTTATCCCACCCCATGGCACATATAAAGGCGGCCCGGAAGGTTTTATTTATGTTGAGGCAGGAACTACTGGTTATGCCCGCAAGGCAAGAAAGTAACCTACCGCAAACAAAAAGTTGGAGAAAGGCACCTTAAAAGGACTCTTATGTATCTTGTTTTTATAAAACTAGTTACTTGTGCAATGGTTACCGCTGTTATGTACCTAGACTATTATAAAATATTTGCTAAACTTTAATATTGGATTTGTGAGCAAGTGCCGAAGGACTTTGACAACCAACAATTGCAGGTGCTTTATGAATTAGTTCATCATTTTCGAGCGCTTCTACCATAAAAAGGGCAAAATCGATTCGCCGTACAAGGTTGCTTTTCAAGATAGAATCCCCCACATGCTCACTCCATACAGGTAGTCCCTCACTTTCCCCCTCCTCGAGATTGCTGCCTCGCACAACAGTCCAGTTTTTATCACTGGCAAATACCAGATCACAGGCCCTAACCTGATCCTGAATATCAACGAGTCGCAACATTTTAGCAATCCAACCGGCAACTTTTACAAGCGTTTTCATCATCCACGTATATTCATCCTTCCCGTCTTTAGTAATATGCCACCCGCAGGAAAAAATCAGACGTGCATGGGGCTCGGCAAAATCCAGTACCGCTTGTGCCGTTCCTGATGAGTAATTGTTAACTCCCCACGGTGCCAACACGGTGAGCACTCCATCACATCCTTCTACGGCTTTTTTAATCACCTGCCGGCCATTTGTCATTCCCGGGACAATGGTTATCCGATCTTTAAACTGATCCAGTTTTTCGACACTTTTTTTCCTGCAAACACCGACAACCTCGTAATTTCGATCCAGTGCATGCTGAACCATATATTTGCCAAGTTTCCCTGATGCTCCTATAATGCAAACTTTTTTCAATTGCTTATAAATTTTAAATGTTAGTGCTCACTGAATAAGTAGATGTTTCTTTTGCTCCTTTAATCAAAAGCCAAAATATAATTGAAAATTCACCCATCACTAAAAAAGGTATCAAAATATAAGTGAACACGTCCATAAGTTGAATTTCCATAAGACTGACGAAAGCCGTAATTAAATAGGCAAAACAATTCATCACTAACAAAATGCCAAATATTTTTGGAATAAATTCTGATTTAATAACCAGAATCCCAAATGGCAAAAGCCAAAGTCCCCAGAAAATTTTCACGAATAAGATGCCCTGATCAAATAAATTCACAGCCCACAAGGCCATTGCATTTTGTTCACTGATGTCAAAAACACTCAGATAATTGGTTCCACTTGCAATCATTTCAGCAGGCACCAATGCTAGAGTACTAAGAAAAGTTATAGGCACAGAAACAGACACCAACGTTACCAGAAGTCTCGCCTGCTTCGAATCCACATCTTTAAATAAACGGTAGAGTGTTAATGCCAGAAAGATGAAAAATACATTGCCGGCTAAGCTACTTACTATACTTAATTGGTATATCCATCCTGAATCGACGATGTTTTGAACTGTTGCAGAGGCATCTCCGGAAACTGTAATGTTGAGGGGTACATACATTGTTCCAAAACCCCCCGCTATTGCTAATAGCAGGTACCATAGCCCCGCAGTTCGTGCAGTTTTTTTTCTTGAATTCATATTTGGTTGCTTAGTCTGATTTTTTAAAAAGTTTCATTTAATTCCATTGACATTTTCCTACCGTTAAAATCGATATTCTGTTTAAGGATTTTTCGAGTTTTGTCATCTATATAATAGGTACTGATTGCGGTGTTCTTTGAAATATCATCGGTGGATTGGACTTTCCATACGGAATGTTCTTGTTCGTTTAAACGCATCGATGTTTTTTCCACACTTTTTACCGTTGCAGTAATGACCCCGGTTTTAGCCTTAGGGTTATAATCAAAAATTGAAATCACAGTGGAATAGTCCTCTTCCAAGGGAAGACATCTTATGAGCTGTGGATAAAAATTACTGTCGAAATATGACTTTTCGGTTTTTTCTGAAATAGTTGTTTTTGTTCCTGTTTTTTTATCCAGATAGTAACCTGTTACCGCTTTTCCAAAATTTAACACCATATCCCTTTGTTGATTATAAGATGAATGGTAAACCGGCTTGAAATTTGCGGTTTCAACAACGGTAGTGTCCGTCCATTTTGAAGCAGTTTGTTTCATATCAACTGTGGTGATGACAACTATTTCCTTTTTATTCTTCTCAATTTTAGTAAATACTTTTCCAATTTCGATCTTGACAGTATCCTGTAACATAAACCAGGTCATTTCTGAACTTTCGTCCGCAACAAATTTTTTATCAGCTGGATTATTATCAGGATTTAGTACGGCTTTTTGACTAAACGCTTGTATTGAAACACATACTACAATTAATAAAATAAAGTTTTTAATCCTCATGTTTTTTCATTTAAACATTATTGTTATACAGCTTGTTAGTATACTAACCTGAAAAATTGTTACACTTTTAATCCTTAAAATTCGGATTAAAAGCTTTGCAAAAGTTAAAGAACCAAACACAGTAGTGGGGGTTCTATGAAACAAAGCAACCTTACTTTTAGAACTGATATCCGATATAAAACCAAATATTATTAACATATTTATGCTGCTCTATCTTTGTATCTCCCCATTGTGTTTCTGGTATGCTATTAAAGTAATAGCGAAATGGAATGGATGCATTGATATACAAATGCTTCACACCAAACAGATTTATTTTTTTATAACCTATAGCAAACCCGATAGTGGCTGTTTCATTATCTATCCTTCTGTCTGATATCAAGTGATTATATTTATCGCGGACATAAGCCATACTTCCGCTTGCATACCAGTTTTTTCTCTTGAAGAAAAATCGGTCATAATACAATTCATATATTCTAAAATAACCATCTACATTTTTTCCATCTACGGCATATGCTTGCCATTTGCTACTTAAATGTTGCTCAGTAAGTTTTACTTCACCAGCCATCATCCTTATTTGATGTTTCGGGTTGATACGGTAACCAACCTCTCCGGCAAAGTTTTGGAATCGGTTCATACTCATTTCTAATGTTTCATAGCCAATAAACCATTTTTGTGTTTTTAAGCTGTCCTGACCAAAAGCATTGTGCTGAAAAATTAACACCAATGCAAACAGGGATAATAATTTCATCTGTTTTACCATTTCATATTTTTTTAATTTAAAACAAAGATGAATTACACGCTAATAAAAATCGCCCCAATATGTAAGGTGGGACTTCATTTCGCTCTCAGGCATACCAACCCATAAGTAAATCTAGAAAAGTTGCATTATTAACTGGAGCCTAAATGAGACTTAACCTGCTTTAAATATTGAGTAGGTGAAAGACCGGTGACCTTTTTAAAGTTACGGTTGAATGTGGTCTTTGAGTTAAAACCACAATCATATGCGATGGAAAGTATTGTGAATTTTTGATTGTCAGGACGTGATATCTCATGTTTGAATTGCTCTATCCGATGTCTGTTGATATAGTCGAAAAAGTTTCGTTGTTCCTTAGTGTTGATGATTTGGGAAAGTGTATTGGGATGAACTTGCAATTTTTCAGCCAGATCATTTAAACCAAGGTAAGGATTTAGAAAGGGTTTCTCCTCTTGCATTATTTGTGTCAAATTCTCATATATTGCGTCTGCCTGTGAGTACGATAGATTTGATTTTTCGTATTTGTTTTTTTTAGATGTACTGATTCTCTCTTCAATATTATTTTGAATTGATTGAATGATGGGCTTATCTCTAACAAATTTGGTGGGATTGGTAAAAATCCCCACTTGCTTTATCCCAAAAAAACCGATAAAAAATACATAAACGACAATAGCCCCAAATATGACCTCGTCTGTTCCAAAAATAACCAACAACCAAATAATGCCAGATCCTAATATCAGATAACGAAGCCAAGACAAATTGATTTTTTCAGTGTTTGAAAAGAGATTTGTAATGTTTTTCTTGTGTCGATATAATTTTTGTAATGACACAAGGGTATATCCAATCCCTGAAATAATGATTGCGACAAACAAAATGATCAACAATACTTCAAAACCGGCTCCTTTGTTATCATATGTGTTTATTTTGTCATGATAAGGTAATATGAAAAAAGGGTGTAAAGTACATAGTCCTACAAAATAGGGAACAAAGTGCAACGCCATTTTTGCTTTTAGCCTTTCTTTTTGAGTTAGGGCTGTAACATATAAAAATATAAATGACCCATGCAGTAAAGGCATGGGAAGATCAAACCCTAAAAGGTAAGGAAATTGACGGTATTGCTTGGTGATATATAGGTTGAACATAAACAAATGAACCCCTGAAATAAGGAGCCATAAAGCCAGTATTTTATCCGCTTGACTTTTGTCCTTTTTTGTCAAAAGGATAACACATAAAAATAAGGAAATGATAACTCCAACAGTATACAACATATTGTTTATTGTGCTTTTCTAAAGATATCAGTAGAGCTATTTTTATCATAAACTCCTGTACCAAACTTGTCCAGATAACACTATCCTAGATTGTATGTTTTGTTAGTATCCCAACTCGGGGATTTGTTACACACTTTTAATCCTTAAAATTCGGATTAAAAGCCTATTGAAGTTAAATGACTACGTAAAAACCCAGATGTTTCAAAAGCTCAGTAGCAATTATCATATTTTCTTAACAATCGTCAATTTTCACATGATTTCTTTTATCTATTTTTGAAAGACAAAAAATAAAAATTACAAAAATGTCAAACACTTATCTCGCTCGACTATCCGGCTTAGTGTATTTAATATTTATTCTAACCGGTATCTATGGTCTTGTCTACGTGCCTTCGACACTTTTTGATTGGGAAAACCCTGCTTTAATAGCAAACAACATACTTGATAATGAATTGACTTTCAGGCTTGCTGTCACAGCTGAAATTGTTTGCCTTATCTGCTTTATTTTTTTGCCCTACTACTATACAAACTGTTATCACCTGTCAATAAAAATATGGCGGTATTGATGATCGCTCTTTCCATTTCAAGTATTCCGATGACGCTAACGCATGTGGCAAAGCATGTCGATGTATTAAAAACCAGGAATACTTGAACGCCTCAACTACAGAATTTATTCAGGCTAATGTTATGCTCAAACTTGCTTTTTTTAATAATGGCGTTTTGGTATCAAATATATTTTGAGGTTTATGGTTATTACCTTTTGGTTTTTGACTGTTGGTGCCAGGCCAAGTATTTTAAAGAGAAAGAATTAATCCCCTGAAGGTTTCATCTTAGTGTCTATCCTTTTCTTGATTCTACTAAGTGATTCAGATGTATATCCTAAAAAACTCGCCAAATGTTGTTGAGAAACACGTTGAACCAAATCAGGTCGCTTTTCGAGTAGCATTTGGTATCGCTCTAATGGATTACAATGTATATAAGCTAAAAGTCTCATGGGTTTGTTTAAAAATGTCTTCGGTTAAAATTCTGCATAGGGATTCAAATCGAGGATATTTTTGGATAAATTCGGCATCATCGGGTCTGAAATATGCAACATAAATTGTTGAATCTTCAAGACATTCCAGATAATATGCAGATTTTGGGTCTTCAACATAGAATAAAACAGATTTTTCTTTTCCGTCATTGGAAAAATCTTTACTATTCTGGAAATTAATTCATTTTGCATATCTTTTTCATTTTTCTTCTTGTCATTACACGAAAACATCCCGATAAATTACCGGGAACACTCCATCTATATTTTATAATCTGTTAGTATCCTGACCTATGAATTTGTTACATTGTTTATTCCTTAAAATATACGGGGTAAAAGCTTAGGAGGAGTAAGAGACCACGCGAGAAGACTCGCGCGGTAGCGGAGGATCCTTATTGCATATTGCCTTTTGCTTTCAATTGCTCAATTTCCCTTTTGATGGTTTGTTTTTCAGTTTTGGATTTTGTCAATTGAATAGCTTGCTCATAATGGTCAATCGCTTTGTCAATAACTAATTCTGCATACAAATACCCCAATAATTTATGATAATAATTGCTTTCGGTCAGGTTCAACTTTTCAGCTTCGATAATGGCTTTTTCACATCCGTAAACTTTGGCAAAAGCAAATGTTCTATTCAATGCAATCACAGGCGAATATTCTATTTGGATCAGTTGATTGTACAATTGCAAAATGTGCTGCCATTTGTTTTTATCAACAGGCGTTGTATGCCAATAGGCTATCCCTGCCTCGAGGTGAAATTTGGAAATGTCATTCCCTGTACAAGCATTCACTAAATAATAATTGCCTTTTTCAATCAGTGATTTGTCCCATAGGTTTTTATCCTGTTCATCAAAAAGAATGGTTTCTCCTTTGTCGTTTGTCCTCGCTTCAAGCCGTGAACTTTGGAAGCACATTAAAGCAAGTAAGGCATTTGTCTGTGGTGTATTGGTTAATGGATTTTCTGTAAGTATCAAAGTAAGTCGGACAGCTTCCGAACAGAGTTCTTTCCTGATTAACTGATTATTAGTTTTTGAAAAGTAACCTTCATTAAACAGCAAGTACAATGTTCTTAAAACCGTATCTGATCTTGATTTTATTTCTGTTTCACTTAATGATTTGATTTTAAAATTGTCGTTGCAAAGATTATTCCTGGCCCTTAGCAGGCGTTTTTTTATGGTTTCGGTTTTGGATAGGAAAGCATTGGCGATTTCCTCTACACTGAAACCACATAAAACCTTAAGCGCCAAAGCAATCTGACTCTCGGTAGAATTAGCAGGATTGCAAACCGCAAAAATCATTGCCAATTGACTATCCGCAATGTTTTGATTGCTAAATTCGAAGTCCTTTTCTTTCTCAAGTTCTTTCGGTTTTAAGACATCTTTGATTTTCGTTTCAAAAACAGAAATGTGTTTGAAATAATCTTTGGTTTTGTTCTTTGCTACCGTATAAAGCCAAGCCGTTGGATGATCAGGAACACCATTAATTGCCCAATTTTCAGAAGCTTTCAGAAATGTGTCGCTTGCGATATCTTCGGCAATTTCAATGTGTTTTAAACCAAAATGACGGCATAAAACAGCCGTCATTTTTGCATATTCCTGTCGGAATAAATGTGGTAAAAGTTCCTTATGTAATTGTTTATTTCCCAATACTAATCACGTTTCATAACTTCCCGAACTTCAATATTGCCACCGATTTTGAAAATCGGGTTTTCTTGTGCCATTTCAACTGCTTCATCAATCGTTTCGGCTTTTACCACAATATAACCACTGATAAATTCCTTGATTTCGGTGTAAGGACCGTCCGTTACCACATTGTCGGGTTTTACGGTTTTGGCACTTCCCGGAACGGGCAAAAGGGTATTTCCCTTGTCCACCAACTTGTTTTGTGCTGCAATGCTTCCCAGCCAGTTCATCCGTTCCTGCATTTGTTCAGGCGATGGTTTAAAGTCGGTAATGTCTTTTAGTCTGAAGATTAATGCAAATTCTTTCATTTTGATTGTTTTTTAAATTCACCCTAATGACGATCGGCATATACAAATGGGGACAACTTTTGCTTTATTTCTTATTATTAGTGTTGTTTTCTGTCACTCTATATTTCACAATTCTTTCAATTAGTTCGTAGGGCATTGGTTTGTCAAGTGGAAATTGGACTGAACCTTTGCCATGTTTATATTTTGAAAGTTCGTCTTTAAATTCACTGTGCCCAGTCGGTGTGGCATAAAATCCTATATGATTTTTATATGCAGCAAAGTAGACCAGTGGTTTCCCGTGAATCTTATAACCGGGCATGCCATAAGAAATTTTTTCTTCGGCTTCCGGGGCGTTGTCCTTTATCAACTTTCGCATGTTTCGTAAAATGCCTTGAACATTTTCTGGAAATTGCTCAATGTATTTTTCTATTTCATCCATTTTGTCGTTTTTTAAGCTAACACACAACTCGTTACACAAACACTAAAATTACAGATTTTCATTCGACTTCAGAAAAACTTATTGTTAGCCGATTAACATTTCTCTATAATTTCCAATGAAAAAAATAATGTACATTTGATATAAAATAAATTGCTTGTGCCCAAAAACAAACTAAATCCTTCCAATTGGGTAGATCTGTATGCAGACTACCTTTTTAACTATACCATCACTAGAGTAAACGATTCCGTTGTCGCTGAAGATTTGGTACAGGAGACCTTTTTGGCAGGATTGAAATCGGCCGCTAACTATAAAGGGGATGCCGCAGAACGCACCTGGTTGATCTCTATCCTGAAAAGAAAAATAATTGATTATTACCGCAAGATCAATTCAAAAAAAGGAAAAGCCGAAATAAAAATGGGCTATTCCAACAAGGAAGATGGGGAAGGCGATTGGCTTGAAGACCATATAGCCGATCCTTTTGATATTAATGCGGAAGACGCCATGCAAAATGAAGAACTGGGCTTAGCAATTCAGGAATGTGTTATGAAACTTCCCGAAAAACAAGCCAAAGTATTCACTATGAAAACGGTACAAGGTATAGATACCGAAGATATTTGTAAAGAATTGAATATCACTCCGTCTAATTTATGGGTGATCGTTCATCGCGCCAGAACTGCTTTGATGGACTGTTTAGAAAATAATTGGTTTAAAAAATGAGTAGCATAAAAAAGTACTTCTTAATCTCTTGTGAGGAAGCAAAACAGATTTGTGACAAAATGCAGTATGGAGAAGCTACATTTTGGGAAAAGATGAAGTTAAAATTCCGACTGATGTGGTGCGACACCACCAAATCGTATTCCGAAAAAAACGGAAAGCTCACAAAATTGTGTAACGAAGCCAAGCTGAAATCATTGGACGCACAAAAAAAGGAGGAGATGAAAAAGAAAATAAGTACAGGTACAGAAGTTTAAACAAAAAGTAAGAGAAGTCCCCACCAAAGCAAAGGAATACTTTCCACAAAAAAACTAGAATAATAATCCGATTGCTCTTTTCGAGCAAACCCAATCAACAACAGACTCACAAGCCCTACACCCCACTCCACTAACTTTTCATTCAGGGTTAAATCATTTTTAAAAAACGTAAGCAAACAGAACAGGGTCACTAAAAAAGCCCCTAAGAATTTTACATTTTTGACCCCCATCACCTGCGGAAGTGTTAGTAGCCATTTTTCATCGGTTTTCAGGTCTCTTATTTCAAACGGGATCATTATGGCGACAATAAAAATAAAACGCTGTAATAATTCCAAATAGACTTCTCTACCTATCGATATTTCAGCATTTAGCGCCGGCAGTAAAACCGTAGAGATCGACCAGGTCAACCCGACGATATAGATTTTCATTCCTTTTAGACTTCGGAAATTTCTCTTACTGCTTATTGCAGGAACCACATAAAAAAAGGCCAATAAGACAAGTACGCCCACAGCTATTAAGGTAGCCTTATTCAGTTGGAACATATAATAAACCGCAATAATGAAACAGGCACCACTAAAAAATTGAATTGCCCTATAATATTTATTCGAGACAAAGATGTAATACTTGGCATGCGGACTGTATTTTATAAAACCGTACTCAACTATGGTTCCAAAAAACAAGGCATAACTAATGGCTTCGTCATAAGGCAGATCAAAATTGGACAAGCTCACCCTCACTAGCGCATAAACAGCCAAGGCTACTTGAACACTTGAATCCAAATAAAAATCGAAAAGCCACTTCAACTGTTTCATATCAATAAAATAATCAGTGAAAATCTAATTCGTTCACAGACTGTGTAAAACTTTAGTTAAAACCCTTTCAAAAGTACTTTTTTAAACAAAACGATATCAATTTTTCATTGCAAATACATACAAGTACGATTAAAAAGGGATTCCCTCTCACCGATTTAACAAATTGTTTTTTTAGAGAGGAATAATATGTACTTTTGCGCAAATTATAACATTTTTAGACGCTTACAATGAGAACAGATTCTTTTGTTACAAGGCATATTGGCCCTCAACAAGATGATTTAGGCACCATGTTCAAAACCATCGGTGTTAAAAATATGGATGAACTTCTATACGAAACATTCCCTGACGGAATTCGTTTAAGATCAGACCTTGATCTTCCGGAAGCAATGACTGAGCACGAATATTTGATTCATTTAAAGCAACTGGCCAGTAAGAACAAAATTTATAAAACATATATAGGTTTAGGTTATCACGAATCCATCACACCATCGGTGATACAAAGAAACATCTTGGAAAATCCGGGATGGTATACCGCCTATACACCTTATCAAGCTGAAATTGCACAAGGGAGGCTGGAAGCACTTTTGAACTTCCAAACCATGATCTCCGATCTTACCGGGATGGAACTCGCCAACGCTTCCTTGTTGGATGAAAGTACCGCTGCTGCTGAGGCCATGACCATGCTCTATAGCGTTAGAAGCCGTGATCAGAAAAAGAACAACATCAATAAATTTTTCGTTTCCGAAGAAGTATTACCGCAAACCCTTTCTGTCTTAAAATCACACGCAGAACCGCATGGTATCGAATTGGTAGTTGGTGATCATACTTCATTCAATTTTTCAACAGACTTCTACGGAGTATTTTTACAATATCCGGGGAAATACGGAGCTGTTTTCAACTATGCTGAATTTGTTTCAGAAGCCAATAAAAACAACATCAAAGTTGCAGTTGCGGCAGACATCCTGAGTTTAGTCAACTTAACCCCTCCGGGAGAATTTGGTGCTGAAGTGGTTGTAGGTACTACGCAACGTTTTGGTATTCCTTTAGGATATGGTGGACCACACGCTGCTTATTTTGCCACAAAAGCAGCTTACAAGCGTAATATTCCGGGTAGGATTATTGGAATCACCAAGGATATGGATGGTAACCAAGCCTTAAGAATGGCATTGCAAACCCGGGAGCAACACATTAAGAGAGACAGAGCTACATCAAACATCTGTACCGCTCAGGTATTATTGGCCGTTATGGCAGGGATGTATGCCGTTTACCACGGACCTAAAGGCTTAAAATACATTGCGGACAAAGTACATCATTCTACTGTTGCTTTGGCCAATGCTTTAGCTGAATTGGGTTATGAACAATTAAACGAATCTTATTTTGACACTCTTTTGGTCAAGGCAGATGCCCAACAAGTGAAAAACATCGCTGAGCTTCAGGAAGTCAATTTCTTATATATTGAAGACGACAAAGTAGCTATCTCACTCAACGAAGCTACTACTTTGGAAGACCTCAACACCATTGTTCAAATTTTTGCTGATGCCGCCGGAAAAGATACTGTAAAAATCGACCGTCTGGCAGAAAACAAAGCTATTTTGAACGGAACTACCCGTGTTTCCCCATTTTTGGAACACGAGGTTTTCAACGCATACCATTCTGAAACAGCTTTGATGCGATACATCAAGAAACTGGAACGCAAAGACCTCTCTTTAAACCACTCTATGATCTCATTGGGTTCTTGTACGATGAAATTGAATGCCGCTTCAGAAATGCTGCCGATCAGCTGGCCTGAATGGGGAAATATCCACCCTTTTGCTCCGGTTGAACAAGCTGCCGGTTATCACGAGGTCTTGAAAACACTTGAAGAACAATTAAACGTTATTACCGGTTTCACCGGAACTTCACTACAGCCTAACTCGGGAGCACAGGGAGAATACAGCGGACTAATGGCCATAAGGGCTTATCACAAAGCCAACGGACAAGGACATAGAAACATCTGTTTGATCCCTGCTTCTGCACACGGAACCAATCCGGCTTCAGCGGTATTGGCAGGTATGAAAGTAGTGGTAACCAAAACCGATGAAAGAGGAAATATCGATGTTGACGATCTCCGCGAAAAAGCTGAATTGCACAAAGAAAATCTTTCCTCATTGATGGTTACTTATCCATCCACGCACGGAGTTTTTGAATCCTCTATCAAAGAAATTACGCAGATTATCCACGACAATGGCGGACAAGTATATATGGATGGTGCCAATATGAACGCACAGGTTGGATTGACCAATCCGGCAACGATTGGAGCCGATGTTTGTCATTTGAACTTGCACAAAACCTTTGCCATTCCACACGGTGGTGGTGGACCGGGAGTTGGACCCATCTGTGTTGCTGAACATCTGGTAAAATTCTTACCGTCTAATCCAGTGATAGAAACAGGAGGTAGCGAAGCTATTGAAGCTATTTCTGCCGCTCCATGGGGAAGTGCTTTGGTCTGTGTTATCTCTTACGGATATATTAAAATGTTGGGGGCTGCCGGTTTAAAACAAGTAACCAGCACAGCCATTTTAAACGCAAACTACATTAAAAGCAGGCTTAATGGTTCGTTTGAAGTTTTATATACCGGAGAAAAAGGAAGGGCTGCCCACGAAATGATCATTGACTGTAGACCGTTTAAAGCCAAAGGCATTGAAGTAACCGACATCGCCAAGCGATTGATCGACTACGGATTCCACGCACCTACGGTTTCTTTCCCAGTTGCAGGTACTTTGATGATCGAGCCTACGGAAAGTGAAAGTCTTGCTGAATTGGATCGTTTTTGTGACGCCTTGATCGCGATCAAAAATGAAATTGACGAATTACCGGAAGACAGCACCAACAACGTACTGAAAAATGCTCCGCATACATTAAAAATGCTTACCGCAACAGATTGGCCGTTCTCTTATTCCAGAGAAAAAGCGGCTTATCCACTTGAACATATCGCTGAAAACAAATTCTGGCCTACCGTAAGACGTGTAGATGAAGCCTATGGCGATCGTAATTTAATGTGTACCTGTGCTCCTATCGAGGATTATATAGAAGCATAAACTTAGCAAACTCTATAACATCAGAACTAAGGGGTTGTCTAAAAAGTATAAAACCATTGTCATACTGAGCTTGTCGAAGTATAATTCATTGCAATACAAAAAAATGTCTTCGACAGGCTCAGACTGACATATCAATCCGTTAAATACTTTTCAGACAACCTCTTTCTATTTTTCACAAGGAAATATGTAACAATCAGCATTTGGACATCGTAAAATAATTCCTGAATTCCTTCAGCAAACAATTAATATCCATATATTTAGTAAAATTAGAACACGATGCACATCAAGATTACCGGGACGGGATGTTATATCCCTTCCCAAATAACAAAGAACAGTGATTTTTCACAGCACGAATTTCTCAATACAGACGGAAGTTCTTTTTCACATCCCAATCAAGTCATTATTGAAAAATTCAAAGCCATTACCGGAATTCAAAAAAGACGGTATGTGGAAGATAAATACACTACCTCCGACATCGCTTTCTTTGCTGCAGAAAAAGCCATTGAAGACGCTCAAATAGACAAAGAAATCCTTGATTATGTTATCGTCGCCCACAATTTTGGCGATATTAAAAAAGGAACTGTTCAAAGTGACGCCGTTCCCAGTATTGCATCCAGAGTAAAACACGCTTTAAAGATCAAAAATCCGAAATGTGTGGCCTACGACCTGCTTTTTGGTTGCCCGGGATGGATAGAAGGAATGATTCAAGCTCAGGCATTTATCAAGGCCGGTATTGCCAAAAAATGTTTGGTTGTTGGCGCTGAAACCCTTTCGCGGGTTGTCGACGAACACGATCGGGATTCCATGATCTATTCTGATGGTGCGGGAGCAGCGATTATCGAATCTACTACTGATAAAGGAGGTATTCTGTCCCATCTTTCAACTACCTATGCCTATGATGAGGCCTACTATCTTTTCTTCGGAAAATCTTATTGTCAATCGTTAGACTGCAACACCAAATACATCAAAATGTACGGCAGGAGAATCTATGAATTTGCCGTGACCTATGTGCCCAACGCTATGAAAGAATGTTTGGAAAAAAGTGGTGTTGACATCGAAGATGTAAAAAAAGTGTTCATCCATCAGGCTAATGAAAAAATGGACGATGCTATCATCCAACGTTTCTACAAACTGTACGGAAAAGAAATGCCCGAAGGTATTATGCCTATGAATATCCACGAACTTGGGAACAGTTCCGTAGCCACCATTCCTACCCTATTTGATTCCGTTAAAAAAGGAATGATCGAGAATCAGGAAATACATAAAGGAGATGTTGTTATATTTGCAAGTGTCGGCGCCGGAATGAACATCAACGCGCTGGTTTATAAATGTTGATATGTACGAAAACAGCTTTCCAAGCAAACGCTATAAAAAAACAATAGAATTCCTCGAATCCAGCCTCCCTCAACCTGCCAAAATATTGGATCTGGGAGTGGAAAACCCTTTCAGCAAAATCATGAAAGAGCGAGGTTATGAGGTGACAAACACACAAGGCGAAGACCTTGACCTTGACACTACAGCCGTTGCACAAACAGATGCTGATGTCGTGACCGCTTTTGAAATCTTCGAACACCTCATCGCACCCTACAACACCCTCAAAGCTATTAAATCTGACAAACTGATTGCCTCTGTGCCATTACGATTATGGTTTTCGCGGGCGTACAGAAGTAAAACTGATATATGGGACAGACATTATCACGAATTTGAAGACTGGCAATTCGATTGGTTATTGGAAAAAGCAGGCTGGGAGATCAAAAAAAGAGACAAGTGGACCAATCCGGTTAAAAAAATAGGGATTCGGCCTTTGCTACGCTATTTTACGCCGAGATACTACATTGTCTATGCTGAACGCAAAAAATCCTAACAAGTCATCATTTTTTGAACATGGATTATTACATCGTCATTCCCGCCCATAACGAAGAAGCTTTTATAAAACTGACGCTGGATTCTATTGTCAAACAGACTTTGCTACCCAAAAAGGTGGTTGTTGTCAACGATAACTCCACCGACAACACAGAAACAATTATCGATTCTTTTGTTGCTGAATACAATTTCATTCAAAAACTGAACGCCGTATCCACTTCAGAACACATGCCCGGCAGTAAGGTGGTTAACGCTTTCAACAAAGGCTTAGCAATTTTGGACGAACACTATGATTTTATCGTAAAACTGGATTCTGATCTGATTTTACCCCTTGATTATTTTGAAAAAATCGCTGTAATCTTCAGTAAAAGCGAAAAAATAGGCCTGGCCGGAGGTTTTGTTTATGAAGAAAATGAAAAAAAGGAATGGATGCTGAACCATCCCATGAACAAAGACCATGTGAGAGGAGCTTTTAAAGCCTATAGAAAACCCTGTTTTAAAGCCATTGGCGGACTTAAAAGTGCGATGGGTTGGGACACTGTCGATGAATTACTCACAAGGTTTCACGGTTATGAAATCCACACCGACGATTCCCTAAAAGTAAAACACTTGCGCCCTACTGGAAAAAACTACAACAAAAAAGCAAAATTCTTACAGGGAAAAGCCATGTACACCCTACGCTACGGATTTTTCATTACGCTCATCGCTTCAGCTAAAATGGCGTGGAAACAACGAAAGCTACAAACGCTTATCGATAACCTCCGAGGTTATTTTTCAGCTAAAAAAGAAAAAACGCCCTTTCTTGTATCGCAAGAAGAAGGCGCTTTTATTCGTTCGTATCGGTGGAAAGGGATTTTGGGAAAATTATTCTGAAATCCTCCCCCAACCCCTCCAAAGGAAGGGAGTATAGTCCCTCCCTTTTAAGGAAGTTACTCTATCACCTCACTGATAGGCTCCCCGGTTTTTCCATCGGGATAAGCGATTCCCAATAGCGCACAAATAGTATTGGCTATATCGGGAATTTCCGTACGTTTTAAGGTTTCACCCTGTTTGATTCCTTTTCCAAAGAACAACAAAGGCGAATGTGTATCGTAGGCATAACCGGAACCATGTGTTGTTCCTGTTTTTGATGAAGACGGGATATAACTAGGATCCAGTATATACAAAACATCACCAGAACGCTTAAAATTATATCCCATTTGCAAGTTATGTGTAACTCCATGTACAAACTCACCATTTCTCATCGCCGTTCCCGTGTAGGCCTCTGCAACATTTTTATAGTTCTTGATCTCGTTTACAATGGCTGTTTCCACATCCTCAGAAGCGATATTTATTTTTTTCAACAAGGCTTGATCTAAGAAAATTTGTTCGTTAGAAATATTCTTGACAAGCTTATCACTTCCAAATTTCTCGGTTAGAAAAGTATTCAACTGGTCGTGAAGTTCCTTTGTGCTGAAATTCCCTCCGGGCATATTCAAGCTTTCCAGATAAGACGGTACTTCTACTGCTCCGTGATCGGCTGTTAAGAATACCGTATATTCTCCCTTGCCCACTTTTTGATCCAAAAAGCTTAAGAAACGCCCCAAATCTTTATCCAAACGCAAATAGGTATCCTCGGTTTCCACAGCACTCACTCCATAACGATGTCCTACATAATCCGGGGAAGAAAAACTCACTGCAAGAAAATCGGTTATATTGTCTTTTCCTAAATCTTCACCAGCTACAGCTGCTTCGGCAAAATCTACAGTTAACGAATTTCCATAAGCCACTCCTTTCAATATGTCAAATCCTCCATTATCGTCCCAAAGCTTTGGTAAATCGTGAGGAAATACTGCAGCTTTTTCGCCTTCAAAAGCACCTTCAAAATTGTTTTCGTCAGCAATACTCTCTGTGTAGTCATCTATGTCATAAAGTGTATTCCACACCTTTTTGTATTTCTCTGCCGCATCAGATTTGTTGAATTTAGTTACCCATTTTGGCAATTCATCCATATAAAATGTACTACTGATCCAGTGCCCTTCATCTTTCCCATGAAACCAATAGGCAGCATCGGCAGCATGTCCGGCAGGGAGAATAGCTCCTCTGTCCTTAATCGATATTCCAATCACCTTCCCTTTAGAAACCGTAGCCAATTTCAGTTGGTCCGTCACTGTAGAAGCAATCATTCTTCGAGGAGACATCTTTCCGGCATCAGTATCTGTTCCCAAAGATTCTACCGTAGCATCTTCCGTACAATAAACCATTCTGTCTTCTACTTTGTCATACCAATCATTTCCTATGATCCCATGTACTTTTGGAGTTGCCCCTGTGTAAACAGTTGCATGTCCGGCTGCCGTTTTTGTCGGAACGTAATTAAAGTGGTTATTCCTGCAGTTGAAGCCTTCACTTATCATTCTTTTAAATCCATCATCTCCATATTTATCCCAATAACGGGTCAAATAGTCATAACGCATTTGATCAACAACAATCCCTACAACCAATTTTGGCTTGGCAAAAGGAGCCTCCTGCGTATTTTTTTGAGCTTGCAGTGTGATTATTCCGCACAACATCACGCCCAACAAAAAGGTAATGTTCTTCATGTTTAATTTTTTATGGTTTCTTCTCTTTAGATATATTAACATCACAAAACTACTATTTTAAAATAATCGAAACTTTAAATCTTGGTTAAAAGAGAAGTAATTTTATTTTTTTACTTTAGCTATTCTATTTTTGCTACATGATTTACCTTGAAAATATTGGCAGGTACTTTTTAATGCTCAAAGGGGTTTTTAGTAAACCCACCAAATGGCCTATCCTAAAAGATCTTATCTTCAAAGAGATCGACGATTTGATATATGGTTCGTTGGGTATTATTGTTTTCATTTCTTTCTTTATAGGTGGAGTTGTAGCCATACAAACGGCTTTGAATATTGACAATCCTTTGATTCCTAAATATCTGATTGGTTTTACCACAAGGCAATCGGTTATTTTAGAATTTGCCCCTACTTTTACTTCCATCATCATGGCGGGTAAAGTGGGTTCATATATCACCTCCAGCATTGGTACCATGAGGGTTACTGAACAAATTGATGCCCTGGAAGTCATGGGAGTCAATTCGTTGAACTATTTGGTGCTTCCAAAGATCGTTGCCCTTATGCTCTATCCTTTTGTTATAGCCATTGCCATGTATATGGGTATTCTTGGAGGATGGATAGCCGTTGTTGTTGGGGGATACAGTACAAGTGCCGAATTTATAAGGGGGCTACAAGAAGATTTTGATACTTTTCACGTGTTTTATGCCTTTACAAAAACTATTGTATTTGCTTTTATTCTGGCGACCATCCCTTCTTTTTACGGATATTACATGAAAGGTGGCGCACTGGAAGTTGGAAAAGCCAGTACTTCTTCTTTTGTCTGGACCAGTGTAGCTATTATTATTGCCAATTATTTACTCACTCAAATGCTTTTAGGTTAATGATCAAGGTTGAAGACATACACAAATCTTTTGGTGATACTGAAGTATTGAAGGGCATCACGACCAATTTTCACAAGGGAAAGACCAATTTGATCATCGGGCAAAGTGGATCGGGGAAAACCGTTTTCCTTAAATGTCTGTTGGGATTGCATCATCCGGATAGTGGAAAGATTACCTACAACGATCGGGTATATTCTGATCTGAATGATGACCAAAAGCGAAACCTGAGGCAAGAAATGGGCATGGTTTTTCAGGGAAGTGCACTTTTTGACTCTATGACCGTTGAAGAAAACGTGATGTTCCCGCTCAGGATGTTCTCTAAACTATCTAAAAACGAAATGCAGGAACGTGTTGATATGGTTTTGGACAGGGTTAATCTGGTTGACGCCCATAAAAAATTACCTTCAGAAATATCCGGAGGTATGCAAAAACGTGTGGCCATAGCCCGGGCTATTGTCAACAAACCAAAATACTTGTTTTGTGACGAACCCAATTCAGGGTTAGATCCAAGGACAGCCATTGTTATAGACAACCTTATTCAGGAAATCACCCGGGATTTTGATATCACGACCATTATTAACACCCACGATATGAACTCAGTGATGGAAATTGGAGAGAAAATCATTTTCCTAAAAGATGGTTTTAAAGAATGGGAAGGCACCAATAAAGAAATTTTCAAGACCGATAACGAGGCGGTGACCAATTTTGTGTATTCATCAAATTTGTTTAAAAGAATACGACAGACTTATTTAGAGGAAGACAATTAATTATATCAATAACCCCCGGACATTAACGCACCACATATACCAAGTGACACTATTAAATAAAGAACGGCTAGAATAAAAAATACTTTCGCTGCTTTTCGTTTTTTGTTGTAAGACAATATTCCCCCGATAATTGCAAGTAATGCCGCTGGGCCAACCATGATGACTATAAGAAGGATAATCAATCCATTTAAATTCCCTATTTCTAAAAACATCATACCATTTCTTTTTTAAGTTGATTTAAATACGCAACCTTATCATCTCTATAAAACAAGTTCATTGTTTCAAAAGGGATTATTTTATAATCTTTATTCACAATATGCACACATGATTTTTTTACTGCCCTCACATCAAAATTATACGCATCAATAAATTGCATAATAATAACTCTGAATAAATTATCATAGCCCAAATTTGGCGCATCAATATTTGGCAAGCAACACATAATCGATTTTAGGTTTTCTTCAGCCACTTCAACAGAATTCCCAGTACTAAAGAGATCAATCATTTTCCCATGTAATACTTCATCTTGTTCATAAACAATGGTGTTTTTACTATTGTCCAGCAAATCATTCGGATTTATATAGCGGGTTAATGGAAACACTTCTCCATTCAATTTTAATGCATACCCCATCACCAATGCATCGGGATTGCATGGAACCGGCAATAAATCGTCCTGATTAAAAAAAGTTGTTTGTTCTAAAATCTTTCTTCTTACTTCAGTAAGTGTAATTCTATCTTTTTCAGGATTAAAATGTTCTAACCTCCCCGCAATTTGCGTAGGTTGAAAAGTAACACCCCGCACACATTTTTGTTTCAACGCATAATTAATGATCTTTCCTATTTCGTCATCATTTAACCCTTTTTGCAATGTCACCACCAATGTAGTAGAAAGATTTACCTCATTTAAGTTTTCCAAAGCCTGTTGTCTGATGCTACTCAATGTAGCGCCACGCATTTCTTTCAAAACTTCGTCATCAAACGAATCAAATTGAAGGTATATTTCAAAATCCGGAGTGTATTCTTTTAATCGTTTTACAAACTCTTTTTCTTTTGCTATTCGCAAACCATTTGTATTCAACATTAAATGTCTAATAGGTAATGATTTTGCATAATCCATAATCTCGAAAAAATCCGGGTGAATCGTTGGTTCTCCTCCACTTAGCTGAACAACATCCGGTTCTTTCTCATTTTCAACTACTGCATCCAGCATTTTTTTTATCTCATCTAACGTCCTATGTCTACCATATGTAGGTGAAGAGCCGGCATAACAAGTAGGACATGTTAAATTACAACGGTCTGTTACTTCTACTATTGTTAGACATGAATGCTGTTCGTGATCGGGACAAAGGCCACAATCGTAAGGACACCCATAATGTGTTTCTGTATTGAACTTATGTGGCGTTTCCGACGGTTTATTGTAGTTTCTTATATTTTTATAATAAGCAATATCATCAGCAATCAAAACCTTAGAAGCACCATGCTCTTTACAACGTTTTAGCATATATACCTTTTCATTCTCAAACACAATTTTAGCATCCACTCGTTTTAAACATTCTGGACAAAGGCTCAATGTAAAATCGTAATAAGTATATTTTCTAGTAGGCATAAAAAAATGTTTTGAGTGTTTTTCTATAATAAATGAAACAGATAATGCAAAGAATTTGAATACTGCTAAGACCGAAAGTAAAGAAAATATTCGGTTTTAAGAATTCCATAAAAAAACGAAAACCAAAATAAAGCAACATGAAATACTGAAACAATATCCCATCCCTCAGTTTTCCCGATTTTCGCAACCGGTACAGTAAAATAAAAATGATTATAAGGAATAGCAGTTCGTATAAAGCCAATGGATGCCGCATAATACCATCTCCCAAATCCATTCCTACAAAAGAAGTTGTTTCAATTCCATAGGTAAACTCGTTCACTCCTGCCAAAAAACAACCTATCCGACCCATAAAAATCCCTAGAATAATTGGCAACACAAACAAATCTCCCGATGATTTTTTCTCACCAATAATCTTTTTGGCAGTCTCTACCCCTAATAACCCACCAAAGAGTCCGCCCATAATTGTTTTTGTATTCAGCAAATCAATAAAACCTCTTAAAGAAGTATTAAAAACAGGGTTCTCCAGAAAACCAACTAAACGCGAACCTATAAATGCCCCAATTGCTGCTCCTAAAATTATAGACAATCTATTGTTTGTGTTGATAGCATCACGGGTGTTTTTTCTTAAATAAAGATAATACCGAAACGCCACAAAAAAAGCCAAATATTCAAGAACAAGATGGACGTTTATGTGAACACCGAAAATTTTAGCTTCAAATGGAAGTGATATAAACATTTAATGGGCTACTTAATACAATAATTTCAATTCTTTTAAATCAAACTCCTTTAGTATTTCGTCTTCCATCAATATTTTCAGACACCCTTGGTCAGACACTCCTTTGATAAATCCCATGATCAATTCGCCGCTTTTCAGTTTAAAAGTAGAAGGCTTATCTTTTCTGAACAAATGATGTTCATAAAGTGTTTTTAATTCTTCATAACGTCCATCAGCCACCCATTTTTCATATTTTTTGAATTGTTCGATGATTTTAAAGAGCACCTCCTCCCTTTGGTAATATATCCCGGTAATTTTTTTTAGGGACGAAGCATTCATCACACCTTCAAAATCTGTTTGGTTAAGGTTCAAGCCTATACCGACGATCGTCGCGCTCATTTCCCCCTTTTTTATGATACTTTCTATCAGAATTCCGCAGATCTTACTATTTACTGACAAAATGTCGTTTGGCCATTTTATCTTTAATTGTGGAATTATGAAATAGCTTAGTGCATCATAAATGCCCAAAGACACCGCCATACTCAAATAGAATTGATTGTTCTTTTTCAGATGATTGATCTTCTTGAACACACTAAACATAAGGTTTTTACCCTCTTCGGAAAGCCATTTCGTCCCCATTTGCCCCCTTCCTTCGGTTTGTTTTTCGGCCATCACAACCGTATAATCCTCCAGTTCATTTTCAGCAGCCAAACGCCTTAAATACGAATTTGTGGAGTCAATGGCATCAAGTTTGATTAATTTCATCTAGAATACTACATTAAATATGTAATCTTATGTTAATTTGAATAGTCCAAAAACCAAAAAAATAATAACTTTGTGAAAATAAAACTTTTTAATGGCAAAAACGAATAGTAGCGCAGATCAGTTAATAACATTTATCTTAAAAGGAATCGAAGAGGTTAAGGGGAATGACGTAAATATTTTAGACTTAAGAGATATTGAAAATACGGTTTGCGATTACTTTATAATCTGTAATGGTACTTCGAACACACAGGTAAACGCCATCGTAAATTCTATTCAAAAAACTGTCAGCCGAGAACTTAAAGACAAACCATGGCATGTAGAAGGTACAGAAAATGCCGAATGGGTCTTGATCGATTATGTGAATGTGGTTGTACACGTTTTTCAGAAACACATTAGGGAATATTACGATATAGAAGGGTTATGGGGAGATGCAAAAATGACCGCAATCTCAACGAATTAAAACAAACAAGAAGCAACAAAAATTAATGGCAAAAGATAATAATAACAATACAAGCCCAAAAAAACCTAAATTCAGTTCATATTGGATTTACGGGATTATATTAGTCCTTATCATAGGTATGCAATTTTTTTCCGGGGGAAGCAGTTGGCAATCGCCTCCTGATATAACCCCTTCTAAATTACAAGACTACCTCAAGGACGGAGATGTAAGTAAAATACAGATCATAACCAATACCAGACAAGCTAAGGTATATCTCACCAAAGAAGCACAACAGAAGGAAGTTCACAAGGATGCCTTGAGCAAAACCCTTATTCCTTCTACTTCACAAATACCACAATATCAACTGAAGTATGGTGATCTTCAGAATTTTGAAAACGACATCAAGAAAACCATCGACGAGAACGACCTCACGGCTTCGGTCGAGTATGAACAGGAATCCAATCTGTTTGGTGAATTGTTGTTGAATTTACTTCCTTTTATTCTGATTATCGGAATATGGATATTTTTGATGCGAAGAATGTCCGGAGGTGCCGGTGGAGGTGCCGGTGGACAGATTTTCAATATTGGAAAATCAAAAGCCCGCCTTTTTGACGAGAAAACCGACATGAAAGTTACTTTCAAGGATGTTGCCGGATTGGAAGGGGCAAAAGAGGAAGTACAGGAGATTGTAGATTTCCTTAAAAATCCGGAAAAATATACTTCCCTTGGTGGTAAAATTCCTAAAGGGGCTCTTTTGGTAGGTGCTCCCGGAACAGGTAAAACCTTATTGGCAAAAGCAGTTGCGGGCGAGGCAAAAGTACCGTTCTTTTCCCTTTCAGGTTCCGATTTTGTGGAAATGTTTGTAGGGGTTGGTGCTTCGAGGGTAAGAGACTTATTCAAACAAGCTAAAGATAAATCCCCGGCCATCATTTTTATAGATGAAATTGATGCCATTGGTAGAGCTCGGGGTAAAAATAATATCACAGGTAGCAACGACGAAAGGGAAAACACCCTGAACCAACTGCTTACCGAAATGGATGGTTTTGGCACCAACACCAATGTTATTGTATTGGCCGCCACCAACCGTGCCGATATTTTGGACAAAGCATTGATGCGAGCCGGACGTTTTGACCGACAAATCTATGTGGATCTTCCCGATGTAAGGGAACGTAAAGAAATCTTTGAAGTCCATTTAAGACCCATCAAAATATCCGACAACTTGGATTTGGAATTTTTGGCTAAACAAACACCTGGGTTCTCAGGAGCGGATATTGCTAATGTCTGTAACGAAGCAGCCCTTATTGCTGCCAGAAACGGAAGAAAAGCAGTAGACAAACAATCGTTCCTCGATGCGGTGGACAGAATTGTGGGCGGACTCGAAAAGAAGAACAAGATCATCACTCCGGGAGAAAAGAAAACCATTGCTTTCCACGAAGCCGGTCACGCTACCGTAAGCTGGATGCTCGAACACGCAGCGCCTTTGGTGAAAGTAACCATTGTCCCTCGTGGACAAAGTCTTGGAGCAGCTTGGTATTTGCCTGAAGAACGCCTTATCGTCCGTCCGGAACAAATGTCAGACGAAATGTGTGCCACACTGGGAGGAAGAGCTGCTGAAAAAGTGATCTTCGACAAAATATCCACTGGGGCTTTGAGCGACCTTGAAAAAGTGACCAAACAGGCTAGGGCCATGGTGACCATCTACGGATTGAATGATAAAGTAGGAAATCTAACATATTACGATTCAAGCGGACAAACAGATTACAACTTTTCGAAACCCTACAGTGAGAAAACCGCTCAATTGATCGACCAAGAAATTTCCAAAATTATTGAGGCACAATACATAAGAGCCATTGAGATTTTGGAACAAAATAAAGACAAACTCACAGAACTGGCAGAACACCTGCTCGAGAAAGAAGTAATCTTCAAAGACGACCTTGAACGTATATTCGGGAAAAGACCTTTTACCAAAGAAGAGGAAGAATTACAAGAGAATTAATGTGCAAATGGGGGTATTTATGAAATTTACCCCCATTTCCTACGTTATACTTAATAATTTCATACTTTTAAGCGAGTAAATAATTAATCTTTTCCCCCATTAAAATTATAATGAGCTTATTTAAAAAACTTTTCGGATCCAAACAAAAGAAGGATGAGTCTGGCACAGGAACTGATGAAAGAGGAAAGTTTATGCCGGAAATTAAGCTTCCTACCGACGAAAAATTCACTATTAATTTCAAAAAGAACGGCGGTAAATTCTTGTATTGTGATTCTCTGGAAGAGGTTTATGATTGTTTTTCCAATATTCTTACTGAAAATAGCTGGAGTCCCGCAGATGTCTGTTGTTTGGACAGTAATCTGAAAAAGACCTTTCAGCACTTCAAAATTTCCCAAAAAAACGATTGTATAGGTGCTACTTTGTTATTAGCTCGTTGTGAAAATTTGGTTGCCGACAACGGATCCATCCTTATTTCATCCAATCAAATAAAAGAAAGCAAACTCAATGACCTGCCCGACAATTTTATCGTATTCGCCACTACAAGTCAGCTTGTTGACACCATCGGAGAAGGATTAAGGGGCATTAAGAAAAAGAACAGAAATCAGATTCCTACCAATATCACCACCATAAAACACTTCAGTATAAAAGAAGAAAAAGATTTTCTGACTTACGGAAGTAGTTCAAAAAACTTATATTTGCTCCTATTGGAGGATCTATAAGGCAAAAATTCATAAGACTTAAAATTTAACCGTGTGAAAGAACTTTTAAAACGTACCCTTACGGGCATTATCTATGTTTTTTTACTCCTTTCAGCTGTCTTTCTGAGTAATGACGCTTTTGATTTTCTGTTCATGGCTTTCGGCCTTATTTGTATCTATGAATTTAAAAAGATCATTCGTCTTAGCGGTTACTATATTTTCATTGCTTTTATGGCACTTTGGTGGGTTTTTATCTACCTTTTGGGGGAAATTCCATTCCAAAACCTATTGCGCTGTATCCTCCTTGCTTTAAGTGTAGGTGTTAATATTTTCTTGATTACACTGCTGTATTCCCACAAAAAACCGAATTATACCAACACCCAAAAATTTATCATCACGCTTTGTTATATCGGTGGTGGATGTATCTTTTTGACCATGATTCCCTATCAGCCACACCATTTTGCCGAATCTTTAATAATTGGTATCTTTATATTGATATGGGTAAACGATTCTTTTGCCTATATTGTGGGAAAAGGCATTGGGAAACACAAGCTTTTCCCCAGTGTTTCCCCAAAGAAAACCATTGAAGGATTTATCGGCGGATTGTTATTTGCCCTTGTTGCGGCCTATTTATTGTACATGTATAGTGGAGAACTCAACTTAGTGCGATGGATGGTACTTGCCATTGTTGTTGTTGTCAGTGGTTCTATAGGCGATTTGGTAGAATCTAAATTCAAACGCTTGGCAGGTGTAAAAGACAGTGGTGCTATTCTACCCGGACACGGTGGTTTGTTGGATAGACTGGACAGTCTTATTTTTGCTGCCCCTTTTTCATATTTAACTCTTCAATTATTTAATTATGTTTCATAAAGAAGGCCATAAAATCATCCTTTTCACCTTCATTTTTGTAGCCATTGGGGTCATTTTGTCTCAATTTTATATTGACATTTTATGGCTGAAAAAGCTTGTTCAATTTGCACTGTTGATCATTTTGGTTCTCATACTTCAGTTTTTTAGGAATCCGAAACGAAAAACCGAACTAAACAATAAACATATTATTGCCCCTGTTGATGGTAAAGTAGTTGTTATAGAAGAGGTATTTGAAAAGGAATATTTTAAGGATAAACGCATTCAAGTTTCCATTTTTATGTCCCCCATCAATGTGCATGTTACCAGATATTCATTGGGCGGAACGATAAAATATAGCAAATACCACCCCGGGAAATATCTCGTGGCGTGGCATCCCAAATCGTCTGAGGAAAACGAACGCACCACTGTGGTAGTCAACAACCCTGTGTATGGTGAAGTGTTATACCGACAAGTAGCCGGTGCTATGGCCCGAAGGATCGTAAATTATGCGCAAGAAGGCGACAAAGCTGTGCAGGGAGCAGATTCAGGATTCATTAAATTTGGCTCCAGGGTTGACCTCTTCCTGCCGTTGGACACCGACATAAATGTAGTACTACAACAGAAAGTAAAAGGAGGAATTGACGTTATTGCATCCAAAAAATGAACTCGGATTTGAACACAGCATTTGATGAAGCGGTAGAGCGTATTAACAATTGTAAGGAATTGTTTCCTGCCGATTTCTTATTGCGCCTGTATGGCTATTACAAAAAAGCTACAAAAAACAGTGAACCCCCCAGTAGCAGGCGACCTATTATCAATGCGTTTAAAGCCAATGCTCTTTTTCAAACAAGAGACATTAGCGAAAAAGAAGCCAAGGAAAAATACGTCAAGTTGGTGAACGAGTATTTTAAAGAAAAAGATAAAACGTAAATCTGACTTAAAAACAAAATTGACATTGTCAAACTGAGCCTGTCGAAGTTCAACAATGTCAACGTCTATTTTATCAATATAGCTAGCTTATTTCAAACTAATCAATCGCTCTTTTAAGGTCGCTATCTTGGCGATGGCATCTGTTTCTTTTTTCTTTTCTCCGGCTACTACCTTTTCCGGCGCGTTGTTTACAAAGCGCTCGTTGGAAAGTTTCTTTTGAACAGACTTCAAGAAACCTTCGGTATAGCTCAGTTCTTCTTCAAGCTTCCCGATTTCTTCTTCAACATCTATCGCTCCGCTTACCGGAATGAAATATTCGTTGGATTTCACCCTGAAAGAAAGTGCGCCATCCACTTTTTCATCCACATAGGAAAGTTCATCAATATTCCCCATTTTTTTGATGATGGTATCAAAAACCGAATCGGCTTTTTCATTGTTGATCAACGACAATGAAATTCCATTCTTAAAAGCAATATTTTTCTCCTTTCTGATGGTTCTTATTCCTGAAATCACTTCAGAAGCAAAATCGAAGTTTTTAATGATTTCAGTATCAAAATCGGTCTGAGAAGGCCATTTTGAAACAATCAAAGCATCTTCAGGAGTACGTTCTTCCATCAACTGCCATACTTCTTCACTTAAAAACGGCATAAACGGATGCAACAACTTCAAATTATCTTCAAAAATAGCAATAACCTCCCTGTATGTTTTCTCATCTATCGGCTGCTGATAGGCTGGTTTTACCATTTCCAACAACCAAGAGCAGAAATCGTCCCAAACCAATTTGTATGTCGCCATCAAGGCATCGGAAATTCTGTATTTTGAATACTGATCCTCGATTTCCTTCAGCGTTTGTTGAAACTTGTTTTTATACCATTTGATTGCCGTTACGGCATATTCAGGCTGCTCGATATCGGCCATTTCCCATCCTTTGACCAAACGGAAAGCATTCCATATTTTATTAGAGAAACTCTTTCCTTGCTGACATAAAGCTTCGTCAAACAACAAATCGTTTCCGGCGGCAGAACTCAACAACAAACCTACGCGAACTCCATCAGCACCATATTCTTCTATCAATTTCAAGGCGTTCGGGGAATTTCCTAAGGATTTTGACATTTTCCGACGTTGTTTGTCACGCACCAAACCGGTAAGGTATACATTGCTGAACGGTTTTTTTCCTCGGAATTCATATCCGGCAAAAATCATTCTCGCCACCCAGAAAAACAGAATATCAGGTCCGGTAACAAGGTCGTTGGTCGGATAATAGTATTCAATTTCTTTGTTTTCAGGTTCCAAAATCCCGTTGAAAACACTGATAGGCCACAACCAAGAAGAAAACCAGGTGTCCAGGGAATCATTGTCTTGTTGAAGATCGGCTGTTGTAAGCGCTTCATTTCCAGATTGCTTTTTCGCCTTTGCAAGCGCTTCATCAGCATTTTCAGCAACAACAAAATCTTTTTCCCCATCGCCGTAATAGTAGGCCGGGATTTGGTGTCCCCACCACAATTGGCGTGAAATATTCCAATCCCTGATATTTTCCAACCAATGGCGATAGGTGTTTTCAAATTTTGACGGGAACAGTTTGATCTCCTTAGTATCCAACACTGCTTCCAGTGCCGGTTTTACCAATTCTTCCATTTTCAGGAACCACTGATCGGACAAACGAGGTTCGATAATCGCTTTCGTACGTTCGGAAGTTCCTACTTTATTCACATGATCTTCAGTTTTCACCAAAAATCCTTTTTCTTCCAATTCTTTAACAATCTCTTTTCGAACCACAAACCTGTCTTTTCCTTCGTAATGAAGTCCGTTACTGTTCAAAGTAGCATCTTCATTAAAAATATCGATGACTTCAAGCTTGTGCTTATCCCCTAAATTCTTATCGTTTTCATCGTGTGCAGGTGTCACTTTCAAACAACCGGTACCAAATTCAACATCTACATATTCATCTTCAATAATAGGAATGGCACGGTTTGCCAAGGGAACAATGGCTTTTTTTCCTTTCAAATGTTTATATCGTTCATCATTGGGATTGATACAAATTGCAGTATCTCCCAAAATGGTCTCCGGCCTTGTCGTAGCGATGGTCACTTTTTCATCACTTCCTTCAATGGCGTAGGATAAATAATACAATTGTCCCTGACGCTCTTCATAAATCACTTCTTCATCAGAAAGGGTGGTTTTTGCTTCCGGATCCCAATTGACCATGCGATAACCGCGATAAATCATCCCTTTTTCGTAGAGATCGACAAAAACCTTGATCACCGATGCTGACATATCGTCATCCATGGTGAATTTTGTGCGATCCCAATCGCATGAACACCCCAATTTCTTTAATTGTTCCAGGATCACACCTCCGTATTCGTGTGTCCAGTCCCAGGCGTGTTTCAAAAACTCTTCACGGGTGAGGTCTGATTTCTCGATCCCCTCTGCTTTTAATTTTGCCACCACTTTTGCTTCTGTGGCAATCGCCGCATGGTCGGTGCCCGGCACCCAACAAGCATTATAGCCGTTAAGGCGCGCCCTTCTTATCAGCACATCCTGGAGAGTATTGTTCATCATATGCCCCATATGCAGTACTCCGGTGACGTTTGGTGGCGGAATTACTATGGAATACGGTTCTCTTTCGTCCGGTTCAGAACGAAAAAAACCGTGCTTCATCCAATAGTCATACCACTTGTTTTCAACCGATTTTGCATCATATTTTGACGGAATATCCATATTTTGGAACACTTTTTGGGATTAAGACTGCAAAAGTAGCTATATCCGCAGGATTATAAAAGAAAAGAATAAATTTTGCGGGTTGATCAAAAGTAATTAAATTTGATATTCACTTAAATCTAAAATGATGAAAAAATTACTAATGCTTTTGTTTGTCGGAGTTATTGGCTTTGCAGCTACAGCTCAGGACAATACAGCGAAAATAGAGTTTAAAAGCAACGTGATCGATTACGGTGAAATCACTCGAGGAAGTGATGGCGTACGTATTTTTAAATTTACAAATACAGGTGACGCTCCTTTGGTTATTTCCAATGTTCGTTCCAGCTGTGGATGTACTATTCCAAAAAAACCCGATGCTCCCATTGCACCAGGAGCCATCGGAGAAATCGAAGTGAAATACGACACTAAACGCGTAGGTCCGATTAGAAAGACCATTACGGTAGAATCTAACGCAGACACACCTACAATTGCGTTAAAAATCAAAGGAACCGTACTGGCTAATTCAGGAAAATAATTATTATTTAAATTTATATTGAAAATCGGCTTTTCTTGCGAAAAGCCGATTTTTTTACAGCACTTTTTTCAAAACAAAGGAGAATTTCAGCTCAGAACCCGATCTGTCGACCGTAAGGTATATCTTTTCCCCCGCTTTTTTATTGATCATTCCCCTGACCTCCTGTAAACTATACCTGTAAACATTCCTGTTGTTTACTTCTACAATAACATCTCCTTCTTTCAAGCCTACTTTGTGGGCCGGACTACCTTCCCTGATCTCTGCGATTTCCAATGCTGGATGTAATTCTAAATGAAATTGCTCGCTCGCCAATATTTTGATTCTGTTATCGGCACTATTATCTTTTACCCCTCTGTCTATCCCTCCTGCTAATGCTTTTACCACTCTCAGTCCATTGTGTTGTAGTTCGATACCACTCATATTATATTTAAACGGATCTTTATAGCTTGAATTTTTCTTAAAAGTGATCTTATTGTTCGGATAATCCAATATCAAATTAAACCTTCTCAATATCTCTGAGCCCAATGAGCCATTTCGGTCCCTCATTGAGTTAATATATTGTAAAGCGAGCGAATCGGGATAGGCCACTTTAGCCCCTTCCATCTCAAGACCAGCTATAATAAAATTCTTTACCCGAGCCCGCTTTCCGTGAATGCGCCCACTGAGTCCGAACCCCAGAAAATCATCAAAAAAATGGGCGGGCTCTACGATTTCCTGTTCCTTGTTCTCAAACAACCATAAGGCATCACTACTCCCGGTATCCAACAATAGCTTCACCCCAACCCATTTGTTTGTTGAAAATTGTTTGACATCGGCAAAAACATAGGCTTTGCTTCCTTCGAGATGCAATCGCCGTGTTTCACATTTTCTACAGTTCTTATACATGTATTTATCCGGATCGTGAAACTTTATCTTTTTCCTTGAATAATTGATTTCAACAATAAAATTCTTCAGTATATCATAACCAATAATCCCATGTACATCTAAACCCATACGTGGAGAGAGATTCATACTACTGTCTGATATCAAAAAAAGATCTTGATTGTTGTTGTACACATCCCCTAATCTGAATCTGTTTCCGGTAGATCGGATTGCTTTTATAGGCTTTCCTTCGCCCAGACCTTTCAAGAGGATCTCCTTTGCATTCTTGATTTCTACGGAATCGGCACCCGTTAGGTTAAAAAGTATAGGATTGTTTACCCCTGTATCCAAGATAAATGACAATTCTACGCCATTCACTTCAATAGGTATCAGAATAAGGTTGTTTACAAATTTGAACCGCACTTTTTCAAACTTGTTCCCTTTTTCTAAGGCAAAACCTCCCTGACCGTAGGATATGAAGCAAAAGGCAAAAAAAAACAACCATAGAAAGTGTTTTCTTTTCACCATAATGTTATAAATATAAGAAGAATAAATGCTCTTAAAGATAAGTTTAACACATTCCCCATCTAACAACTCTTATCACTTCCTACTTATTTATGAAATATATTTCGCAAATTTGCACGATATAAATTTTGAGATATGCCGACAATTTCTGATAAGGGCTTGAGAATGCCCGAGTCCCCGATAAGGAAGTTAGTTCCCTATGCTGAAGATGCTAAAAAGCGAGGTGCTCATGTATATCACCTCAACATTGGGCAACCGGATATAAAAACACCTCAAGTGGCTCTGGATGCTGTTAAGAACAATACCATAGAAATTCTTGAATATAGTAGAAGTGAAGGTTCAGAAGAATACAGAACCAAACTCGCCAATTACTACAAAGGCCGTGATATCAATATTGCTGCCAACAATATCATTATCACAACCGGAGGCTCAGAGGCACTGATGTTTACATTGGGATCTATCACAGACACGGATGATGAAATTATCATTCCTGAACCTTTTTATGCCAATTATAACGGTTTTGCAACCGCCTCGGGAGTAAATGTGGTACCGGTAGTTTCTTCGATAGACAACAACTTTGCATTGCCTCCCATAGAGGATTTTGAAAAACTGATCACTCCCAAAACCAAAGCCATACTGATCTGTAATCCGGGTAATCCAACCGGTTATCTGTATTCAAAAGAAGAGATAAAAAAACTGGCATCTATCGTAAAAAAACACGATCTGTTCCTAGTTGCCGATGAAGTGTATCGCGAATTTGCATACGATGGGGCGGAACACTACTCCATTTTGCAAGAAGAGGGTTTGGAAAATCATGCCATAGTCGTTGATTCTGTATCCAAACGGTATAGTATGTGCGGAGCCCGAATAGGTTGTATGATCTCTAAAAATAAGGAAATCATCAATACCGCTTTAAAATTTGCGCAGGCACGATTATCGCCTCCCACGTTTGCTTTGATCGCCAGTGAAGCGGCTTTAGATACTCCGCAAAGTTATTTTGACGAAGTTATAGAAGAATATGTAGAACGCAGAGACCTTCTTATTGATGCCTTGAATGCGATTGAAGGAGTGATCGTTGCAAAACCTCAAGGAGCGTTTTACTGTATCGCAAAACTCCCGGTAGCCAACACCGATGATTTTGCCCGCTGGCTGCTGGAAAAATTTGAACTGAACGGCGAAACTATCATGATTGCTCCCGCAGCCGGATTTTATTCCTCCCCGGGAATGGGCCTTAACGAAGTGCGCATCGCTTACGTATTGAAAAAAGAAAACCTCATCAAAGCTGTCGAAATTTTAAAAGCAGCCTTAAAAGAATACAATGCCTGAAGCCAATGTCATAACAAATAATGTTTCGCTAAAGCCTTTTAACACCTTCGGAATCGATGTTAAAGCCAAGCATTTTATTTCGGTGACCACCAAAAAAAAGCTGAAAGAAGTCTTACAACTAAAAGAATATCCTAACAAGTTTATTTTGGGAGGTGGGAGCAATATGTTGCTCACCAAAGACGTTGATGCTTTGGTGATTCATGTTCATTTAATGGGTAAGGAAATTATCTCTAAGGACAAAAATTTTGCTTTAGTCAAGATTCAAGCGGGTGAAAATTGGCACGAATTCACGCAATGGGCCATTGAACAAGATTTGGGAGGTGTTGAAAACCTCTCGTTAATTCCCGGGAATGTGGGCACAGCTCCTATTCAAAACATAGGTGCTTATGGCGTAGAGCTGAAAGATGTCTTTCTTTCCTGTGAAGTTATCGATAGGGAAAGTATGGAAGTAGTTGAATTTTCAGAAGAAGATTGCAAGTTTAGTTATCGCGACTCTGTTTTTAAGCGAAATAAAAACCGCTATGTTATCACGTCTGTGAGCTTGAAACTTACTACAAATCAGCATCAGCTTAACATTTCCTATGGAGCTATTGAAGCTGAATTGGCCAAGCGCAGTATTGACCAACCCGGCATCAAAGACATATCCCGAGCGGTTATTGCCATTAGGGAAAGTAAGCTCCCCAATCCGTCGGAATTGGGAAACAGCGGAAGTTTTTTCAAAAATCCTATTGTTCCAAACTCCATTTTTAACAGTTTGATCAAATCACACCCTAACATACCGCACTATGTTATTTCAGATAAAGATGTGAAAATTCCGGCAGGTTGGCTTATCGAGCAATGCGGATTTAAAGGAAAACGTTATGGCAATGTGGGTGTACACAAAAAACAAGCCTTGGTTTTGGTGAATTATGGAGGTGGTAGCGGTGAAGAGATTTGGAATTTGGCATTAACCATCCAACAAACGGTTAAAGAAAAATTCGATATTACCATAGTCCCGGAAGTTAATGTATATTGATGGAAATCAGAAAAATATACATCCAAACCCGTTTTTCGCGTTTTAATTAATAAATTTGGGCACCATTTGAGGCAGGCCAATACCCAAGGCAATGTTCCAAACGATATATATTTCAAGTTAAAGTTGCATGAGTAAACTTATCGAACAAAATATTATTGAACTCCTCAAGAAAAGAGACCAGCAAGGGATGTCTATTCTGTACGAATCTTACGGAGACACTCTTTTTGGTGTTGCCATGAAAATCACAAACGACGAAGACCTCGCAAAAGACGTACTTCAGATCAGTTTGATGAAAATATGGAAGAAAATAGACAGCTACGACCCCAAAAAGGCGAAACTTTTCACTTGGATGTTCAGGATTACGCGTAATACGGCCATTGATAAAATAAGGAGTGTCAACTTAAAAAGCGATCAGGAAATCCAAATCGAAGTTTCAGACGTATATAACTTAGGAGTTGAAAGTGTAAACCCGGAACACATTGATATCCGCAAACATTTAAGTTCGCTGGATGATAAATATCAAGTGGTCATGGAAGCCTTATTCTTCAAAGGCATGACTCAACAAGAAGCCAGCGAAGCATTAGACATTCCATTAGGCACCATCAAGTCCCGACTAAAGATAGGATTAAGAGAATTAAGACGTATCTATAACCCTGCTACATTGTCAATATTATTGTATTTGATAATTCAGTAAAATCATGAAAAATGAAGTAAAAATATTTTTGGAAAGTGACTTGTTAGAGCGCTATATCATTGACGACACAAGTTACGAAGAAGAAGTTCGCGTAGAACATCACATCAATAAGTACCCAGAGGTTAACGAAGAATACGAGAACCTGCAGGAAAATTTGGAGCTCTATGCAAAAGCACATGCTATACAAGCTCCAACAGACGTAAAAAACGAAGTTTTAGAAAAAATAAAAACCGAAATCCCTGCCGTTTCCAGTAAGAAAAATATCCCTTGGTATTTTGTTGCTGCCTGTGTAACCACCTTACTTTTTGGAGTAACAACTGTTATGCTTTGGAAGCAAAACAGATTGCTTTCCAGTGAGAAAAATACGGTTGCAAGTCAAATTGAAAACCTTAAGAGCGATGTTGTTTCCACCAATGCTATGTTGGAAAACATGAAAAGCAAATATGCAGTTTTAAACGACCCTGAAACACGTAAATACGTGATTAAAGGGAACGAACGTGCTAAAAATCTGCGCTCGGTGGCTTATATAAATCCTAAAGAAAAACTTTCGGCCATTAACATTGTATCGCTACCGGACCTACCGGAAGAGAAAGAACTTAAAATGTGGGCCGAAATAAATGGAGAAATGGTGAGTTTGGGTGTTTTGGAAAAAGCTGACAGAAAATTGATGGCTTTACCCTTTAAAGACAGCATATCCAACTATAAAATAACCATTGGCGCCAAAGGTAATAACGACTTTACTGCTATTGACAGTGAAGTTGCCAATATTAAACTTGAATAACACTTAATACACAATCAGGCCCGGATTTTCCGGGCTTTTTTTATGACTTTTAAGCAGATTTTAAGGCTCTCCCTCGCTATTTAAATGCTTCTTTTGTACCTTTGTAGCCAAATTCATTACAATTGAAAAACATACATTTAATTTAAATCTGTTCGTGTGAAACTTTTATTGATCACTATCGTATTATTAGGTTTGGCCTTTGCCGGGATCGCAATTAAAATCTGGGGAAAGAAAGACGGGAAATTTGCCGGGACTTGTGCCAGCCAATCTCCTTTTCTAAACAAAGAAGGAGAGTCGTGCAGTTTCTGTGGAAAAATGCCCGACGAGCAAGATTGTCGCCAACCGGATCCGCAACGCAATTAATACTTCCTTCCCTTTCTTTATATTAAAAACACACCTGCTTTTTAAGCAACTACCTTGAGAGCAACTCCATGGTGTGGGATGAAAATCGACAAATATTTGTCTGGATTACTTTCAAATTCTTATCTTTATATAGGAACGTAAATTCAAATGTATTGACCGTTAAAACAGCGCAAATTAAAGAGCATATTGACCGTGCAAAGGTAGGCGATCAGATATCCTTCAGTTTTCTTCTAGATCATTTTTGGAGTGATGTGTACAGCTTTCAGCTTTTGAGGACTCGTAACGAAAATGAAGCAGAAGACATTACCATAAGGACATTTTCCAAAGCATTTGATAAAATAGATACCTACAACAGCAATTATGAATTCAAAACATGGTTGATCACCATTTCAAAAAATATTCATATTGACCTTATTCGGAAGAAAAAATCGGAGTTGCTAATCAAAGCTTCACGACAGGAAGAAAACACAGTTTACAACCTTGCCGACGATACCCCTACTGCTGAAGACAAATTAATCACCGAACAAAACCTTGCTACACTGCTTCAACACATCAAAAAATTAAAACCCCACTATCAAAAAGTAATCAACCTCAGGTATTTTCAAGAGTTGAGTTATGAAGAAATCGCTAAAGAACTCAACGAACCTCTCAACAACATCAAAGTAAAACTCCTTCGCGCCAAAAAATTACTGGCTGGCATTATTACCAAAAAGAAGTAACCTTCCCTGAAACAAAGCTTCAAGCTTCACCTTAGCAGAAGTAAATATTTTTCTTATTTTCACTTCTTGAATAATGAGGGTGCCTAAAAAGACTGTTTTTACACAAATTGTCAGTCTGAGCCTGTCGAAGACGATTTGATTTATCACATTACATTTCGACAGGCTCAGTGTGACGCAGGTTTTAAAGTCTTTTTAAACATCCACTAACCACCAATTGACTTTAAGTGAAAAATTTCTTGAAAAAACTGGGACCGGGGCTTTTATTTGCCGGAGCGGCCATTGGAGTGTCCCACCTTGTACAGTCTACCAGAGCCGGAGCCGATTATGGTTACGGTCTTTTATGGGCTTTGTTTTTGGTTCACCTGTTTAAATACCCCTTTTTTCAGTTTGCTCCACGATATGCCATGGCTACGGGCGAAAGCCTGCTGGACGGTTATAAAAAATTGGGAAAAGGCGTTTTGTATGCTTATTTCGTTCTCAATTTTGCTACCATGTTTACCATACAAACGGCCGTAACGATAGTAACAGCCGGATTGGCTTCCAACCTTTTCGGCATTACCTCCAGCGCAACCACCTGGAGCATTATTATCACCATCATCTGTATGGCTGTCTTAATGATTGGGAAATACAAATTTCTCGACAATTTGATGAAGATCATTATAACAACCTTGACCATTTGTACGGTAATCGCCATTTTTATTGCAGTACCAAACACTACGGAGAACGTTCATTTCGGGCAAGTACTCCCCACCGATACTGTCGGACTCGCTTTTTTGATTGCTTTTATGGGATGGATGCCTGCCCCTTTAGATATTTCGGTATGGCAATCGTTGTGGGCCATTGAAAAGAGAAAAGTTCAGAAATCATATAAAACCAAAAGCGCTGTAAATGATTTTAATGTTGGCTATTTAAGCACTATTCTCCTTGGTGTTTTCTTTTTAAGTTTAGGGGCTTTGGTTATGTATCATTCCGAAGAAAGTTTTGATAGCGGAGCCACACAATTTGCTTCTCAGTTTATCAATATGTATACTGAAACTTTGGGTGATTATACCTATTATATCATAGCCATAGCTGCTTTTACAGCCATGTTCAGCACAACGCTCACCACATTGGATGCTTCACCGAGGGCCATGGCAAAAGCATCCCATCTGCTCTTCAACATAAAAAGCAAATACAGTTTTGCCGTGTGGATTGTCATTTTGGCCACCGGTACAGTTTGTATCCTACTTTTTTATCTGTCTGAAATGAAACTACTGATCGATATCGCTACAATCCTCTCGTTTGTAACTGCACCATTTTATGCTATCATCAATTACAAATTGGTTTGTTCTTCCCATATGCCTAAGAAGTGGCGTCCAAGTGTAAAGATGCATATTTTAAGCTGGGCAGGCATCGTTTTTTTAGTTGGATTTTCAATCTGGTATCTCATCAGCATTTGATACTATTTTCAAACTTAACTTTGTATCTTTGTCCCATAATATTGTGATATGAGTATAGATACTGCAAGCAGCATTGCTCCGCCTAAAAAGGGAAAGCCCAAATGGTTGAGAGTAAAGTTGCCCACCGGAAAAAAATATACAGAGCTTAGAGGGCTGGTAGACAAATACAACCTACACACGATATGTACTTCGGGTAGTTGTCCGAATATGGGAGAATGTTGGGGTGAAGGCACTGCTACCTTTATGATTTTGGGGAATGTGTGTACCCGTTCGTGTGGCTTTTGCGGAGTAAAAACCGGAAGACCCGACACTGTAGATTGGGAAGAACCCGAAAAAGTGGCCCGCTCTATCAAGATCATGAGTATCAAACACGCTGTGATCACTTCAGTAGACAGGGACGACCTAAAAGATATGGGATCTATTATTTGGGCGGAAACCGTGAAGGCGATCCGCAGAATGAACCCTACGACTACCCTCGAAACCTTAATCCCGGATTTTCAAGGTGTTGAACGCAATATTGATCGTATTGTAGATGTTGCTCCAGAGGTGGTTTCCCACAATATGGAAACCGTAAGAAGACTTACCCGCGAGGTGCGTATCCAGGCTAAATACGACCGAAGCCTACAGGTTTTAAAATACCTGAAAGACCAAGGCATAAAAAGAACCAAATCGGGAATCATGTTGGGCTTAGGTGAAAAGGAAGAAGAGGTTATAGAAACCCTTCACGATCTCAGGGATGCCAATGTAGATGTGGTTACCATTGGACAATATTTACAACCTTCAAAAAAGCATTTACCTGTCAAGCAATTCATCACTCCGGATCAGTTTGATAAATACCGCGAAATAGGCTTAGATCTTGGATTCAGGCATGTAGAAAGTGGTGCGTTGGTAAGATCGTCATACAAGGCTCATAAACATATTGAATAAGTCATTTTGAAAAAAACACGAATTGCCATTAATGGCTTTGGACGGATTGGCCGCACTATTTTCAGGCTACTACTCGACCATCCATCAATAGAAGTGGTGGCCATTAACGATATTGCAGATGCCCGCACCCTGAGTCACCTGCTTAAATACGACAGTATTCACGGGGTTTTGTCGAATGACATCAAACACGACAACGACAACATTATCGTTAACAACACTCCCTATCCGCTGTTGAACCACATCTCATTAGAGACTATCAATTGGAAACCCTATGAAGTGGATATCGTTGTTGAAGCTACGGGAAAATTCAAAACCAAAACACTTTTAGAACATCATATCTCCGGAGGTGCTAAAAAAGTGATTTTATCCGTTCCACCGGTTGATGATTCTATAAAAATGGTCGTTTTAGGTGTTAACGAACATATTTTGGACGGTAGCGAAAGCATCATTTCCAACGCTTCCTGTACCACCAACAATGCCGCACCGATGATCAAAGTGATCCAGGAACTTTGTGGTATTGAGCAAGCTTATATTACCACGGTACACTCTTACACCACCGATCAAAGTTTACACGATCAACCACATCGTGACCTAAGAAGGGCTAGGGCCGCAGGACAATCCATCGTGCCTACAACTACGGGAGCTGCCAAGGCATTGACCAGTATTTTTCCTGAATTAAGTACTTCCATAGGAGGTTGTGGTATCCGGGTTCCTGTTCCGGACGGTTCCCTAACGGATATCACTTTCAATGTAAAAAAAGAAACCTCTATTGAGGAGGTAAATCAAGCCTTTCTGAAAGCTTCGGAGACCCATTTGAAAGATATTTTGACCTATACCGAAGACCCCATCGTCTCTGTCGATATCATCAACACCCCTTACTCCTGCACTTTCGACGCTCAAATGACCTCAGTTATTGGAAAAATGGTAAAAATCATCGGCTGGTATGACAATGAGTACGGTTATAGCTGCCGTATTATCGATTTAATTCACCTTATTGTGGAGAAATAGTTATCTTTACAGCGTAGCATTATTTTCAATTATGCGCTTTTTTGTCCTCATAATCTTATTCACCTTGCTGCCTATCCACATAGGGGCTCAAGAGAGTAATGCCATAAAAGACAGCATCGAAAACATCACCAAAAGGGTTTACAACTACAAAAACACCGGTGAATATGAGAAAGCGCTAACAACCATCGAAAAAGGTCTTCAAATAGCCGGAAGTACTGATAATGTTGAAAGCATTGTCGATTTCTACAACCTATATGCCCGTTTAAATATTGACTATAACAAACCGGTAGACCCACAAATTTACCTTACGGAATCCCGAGAGGTTTTAAATCTATACAAATACAGCGACGGAAAAGCCTTAACCGCCATACTGGAAGCTTATATAAAAGCCCTTCAACAAAAAGAAAAAGAAGCAGAAACCCTCATAGAAGAAGCTTTGGCCAATGTAAATTATAAGGACAAAAGCCTCTTAAACACTGTTTCATTCTACCAAGGATTAATTTACAATGAATTAAAACAATACGACAAGGCAAAATCTATTTTTCAAAAAATGATCCCTCCGGATCATCAATATGAAAAAGAGTATTTGTATGCCGCCTCTCAACTTGTCCTTGCTAAAATATATGCTACTGAGGAAAACTATGAGAGTTCACAAATCCTATTGGACAACGCTATGCGTATCGCTGCCCGACATGAATTTCCGAAAGTGATGCTGGATATCAATTTATTAAAGCACGACATCGCCAACAAAAAAGAGGATTATCATCGGGCGCTGTTGTACTATAAAAAAGCCGATAGCATAAAAGCGACATATTTCAATCCGAATATCATAAAAAAACAAAATGAGGCGGCCTATACCAATGAAGCTCAGTTCCTGAACAATGTAATTGCCAGAATGAGTCAGGACGAGATCGAACAACAACAAAAAGTAAACATCTCAAAATTGACATCGGTACTCAGT
Source organism: Galbibacter kalidii (assembly GCF_026241135.1). Classification (GTDB taxonomy): domain Bacteria; phylum Bacteroidota; class Bacteroidia; order Flavobacteriales; family Flavobacteriaceae; genus Galbibacter. The sequence goes on from NZ_JAPFGA010000014.1 coordinate 135,818, forward strand.
TCTGCTTTATTGATCATTATTTCATTATTGACCATTTCCCTGTACAGAAACAACCAAATAAAATTCAAAACCAACGATCTTTTATTAAAGAAAAACAAAGAATTACAGATCGCCAAAGAAGAGGCTGAAAGGGCGATGAAAGCCAAGGAGGAATTTCTCTCTACCGTTAGCCATGAACTGCGTACACCCTTGTATGCCGTAACAGGACTCACCCATTTGCTCTTGGATGAAGACCCAAAGGAAAGTCAGAAAGAACACTTGAAATCTTTGAAGTTCTCAGGGGAATACCTATTGGATTTTATCAACGACATCTTGCAGATCAACAAAATAGACGCCAATAAACTAATGGCAGACAAAATTGTATTCGACCTGCGAAAAACACTTGAGGACGTAGCTTTCTCCTTACGGCAAACTGCAAAAGAGAACAAGAACACCATCGTACTGAATATTGACAAAGAAATCCCTTTAAAACTTATTGGCGACCCTTTAAAACTCTCTCAAATCTTGATCAATCTTGTTGGGAATGCATTAAAATTTACCGAAAACGGAAAAGTTACCATTCAACTAAAATCACTTGGTTCTACAGAAAACAAACACAAAATACATTTTGAAGTCAACGATGAGGGTATCGGCATTTCTGAAGACATGCAGCAAAACATCTTTGAAAGTTTTTCTCAAGGCTCGGTACAAATCAACCGAAAATATGGTGGCACCGGATTGGGACTTACCATCGTAAAAAGTTTGCTGAGTTTGTTCAACAGTAAGATTGCCGTAAAAAGCGAGATTGGCATGGGAAGTTCGTTTTACTTTGACCTTGAGTTTGATGTGCCGGACGCATCCGAAATTATAGACGACAGTACTGAGGTGATTGAAAAGGAAGTCCTGAAGAATTTACGCATCCTGGTTGTTGAGGACAACAAAATAAACCAGGTGATCACCAAAAAAATGCTCGCCAAAGAAGGTGTTAATTGTGATGTGGCCGACAACGGTTATGAAGCGATAGAACTGACCAAGAAAAACGAATATGACCTTATCCTGATGGACATCCACATGCCCGGCATTAGCGGACTAAAAGCTACGGAAGAGATCAGAAAATTCAATAAAGATATCCCGATTATTGCGCTTACTGCGCTTACACTCGATGAAAGCACCGAAGATTTCTTTAGTTCAGGATGTAATGATATTATCACCAAACCTTTTAAACCTGATGCTTTCTACAAGATCATTGGTAGCGCCATCAAAAAATCGGAGAGTAGTCCGGCTTAGGGCTGGGTTTTGATAAATTCCATAATCCTATCATCAAATTGCTCCTTCCCACTAATAAAAGAAATCCCTATTGGTAAAAAACAAGCATTTTCCAGATATGCCCCCAGCCTTGCATAATCTTTTTCTGTGGTGAGCACACATGCTTTAGTTTTCAGCAGCGCTATTTCCTTATCGGAGAAATTGTGGTGATCGGCATAACGAAGATGTTCAAATTGAAGTCCGTTGTCTTTCAGATAAGCTACCAAGGGTTCAGGATGGGCAATTCCGGTGACCAAAGTTACTTTCCTGTCCTTTAAAGTATCAAGAGGTTCTTTTTTTGAAGGAAAAACAACCCTATCCATATATGAAATGGAGGTAAAATAAACTTCTTGCCCGTTCACAGGTTTTAGTTTTTGTTTTATGGAAGCCTGTTCGTCAACCGACAAGTCATTCGGGCACTTTGTTACCACAATCACATCGGCCCTTTTGGCTTGTGAGCGTATATCCCTTAAATTCCCGGCAGGCAGCAAATGGTCGTTGACATAAAGATCGCCATACATGGTCAGTAGCACATTAAACCCTGCTTTTACTTTTCTATGCTGAAAAGCATCATCCAACACGATCACATCTGGGTTGAGTTGTTTTTGCAATGCCGCAATGCCATGCCTTCGATCTTCATCTACAGCTACGCTAATGTTTTTCAAGCTTTTGTAATACTGAAAAGGTTCGTCCCCTATTGTTTTTGCCGTTGCCTTTTCATCTGCCAGCACAAAACCTTTGGTGATTCGTTTATAGCCACGGCTCAAAATGGCTGTTTTATAATTTTCAGCAGCCAACAAAGACACATAAGTTGTCATCGGGGTTTTTCCCGTTCCGCCAACACTCAAATTCCCAATGCAGATCACAGGAAAATTATATTGCTCCGATTTAAAAAAATCAATATCATACAGATAATTCCGTATAAAAACCACCAACCAATAGCCCCACGAGAAGGGCAAAAGCAATTTTCTCCATCTTCGCATAAGAGCGAAATTAGAATATTTTATGCTTCTCTTGAAAAAAAATTGGATAAATCGGATAGCAGAAAACTCCGAATCAATTTTTTCGATTGTGTTTATGTATATTTACCATAGAAAAAAATGATCGAATGCGTATTCAGGATGTAATCAATATTGTCGAAGAAATTGCCCCGCTTCCCTATGCGGAGGATTTTGACAATGTGGGTCTTTTAGTAGGTGATAAAAACGAAAAACTAAGCGGCGTTTTGGTCTGTCTAGACACCTTGGAGGCCGTTGTAGATGAAGCGATTGAAAAAAAATGCAACCTCATCGTGAGTTTCCACCCCATTATTTTCAGTGGATTGAAAAAAATCACCGGGAAAAATTATGTGGAGCGTGTGGTCCTTAAAGCCATCAAAAATAACATAGCCATTTATGCCATCCACACGGCATTGGACAATAGTTTCGTCGGGGTCAATGCCAAAATTTGTGAGGTTTTGGGCTTGGAAAACAAAAAAGTGCTCATTCCGCAGGAAAATACCATCAAAAAACTCCTCACCTTCGTTCCGAAGAAAAATGCGGAAACGCTCAGGGAAGCCTTGTTTGAAGTAGGCGCCGGATCTATCGGAAATTACGACCACTGCAGTTTTAATATCAACGGCACAGGAAGTTTTAAAGGCAATGACGACTCCAATCCGGTGATCGGTGAAAAAGGGGTGACCCATTATGAAGAAGAAACCCAAATCGGAATTACATTTCCAAAACATTTGGAGCGAACGATTGTCCAAACTTTATTTGAAAATCATCCTTATGAAGAAGTGGCCTACGAGATCACTACACTCGAAAACACCAACCAACATATTGGTATTGGGATGATTGGCGAATTGCCCACTCCACAAAACCCGGAAGAATTTCTTAAGTTTGTAAAAGAACGTATGCAAACCGGCTGCATCAGGCACTCAGAACTCACCGACAAAAAAGTCAAAAAAGTAGCTGTTTTGGGAGGCAGTGGTGCTTTTGCTATTCCGAATGCAATCCGTGCAGGAGCAGATGTTTACATCACAGGTGATGTGAAATATCATGATTTTTTTAAAGCTGAAGGTAGGATAATCATAGCCGATATTGGTCATTATGAAAGTGAGCAGTTCACAAAAAATCTTTTAGTTGAGTATCTTACAAAAAAAATCACTAATTTTGCAGTCGTTTTATCAGTTTGTAATACAAATCCCGTCAAGTATTTATAAAGAATATGGCAAAGAAAACAGAAGCAACAGTAGAAGACAAATTAAGAACCTTATACGACTTGCAACTTATAGACTCTCGTATTGATGAGATCAGAAACGTTCGCGGTGAGCTACCTTTAGAGGTTGAAGATCTGGAAGATGAGGTAGAAGGGTTGAAAACACGTTTAGAGAAACTCAACGGGAACCTTGAAGAAATAAACGATGGGATCTCCAGCAAGAAGAACCTTATCGAAGAAGCAAAAGCTTCCATAAAAAAATATACCGAACAACAGAAAAACGTTCGTAACAACAGGGAATTCAACTCGCTTTCCAAAGAAATTGAATATCAGGAATTAGAGATTCAACTGGCTGAAAAGCACATCAAAGAATTCAAAGCACAGATCGAGCAGAAAAAAGAGGTAATCGAGCAAACCAAAGGACGTTTGTCTGAAAGGGATTCTCACCTAAAACACAAAAAGGGAGAGCTTGACGATATCTTAAAGGAAACCGAAAAAGAAGAAAAGGCTTTAATGGATAAAAGTCTTGAGTATGAAGACTTGATCGATCCAAGACTCCTTAGTGCCTACAAGAGAATTCGCGGTAGCGTTAAAAACGGATTGGCCGTTGTTGCTATCGAACGTGGTGCTTCAGGAGGATCGTTTTTTACCATCCCACCACAAGTGCAAATGGAAATCGCATCTCGTAAAAAGATCATTACCGATGAGCACAGTGGGAGAATTTTGGTTGATCCAACACTAGCCGAAGAAGAAAAACAAAAAATGGAAGACTTGTTTGCTTCTGCTTAAAAATATTCCACATATTTCTTAAAGCCTCGCTTATCGCGGGGCTTTTTTTATTACATTAGTACAAAACAACTCGCATAAAATTGCCAAGAAAACTCGCATCCTTAAAAGACGATCCATCAAAAAAGACTTCCTTTAGGGATTCTTTTGCCGCTTTTAAATACATTCCCCGTTTCTCATTGGAAATATGGACAACCAACAAGGTAATGTATTTGATAAATGCTTTGGCGCGCTTGCTCAATGCGTTTTCTCCCGTTGTGTTGTTGTGGGTTGGCAAACTGATCATCGATGAAATTCTTCTACAGATAAGTGCTACGGATAAAGACTACTCCCTACTTTGGAAATATGTTATTTTGGAATTGGCCATTGCATTGCTTTCCGACCTGATTGGCCGTTTGATCACATTGACCGATGGACTTTTAGGTGACCTTTATGCCAATAAATCTTCGGTAACCATCATTAAAAAGACCAACGAAATTGGAATTGACCAATTGGAAGATCCAGAATTTTATGATAAACTCGAAAGGGCCAGGACGCAAACAACCGGTCGTGTAAATCTTATGTCAAACATCCTGAGTCAAGTGGAAAGCCTGATCAGTATGGTGTCTTTGATTGCGGGTTTGATCTATTTCGAACCCGTGTTGATCGTCATCCTTATCTTGAGTATCATCCCTTCGTTTATCAACGAGATTAAATTCAGCTCACAAAGCTATTCCCTGGCTAGAAGCTGGACCTCCGAAAGACGTGAATTGGATTACCTACGTTATGTAGGTGCCAATGATAAAACCGCTAAGGAAATTAAACTTTTTGGACTCACTGACTATATCGCCAACCGCTTTGCGGTCTTATCAGACCAATATTATCGACTTAACAAATCTCTTGCTGTGCAGCGAAGTGCTTACGGAGCGTTGTTCAACCTCCTTGGCGTACTTTCGTACTACGCCGCATACGGACTCATCATCTATCGAGTGTTAACAGGTGTTATCACTGTTGGCGAACTTACTTTTCTAAGCGGCTCTTTCAACAGGCTGAGAAATAGTTTACAGGGCTTTTTCTCCCGATTTACCCGAATTGCCCAAAGTGCCCTTTATCTGAAAGATTACTTTGATTTTATCGATTTGAAGGTTGAACAAGAAGATGCAGATACCTTGCCATTACCTGAAACCATTACCGAAGGTTTCTTTATCGACAATATCACCTTTCGCTATCCGGGAAATCGCGAAGAGGTCTTAAAAGGCGTTTCTTTCAAATTGAAGCTTGGAGAAAAAATGGCATTTGTTGGACAGAATGGTGCCGGAAAAACAACGCTCATCAAATTAATACTTCGTTTTTATGAACCGACATCCGGAACCATTTATTTAGATGGAATAGATATCCGGAAATTTGACAAGGACGAATATCAAAAAATATTCGGGGTCATTTTTCAAGATTTCTTTCGATATGAATTTACCCTCAAGGAAAATATCGCCGTAGGCAAAATCGATGAAATTGAGAATACAAAACGCATTGAAAAAGCAGCTCAACAAAGTCTTGCCTCAGAAGTGGTAGAAAAACTGGAAAGGGGTTATCAGCAACAATTGGGTAAACGCTTCAATAAAGGACAGGAGCTTTCCGGCGGACAATGGCAAAAAGTAGCACTTGCCAGGGCCTATATGAAAGATGCTAAAGTATTAATCTTGGACGAACCCACTTCAGCACTGGATGCGAAAGCTGAATTTGAAGTTTTTGAGCGATTCATCGGTTTGACCAAAGGCAAGACGAGCATTATCATTTCACACCGGTTCAGCACCGTACGAATGGCCGATACTATTTTGGTTTTACAGAATGGAAAAGTTTTGGAGTTGGGAACACACGAGGCTTTAATGAAGAATGACAGTCTCTATGCAGAGTTATTCTCTTTACAAGCGGCAGGTTATCAATAAGCTTACTTTTCTTCTTTGTTGTCACATAACACTACTGCTTTCTCTATAAAATCGTCATTCCCTATATTTTTAACAATAAAATGGGCAACATCCATCCTTGGGATCCTGTTTGTCTTAACCTTACCTTTTTCCAACACCATATAGTCATTATCCCCGGCTTCATCGCTCAATCCCACTGGTCGAACTATGGTGTAGGGCAATCTACTTTCCCTAACATATTTTTCCTGATTACTGTGATCGCGCAGATGTCCCTTTAAAATTGTTTTTAAAAATGTCTTGGATATAAAACCAAGCTGGTCCATACTTTCATTGATCCCCGCAGAACTTATCACCCACAATCTGGAAGATACATTTCTATTTTCTAGAGCGGTAATAATGTTTTTTGTCCCAACTGCCCTCACTGTGCTACGTTTTAATGTACTATCCCCTATGGCGACCACAACAGCATCAAATCGCTGGTTATTGACAAGGTTTTGAACCTCTTTAACATCCAACACATTTCCTTGAACGGTTGTCACACCCGTTTGCGGATAATCCAGTTTTTCAGGAGACCTGACAAAGGCCGTTACACGATGTCCCTCGTTCAATGCTTGTTTCACCACGTAACGCCCTGTTCTTCCGGTAGCACCGATCACGAGAATTTCCATATAGCTTTAACGTTTGGGTTATCTATAAAGTTATGGAAAATTTATAAAGCTACCCCCCTATTTTCTGATTTTTAACGCTACAAAATGGGTTTAAATCCCCAATTTTAAGCGATTCAGGTAACCGAGGTTTATTTTTTAGCTGAAGCTCAAAAACAGTAGATTAATCCCAACAACTGATCTCAACTCTTACACTTCTTTTCGGAAAGTCCTTTTAAAATTATATTTTCCACTTCTTCGCTATTCCATTTTTTGCCGATATCATCTACTTCCATTACCTCATCCATGATCTCATTCTGAAGGTCACCCTCACGCAATGCCTCTGCATATGAGTCATCTGAAAAGGTAACCCTGCTATACAAAGGCAACCATTTTCCGGGATGTTTTTCTGAAAACCATTTTTCAATCTTTTTACGCAATAGAAATCGCTCATCTGCAGTTTTAGAGCTCATTTCAATAAAGTTTCTATAACTCAATTCTGCTACAGCATCTGTATTGGGTTTTCGTTCTTTCTGATAAGTTGAAAAGATCATCTCCCAATCATCCCCATATTTTTCCATAAGCTGACTCAAGACCATAATATCTTCAAATCCGGCATTCATCCCTTGTCCGTAAAAAGGAACAACAGCATGGGCCGCATCGCCTATTAGAGCCACTTTATCCCAGTACACCCATGGTTCGCATTTTATGGTCATCAACGCACTTGTGGGGTTTTTAAAAAAATCCCTGATCAAATTGGGGATATCGTCTTTTACACCGTTGAAATGCTCTTCAAAAAAACATCCAACTTTAGCTTCGGTATCCAAACTATCAAAGGAATTTTCTCCCTTCATGGGCATAAAAAGCGTACAGGTGAAGCTTCCATCCAAATTAGGCAAAGCAATAAGCATAAAAGCACCGCGGGGCCAAATGTGCAACGAATTTTTATTCAGCTTATGCTTCCCTCCTTCTCCTGCCGGAATACTCAACTCTTTATATCCCGTTTTGAGGAAATACTGACTGTAGTTAAACATACTGCTGCGTTGCATTTTATGTCTAATCCTTGAAAAAGCCCCATCTGCACCAAAAACCAAATCATATTTATGGGCTGTCCACTCTCCTTTCTGACTTTCCCCGGTATAAATAACCGCTTCGGGAAGGTCAACATCCCAAACCTTGGAATTGAAAATAAAACGGGCTCCGACATCTTCAGCCAAATCGATCATTTTTTTGTTTAGAACACCTCTGGAGATGGAATAAATAGCCTCTCCTTCTTTCCCATAATATTGAAAATACATGGGTTTGTTTGGCACATGAATAGCTCTTTTATCCATCGGGATTGCAATTTCCCGTATGGATTTGTCTATCCCAACGCCCTCAAGTGCTTTCCACCCCCGGGTTGACATAGCCAAGTTTATCGATCTCCCGGAAAATTGCATGGTCCTGATATCGGGTCTCCTGTCATAAACATCTACCTGATGTCCTTTTTTTTGTAAATAAATAGCTAATAAAGTGCCTACGAGCCCGCTACCGGTAATCGCAATTCTTTTAGGAGTTTGCATTTGTATTGAGTATAGAAAAAGTCCCGCTCATGCGGGATTCCCTGCAAAGTTAACAATTTCTTTGATTCTTTGGATTTCTTTGAAAATTCACTTTTACCCTTAATTTTTAGAACAAGAATTTTCAAGAATGTAACTCATTAAAAAATAAGGGTTTAGATATTTTTTGTAACTTAAGCAAAACAAAACACATAAAAATATGAGTCGAGAAAAATTAGAGAGGATGCGTAAGATCCTTTCAAAACTGGAAGACATCAAGAATACACAAGAAAGTAGTATTGACAAAATCAACCATGTCATAACAGATCTGTTTCAACATCCAGATGCAAAGCTGGAAAAAGTTATGGAGGATGCCCATCAAAGAGCGTCGGACAATGTGGATATGGTAAGGGATGCCATGAACGAATATGAAGAACGGATTGGCAAATTACACAAACAGTTAAATCCGGAATAAGATAAATGAAAGGTATCTAAAAAGGACACTATCCCAAAAAGTGTGTAAGTAAAAATATCGAGGGTTGGATTCTTAATTAGAGTCTGACCCTTTTTTCATAGATCGTCAGGAACTGATTTAAAATAATGCCCCAGTTCCTAACGGGCATGGTCCATTTTTTAGTGGACTCCCTCATGGCCAAATATACGGATTTCATCACAGCTT
>NZ_JAPFGA010000015.1 GCF_026241135.1 Galbibacter kalidii
GCAAGGAAACAATATTTAATAACCTTATTACCAAAATGGTCAATAGTGATGTTGTATATCAATCGAAATTGATAAGTAACTAACTACTGACCTCTAAAAGCTGTTATTCCTCCAACATATGTATACAATTGACCAAAGCGCGGTAGTTGTGGTAAGTAGATTTCCATATTTGTCCCTTTAGGGCTGTTTTTGCTTCCGGCCTTTTGTCGATGCCCCATTCATACCATCCGCCATGGTCTTGGTCTATGATATAGTTTTCAGTGTATTCCCACAGTGTTTCAAAATGCTTTCTGTAGTTCATTTCGTCCTGGGGGAAATGTTGACTCATCATAAGGAGGGCGTTCAACCCTTCAGCTTGTGACCACCAATTCTTGTTTTCATTTACAATTTGAATGTCTTGTTCGTCATTAAAATAATAACCTCCGTCGTAAAATCCACCTACCTTGTTGTCAAAACCGTTTTTTAAGGCGTGGTCGACCATTTTTTTACCTGTTTTAAGGGTAATGTCGTTTTCCAAACCTAAAGCATGGGAAGCTTCCAGCATTAAATAGGCAGTTTCTACGTCATGTCCAAATGATACATGTTCCAGATAATAGTGCTTTTTAATATTTTCTTTGGAGGTATTTTTAAAAGAAACCGGAGTCCAATCCGCTTCAAAGAACAGCTTCATATAACCATCATCGGTAGTGATAGTATCCCTGATAAGAACGAGTAACTCGTGCAAACGCTTTTTTAATAGCTCGTTGGGCCAAACTTCATACAAAGCGGTAAAAGCTTCTAACAAATGGATAGAGCTATTCTGGTCTTTATAGCCTATATCTGATGTAGATGGGAAATCCGACGTTCTTGCGATTGGTGTTCCGTCCAGTTCAAGCGATTGGAAATAGCCTTTGTGTTTTGGGTCGTGACTATGCCTTTCCAACCAATAAAAAGTTTCTTGGGCCAGCGTTAAAGCTTCACTGTTTTGAGAAGCTTTATAATAAGTGGCGAGTCCGTAAATGGCGAAAGAATTTCCGTATGCGGTTTTCTTTTCGCCCTCTCTTGAAATAGGCTCTCCTTGTTTGGTCACTAAAGTATGAAAACCGCCGTTTTCCTGATCCCACATTTTGTTTTTAATAAAGTCGAAACCATGTTTGGCGTTTTCAAGATAGGTTTCTTTTTTTCCGGGGTTTTCCATGGCCGCTATAGCATTCACCCACATATGGCGGGCTTGGGTAACGATCATTTTTTGTTGGTTTTCACCCAGTTTGAAATCGTAGGTGATATCGCTGTAATATCCTCCGTCCTCTTTATCGATAACCAAAGGATACCATTTATCAAGTAGCTGGGAGGTAGCGGCTTCTTTAAGTGTTTTTACTAAATCTTCGTCCGTTTTTTGGGCATTTAGGACAAAAACACTGCACAATAAAGTTATAAGGATACTGATAGGTTTCATGTTACTACGATTTTGGCTGAGTAAAGATATAATATTATCCTTATTTTATGCTTTTATGTAATTATTTAATATAAAATTGATAAAATAGTATTAATGGAGGCTTTATTGTCCCCCTAACTTTAACCATTCAAACTAACTGACTTATGAACAAGCTTTTTTTAACATTTTGTTGTATCTGTATTGGGCAGATATACGCACAAAACAAAGGAAAATCAGAACAAGAATTTAAAATCAATGACCAGGAATATCTGGAAATGCGTGGTGCCAATGTAATGCTGGCACACGATTTCTATCCGGAAAGCCATCAGGGTGGTATCGGGATTATTCAAAACGGAATTCGCATAGCGACCAACGGGGATTTAAGACTAGAACAAACGCCGGGACAATGGCAGCCTGTGCCCAAGGTTGGAGAAAGGGAAGTTGACCTGAAAAAACAAGAGATCAGCGTTCGCATGTCTTATCCTGATCCTGATAAAAACAGGGTCGGATTTAACCCTATTATATACCCCGACCTCAATTTTTCATATACCCTGAAAGTAGTTCCGCAGGGTAAATCGTTCAAGATTATAGTGGATTTGGATAAACCGCTACCGGAAGAGTGGGTAGGAAAAGTGGGAATGAATATTGAATTGTTCCCGGGAATCCTGTTCGGAAAGTCTTATTATATGGATGACTCTTTTGGGATTTTCAACCGGCAGGCAAACGGACCGGGATATTATGACGATGATAAGAAGTATCAACTAAAACCAATGGCAACCGGAAAGCAACTGGTTATTTCTCCTGAGGATGAAAAACAAACCCTGACCATCGAAAATTTAAAGGGAAATACCTTAGAGTTGTTGGACGGACGTGCCCAACACAGTAACGGATGGTTCATTGTACGGTCGTTAGTGCCTTCCGGAGCAACCAAAAATGCGATTGAATGGCTGATAACTCCAAATACGGTTGAAAACTTCATTTATGATCCGGTGGTGCAGGTTTCACAAGTGGGATATCACCCCGAACAAGATAAAATAGCGGTGATTGAAACCGATAAAAACGATACCAACGTCAAGAAGGCAACGCTGTTGCGGGTAAACAATGAAGGTGGTTATTCCGAAGTAATATCTAAAACGCCTGCAAAATGGGGTGATTTTTTAAGGTATAACTATTATCAGCTGGATTTTTCCAAGATCGAAGAACCCGGAATGTATGTTGTAAAATATGGCGATTATACCACACATGCATTTCAGATAAACAAAGACGTATTCAAAAGGAATGTATGGCAACCTACGGTAGATTATTTCTTGCCGGTACAGATGTGCCACATGCGTATTAATGACAGGTATAAGGTATGGCATGGCTTGTGTCATATGGACGATGCGAGAATGGCGCCCACAGACCTGAATCATTTTGATGGATATCTACAAGGAGAAAAAACGCTGACAAAATACCAATCGGGAGATCACGTTCCCGGTATCAATGTTGGAGGATGGCACGATGCAGGGGATTATGATCTTAGGGTAGAGTCACAAGCATCTACGGTACAAGGCTTATCGCATATCTATGAAAACTTTGGGGTGGATTATGACAACACAACGATTGATCAGAAAACACGTTCGGTAATCATTCTTCAACCGGATGGAAAATCCGACATCCTTCAGCAAATAGAACATGGAGCGTTGTCCATTGTCGGTGGATATGAGTCCATGGGACGTTTTTACCGAGGGATTATTACACCAACTTTACAACAATATGTGTTGCTGGGGGATGCTACAAATCAGACCGATAACGAAATTTTTACCGAAAATGGTAATACCAATATTGAAATAGGTCTGCCCGGTGCACCGGACGACCGTTGGGTTTTTACTGAGGAGAATCCGTATCGGGAATTGAATACCGCTGCAGGTCTTGCCGCAGGGGCACGCGCATTGAAAGCATATAATCCGCAACTCTCCGGAAAGTGTTTAAGCATAGCTGAAAAAATATGGAGGATAACCGAAGTTGACAATCCATTGATTAAGGTAGGTTTGGCCTCCGAATTGCTGAAAACCACAAAGGATAAAAAATATGCCGATTTCCTAGTAAGTCAAAAAGAAGGTATTGTTGAAAACATCAACCGGACAGGATGGGTAATCGGACCGGTAATGTCGCTGATAGATGATAAGGATTTTGAAAAATCGATCAGGGGAGCCATAGAAAAATATTATACTGAAATTGAGGCTTTAGGAGAGAAAACACCTTACGGAATGCCTTATGAACCCAATATTTGGGGTGCTGGATGGGGAATTCAAAATTTTGGGATGAAACAGTATTTCTTACACACATCTTTTCCCGATATTTTCCCGAACACTTATATGCTGAATGCGATGAATTTTGTTTTGGGAGTACATCCTGGGGTTAATACCTCTTCTTTTGCATCCGGTGTAGGTTCCAGGTCGATTACACAGGCTTATGGCACCACTCGTGGGGATTTTTCTTTTATCCCAGGCGGAATAGGTTCCGGAACAGCACTTATACGTCCTGATTTTCCTGAATTGTTGGAATGGCCTTTTTTATGGCAGCAAACGGAATATGTGCTCGGTGGAGGAACAACCGATTATATATTCCTGATATTGGCGGCCGATCAGCTTTTAAATAAAAATTAGATTGAAAATGAAAAACATTGCAGACCGTATCTGTTGAAAATGGGAGTGTTTCCTTTGAATTGGAAGGTGATAGCTTTGTATCGTTGTTCAGTAAGTAGTAGGATAGGGGGCATACGCATTATACAATCAAATCTATATGAATAGGTTTTGCAACCACATTTCTCATAATTGATGCAGACCCGAAAATCTTGGACTATTTAATTTTTTGCTATAAAGATTCCGGTTTTAACCCCGTTAGGAGTGATATATTAATAGCATGGATTGAGTGAAAAGTATTTTAAGCCCGCCCTAGGCGGGGCGGCATATTTAATCACGCGGGAAGGTTTTTCAGATTAAATGTGATGCGTTTGTCTTGGTAAGTAGGGTAAGGATGCATTGAAATAATTCCTTAAGTTTGTAACACTCGTCAAGCTTTGTAGACATATTTTGTAACAACCTTAAACTAATGATAAAACACTTTATATCACTTCAGTGGAAGTCGTTTGTTAGAGCTGCTTCTTTTTCTTCCAACCTAGCCATTAAAATATTGTTGGGCTTTTTTGCTTTGTACATGATAGCCAGCTTTTCCATTATGGGCGGTCTTGCTTATTATTTGATTGAGGAAAATCTGCAAATGGAACCCGTGGAGGTCATCAACCGTTTTCTGATCTATTATTTGGTCATCGATCTTTTCTTTAGGTATCTATTGCAGAAAATGCCAGTGGTGAATATTAAGCCCTTGTTGTACTTGCCTTTTAAAAAATCAAAAATAGTACAGTTCAGTTTATGGAAAACAGCCGTGTCTTTTTTCAATATTATTCACGCTTTTTTCTTTATACCATTCGGTATTGTGTTAATGATGAATGGATATCCGCCTTTACAGGTCATCCTGTGGGTTGTTTCAATATATGCATTGGTATATTGTAATAATTTTATCAATGTTTTCCTGAATGGTGTCGATGTGTTCTTCTATTCATTTATAAGCCTTGTTGCAGCACTGGGCGTGTTGCATTATTATGATATTTTTGATGTGACGGTATATATACATCCGATCTTTCAAGCATTATATGACCAGCCGTTGTTATGCATTATACCAATTGGTTTATTAACTTTGCTATATTATTCAGCATTTCGTTATTTTAAAAGACACTTGTTTCTGGATGCCGGTCTGGCTGTAAAACAACAAGAAGCGACTGCCGAGAATATGGATTGGTTGAACCGCTTCGGAAGCATTTCGGTATTCCTTAAAAACGACATTAAATTGATCAAAAGGAACAAACGCTCAAAAACAACGGTGTTTATGAGTTTCCTTTTTATTTTTTATGGACTCCTGTTCTTTACCGGGGCACTTGAAGTGTATGAAGCACCACCATGGCGTATTTTTGCCGCTATTTTTGTTACCGGTGGCTTTCTTTTTAGCTTTGGACAGTTTGTACCGAGTTGGGACAGTGCCTATTACCCGTTGATGATGAGTCAGAATATCCGCTATCGCGATTACCTCAATTCAAAATGGTGGTTAATGGTGATGGCTACGGTTGTAACCACAATCTTAGCTTCGTTCTACCTTTATTTTGGCTGGGAAGTGTACTTGGCCATTATTGTTAGTGCGATCTATAATATCGGAGTGAATTCTTATATGGTTTTATGGGGTGGCGCTTATGTAAAAACCCCGATCGACCTGACCAGCAACAAAAAAGCCTTTGGCGACTCTCAGGCTTTTAATGCCAAAACCTTGTTGCTGACGATCCCTAAATTGGCTATCCCAGTAATTGTATATGTTATAGGTCATTATACTGTCGGACCGTTTTTAGGATATGCTTTGGTAGTGATTGCCGGGATGTTGGGCTTTGCTTTCAAAGAAAAAGTATTTAACAAAATAGAAAAAGTATATAAAGCCGAGAAGTATAAAACCCTTGCGGCATACAAACAAAAAAACTAATCGAAAGATGATCAGAATAGAAAACCTCTCTAAAAAATATAGTGGAACCACCGTTTTATCAATTGATAATATGGAAATACCTAAAGGACAAATTTTTGGTTTGGTGGGTAATAATGGGGCTGGAAAAACCACCTTGTTCAGTTTGTTGTTGGATTTGATTCAGCCGTCTTCCGGTTTTGTGCTGAACAACGACATCAAAGTTGACGAAAGTGAAGACTGGAAACCCTTTACTTCAGCTTTTATAGACGAAACCTTTTTGATTGGCTATCTGACCCCCGAAGAGTATTTTTATTTTATAGGGGAATTGAGAGGGCAAAACAAGGAGGATGTAGATATAATGCTGAAAAAGTTTGAAGACTTTTTCCACGGGGAGATTTTAGGAGGAAAGAAATACCTGCGCGATCTCTCCAAGGGAAATCAGAAAAAAGCGGGGATTGTGGCCTCCTTTATCGGGTCGCCCGAAGTCATTATCCTCGACGAACCTTTTGCCAATCTCGATCCGACAACGCAGATCCGTTTAAAAAAGATCATCAACGAGTTTAGAGATGATGCAGACACAACCGTTTTGATTTCCAGTCACGACCTGTTGCACGTGACCGAGGTTTGTGAGCGCATCGTGGTGTTGGATAAAGGCATAAACATAAAAGATATTCGAACCTCAGAGGCGACTTTAAAAGAATTGGAAGCTTTCTTTTCTGAAGAAATTTTAGCTCCGGTAGCGAAATAATAAGGCTCTATTTCTTTTTTTACCCAAAAAGAAATGTATTTTTACTCACGAAGTGAGGAGGTTGCCTTCTAAAAAGCAGCAAATTCCGATGTCATACTGAGCCTGTCTGCAGACAGGCTCAGTATGACAAATCAAATTCAACAAGGGCTTTTTAGGAATCCTCAGCTCCGATGTTTGCCCCAAGGTTTTGACTTGATTTGGGCAATAAACGGTCAACTTCTTAGTTAA
This sequence comes from Galbibacter kalidii, assembly GCF_026241135.1. GTDB lineage: Bacteria > Bacteroidota > Bacteroidia > Flavobacteriales > Flavobacteriaceae > Galbibacter. The sequence goes on from NZ_JAPFGA010000015.1 coordinate 6,936, forward strand.
TATTGCAACAACTTGACTTTGAACAAATACCTGAAAATATCAACTTTCCTAATGCTTTTGGTGCTGGCAGCAACGGCTTGTTCGACCAAAAAGGATGCTTTTGTCAATAGAAATTGGCATGCGCTAAACACTAAATTCAACGTACTTTATAACGGTCAGGTTGCCCTGGAAGAAGGGAGAAAATCACTTATCGAGACCTATGTGGACAATTATTGGGAAATACTTCCCGTGGAGCGGATGGAAATTCGCGACGAAATCATCATAGACACTGCTCAATTAAATCCGAATTTTCAAAGAGCTGAAGAAAAAGCGACCAAAGCTATCCAAAAACGGGGGATGAATATCAGGGGACGGGAGCGAAATGCACAAATAGATGATGCCTACCTTTTGTTGGGAAAAGCACGCTATTACGATCAGCGTTTTGTACCAGCCATGGAGGCATTCAATTACGTACTGCGAAAATACACCGATGCCGATGTGGTCCATCAAGCTGCGATTTGGCGTGAAAAGGCCAATATCAGAATGGAAAATGAAGAAGTCGCCATCATCAATTTAAAGAAAGTACTTGCTTCAGCAATCAATAAACAAGAATATGCAGATGCTTCTGCTATGATGGCCCAGGCCTATATCAATTTAGAACAAAAAGACAGCGCTATTTTTAGACTGAAAGTGGCCTCTAACACCACAAAGAATTTTGAGGAAAAAGGACGCTACAACTATATCATTGGTCAGCTGTACAACGAAATGGGGCTTCCTGACAGTGCAAACATTGCTTTTGATAAGGTGATAGCCCTGAAACGAAAGTCACCCCGGATTTATATGATGAACGCCTATGTGGAAAAGATCAAGAATCAATTTCAGAAGGGGGATCAGGATGAAGAATTGATGACCTTGCTCGAAAAACTGGAAAAAAACAGGGAGAACAGACCATATTTAGACAAGTTATACCGCTTGAATGCGATGTATTACCTGAAAAACGACAGTGTTGAACTCGCACAGCTGTATTTGGATAAATCCTTGAGAAATACCACAACTGACAATACGCTAAAAGCGATGAACTACGAAGATTTGGGCGTGATGTATTTTGATAAGGCCGAATATAAACTGGCAAGTGCTTATTATGATAGTACGCTTACCTATCTGGATGAAAACACGGCCAAATACAGGGGCTTGGCCAGAAAACGGGAAAACCTTCAGAATGTCATTAAATATGAAGACATCGCCCAACGCAACGATAGCATCCTCTATGTGGTAAACCTTTCGGATATAGAAAAAGAAGCCTATTATCAAAAACATATCGATTCGCTTAAAGAAATCGAAGAAGAAGAGCGCGAGCGGGCCAAAATAGCTTTATTGGCTCAAAATAGAAGGGGTTCTTCCCTAGGGAGCTTGCAAAGCAATTCAGATTCTGAATTTTATTTTTACAACACCACCAGTGTTCAATACGGAGTTCAGGAGTTCAAAAAAAGATGGGGAAACAGAAGCCTGGAAGACAACTGGAGGTTGAACAATAAGACGGTTGTTTCAAGGGAAGAAGAAGAGTTGGCAGAGACAGAAACAGCATCCAGTTCGGATTCGCCTGACTTCTATATCAGTCAGTTGCCAACAGAAGCCAAGGCGATAGATAGCATTCACAAGGAACGGAACTTTGCCAATTATCAACTCGGACTTATCTACAAAGAACGGTTTCAGGAAAACCGTTTGGCAGCTCATAAACTGGAAACGCTACTGAACAACAATCCGGAGGAAAAATTGGTGCTTCCGGCCAAATACAATCTGTATAAGATCTATGAAGCATTGGAGTTGCCCATGGCACAGCAGTTGAAAACAGACATTATTTCAAGCTTCCCTGATTCAAGATATGCAGAGATTTTGAAGAATCCCGAAGCTGTTTTGTCAGATGACGGTAATAGTCCGGAAACGGTCTATGCCAATCTGTATAAAGATTTTGAAGATCAGAACTATGAAAAAGTAATAACAGAGGCGGACGAACACATTTCAACATACAATGGTGAGGATATTATGATGAAGTTTGAAATGCTGAAAGCAACGGCTACGGGAAGATTGATCGGTTTTGAAGCCTATAAGGAAGCCCTGAGTCAGATTGCTTTAAAATATCCTAATGCCGAGGAAGGGGAAAGAGCGCAAGAGATCATAGACAAAACCTTGCCGAGGATGGCTTCCAAAAGTTTTGATGAAGACGATTCATCAACGGTTTGGAAAGTGGTCTATCCTTTTCAGCAAACAGATACAACAGGGATACGGACATTAGAAGAAAAGGTGGATCAATCTATAGAAGAACTGAAATATCTTTATCTTAGTCATTCAAAGGATATATACGACAGGGACAAGCTGTTTTTTGTGATTCACGGATTTGATTCCAAACAAAAAGCAGAAGGATATGCGGAATTATTAAACATTAACAAAGATTATTTGGTTGATAATGAGAAATTTGTAATTTCGTCATCCGACTATAAAACGATTCAGATCCATAAGAATCTGGACGAGTATTTAACCGAAGATCAATTTATTAACCCGAGTCTTAATAATTAGTAAGATGTTTGCAGAATCCAAAAAAAACAGAATCGAGCCCATTGCGGGGCAGACCAACCGAATTGTAGAAAACACAAAAATCAAAGGAGACCTGACTTCAGAAGCCGATATACGCATTGACGGAGAACTGGACGGAAGCATTACCGCCAAAGGCAAAGTAGTGATAGGAAAAGAAGGCAAAGTGAATGGTAAAATTCAATGTATGAATGCCGATGTTGAAGGTAAATTTGACGGCGAATTAAAAGTAGAAAACATTTTGAGCCTAAAAGGTTCAGCAGTAATAGAAGGTGACGTTATTGTCGGGAAACTGGCAGTAGAACCCGGAGCTACTTTTAACGCTTCTTGTTCGATGAAAGGGGCTTCCATTAAGTCCTTAAAAGGAGAACATGACCAAAAAGAAAAAGAACAAAAAACCAACGAGAAATCAGCTTAATTCCTGGATAAAATTCAGTAATATAGGTTTTCAAATGGCCATTATAATTGGCGGAGGAACCTATTTAGGAGTTTGGTTGGATGAAAAATATCCAAACAACTATTCAACATATACCATAATATGTTCACTTGTTAGTGTGTTTATTGCCTTGTATGTTGTGATTAGACAGGTAAAGAACCTTAATAAAGATGAAGAAGAATAGTGATTGGATTGAAAGAGATTTGCCAACCACTTTCTTTTAAGTTGGAACTAAAAAGATAAAAAACACCTGTGAGACTTTCCCTTAAAAAGATGGGACTCACAGGTGTTAATTTTGTTATAGAACAAATTTTTGATACCGCTTTTAGGTCTATGAAGAAAAAAATTATTTCTTTCTTAGGAATAGTAAGTCCACTGGTTGTTATTCTTGCAGTTGCACAAAGCTATCTACAAACTTCCCTGTTTCCTGATACAATGTTTTATTATTCAATGTGGAGTATTTATACTTTTCACTTCCTTTCAACCATTATTGTATATTTCTCTACTTTAGGAGTGAACAAAAAAATGCCTGATAAAACCGGGTTTGCTTTTTTGGCTTTAAGCTTGCTAAAAATGTTGGCAGCCATTGTTTTTTTGGTTCCTTTAATACAAAGTGAAATGACAGACCCGATACCGAGTGTATTTAGTTTTTTTATTCCCTATTTTATCTTTCTGTTTATTGAAACATTCTTTGTTTTAAAACTCTTGAAATGAGGTTTTTTTGATATGAAAATTTATTTATCGATAGCGAATTAAAAAAAATAGTTGTTAACATTTCAAATGTGAATAAAAAATGTACCTTTGCAGCGAATTTTTGAGGACCAATTATTTTATCAACAAAAGGTATGATATTAGCACGGAAATCTTTTAAGAGATTTTTTCTTTTAGTAATGTTCTTGGCTTCTTTTGCTACAACGGCACAAGAGCACGAAGACACTCATAATGAAGAAGCTGCGGAAGAAGCTTTTGATCCTACGGAATTAATAGACCACCACACAAAAGATTCGCACGAGTTTCATATTGTCGGTTCGGTTTCTATGCCCTTACCGGTAATATTGTGGACCGATAATGGGTTGGTTACCTTCATGTCTTCTGCATTTCATCACGATGAAGAAGGGAAGGTTGTTGTGGAACGAAACGGAATGAAGTTCGTTCGTGTTCATGACGAAATTTATTATACCAATGCGGATGGTGGTGTTACTTATGATGAAGAACATCATCCTACCAATGAGCGCCCGCTTAACTTTTCAATTACAAAAAACGTATTTACATTAATGCTGACATCCATATTGATGTTGGTGATATTCATTCCTGTGGCTCGATCATATAAGAGAAATGAAAGAGCGCCCAAGGGGCTTGCTGCTTTTATGGAACCTTTGGTGGTTTTTGTACGTGACGATATCGCCAAACCAAATATTGGAGAGAAGAAATACGAAAAGTTTATGCCCTATTTGTTGACGGTATTTTTCTTGATTTGGATTGGGAACCTATTTGGACTGATCCCCTTCTTTCCGTTCCAGGGAACTTTAACTAATGACATTATATTTACAGGGGTATTGGCGACCATTACCTTCCTGATCACAATATTTAACGGTAACAAACATTACTGGGGACATATATTTGCAACCCCGGGAGTACCAAAATGGTTGTTGCCTATTATGATACCTGTAGAGGTTTTGGGGATGTTTACCAAGCCGTTTGCACTAATGATTCGTTTGTTCGCCAACATTACGGCAGGACATATCATCATTCTTAGCTTGGTATCCTTGATATTTATATTTAAATCGGTAGCGGTTGCGCCTATTTCTATAGCATTTTCATTATTTATGTATGTGCTAGAGTTATTGGTAGCTGCCTTGCAGGCTTATGTGTTTACGCTGTTGTCGGCCTTGTTTATTGGTCAGGCAGTAGAAGCTCACCATTAAGAAACAGTTTGAATTTGTTTTGTGCGGAATTTTATAGGTTATTTTTGAGCGAAACAAGGCAAATTTTTATAGGATAGCAGGGCTATCGTTGAAAAATTTAACGAAGTTGCAGCCAAAAAGAAGCATAAAAAACGTGCTAAAATAATTTTAAACTGTTTCTAAGAATTGAGTTTTATTTAATAACTATTATAAATTTTTAATTATGATTTTAGCTGGAATAGGAGCTGGATTAGCTGCAATCGGTGCAGGAATCGGGATTGGTAGAATCGGTGGTTCTGCAATGGACGCTATCGCGCGTCAGCCGGAAGCAACTTCAAAAATTCAAACTGCTATGATTATTGCGGCGGCACTTATTGAAGGTGTTGCACTTTTCGCAGTGGTTGTTGCGTTGATCGCAAAATAATTTTTGACAAATAAACTACACTGTAACGGTTGGTTACAGTGTAGTTTACATTAAGAGTAGAAAACGTTATTTAATATTTTTTATAATGAAAGTTACACATCCTGAAAGTTTAATTTTTTGGTCTATAATAGTTTTTATAATTCTATTTGTACTATTACGTAAATATGCTTGGAAACCAATTTTAGGAGCCGTAAAGAGCAGGGAAGCGTCTATCAACAAAGCATTGGATACTGCAGAAGAAGCACGTAAAGAATTACAAAATCTTCAGGCAGATAACGAGAAGTTGTTGAAAGAAGCCCGTGCAGAAAGAGATGCCATGATCAAAGAAGCAAGAGAGATCAAAGATAAAATGATCACTGATGCCAAAGGACAGGCACAAGTAGAAGCTGATAAAATGATACAACAAGCGCGTCAGTCTATAGACAGTGAAAAACAAGCTGCGTTGGCCGATTTGAAAAACCAAGTGGCGTCGTTGTCTGTGGAGATTGCAGAAAAGGTTATAAAAAGAGAGTTATCATCAAATGATAGGCAATTGAAGCTTGTTGATGATATGTTGGATGAGGTTACTCTAAATTAATTGCAGGGAAGATGATTGGTACAAGAGCTGGAAATAGATACGCAAAGGCTGTTTTGAATTTTGCCAAAGAGCAAAACACCCACGAAGTTGTTAATGGAGATATGAAAGACATCTTCAAAACAATTGACGGAAGTGAGGAGCTGGCCGATATGCTGAAAAGCCCTGTGACTAAATTAGCAACTAAAAAAGCAGTGTTGAAAGAGGTATTTTCAGGAATCAATTCTGTTTCTGAAGGACTTATCAATGTGCTTATAGAAAACAACAGGATCGATTTGTTGAAAGTTGTCGCTGAAAAATATATTGTTCTTTTCGACCAGTACAAAGGGGAACAGGTTGCTGTAGTTACTACTGCGGTGCCTTTATCGGGGGAATTGGAGAAGAAAGTACTGGCAAAAGCAGAAGAGCTTACAGGCAGTAAGGCAACGATTGAAAATAAAATAGACGAAAGCATTATTGGCGGATTTATATTGCGTATCGGTGATTTGCAGTACAACGCCAGTATTGCCAATCAATTAAGTAACCTGAAAAGGGATTTAAATAATAATACATACGTTAATTAAAAAAATAGGTAGAATGTCCCGGTGTTTTTCTGGACATGAAAAATCTAAATACTAAATAAGATGGCTGAAGTTAAAGCGGCTGAAGTATCAGCAATATTAAAAAAGCAACTATCAGGATTTGAAGCGAAAGCTTCATTAGACGAAGTGGGAACTGTTCTAACGATAGGGGATGGTATCGCCCGTGTTTACGGATTGTCGAATGCACAATACGGCGAACTTGTTCAATTTGAATCAGGTTTGGAAGGGATTGTACTTAACCTTGAAGAAGACAATGTAGGTATTGTACTTTTAGGGCCTTCAAAAGAAATTGGAGAAGGAGATACTGTAAAACGCACAGAGCGTATCGCATCTATCAAAGTAGGTGAAGGAATGGTAGGCCGTGTTGTTGATACACTAGGGAACCCAATCGATGGTAAAGGACCTATCGAAGGGGAGACCTACGAGATGCCTTTGGAGCGTAAAGCACCGGGGGTTATCTTCCGTCAGCCGGTAAACGAACCTTTACAAACAGGAATCAAGTCGATCGACGCGATGATCCCTGTAGGTAGAGGACAGCGTGAATTGGTTATCGGTGACCGTCAGACTGGTAAGACTACGGTTTGTATCGATACCATTATCAATCAAAAAGAATTTTACGATGCGGGTGAACCTGTATTTTGTATATATGTAGCTATCGGACAGAAAGCTTCTACAGTTGCGGCCATTGCCAAAACATTGGAAGACAAAGGCGCTTTGGACTATACGGTAATTGTAGCTGCAAATGCTTCAGACCCTGCTCCAATGCAGGTGTATGCTCCGTTTGCCGGTGCTGCTATCGGTGAGTATTTCAGGGATACAGGCCGTCCAGCACTTATTATTTATGATGATCTTTCCAAACAAGCGGTTGCTTATCGTGAGGTGTCGTTATTGCTTCGTCGTCCACCGGGGCGTGAGGCTTATCCAGGAGATGTTTTCTTCTTGCACTCAAGATTATTGGAGCGTGCCGCTAAGGTAATTGCAGATGACGATATTGCAAAAGGAATGAACGACCTTCCGGAATCCTTGAAACCAATCGTTAAAGGAGGGGGATCGCTAACAGCATTACCTATTATTGAAACACAAGCTGGTGACGTTTCTGCTTATATCCCGACTAACGTGATTTCGATTACAGACGGACAGATTTTCTTGGAGTCCGACTTGTTCAACTCCGGGGTTCGTCCTGCGATTAACGTGGGTATCTCTGTATCACGTGTAGGTGGTTCGGCACAGATCAAATCGATGAAGAAAGTAGCCGGAACACTTAAACTGGATCAGGCGCAGTATCGTGAATTGGAAGCTTTTGCTAAATTCGGTTCAGACCTTGATGCAGCGACCATGAACGTAATTAGTAAAGGTAAACGTAACGTAGAGATCTTAAAGCAGGCACAAAACGACCCTTATACGGTAGAAGATCAAATCGCGATCATCTATGCAGGTTCAAAAAACTTGTTGAGAGATGTTCCTGTAGAAAAAGTTAAAGAGTTTGAAAGAGACTATATAGAGTTCTTAAACGCTAAACACAGAGATATATTGGATACTTTAAAAGCAGGTAAACTGACTGACGAAGTAACCCAAGTACTATCAGACGTAGCGAAAGAGCTTTCAGCAAGATATTAATCCTTAATGAGTTATGAGTGCTTAGTTAAGAGTGTTGAGTTTGAGTCGTAGTGATGAAGAACGATGAAAGTCCTATTCGAATAAAAAGTTTTGAATTTGCTTGTGATATTGTTAAGTATTGCGACATTTTAAAACAAGAAAAGGATTTTGTGATAGCTACCCAATTGCTAAAAAGTGGTACAAGCATTGGAGCAAATACTAGAGAAGCACAACGAGGAGTAAGTAAAAAGGATTTTAAAAATAAATTTGGAATTGCGCTAAAAGAAGCTGATGAAACCAAATATTGGTTAGAGATACTTCAAGCAACTGGAAGGCATGTACCCAAAGGAATGATGGAAAAGTGTGAAGAGTTAATAAGGATATTGGTTTCAATAATTAAAAACTCTTAACTCTACACTCACAATTCATAACTTGAAAAAATGGCGAATTTAAAAGAAATACGTAGTAGAATAACATCGGTAGGATCAACGATGCAGATTACCAGTGCCATGAAAATGGTATCGGCTGCCAAGTTGAAAAAAGCACAGGATGCCATCACGGCTATGCGTCCGTATGCCGATAAACTTACCGAACTTTTACAAAGCTTAAGTGCAACATTAGACGGTGATTACGGAAGTGTCTTTGCTCAGCAGCGAGAAGTTAAGAACGTGTTGGTTGTAACGATTACCTCCAACAGAGGGCTGTGCGGGGCTTTTAATTCGAATATCATAAAAGAGGCTAATAAACTGGCCAAAGAAGCTTATGCAGATAAAGAAGTATCCTTTATGACTGTTGGAAAAAAAGGACATGATATATTGAAGAAAAATTATTATGTGATCAACAACAATAATGATATTTTCGATGACCTTAACTTTGACAATGTTGCTGCAGTAGCAGATCGTTTAATGAATTTGTATGCTGAAGGGACCTATGATAAAATAGTGTTGGTGTACAATCACTTTAAAAACGCAGCTACACAAATTGTAAAGACAGAGGATTTCTTACCGATAAAACCTGTTGAATCTGAAAATGTAAATACATTAACTGATTATATTTTTGAGCCTTCAAAAGCAGAGATTGTAGAAACTTTGATTCCAAAATCATTGAAGACTCAGCTATACAAGGCGATAAGGGATTCTTTTGCGAGTGAGCACGGTGCGCGTATGACCGCTATGCACAAAGCAACCGATAACGCATCTGAACTAAAAGACAACCTAACGCTTACATACAACAAAGCCCGTCAAGCTGCCATTACCAATGAGATTCTTGAAATTGTTGGTGGTGCGGAGGCGTTGAACAATTAGGCGTTAGCCAAATTGTTTAATTAGGAAGAGAAGCGCTGAATAACTAAGAAGTAAGTTATAATTGATATAAAAAACCCCGAAGATTTTTCTTCGGGGTTTTTGTTTTTAACGGATTTGGCATCAATTTTGAAATTGTATCTTTATAACAAAGAAAAAACATCACCATGGAACACCCATCATGTAGTTTCTTTTTAAAACAAATAAAATATACACATGAAACGGATTTTTAACACCATTATAGGAACAGTCATTATTTTAGGATTTTCACAATGTGGATCTTCACAGGGACTTACCGAAAACCCGCCTTTTGAATTGGGTGAAGTGAGAAGCGAGCCCTGGACAGCCGGAGCAGAGAAAGAACAGGAGGGAGAGAACATTTTTTTACCCGTAAGCAATGGGAAAGAGATTGTCTTGGATAGTTTGTTCTACAAAGGAAAGGTCGTTAAGCTTGAAAAAATACAAAGGGACAATTATTTGGTCTATATAGGCAGGTTTTCCAAAGCGGATACGAAGTATGATGATTTGATCATGCACGCCGATCCGAAGGAAGAATTTGGTAATAAACCACCAAAGCTCAATAAAAAAATACCTTTTGAATTAAAAGAGGGTGAAGCTGTAGTGAGTTATATTGAGGACGGAAAAACAAAATACTATAAGGTAAAATCTATGAGGCCGGCTACGCCTGTACACTACGAAAAGGCGCCTACATCAAAAAACTAAGGTCTTGTTTTGACGGGAGTTGATAAATCGATACTTTTACTCACTAAGTGAGATTTAAAATGCTCCGATGCTTGCCCTGTGAAATTCCTTCGGGAATATTTCACAGGGCGAGCGTCGAAATGTTTTTTTAGGTTTTTCCGCCTAATGTCTCGTGGGCTTTCCCCGAGGTGGTTGACTATAAATCAAAGCCTGTCGGGGCAGTCCAGTAAAACCCACTTATGGGATTAAATCATCTTATCGTTGAGCGCATTTAAAAAGCTATTCAAACAAACGGCAATTTATGGTCTGGCAACTGTTATGCCACGGATGCTTAGTTTTTTGTTGGTGCGGATACATACAGACTCAGATGTCCTTCAATCGGTAGCAGACTATGGAGTGGTTTCAAAAATATATGCCTGGTTTGTAATATTCAATGTGATCTTAGCCTACGGAATGGAAACTGCATTCTTCAGGTTTTACCATAAGGAGAAAAACAAAGAAAACATTGTAAGCACATCAACAACTTCGCTTTTATTTTCATCGGTTGTCTTTTTGATACTGGGCTTACTCTTTAAAGAGCAAATAGCCTATTTAACCAACTTAAAAGTTGAATATATTACCCTTGTTGTCTGGATATTAATGCTCGATGCCTTGGTTATTATTCCTTTTGCCTGGTTACGGGCTATGGAAAAGCCTATGCGATATGCAGTGATCAAGATATTGAATGTGGTGGTGAATTTAGGGTTGAATATCTTTTTCTTATTGTTCCTCGAAGGAATGGCAGCAAAAAGCTCCTTTTGGAACAGTATTTATATACCGAACTTTGAGATAAACTATATTTTTATTGCCAACCTTATTGCCAGTACATCTACATTGGCGTTAATGCTGCCTTTTTATGTTAAAGTGCAGTATCAGTTTGATAAGGTTTTATGGAAAAAAATGCTCAAGTATGCTTTTCCGGTGCTTATTGCCGGTATTGCCTTCTCTATCAACGAAGCTTTTGACAGGTTGTTACTCGACTTTATATTGCCAAAAGACATTTCTGAAACCGCCATAGGGATGTATTCGGCCTGCTATAAATTAGGCTTGTTCATGATGCTTTTCGCTACAGCTTACCGATTGGGAATAGAACCCTATTTCTTTAGTCATGCAAGCAGTGATAATCCGCAGAAGAACTACGCAAAAATATTAGAGTTCTTTGTTATTTTCGGTTCGGTTATTTTGTTGGTTGTAGTGGTTTTTGCTGATGTATTAAAAGTGATATTCATCGGAGATGAGGTCTATTGGGAAGCCATGTCCATCGTCCCCATCATTTTAATGGCAAACTTTTGTTTGGGTATTTACCATAACCTTTCCGTTTGGTATAAAATAACGGACAGAACTAAGTTCGGGGCATATATATCGGTTGCAGGAGCAATCATCACATTAATTTTAAACTTTGCACTTATCCCGATTATCAGCTACAAAGGCTCAGCCATTGCAACCCTGGCAGCCTACGGCAGCATGATGTTACTGTCTTTTTACTTCGGAAGAAAATACTATCCAATTCCATATAACTTAAAGAAAATTGGTTTATATATGTTGGTTTCGGTTTTATTATCTGTATTGATTTTTTACGTATTTAACCGAAACCTTTATATAGGAACCATGTTTGTTTTGCTATTTTTGCTGATGATACTTCTTTTAGAAAAAAACGAACTTAAAAAAATATTGAAAAGAACATGACGATCAAGATTATAAACAAATCCCAACACGCCTTACCAAATTATGAAACCGAAGCTTCTGCAGGAATGGATATACGTGCAAACTTGGCAGAGCCGATTGTTTTAAAACCCTTGGATAGGGCTATTGTTAAAACTGGCTTGTTTATCGAACTTCCGGTAGGTTTTGAAGCTCAGGTAAGACCTAGAAGTGGACTGGCTGCCAAAAAAGGGATAAGTGTATTGAATGCCCCCGGGACCATAGATGCAGACTATCGCGGCGAAATAGGCGTTATTTTAGTAAACCTTTCCAATGATGATTTTACAGTGGAAAACGGTGAACGCGTAGCCCAACTGGTTATAGCCAAACACGAACGCGCCGAATGGAATGAGGTAGAAGTGCTTTCAGAAACATCCCGTGGAGAAGGAGGATTTGGAAGTACCGGAACTTCGTAGAGGGCAAATAATCCCTGCGCAGGCAGTGAGATATAAAAAACAAAGTTTGTTAAAAGGGACACCTGTCTTTGCAGGTGCTTGTTAAAAGAGATACCCGCCTTCGCGGGTATATGTGTAACCTAAAAAAGATACCCGCCTTCGCGGGCATTAGTATGAAAATTATAGTACCAATGGCAGGAAGAGGTTCAAGGTTAAGACCACATACCTTAACAGTGCCAAAACCATTAATTCCCATAGCAGGAAAGCCCATTGTTCAACGTTTGGTAGAAGACATTGCCAAAATATTGGATCAAAAGATCGACGAGGTGGCTTTTATCATCAAAGATGATTTTGGTGAGGAGATTGAGCAAAAGTTAAACGAAATAGCCGATAAACTAAACGCTAAGGGAACTATTTATTATCAGGATAAACCCCTGGGAACGGGACACGCGATCATGTGTGCGAAGGAATCCTTGTCAGGACCTTGTGTTATAGCCTATGCCGACACGCTTTTTAAAGCGGATTTCAATTTGGATCAATCCGCCGACAGTGTGATTTGGGTAAAACAAGTGGAAAACCCGGAAGCTTATGGGGTAGTGCAGTTGGACAACAATAAAAACATATCCGGTTTGGTAGAAAAACCGCAAGAATTTGTGTCTGACCTTGCGGTAATCGGAATTTATTATTTCAAGCAGGGAGAAGTGTTGAAAGCGGAGTTGCAGAAGGTGTTGGATCAAAACATCATTCACGGCGGGGAATATCAGATCAACGACGGAATCAAAGCTATGATGGCACAAGGGAAAAAGTTCGTCCCCGGAAAAGTAGATGAATGGATGGACTGCGGGAATAAAAATGTAACAGTAGAGACCAACGGGCGCATGTTGAATTTCCTCCAGCAAGATGGTGAGGACTTGGTATCAAGTTCAGTAAAACAAGAAAATTCGAAAATCATTCAGCCCTGCTATATAGGCGAAAACGTGGTATTGAAAAACGCAACGATCGGTCCCAATGTATCGATTGGCGACGAAACTGTAGTTGAAAATTCAACTGTAAAAAACAGTTTAATACAAACGCATTCAACAGTTAAAAATGCGAACCTGGACAATGCCATGATTGGGAATCATGCTAAATTCAACGGTGAGTTTACCGATGTAAGTATAGGAGATTATTCTGTTTTGGAATAATCCCTGCGTAGGCAGGGATCTCTGCCCGCACCTCCGTCAGAGAGAACGAGGGTGTCTAAAAATCCCTGTGTGAATTTGATTTGTCAGTCTGAGCCTGTCGAAGACTTGTTGATTTTAGTTAACTGTGCTTCGACAAGCTCAGCATGACATCAGAATTTAGAGCTTTTGCATTGAGATGAATAAAATAATATTATTAGGAGAGATTTATCTAAAAAAACAGAAATGGCAGAAATAATTGATTTGAGTCAAGAAATCTACGAAGGCATGCCCGTTTACAAAGATTTCCCACAGGTTAAAATGACAATCCATAATTCTCATGAAGAATGGGATGGGATTAAAAACCCTAAAATAAAAACCCCAGCCGTTTATAAATTAGAACTTGGGGAACATACAGGCACACATGTTGATGCTATAAATCATATGGCTCGTGAATATCGGGAACAATCAATAGATACAATGCCATTATCTATGTTTTATACAGAGGGCATTTGTTTGGATTTTTCCCATAAAGGATTAAAAGAATTAATCGAGTCCCATGAAATTGAAAATGCTTGTAAAAAAGAAGGATTAAGTATAAAAAAAGGAGATACCGTATTTTTTTATACAGATCACTATAGAAAAACTTTTGGCGGAAAAAATTGGGGAAATGGTCCTGGAATAACGATAGATTCTGCAAGATGGTTAGGGGATAAAAAAATAGCCGCTTTTGGAGTTGAAACAATGTCTCCTGGAGTACCGGGAATATCAAACAAAGAAGTTCATCATATTTGTGGCGAACTCGGATTTACACATTATGAGAATATGATAAATCTACACAGATTAATAGGGCGTGGAAGATTTCGTTTTATTGGACTTCCTTTAAAAATTAGAGGTGGAACAGGCTCTCCCGTTAGGGCAATTGCTGTATTTGAAAACTAAAATTACATTCCCATAATGTGATTACTGAGAGGAAACGAAATCTCATATGGTATTGAAAAATGAAAAAAAACTTCTACATAATCCTTTTGTGTTTCGGGATATTGATCGTTCCGCAGCTGGGTTATGCCCAAGAAGAAAATGCAGACACTACCAATGAAGTTGTTGAAGATGCTTTTCAAGAGCAATTTTATGAGGCCCTAAAACAGAAAGGCATTGAAAATTATGATAAGGCCATTCAGGCATTATTGGAATGCAAACAAATAGATCCGAAAAATCATGTAGTTGATTATGAATTAGGGGTCAATTATATGTTTCAAAATAAATTTGCTGAAGCCGAATCTTATTTTTTGACGGCTATTGAAAAGGAACCGGACAATAAATGGTATTTGGATGCGCTGCTGAATTGTTATAAAGCACAACAGAACATAGGAAAAGCGATTGAAGTGGCGAAGAAGCTTTCCAATACAAAAGCAAATTACAAATTGATGCTGGCAGACCTGTATGTAGATCAGAAATCATATAACAAGGCTATGGAAGTTCTGGATGCAATGAAAGAAGAGGGAGGAAACCTTACGGAAATTGAGAGGAGGAGGGTTAAAATCACAATGATACAAAACATGAATGCCCTTGCAGATGAATACAACAAAACAATAAAAGAAAGCGAGCTGACAAATAATCCTGTTGAAAATTATAAGAATCGTATTCAGGAACTCCATGAGACCGGGGAATATAACGAAATGCTGTCCGTGAGCAGTGAAGCTTTGGATAATTATCCTACCCAGCCAGGGTTTTACTACCTGAAAGGTGTTGCGTTGAACAGGCTTAAAAACTACAAAATGGCCGTCAAGGTCTTGGAAGAGGGCTTGGTGTATTTGTTGGGCGATATAGAGCTGGAAAACAATATTTACAAAGAATTGGTGTTAGCATATCAGGCGATGGGAAATTCGGAAAAAGAGAAAGAATATCAATTAAAAATGAAGGAAAACAAGTAATGAACGTTGATACAGGTAAAAAAATAATCAAATCCCCTTATGTTTTTGTGTTTTTGTTGATGTTACTTGTTTCCTGCGGATCCAAAAAAGTACTGGCGCCGGGGGAGATAAAAAGTGATCTTTCAGCAAGAAATATCATTGAAAACCATTATAACAATGAACTTGATTTTGAAACCATGCGGGGACGTATCAAAATTGATTATAGCAATGGAGAGAGCAGTCAGGGGGTAACAGTGAGTTTACGCATGAAAAAAGACGAAACTATTTGGTTGAGTGCCCCGCTGTCTGTTGTAAAGGTGTTGATCACTCCGGAAAGGGTGAGTTTTTACAACAAACTCGACAACACGTATTTTGACGGGGATTTTTCATACCTGAATCAGCTTCTAGGAGCCGATCTTACATTCGGGATGGTACAAAATCTGTTGCTGGGGCAGGCGGTTTTTGATCTTAATGAAGATGATTATTATGCTGCTATTTTGGAAAACAACTACCAATTAAAGCCTGAAAAACAAACTGAACTGTTTAAAAGATTATTTTTGTTGGAACCTAATCATTACAAAATGGCAGTTCAGCAAGTGTCCCAAGCCGAAAAAGGACGTTTGTTGAGTGTAGCATATAAAAATTATCAAACTGTGGATGGGAGAATATTGCCTAATCAAATAGAGATAAATGCAATTGACAAGGATAAGAAAAATCATATCGATATTGAATACAACAATGTGGAATTCAACAAAAGAGTATCTTTTCCGTATAGCATTCCTAGCGGATTTAAACCGGTAGAAATTGAATAATATGAACAAAAGGATTTTCTTCTTTACAGCCTGTTTAATGGCTTTTTTTGCTTCAACGCACATATGTGCCCAGTCTGAAGAGCAAAAGGAACTGGAGCTTCGCAAATCACGTTTACAGGAAGAAATTCAGCAGTTCAACAGCTTGCTGTCACAAAAAAGAAAGGAGAAGACGAGTGTTTTGGAAGATGTGGAAGACTTGGACCACAAGATCAGGATCCGCAAAGAGCTTGTAAAAGTCACTAACGAGCAGGCGAGCCTCATCACCCGACAGATCAATAACAACATCAATAAAATTTCCAAACTTCGGGATGATTTAAAGGAACTGAAAGCCGATTATGCGGAGATGATTAAAAAATCGTATAAAAGCAAGTCGCAACAAAGCCGTTTGATGTTTTTACTTTCTTCTGAAAACTTCCTCCAAGCCTACAAGCGAGTGCAGTATATGAAGCAGTACACCAATTACCGAAAGGAACAAGCTGCAGAAATTCAGTCAAAAACCAAAGAGTTGCAGGATTTGAACAACGGTTTGGTAGATCAGCGGAAAGAGAAGGAAATACTCATTGCCGAAAGTAAAAAGGAACAGGAATCACTGGAAAAAGCGTTGAATACACAAAGAGGGCTTATTGCCAGCATCAAGGCAAAAGAAAGTGAATATGCAGCTCAAATACGAAAAAAACAACGCGAAGCAGATGAGATCGACCGTCAGATCGATAGGTTGATCCATGAAGCCATTGCAAAGGCCAATGCTTCAAATAAGGAGGCCAGTGCTGAAACTCGGGAGACTGCTACAAAATCGTCAAATTTTGCATTGACGGCAGAAGCCAAACTGGTAGATGCCAGTTTTAAGGCTAATAAAGGAAAGTTGCCGTGGCCAGTAGAAAAAGGGGTAGTGAAAATGCGCTACGGAAAACAGCCACATCCGGTGGTAAGATCGGTAACGATTCAGAGTAATGGAGTTCGTATTGCTACTGAAAAAGGAGCCAAGGCACGAACCATTTATGAAGGGAAAGTGTTGGCTGTTCAGGCGATAAAAGGGGGGAACAAAGCGGTTTTGGTTCAACATGGTAATTATATTTCCGTATACAATAACCTAGGGAAAGTGTATGTACAAGAAGGAGACAAATTGATTACCAAACAAGAAATAGGAGAGATATTTACGAGTCTGAGCAATAATGAAACGCTTTTAAAATTTATGATCTATGACAATAATAGAACCGATAATCCTGCAAGTTGGATTTATAGGATGTAATTGATCAATCGTTAAACAAAGCCTTTAACTCAGTTGCTTTGTTCGGTTCCATTTTTCCGGCTAAAACCAAACTGAGTTGTTTTCTTCTCAAGGCAGCTTCGTAGCGTTCTTTTTCAAGCTTGGTTTCCGGTTCTACCGCGGGAACAGCGACAGGTCTTCCGGTTTCATCTACAGCCACAAAAGTATAGATAGCCTCATTGGCCTTGGTTTTTTTACCGCTTTCCCTATCTTCTATCCACACATCGATGTAGATTTCCATAGAGCTTTTAAAGGCTCTGGAAACAGCAGCTTCCACGGTAACCACACTCCCCAATGGGATGGCTCTGTTGAAAGCCACATGATTAACCGAAGCGGTCACAGTAACCCTACGTGAATGCCTTCTCGCAGAAATACTTGCTGCGCGATCCATACGGGCAAGCAGTTCCCCACCAAATAAATTGTTCAACGGATTTGTTTCACTGGGTAAAACAAGGTCGGTCATTACGGTACGGGATTCACTAGGCTTTTTTGCTTCCATTGTTTAAAATTTCAGCAAAGATATTGAACTCGTTTAAACTTTTTTGATTGAAACGAAAATGATTCTTATTCAATCTGACTCACTAAGTGAGATTTCACGGGACTTGTCCTGAGGCTGTTGATTATTCCGCATAAAAAACACCATCCAAAAAGGCAATGATCTTTTTAAGGGGTTCGATGGCATCTTTTTCAAAGCTGTTTCCTAAAAATTCATTGCTTCCTGAATCCAAATATGCGTGATTCCTGCCTTCGTGAACCCAGTATGATACCTTCTGTCCGTTTTCTTCTAAGGCATCAACATAAGATTTTACCGATTCGGGAGAAGTGGTTTGGTCTTCTGAGCCTACATGGGCAAACTGTGGTGGCAGTTTTCGTTCACCAGCCTTTGGAATAGTGTACATGGGGGAGCAACGCTTGTAGTACTCGGGATTGTTTTCTACATTGATTTTATCGCCAAAAACTCCACGGGCTTCTCCGCCTCCCATTTGCCAAAAGACATTATCGGCTTTTTCAAAACCACCTTTGGCTGCTTTGTAAATATCTACTGCCGGATAGCTTAAAATAGCTGCTTGTACTTCGAGTTCGTTTTCGGTTTTAATCTGCTGTACATTTTTTCCTTTTGGAATATACGATGGAGTAAAACCGGGTTCTTTTCCCTTAAATCCGGAAGCGTTGAGGTAATCGCTGCCATTAACGATCATGGCTGTCAAATGTCCCCCGGCACTGTCTCCCGTCACGGCTATGGCTTTTGGGTCTCCTTTGTATTCTTTGATATGTTCTTTTACCCACAAAACAGCTCCCATAGCGTATTCTATGATCTCGTTCATGTTTGTGGTGTTGTCGTTGGCGGTAAGAAGCCGGTAATTGACATTACAAACCACATAATTGGAATGCGAAGCCATATATTGTGACATTTCATCCATGATGGATTTGTTGTTGATCAACCAACCGCCACCGTGATAAATAATAAGCACCGGATAAGAATCAGCCTCGGTTTCGGGGGTGTATATGTCCATCGTGAGGTCATAACCCTTCGGACTTGCCCAGAGGACATCTTTTTCAACCGTATAGGAATGTTCTGTGATTTCCTGTGCTCCTAAAATTGTAGAGCATATAAATAATGCTGAAATGAATAATTGTTTCACACGAAAAATTTAAGTTAAACATTTATTTTCAAATATTATTAAACAATAAAGCAAGTAATCACTACCTCTAAAAACTTTTGATTCATTCACCTCCTTTTGTTGAGGCGATTACCTTGGCCATACTAAATCCCTCTATGAGGGCTTCATAGTGTAATCTTATTGTTTTTTTAGTTCGTCAATCTTTTGTTTTGGCGCTAAAGCATTATGTGTTTTCTGAGTTGTTTTTCCGTTTAATGATACAACTTTTTCTAGTTGAACCTGTTCGGCATCAGAAGCGATTATTATCGTGTAATCTCCTTCGTCGCGAACCCATGCATCTTGTTCAGCATCAAAAGAACTCAACTCGTTTTCATTTATAGTAATGCTGATTTCCTGTGTGTTACCGGGCTCCAAAAGTTTGGTTTTTACAAAAGCTTTCAACTCTTTTGACGGTTTTTCGAGCGTGGTTTCCGGAGCATTTACGTACAGTTGAGCTATTTCTTTTCCAGTAACCTCCCCAGAATTGGTAATGCTGAATGAAACAGTAATGTCTTTATCATTTTTACTGATTTCAAGACCGCTATATGAAAAGGCTGTGTATGAAAGTCCGAAACCAAAAGGGAAAGAGGGTTTTACATCAAACGTATCAAAATAGCGATAGCCTACATAAATTCCTTCTTCATAAATCTCGGTGGAAGGCGAAGCAACCAAAGGGTTTGGAGAAGGAGGGGAGTCGGGATCATCCAGTGTTCCGGGGAAGTTCTTGCTGGAAGCTATGTCTTTAAAAGTTATAGGAAAGGTTGTAGGAAGTTTTCCACTTGGATTGACTTTTCCTGAGAGTACGTCTGCGATGGCATTTCCGGCTTCCTGTCCGGGTTGCCATGCCAACAAGATGGCATCGGCCAAGTCTTTCCAATTGGCGGTTTCAACAACGCCACCAATATTAAGCACTACAACAAACTTTTTGTTTTTGGCATGAAAAGCATCACTGATAGCTTTCATGGTAGCCAGTTCGTCTTCCGATAGCAGAAAATCGCCTTCCTTTTTCCTGTCCTGAAATTCACCCGAGGTCCTTCCGAAGGTAAAAACGGCAATATTGGTCTTATCGGCAATGGCTTCGAGTTCTTTATTGCTCCATTTCTTTTCCTTTACCAATACATCGGGTTCAAAAAAGAATTTTTTAGGGGGAATGTTTGCTTTTTCTTCTTCAATATAGTTTTTGTAGGTGCTTACAATGTCGTTATCGACAGCAAAACCTGCATTGGTCAGCCCTTTTTCCACAGAAATCATATAGCCCTTATTCACATCACCACTTCCTGTACCTCCGGCAATAGTTTCATAGGAAGTTACTCCAAACAGAGCAATTTTTTCTTCGGAAGGCAAGGGAAGTACATTGTTGTTCTTCAGTAATACCATTCCTGCTGTGGCAGCTTCACGTGCAAGCGTTTTATGGTCATCCAACGGAGGATTGTTTGAAGGTTGTTGTCCCTGGAATGACGGAGTTTTGGCATACTGATTTAAAATATAAAGGATGTTTCTATCTAAAATGGCTTCGTCTAGCTCCTCATTTTTTACAGCTTCAATAATGGCATTGGCCTGATCGATCCTACCGGGCATTAGCAGATCATTTCCGGCTTTCATTTGTGCTACCGGGTTTTTACCGCCAAACCAGTCGGTCATCACAAAACCTTTAAAATTCCATTCGTCCCTGAGAATGGTAGTGAGCAAATCTTTATTTTCAGAAGCGTAAACACCGTTTATTTTGTTATAGGATGACATTACTGCCCAAGGCTGTGATTTTTCAACCGCAATCCTGAATCCTTTCAGGTAAATTTCCCTTAATGCCCTTTCGCTTACGACAGTATTTAAAGCCATACGATTGGTTTCAGAATTATTGGCCACAAAGTGCTTGATGGTAGCTCCGATGCCTTCTGATTGAACGCCGTTTACAAATGCGGCGGCAATATTTCCCGAGAGTACCGGGTCTTCACTGTAATATTCAAAATTTCTTCCGCCAAGGGGATTTCTATGAATATTGAGCGCTGGAGCCAGTAAAAAATCTACTCCATAGGCTTTCCCTTCTTTTCCGAAGGCTTGTCCTACTTTATAGATGATGTCTTTGTCCCAACTCGATGCCAACAAAGTGGCGGTAGGGAAGGCTGTAGCATAAAAAGTTTTGTCAGGAATTCCTTCCCGCTCTGGGGCAATTCTGATTCCTGCGGGACCATCTGCAAAGACAACAGCGGGATAGCCCAATTTTTTTATGATATAACCCGTTCCGGCAGCTCCAGGAACTTTGTTTTTTGTTGCTCCTACAGTAGCTTGTGGAGCTTCTCCTTCTTGGCCCATACCCGGAATATCCATTCCTGTACCTATAAGGAAATATACTTTTTCTTCCAGACTGAGTTTGCCAATTTCTTTACTGAAATCGGTCGTTGTATTTTGCGCATTTACCGTGCAGTAAAAAGCAATAAATAAGAATAAGATTGTTTTTTGCATGACTTTTACATTAGTTAGTATAATAAGCTATCTCGGGGTAAAAAGCTCACTTAGTGAGTAAAAATCTGTATTTTTTAAGCCAATTCAATTGATAATTGTCAAAAAATTATATAAAAAACAATCAATTTCTTATTCTGCTCAGGGTTTCTGAGGTAATTCCCAAATAGGAGGCAATATATTGAAGTGGAACTTTTTGAAGAATTTCAGGTTGGTTTTTCAGCAATTTGTCATAGCGTTGTTTGGCGGTTTCAAACTGTATGGAATCCATTCTTTCCTGAGAAATCATCAAGGAATATGAAAACATTTTGATGATGAGCTGTGCAATATCGATATGGTTATAAGACAGTTCATACATCTCTTTTTTGGGAAGGTAAATGACTTCTGAATCTTCGAGACATTCAATAACCAATTTGCTGGGTTGTTCCTGAAAATAACTGGTGATGGAGAAGGAAAAACCTTTTTCGTCAGCAAACCATTCGGTGATTTCTTTACCGTTTTTATAGTAGAAAGTTCTGGCAAATCCTTTATGGATAAAATAAATATGCTTACAAACTTCTCCGTGTTTTAAGATGAAACTGTCTTTCGGAATACGTTTACTACTGAGGTGTTTTAAGAGGGCGTTTCTGCTTTTGTCGGATAGTGGACTAAGATCAGACAAAATATCTAAAAATGCAGAAAACATAAGGATTGAATTAGTTAATCAATCTCATCTACCAACAACCATGCTTCAGGAGATTCAGTCCGTTTTATTTTCCGAAGGGATTTTAAAGCTTCCGGAACTGTAGTAAAACTGGCATAAGTAACTTGATGAAGTCCGTATTTGTTTTTACCGATACGCTCTGCATCATAACCTTTTTCTCTCAGTTGGCGCACTTTTTTGTCAGCGTTTTCTTCAACTCTGAAGGCTCCACCAACAATATGGTATTTTAAAGGTTCTTTTTCCACTTTTACGGTGATAGAAGGAATTTCAAGAGGTGTAGTATCGAAAAAGGTGGCTTTTTGAATGTCTTTCTCCACTTGTTCCTGAGCCTCTTGCTGTGCTACCTGTGCTCGTTGTGCAGTATAGGTGTTTACATAGCGGTAACCAACAGTTCCTGCAGAAAGTGCTAAAAGGAAAATCGCAGCATATTTTAAATAAGAGCGATTCTTTCTTTTTTCCGGAGTAAAGGCGATAGGTGCTTTTTCTTCTAGTACTTCCACTTCTTTTTTAAGTTCTTCCCGAGTAATCGAAGGTGATACAAAAGAAGAGAACCCGAATGAGGATGTTAAGTAGTTCGTGTGATATGATGGTTGGAATATTATTTTCTTATCCTGATTAAGTGAAAGTTCACCAATGTTTTTGAATTCCAGTACTTCCTCATCTTCCAAAGCTTTTTTCCAAGAAAGGACAGCTGTTTCAATTTTTTTTGAAGCATCTTCATATGGAATTTCCTGAGTCTCTGCAATGTGTTTTGTCAAGAGGCCATCATTAGACTTCAACTGCTCGTTAAAAGAAACAGATTTTGATGGCGGATAGAAAGCATTTGTCGTATAATGCACCTTAGCAGGGCGGTGTTGGGTCAAAAATGACCCAAACCCGGGAACAGTTACACATTCGTATCGATACAACAAGTCGCTTATGTAATTCTCTATTCGCATATAACAAAGATGTGAAAAAATAGTGTTCAATAAAAAAATGTTTTTAAGATTTTATCAACAGTAGGTTTTTTTCGCAGAACTCATCTTGACTTTTATGATTGAAGCGAGAAATAGGGATTTTTACCCCAGATGAAGGCTTTTTTGCACCGCATCCGCCTCAGGCGGACGGGGTAAGAAAAAGGTGAAATATGGGGTGAAAAGACCATTTTGTAGCCAATTAGGAAAAGTGAAGATGAGTTTGTTACTTGCATATTGATATTCAAATTATTGTATGGAGGATAAAGAACTCTTTTTTTTACTGGCATTACAACACGCACATAATGTAGGGGATGTTACTGCCAAAAAATTGCTTCATCATTGTGGTAATGCCGAAGCTATTTTTAATGAAAAATCCGGAAATCTGGTTAAAATTGAAAGGATTGGACGATTGACGATCAAAAATGTGCTCGACAAGGAAAATCTTTATGCAGCTGAAAAAGAATTGGAATATTTGAGAGAAGAAAACATAAAGGTTTGTGCGTATAATGAAGAAAGTTATCCTGAAAAACTAAAGCATTGCATCGACGGACCTATCCTTTTGTTTGGGAAGGGAAATATGGAATATTCAAATCCCCGTCAAAGAATATTGAGTGTGGTAGGCACGCGTCAAATTACTTCCTACGGAAATGCTTTTTGCGAACAATTTATAGAAGATATTGCGCCTTTCAATCCGATTATAGTGAGTGGTTTTGCTTACGGAGTAGATATTTGTGCACACAAGGCAGCGATAAAAAATGAATTGCAAACCATAGGTTGTCTCGCTCATGGATTGAATCAATTATATCCGAAGGCACATAAAAAATACGTGGATCAGGTAGAGCAGAATGGTGGATTTCTTACCGATTTTTGGAGTTCAGATGACCTGGACCCAAAGAATTTCCTTCGGAGGAATCGAATAGTTGCGGGTATGTCTGAAGCAACTGTTGTGATTGAATCAGCACATAAAGGAGGAAGTTTGGTTACAGCCGATATCGCTGCTTCATACCATAGAGATGTTTTTGCAGTACCCGGTAGGGCGCAAGACAAATACAGCGAAGGCTGTAATAACCTGATTAAAAGTCAGCAGGCACATATGCTTACTTCTGCGGCCGATTTGGTGTATTTGTTGGGGTGGGAACTGGAAGAGGCTGAAACACCTACGGTACAAAAACAATTGTTTGTAGAGCTGGAAGCTACGGAGCAAAAAATATACGACTACCTCACTAAAAAAGGAAAAGAGTTGCTGGACGTTATCGCTTTGGATTGCGAGATGCCTGTGCATAAACTCACATCAACCTTATTGGCGATGGAAATGAAAGGTGTGATCCGTCCTTTACCCGGTAAATTGTTTGAAGCAGTTTAATACCCAATCTTCCCTCGTACCCTTGCCAAGGTTTCGTTGGCTACTTTTTTGGCTTTTTTAGCGCCAATAGCCAGAGCATCGTCAATTTCGTTGAGGTTATCCATGTAATAATTAAAGCGCTCCCTTTCCGTAGCAAATTTTTCAATAATCAATTCGTATAAAGCTTGTTTGGCATGTCCGTATCCGTAACCACCTTGCTCATAGTTGGTGCGCATTGTTGCAATTTGTTCTTCGGAAGCCAATAATTGATATAAACCAAAAACATTACAAGTGTCCGGATTTTTCGGTTCCTCTAACGGTGTACTGTCGGTTTCGATGCTCATCACCTGTTTGCGCAGTTTTTTATCGGGCAGGAAAATATTGATGATGTTGTTTCTCGACTTGCTCATTTTATTTCCGTCGGTTCCGGGAATATACATGGTTTCCTCTTGTACTTTTCCTTCAGGAATTACAAAGGTTTCCCCAATTTGAGTGTGCATTCTTGAAGCGACATCGCGTGTCATTTCAAGGTGTTGCATTTGGTCTTTTCCTACCGGAACGATTTCAGCATCATAAAGCAAAATATCGGCTGCCATCAACATGGGGTAGGTGAAGAGTCCGGCGTTTACGTCCTCCAGTCGATCAGCTTTGTCTTTAAACGAATGCGCCAGTGTTAATCGTTGATACGGGAAATAACAACTCAGGTACCAAGTGAGTTCTGCCGTTTGCGGAACGTCACTTTGGCGATAGAAAACCACCCGGTTGATATCCAGCCCAAAGGCAAGCCAAGCAGCAGCGACAGTATAAGTATTGCTCCTCAGTGTTGTTCCATCCTTTATTTGTGTGAGCGAGTGCATGTCCGCAATAAAAAGAAAGGAGTCATTTTCAGGTTTTTCCGCCATTTTTATTGCGGGAACGATGGCTCCCAATAAATTCCCCAAGTGTGGAGTCCCTGTGCTTTGTATGCCTGTAAGTATTCTTGCCATTATGTTATTGGTTATTGAGTTGATGAACCCTAATTCCTATTAACTAATAACAGTTATCTATTAACTATTAATAATAGGCTGCAAAGGTAAAACGTTTTGTGAAATGCCCATAACTTAATTTTGTGTATCTACCTTAAGCTTTTGGGATGTGAGGATTGTTCGTTGTAAAACAATAGAGATTATCAGATGAAAAGTATATCACAATTGTTTATTTTTGATTCCATGATCAAACTCATTACCCGATTTTTACAACTACTATACAGAATATGGTTCTATTTACTGGTGGCCATACCCATCATTGTATTTTTCCCCCTCCTTTTGGTTTTGACTTCCAGTGAGCGGTTATATCCGCAGTGTTTTTGGTTTGCCCGTAATGTGTGGGCCAATTTTATCCTCTACGGAATGTTCTTTCTCCCTAGGATAGAAAGAGAACAAAAATTGGAAAAGGGGAAGAGTTATATGCTTATTGCCAATCATACTTCTATGGCCGATATCATGATGATGCTGAGAGCTTCAAAAAACCCTTTTGTTTTTGTGGGAAAGAAAGAGCTGGCCAAGATCCCTATTTTCGGATTTGTCTATAAAAGAATCTGTATTTTGGTTGATAGGAGTTCTTCACAGAGCAGAACAGCGGTCTATAAACGTGCAAAAAGGCGTCTGGATCAAGGGTTGAGCATTTGTATTTTCCCTGAAGGCGGAGTGCCCGACGACAGCTCTGTTGTTTTAGATAGGTTTAAAGACGGAGCTTTTAAATTGGCCATAGCACACGAAATTCCTGTAGTGCCTATTGCATTTTTGGACAATAAAAAGCGTTTTTCCTATGACTTTTTCAGCTGTTCACCGGGAATGATGCGTGCAAGGGTACATAAATTCATTAAAACAGAAGGATTGGAATCTTCCGATAGTGATATCATAAAAGAAAAAGCCCGTAAAGTTATTTACGACGGATTGACTTCTGAATAGTTAGCTTTACTGTCACATAAAAAAAGCCCCTTTCCGAAGAAGTGGAAAGGGAACTTCTTTTCAGGTCTCTTGCCGAAGCAAGTTTAACCTAACCAACTAAAAATTAAAAACCTAAAACTTAAAACTTAGGCCGGTGTAAACACCCAAGATATACGGACTAAATCCGCCATCTTCTCTTGAAAAGGTGTTTAATTGATATTTAAACATGGGTTCCAGATTGAACAATACCTTGTCTGATACTTGATAATCCAATCCAATCCCGATATTGGTGCTGAAACTCAAATCGTTTACATTATTGGCATGTCCCACTTCGGTTTCCAGATTGTTTGTCTTCAGGGAAACTTCATTGGCGGTGAGGAAAAGCGAACTTACCCCTCCGATAATGTTAACACCAAATTTATTGTCGATAAGACGATATTTAAGCTCCATTGGCACTTCCAAATAACCAAATTTCTGATTCATCGATCCTGTTTCGGTGATGGACTCCGGTCTTGACAAGACTTCGCTGTTTAATGCAGCAGATTTTTGATCGGCTACATTTACAGTAGGCTCAGGCCTGTTAAAGGTGATATTGGCCAAAGCGCCATTTGAAGCGATCACTGACGGACTGAATTCAATATTGTCCGTGGTATAACCCACTTTTACATTGCTGACTCCTGATCGGATACTCAATCGCTTGCTGATGTTGTAAGCAATATTGATCCCTACACTCATGTTGAAACCGCCTTCTTTGCTATTGTTGGCAAATTCCTGACTTATGGGGGATCCGTTGCTCAAGGTGTTGTAATACACCGGAGCTATATTCGGATTTACCGCCCAGCGTGAATTTTGGGTGTCAACTACGGGATCAGTTTCTTCTTCATTTTCCATTTCGGCAACTGCTTCCAAAAGCGATTTCTTTTCGGTTAGTGTGTCCTTTTCCTCTTGATTTTGCTGATTGGCATCATTTTGAGCCACTTCAGTTTTTTCTTTTTCCGGTGAAACGGGTTGTTGGGTTACAATCTCAGTTTCCTCTTGTTTATCAACAGGAGTCTCTTTGTTTGTCTCTGTTGTCTCCACCTGTGCAATTTCTCCCCTTCCTTTATCTGTTGCATCGATTTCATCATTTGTAAGATTTTTATCGATGTTTTCTTGCGTAACCGTAGGTTCGTTTGTTGTTTTTCTCTGCTGATCGCTATTTACCCATTCATCCTCAGCATCTTTTTGGATAGTCTGCTGGTCAGTTTCAACGGATGTATTTTTGATGTCTTCTTCGGAAGACGTATCTGTTTCCGTGTTTACAATTTCGTTTTGAGGGTTATCTGTGTCCAATGGATCAACAACATCATTCTTTTCAGTTGAATTTGATTCTTTTATCTCATTTTCAGTATCCGTTACGCTGTTTGATTCAGGGAAAGGTTGGTCGTCATTGTTAAAAAACACATTTCCAGCTAAAAACAGAATAGCTATTGCCGCAGCGATACCGCCCAATTTCCACCACAGCGGAATCACATTCCGTTTTGTCTTTTTATTGTCCAACGAAGCCTCAATAGAAGTCCACACACGCTCAGGTGGGTTATATTCAAAGTCCTTAAACTTCTCTTGAAATAAACGTTCTATATTTTTTTTCTCCTTCATAGTCTTTTACACCGAGTTGGCCCGGTTGTTTGTTGCATCTTCTTCAATTTTATTTCTCAATGTCATTTTGGCTCTTGCCAGGTTCGATTTTGAAGTGCCTTCGCTAATATTCAACATATCGGCAATTTCTTTGTGCGAATACCCGTCCATTACATACAAATTGAATGTAAGGCGATAACGATCGGGCAATTCCTGAATCAATTTCAGCAAATAATCCAAAGAAACAGTTTCATCAACATCTACCATTACATCTGCTTCTAAATGATTGGGTAAGGTGTCGAAAATTCCTTCTTTTCGATATTTTTGGAGCACCGTGTTTATGGTAACCCGCTTTATCCAACCTTCAAAAGAACCTTTAAAATTATATTTATCAATTTTTTCAAAAATAACCATAAAGCTATCGTGCAGATTGTCTTCTGCCTCTGTTTGGTTGCGGGAATACTTAAGGCATACGGTATAAAGCTTGGTGTTAAAAAGTTTATAAAGTTGTTCTTGAGCCTTTCTTTCCTGCCGCTTACATTGCTTTATGAGCTGTTCTAAACTCACTCAAAAGGGTTATTTTTTTGTTTTTATTGCACTTCTGATTCTTGTACCGGAACTTCGTACGTAAGATACTGTTTTTCCCCATTTTCATCATCACCTGTATAAAATTTGAAGGTATAGGTATCTCTATAGCGAACTTCAAAGTCAAAACTGTCTACCCCTTCAGTATCGGTCAAGGTTTCACAATCACTTTCTTCCAAAACCGTTGAAATGGCAAAAATAGTGCGCTCGGTCATAGTGGAATCGGTATTGGTGTGATTAAAATCAAACCCCGAATACACATGGCAACTTGTAGGTCTTACATACGAAAACTCGATGTTGTAGACCTTGCCATATTCAAAAAACTCCGGAAAAACAGCATCGGTTATTTCCAAGGTTTCATAGTGAAAATTTGCCGCATCGTCATCATCAATACTACAAGAATTAAAGCTCAGCAACGTAAGGCTGCACATTATTAAAACAAAAAACTTCTTCATTCTTTTATATGGTTTTCTTTATAGATGCGAAAAGAATGAAAGGGTTGCGTGAACATAGAAAAATCCCGAATAAATCGGGATTTTATATACAGATGTTATGTTTTTTAAAGATTAGCTATTCACAGCCTTGATGGCTTCTTTTATTTTTCCTTCCAATTCTTCCAGCAATTCCGGGTTGTCTTTGAGCAATGTTTTCACTGCATCACGACCTTGTCCAAGTTTGGTGTCGCCATAACTGAACCATGAACCACTTTTCTTGATGATCTCATATTCAACACCTAAATCCAGTATCTCACCAACAAGGGAGATGCCTTCACCATACATGATGTCGAACTCTGCGGTTTTAAAAGGAGGCGCTACTTTGTTTTTGACCACTTTTACGCGTGTTTTATTTCCTGCTGCATCTCCGTCACTGCTTTTTATCTGTGTAGATCGACGGATGTCCAAACGTACCGAGCAGTAGAATTTTAAAGCGTTACCACCGGTTGTGGTTTCCGGATTTCCAAACATCACCCCGATTTTTTCACGCAATTGGTTGATAAAGATTACCGTGGATTTGGTCTTGCTGATGCTCGATGTGAGTTTCCGCAATGCCTGGGACATCAAACGGGCGTGTAATCCCATTTTGGAATCTCCCATTTCGCCTTCAATCTCACTTTTTGGAGTCAAAGCAGCTACAGAATCAATAATAATAATATCAATAGCACCCGAACGGATGAGGTTATCTGTAATTTCCAAAGCTTGTTCTCCGTGGTCGGGCTGGGAAATAATTAAATTATCGATATCCACTCCTAATTTTTGTGCATAAAAACGATCGAATGCATGTTCAGCATCGATAAAAGCGGCAATACCACCTGCTTTTTGTGCTTCGGCAATAGCATGTAGAGTGAGTGTGGTTTTACCTGATGATTCAGGTCCGTATATTTCGATAACCCGACCCCTGGGATAACCACCAACGCCTAAAGCGATATCCAATCCAATAGATCCTGTAGGAATTGCTTCTACATCTTCTGCTACGCTGTCTCCCATTTTCATCACCGCTCCCTTACCGTAGGTCTTGTCCAACTTATCTAAAGTGAGCTTTAGTGCTTTTAATTTTGCATCTTTTTCCGAACTCATTTTTCTCTGTATACTTTTTATTGATTCGTGCTAAAATACTATTTCTTTTTTCAGCATACAATTTGCGACGCAACCTTTTTCAATATTTAGCATCTATTAGAAAAGTAATGACGGTTTAATGAAATTCTACAGACGCATATTAGTAATTAAATCGAATAATTTGGCAATTGCAATACAATGCAATGGCAAGCTTGATGGTGGCTAGGTTCGTTGTTATGGTTGAAAGATGAATATGTTAAATGAGATATTAACAACGAATTAGCTACGAAAAGAGCTTCAATTTTCATTGAAGCTCTTTTTGTTTAATTTAAGTAAGAAGGAATGGCAAACCATTTGGTAGCTTCATCTTTTTCTGGAGTGATTTCTATTTCAAAATCACCTTTCTTGGCTTTTGTTTCCGGAAGTTGACCTTCCGAAAGGGATTTTAACATGGGTGTTGGGTCAACATCAAATTTTGCTAATTGGATCGTATTGTATAAAATGGATTCCAATATCTGGTTCTCATAGTTTAATAATCGGTATAACCAAGGCATTTTATACGCTTTATCCTTTAAGTAACTTGAAAAGTTTTGAGCTTCTTTGTAGCTAAGTTGTTCAGGCGGATTTTTAGACCAGAAGTTGTCTAATATTGTAAAAAAAGAATCCATGCCCAAAACTAAAATAAGATAACGGGTTGTGAGTTTGTATATTCTTACAACCATTGAGGCTCTAAATTCGTTTATAAGATGTTGATACATAGCAACTCTATCAGCGTTTTGCTTGGCTAGGAAGTTTAAAGAATCATTTGCTTTCCTTCCAATGACTAGATTGGATAAAATTCCTTCCCATTCATCAAGGTCGTAATTGCGACTCATTTCTTGTATT
Source organism: Galbibacter kalidii (assembly GCF_026241135.1). Lineage (GTDB taxonomy): Bacteria > Bacteroidota > Bacteroidia > Flavobacteriales > Flavobacteriaceae > Galbibacter. Next base: position 37,996 of record NZ_JAPFGA010000015.1, read on the forward strand.
TTATATGCTTGCTCCGGGAGTTTTGCTCTTTTGGACTTAGGGGTCCTCTTCTTTCTGTTTTCCCATAATGTCCTTACCTTTTCCAATTCTTTAATAATGGTAGCATCGCCAACAACAGGGACATAAGAGTCAAAGATCTCATAGGTGATTGCTTTTAAATTGCTAAACTCAGGCAATACTTCTTTTGTAATACTTAATAAACGCTCGTCTATAGGTCCGGAGTGTGAGTCTAACCATAAAGCGTTTAACTCTGTGCCACCGGCTATGTGGATTTCTATCACATTTTCTTTTGGAATTTGTTCAATAAATTCTTGAATACTCTGTCTGCCATTTAGTTGATTGGCAAAAAGATTGTGGATGTCAAGGAGAATACCGCAATTGGTTTCTTTACATATTTCTGAAACAAACAGACCGTCTTCTATTTCTTTTTCATTGGGTTTTAAATAATTTACGCCGGTCTCAATTGCAATTGGTGCATTGATGGAATCTTGTAATAATTTAACGTTTTCAATAACGGTTTTTAATCCGTCCTGAGTTTGACAGGGAGGGAGAAAAAAACCCGTTTGGAATGAAGAGGTGGCATTAAAGCTTAAATGTTCAGTAACCCATGGGCTTTTAAAAAGTGAGGAGCAATAATTAATCAGAGCAATTTGTTCTTTACTCGGTTTTAAAGAACCACCAACAGGAGCCCCAATACTATGGGTTAATTTGTTGTATGGGAGTTCATTTATTTTTTCAAAAATGGCTTGGGGAACATTTAGGCGGTCATTTTTGTCTCTGGTGCATAGTGTTTGAGGCTCAATTTCTATGGTATCGATTAAACCGTCAGGCATGGTTATTTCTTCAATAGAAGGGGAATAGATAATGCCTACCCCTAATTCGGGGAGGCACTCTAATTGATTCAGCATGTTTTTTTTCATAGTCGAGGTATTTCAATTCTATCTATGAAATTCCTAAACAATATATCATGACCCGAACAACACGCCATACACCCAATCTCTTCAAAAACACTGTCGATTATTGAATCTACTTGTTTGATTGTTTGAGTGAGTTTTGGTTTTGTTGTTACGGTTAAATTGTTGTTGTTTTTCATACTAAAGGGCATTGGTTGTGGACGCCCGTCTGTATTGATTCCCGCAGCTTTACTAATAGACGCAAAATCCTTTTCTGCTGGGATGAGTCTCTCTCCTTTGGCTTCATAAATATAATCCCTCAATGTTGAAATATGACAGTCTACACCAGAGAAGCACTTTGGGCATCCAATTTCATCAAGAAGACTAAAAATACTTTTTTTAAAAGCATCGCCATTGTAAGCAATTTTTGCAGGAATAGACATTCTTACGACCCCTTTCCCGTGTTTTTGAATTGTTTCCATAATGATTATTTTTTTGATTTTGAATAAACTTACGCATATAATTAATTGGTTTCAAGGGTGTTAATCTTGTTTATTTAAGGGTGTTTTTCCTTGTTTTGAACTTCTTTTTATCTAAAAAAAGCTTACTTTTGCAAAAAATATTCTTTTAACTTAAAATATTGGTATAGCATGCAACTGTACAATAACTTAAGCGCAGAAGAAAGAGCAGCACTTATTCAAGAAGCGGGAAAAGACCGCCTTACGATCTCTTTCTATAAATACGCTAAAATCGGAAATCCCGAAATTTTCAGAAACCATTTGTTTATTGCCTGGAACGAGTTAGAAGTCCTCGGAAGGATTTATGTTGCCCACGAGGGGATCAACGCACAATTATCGGTACCGGCAGATAATTTCAAGGACTTTAAAGAACATTTGGATTCCATTAGTTTTTTGGAAAACGTCCGTTTGAATATCGCTATCGAACACGACAACTTTGCCTTTTTAAAACTGAAAGTGAAAGTCCGCAAAAAGATTTTGGCAGACGGTTTGAACGATGCGACTTTTGACGTGACCAATAAAGGGAGACATGTCGATGCGTCTACCTTCAATGAATTGATCGAAGACCCGAACACCATTTTGGTGGATATGCGTAACCATTACGAAAGTGAAATAGGACATTTTAAAAATGCCATGACTCCCGATGTGGATACCTTTAGGGATTCATTGCCGGTTATCGAAGAAGATATCAAAGACCACAAAGAAGACAAAAAACTGGTGATGTACTGTACCGGAGGAATCCGTTGTGAAAAAGCGAGTGCCTACTACAAGCACAAAGGTTTTAAGAATGTGTTTCAGCTGGAAGGTGGGATCATCAATTATGTAAGACAGGTCGAAGAAAACAATTTGGAAAACAAATTTATAGGAAAGAATTTCGTTTTTGACGAGCGCAGGGCCGAACGCATATCAGAAGATGTTATAGCACAATGTCACCAATGTGGAAAACCCTGTGATAATCATGTAAATTGTGCCAATGAGGCCTGTCATTTGCTTTTTATCCAATGTGATGAATGTGCCGAAAAAATGAATCATTGCTGTACTGATGAATGTATGGAAATAGCCGCTTTGCCATACGAAGAGCAAAAAGCATTGCGAAAGGGGAAACACTCAAGCAACCTGATATTTAAGAAAGGGCGCTCTGAGGTGTTGAAATTTAAAAAGTAGGCGGCAATACAAAAACGTTTCTGAAATATATAGTATCTTTACAGAGACAGTAAATTATTTATGAACCTTGACCGGATATTCCACAAGAATATTTTCCGGTTCAATATATAAAATTATGGGATGTAGCAGTTGTTCAACCGGTAAGGATGGGCAACCACGTGGGTGTAAGAATAACGGTACTTGCGGAACAGATGGTTGTAATAAACTTACCGTTTTTGATTGGCTTTCTAATATGACGCTGCCCAATGGCCAAGAGCCTTTTGATTGTGTAGAAGTTCGATTCAAAAATAGTAGAAAAGAATTTTTCAGAAATAAAGATAACTTGACGCTTTCTATTGGAGATATAGTAGCCACCGAGGCTTCTCCGGGTCATGATGTGGGAATGGTGACTCTTGTGGGTGAGCTGGTAAAGGTGCAGATGAAGAAGAAGCGTGTCGAATATACAGACGAGAACCTTCCGAAAATATATCGTAAAGCTTCTCAAAAAGATATTGATATTTGGCAGGCCGCACGTGATCGCGAAGCTAGTGTGCAAAAACGCTCCAGAGAGTTGGCGATCCGGCTTCAGTTGCAAATGAAAATCTCTGATGTAGAGTTTCAGGGTGATGGTTCCAAAGCCACTTTTTACTATACTGCAGAAGAACGGGTAGATTTCCGTCAACTGATCAAAGATATGGCTAGGGCTTTCAATACCCGTATCGAAATGCGCCAGATAGGCTACCGTCAGGAAGCCGCGAGATTGGGTGGGGTTGGTTCCTGCGGAAGAGAACTTTGTTGCTCTACATGGCTTACAGACTTCCGTTCGGTGAATACGGCTTCGGCACGGTATCAACAACTTTCGTTGAATCCGCAAAAATTAGCAGGTCAGTGCGGGAAACTCAAATGTTGTCTTAATTACGAACTTGACGCTTATCTCGATGCTTTAAAAGACTTTCCGAATCAGGACGAACGTTTGAAAACCAAAAAAGGTGAAGCTGTTTGCCAAAAGGTGGATATTTTCAAGGGACTTATGTGGTACGCCTATGAAGGCGAATGGGCCAATTGGTTTGTTTTCACAACAGATCAGGCGAATGAGATTATTCAGCTCAACAAGAAAAAACAAATAGTGACCAGTCTGGAGGAATACGCCTTAGATTTGAGCAATGATACTAAAACCGAGTTTGAGAACGTTGTAGGGCAGGATAGTTTAACACGTTTTGACCGTCCGAAGAACAAAAAAGGAAGGAATAAAAGACGTAGAAATAAAAACAATAAACAGAAAAGATCCAGAAATGCATAAAAACTTCGTTTTTTTGTGTTTAGCGGCTATAGCGCTGAGTGCTTGCGATTCTGAAATCGCTTATGGTGAATATCAATCTTTGAAAGGAGATTGGGAGAAAGATCAAAGTGTGGCGTTCAATTTTGTAGCTCCGGATACTATCAATCCGTATAATATATACATCAATCTGAGGAACAACGAAGACTATCCCTTTAGTAATTTATTTTTAATTGTAAATTTAGACTTTCCCGAAGGCAAAACGATTTCAGATACCCTGGAATATGAAATGGCCAAACCCAATGGTGAATGGTTGGGGAAAGGGTTTTCTTCGGTAAAGGAAAACAAGCTTTTTTATAAAGAGGCTGTGGTTTTTCCAGATACCGGAAGCTATAAAATAGCAATTGAACACGCGATGAGGAAAAACAGCAATGTTGAAGGCGTGAAATCTTTAAAAGGGATTACAGACGTAGGTATAAGTATAGAAAAAACAGCTAAGTAATAACATGGCAAAGAAAGTATCGAATACTAAAAAAACAAAAAAAGGCGGACAAGGATTCAGAAAGTATATCCTCTGGTTTTGGAAACTTTTTGGAATAGGGATTGTTTTAATCGCACTGATTTTCTTGTTAGCCTCCTGGGGGGCTTTTGGTAAACTGCCCACATTCGAGGTTTTAGAAAATCCACAGACCAATTTGGCTACTGAGGTGATTTCGGCAGACGGACAAACCTTGGGGAAATATTATTTAAACGACAACAGAACCCCGGTTGACTTTGAAGAACTTCCGGATCATTTGGTCAACGCATTGATCGCTACTGAAGATGAGCGTTATTACGACCATTCCGGGATCGATGCCTGGGGAACCTTGCGTGCTGCTGTGTTTTTAGGAACCCGTGGTGGGGCAAGTACAATTACTCAGCAATTAGCCAAGCAACTTTTTACAGAAAGACCATCTAATAATGCTATTGCAAGAATTATTCAAAAAATAAAAGAATGGATCATTGCAGTACGATTGGAAAGACAATACACCAAGCAAGAAATTGTTGCAATGTATTTCAATATCTACGATTTCGGGAATTTTGCTGATGGAATTCGTTCTGCCGCAAGGATCTATTTCGGTAAAGAACCCGGAGAACTTGATGTAAAAGAATCGGCTATGTTGGCAGGGATGTTTAAAAACTCATCCTTGTATAGTCCTATGAGGAATCCAAAAGGAGTGGTTAACCGTCGTAATGTGGTGCTTAATCAAATGTATAAGAACGATTTTTTAGATGAAGCACAACGAGATTCTTTGTCGAAATTGCCGTTGGATATAGACTATCATCCCGAATCACACCGGGAAGGGATTGCTACCTATTTCAGGGAATATTTAAGAGAATGGTTGGGGACATGGACCGGAGACGAAAAGAACTACAAGCCCGATGGTGAAAAATACAACATCTATTTGGATGGACTCAAAGTGTTTACAACTATTGATTCGCGTATGCAAACCTATGCAGAAGAGGCAGTAAAAGAACACATGAAGCGTTTGCAGGCTGAATTTTTTGTTCAGAATACAAAAGAAAGAAATCCGACAGCACCGTTTTTGGATTTGACCCCTGAAGAGGTCGAAAAAGTTTATGAGCGTTCTATGAGACAGTCGGAGCGTTGGAGACATATGAAAGCCGAACTTAAAAAATCCGATGAAGAGATTGTCGCTTCTTTTAAGGAGAAGATTTCAATGAAAGTCTTTACTTGGAAAGGGGAAAAGGATACGGTGATGTCACCTTTGGATTCTTTAAAATATTATAAATTTTTCCTTCGTGCCGGAATGATGTCCATGGATCCACAATCGGGTCATGTAAAGGCTTGGGTTGGAGGTGTCAACTACAAACATTTTCAGTATGATCAGGTAAAACAGGGGAGACGTCAGGCAGGATCTACATTCAAGCCTTTCGTTTATGCAACGGCCATCGATCAGCTGCATTTATCGCCCTGTGATGAATTTCCGGATATTTATACTTGTATTGAAGCCAATAAATATGGAAATATGGAGCCTTGGTGCCCTAAAAACTCCGATGGAAAATACTCAAGTGAAATGCGTACATTAAAGTATGCCTTGGCAAATTCGGTAAACTCTATTACTGCCCGTTTGATGGATAAGGTTGGTCCACAACCGGTGGTCAACCTGATCAAGAGAATGGGAGTAGAAGCCAATATTCTGCCCGTTCCATCAATCGCGTTGGGGACACCGGATATTTCCGTTTACGAAATGGTAGGAGCCTTTGGGACTTTTGCCAATCAGGGAGTATATGTAGAACCCGTTATGATTACCCGTATTGAAGACAAGAACGGAACGGTGTTGTATGAATCTGTACCAGAGACCAGGGATGTGTTGAGCGAAGAAGTAGCCTACACCACCGTAAAACTGATGGAAGGGGTTACCCAACACGGTTCCGGAGCAAGATTAAGAGGTAGCTACGCCAAAAACCAAACCATGTATAAAGAGATCATTACCGGATATCCATACAACCTTACAAACCCTATTGCCGGAAAAACAGGAACCACACAAAACCAGAGTGATGGTTGGTTTATGGGAATGGTTCCCAATTTGGTGACTGGTGTATGGGTGGGTGGAGAAGATCGCGCTACCCACTTTAAGGGCATTAGATATGGTCAAGGAGCGAGTATGGCATTACCTATTTGGGGAGTATATATGAAGAAATGTTATGCTGATGAGGATCTGGAAGTGTCTAAAAGTAGTTTCACAAGACCAAAAAACCTCAGTATCCGTGTTGATTGTAGTGTTCCTGCTGAAACAGAACAAGACTCTATACAAAAGGATTCTGAAGATAGCTTAGATATCGATTTTTAATGAACTCATTTAAATCATGCGAGCGTTACTTATTGTAGATGTTCAAAACGATTTTTGTACCGGGGGTGTGCTTGCCGCCAAGGGTGGGGAAGAGGTAGTCCCTGTAATCAATAAAATTGCTTCAAGTTTCGATTTGGTGATCGCTTCAAAGGATTGGCATCCTGAAAAAACAGCACATTTTGATAAATGGCCGGCACACTGTGTTCAAAATACAAAGGGAGCCGAATTTCATCCTGATCTTCAAACAGAAAATATAGATGTGGTGGTACTTAAAGGTACCGGTATCATAGACGATGGCTATTCGGCTTTTGAGGCTACCAATGTCAAGCTTGCAGACTTTTTAAAGGAGAAAAGAGTCACAGAACTATATGTGACAGGAATAGCTACTGATTATTGTGTGCTTTCCTCGGCTTTGGACGCTGTAAAATCCGGTTTTGTAACCTATGTGGTGGAAGATGCTATTCGCGGAGTGAACGTAGAGGAAAACGATTCTGAAAAGGCCTTAAAGCAAATGCAAGACGCCGGATGTACACTAGTCACATCGAATAAGATTTAAAAAAATACCCCTTCACGGTTCATAAAATAGTCTGAGTTCATATTAAAAAAACAGAAGAACCGCGGTCTTTTTCTTCAGTATAGCTGAGAAAATGAACAAATAGACATTAATTAATGTTGGTTTTTATCTGACATTGGGTTTGACCTGCTAATGTCGAGTTCGAGTTAAAATATAACCTTACCATCTTTTCCACAAGCTTTCTTTTATATAATCTTCATTTTATCGTTTAATCATTTATATTTTGTTGAAATATTCGTAATTTTCATGTGATAAATTATAGATTATTAAATCAGTCACCGGAACCTGTAAGTGTTTAGATGTACAGGTTGCAGATAAAATATTAAAGAATGATAAGCAAAAAGGTAGATTCGGTATCAAAAGCCCTTGAAGGTGTAAAAGACAATATGACTTTTATGCTGGGTGGTTTTGGGCTTTGCGGAATTCCCGAAAACAGCATAGCAGAACTTGTAAAACGTAACGTTAAAAGACTTACCTGCATTTCAAACAATGCTGGGGTTGATGATTTTGGATTGGGGTTGCTCCTGCAAAAACATCAGATAAAAAAGATGGTATCCTCTTATGTAGGGGAGAACGATGAGTTTGAACGACAGATGTTAAGCGGGGAGTTGGAGGTGGAGTTAATCCCACAAGGGACCCTGGCAGAGCGGTGCAGGGCTGCACAAGTTGGGTTGCCGGCTGTTTATACCCCGGCCGGTTTTGGTACGGAAGTAGCCGAAGGTAAAGAAACCCGTGAATTTGACGGGAAAATGTATGTGCTGGAACACGCTTTTAAAGCCGATTTTGCTTTTGTAAAAGCCTGGAAAGGAGATGAAGCCGGAAATCTTATTTTTAAGGGAACTGCACGTAATTTTAATCCGATAATGTGTGGCGCAGCAAAAGTAACCGTGGTTGAGGTAGAAGAATTATTGCCTGCCGGTGAATTGGATCCTAATCAAATTCATATCCCGGGAATTTTTGTTCAGCGGATATTTCAGGGGGAAAAATTTGAAAAGCGAATCGAACAACGTACCGTTCGAAATAAAAAATAACATGGAGGCGGAAGATCTGCGCCTCCACAGATGCAAAATTTTGCATCCAAATCATCAAGAAATTCAAAACAATGTCACTAACAAAACAACAAATAGCACAGCGTATAGCCAAAGAGGTCAAAGATGGATATTATGTAAATCTGGGAATTGGGATACCAACCTTGGTGGCCAATTATGTAAGAGAAGATATTTCTGTCGAATTCCAAAGTGAAAACGGGGTTTTGGGAATGGGGCCTTTTCCCTTTGAAGGGGAAGAAGATGCCGATATAATCAATGCCGGAAAGCAAACCATAACCACACTGCCAGGGGCCAGCTTTTTTGATTCCTCTTTAAGTTTCGGGATGATACGCGGGCAACATGTAGACCTTACCATTCTCGGAGCAATGGAAGTGGCTCAGAATGGGGATATTGCCAATTGGAAGATCCCCGGAAAAATGGTCAAGGGTATGGGGGGAGCCATGGACTTGGTGTCATCTGCAGAAAATATCATTGTGGCGATGATGCATACGAACAGGGCAGGGAAATCAAAATTGCTGAAAGAGTGCTCATTACCGCTTACAGGGGTTCAGTGTGTTAAAAAGATTGTCTCCAATTTGGCTGTACTTGAAGTTACCCCTGAAGGCTTTTTGCTTTTGGAAAGAGCTCCCGGTGTTTCCGTAGAAGAAATACAAGCTGCGACAGAAGGCAAGCTTATTGTCAATGGCGATATACCTGAAATGGTTGTTTAGTTGGAAATAACAACTCAGCCTATACGTTTTTCTTAATTATGCATTTGGTCGAAAAAATAAGTCGATTTAACCGAGATATCGATTGTTTTTTGTCAGAATTATCTTCGTTGGGGCTAGGTATTTTCAACTAAACAGACAGTTTCTTTTGTTTCACAACAATTTTTGTGTGTTTCACAACAAAAATATGGATTTTTACATTTTTTCAGTTAGATTTATAGTCCCTGATTTAAGCGGATTAACAACCTATTTAACTATTTATGCTTATGAGAGATACTACTTTGACCTACGAAAACAACAACCAGGAAAGTCAATCACCCTTAGCTATCCTAAACGATAATATAAGAGGAACTGTGACTTTGATTAAAAGTTTGATGTTAGTGGCAAAAAAACTATTAATGTTCTAATAGCCCCAAAAAGGAACAGCCCCAAATATTAGTTTTTTGCTAGGAAGTTAAAAAAGGGATAAACACCGAGTGTTTATCCCTTTTTTGTTGGGTATATATAATAGATTTTTATTTCTTCAAGCTGGCTGAAAGATATTCCCTGTTCATTCTGGCAATGTTCTCCAAGGAAATGCCCTTAGGGCACTCTATTTCGCAAGCTCCGGTGTTAGAGCAGTTTCCAAATCCCTCTTCATCCATTTGTTTTACCATGTTCAAGACACGATCGGTTGCTTCAACCTTTCCTTGTGGTAATAAGGCAAACTGGGAAACCTTAGCCGATGTAAAGAGCATAGCACTTGCATTTTTACAAGCGGCTACACAAGCTCCACACCCAATACAGGTAGCTGCGTTAAAAGAAGCATCTGCTTTCTCTTTCTCTACAGGGATTGAATTGGCATCGATAGTATTTCCGGAAGTGTTTACTGAGATAAAACCGCCGGCTTGTTGGATACGCTCAAAAGAACTCCTGTCTACAATAAGGTCTTTGATCACAGGAAAAGCCGTAGCCCTGAAGGGTTCGATATGAATAGTATCACCGTCTTTAAATTTACGCATATGCAACTGACAGGTGGTAACACCTCTGTCCGGACCGTGTGGCTCTCCATTGATTTGAAGTGAACAGGTTCCGCAGATACCCTCCCGGCAATCGTGGTCAAATTCTACCGGTTCTTCTCCTTTGGTAATCAAATCTTCATTTAAAACATCCAGCATTTCCAAAAAAGACATATCAGGATCAACTCCGGATATGGGATATTCAACCGTTTTTCCTTTTGAGTTGGCATCTTTTTGACGCCATATTTTTAATGTAAGATTCATCTGTTTATTTTTTTATTTTGTTAAGTAGGTCAGATGGAATTCGCTATAGTTTAAGTGTGTTTTTATATTCACTTTTTTATGGCTCATTTCATAATCTTTGATGTTATAAGTGCTCCATTGATCCTCACCCTTTGGGGGGAGGACTTAGGAGGGGGCTTTACTTATAACTTCTTGTCTTCAATTCAATATTTTTGTATTCCAATTCTTCTTTATGCAGTACCGCATCACTTGGTGCACCTTTGTATTCCCAGGCTGCCACATATTTAAAGTTCTCATCGTCTCTTTGAGCCTCCCCTTCTTCTGTTTGATATTCTTCCCTAAAATGTCCACCACAAGATTCGTTTCTGTGGAGGGCATCTTTAGCAAACAATTCTCCCAACTCAAGGAAATCAGCTACTCTCATTGCTTTTTCAAGTTCGCTGTTTTTGGCTTCGGCGCTTCCGGGAACTTTTACGTTCTTATGGAAATCTTCCCTTAACTCACGAATCTCTGTAATGGCTTCTTCCAGGTTTTTAGCGTTACGGGCCATTCCACATTTATTCCACATGATCTTACCTAGCTTTTTGTGGTAGTGATCAACAGAGTGTTTTCCTTTGTTATTAACCAGTTTTTCTATCTGATTTCTAACGTTCTTCTCAGCTTCGTCAAATTCAGGAGAATCTGTAGGGATTTTTCCAGTTCTAATATCCTGAGCTAAGTAATTACCGATAGTATACGGTAAAACAAAATATCCGTCAGCCAGACCCTGCATAAGGGCGGAAGCTCCCAATCTGTTTGCTCCATGGTCGGAGAAGTTGGCTTCTCCTGCGGCATAACATCCGGGAATGGTAGTCATCAGGTTATAATCCACCCAAATACCTCCCATGGTATAATGAACCGCCGGATATATCATCATTGGTGTTTTATACGGGTTCTCATCCACAATCTTTTCATACATCTGGAAGAGGTTACCATATTTGTTTTCAACTACTTTTTCACCAAGTTCCCTTACTTTAGTTTCTGAGGGGTTATCGACCCCTAGTATGGCTGCTTGTTCTTTTCCATAGCGTTCTATGGCCGAGGCAAAATCCAAGAACACGGCTTCACCTGTTTTGTTTACTCCAAAACCGGCATCACAACGTTCTTTTGCTGCTCTTGAAGCCACATCACGAGGCACTAGGTTACCAAAGGAAGGATATCTTCTTTCCAAATAGTAATCCCTATCTTCTTCAGCAATTTCCGTAGGGCTTAATTTTCCCTGACGGACGGCTTCAGCATCTTCTTTTTTCTTAGGCACCCATATCCTACCATCGTTACGGAGTGATTCAGACATCAATGTCAATTTAGATTGATGGTCACCAGAAACAGGAATACAGGTGGGGTGTATCTGTGTGTAACAAGGATTGGCGAAGTATGCCCCTTTCTTGTGTATTTTCCATGAAGCGGTCACGTTACTACCCATAGCGTTTGTCGATAAGAAGAATACATTTCCGTATCCACCGGAAGCAACAACGACTGCATGGGCAGAATGTCTTTCAATTTCCCCAGTTACTAAGTTGCGTGCAATAATACCACGGGCTTTCCCATCAACAATCACAATATCCAGCATTTCATGGCGGGTGTAAGACTGAATTTTACCACGGTTTATTTGTCTGTTCATCGCTGCATAGGCACCGAGAAGAAGTTGTTGTCCGGTTTGTCCTTTGGCATAAAAAGTTCTGGAAACCAAAACCCCACCAAACGAACGATTGTCCAGTAAACCGCCATACTCACGGGCAAAAGGAACTCCTTGTGCCACACATTGGTCAATGATATTGGCGGAAACTTCAGCAAGACGGTAAACGTTAGCTTCGCGCGAACGATAATCACCTCCTTTTACGGTGTCGTAAAACAAACGGTAGATAGAGTCACCATCACCTTGATAGTTTTTTGCAGCGTTGATCCCTCCTTGTGCCGCAATCGAGTGTGCACGACGTGGGGAATCCTGATAACAAAATGTCTTTACGTTATATCCAAGCTCTGCCAAAGTAGCGGCAGCAGAACCTCCTGCCAAACCTGTACCGACAACGATAACGTCTATATTTCGTTTGTTGGCCGGGTTGACAAGGTCAATATTGTTTTTATGATTGGTCCACATCTTGGCTAATTCGCCCTGTGGTATATTTGAATCTAAAACTGCCATAATACTTAAAATCTTTAGTGATTAAAATGGTGGAAAAGAGCAATGAATATAAAACCTAACGGAATAATAATCGCAAAGTATTTCCCGAAAGCTTTAAGCGCCGGAGTATATTTGTTGTTGAATCCAACAGACTGAAAAGCCGACTGGAATCCGTGCAGCAGGTGTAAGGCCAACAAAACAAAAGCGATCACATAAGCGCCTACACGTAGCGGGCTGTGGAACTTTTCTACAAGTTCGTGATAATATCTTGTTGGATCTTCTGGATTGAATTCAATGTATTTGTAATTCATTTCCGGTAACCAAAAGTCAATAAAATGAAGTACGAGGAAGGCTAAGATTACCAATCCGCTGTAAATCATATTTCTGGATACCCATGTTGAATTTTCACCTCCTTTGAAGCTCGCATATTTGATATTTCTTGCCTTTTTGTTTTTGATTTCCAAAATGAAACCCATTACAAAATGAAACACCACAGCAAATATCAAAATAGGTTGCATTATAAACTGTATCAGCGGGTTGGTTCCCATAAAATGGGAAAACTCATTAAAGGCGTTTTCGCTAATTACAGAAGTAAAATTGATGATAAAATGCTGTAAAAGGAAGATTAATAAGAATATAGCTGAAAGCGCCATGGCTACTTTTCTGGCTATTGATGAATTTAACATTCCGCTCATTATAAAATTTTATTAGTATGCACAAAAATACAGCACGAAGGAGTGATTAACAAGCTTTCGAAACTGTTTTCCTTACAATTTAGAATGAGTTTAAAGTAAGAGTTTTAAAAATGTAGTTTTTACATCAAAAGAGCAATTTTTGATACTTTATGGCTTAAAAATAAAGGATTTTTCACAAGGGAAATTCAATTTTATCCGAAGTTTGACAGGAAAGGTATCTATTCTTCTTAATTTTGGCAAAATTCAAAAGTGATTATATGAAGTACGATCTTATAGACCGAAATCTGTTTATAAAAAACCGCAAAAAATTCATGACTCAGATGAAGCCAAAAAGCATAGCGGTTTTCAATTCCAACGACATTTATCCTATTGGTGCCGATAGTACACATCCTTTTCAGCAGTCGAGAGACCTTTTTTACTTAAGCGGGGTCGATCAGGAGGAGAGTATTTTGGTACTTTTCCCCGATGCACACGAAGAAAAACACAGGGAAGTGTTGTTTGTGCGTGAGACCAACAAACATATTGCTGTTTGGGAAGGCGAAAAACTGACCAAGGAAAAGGCACTGGAAGTAAGCGGAATAAAAACAACCTATTGGTTGGAGGAATTCGACAAAATTTTCTTCGACTTGATGACCGAAGCAGATACGATCTATTTCAATACTAACGAACACTACCGTCAGGCAGTTGAAACAAAAACCCGTGAAGCTCGCTTTATAGAATGGTGTAAAGAGAAGTATCCGGCACATAAATGGGAAAAAAGCAATTCGATCTTACAAGAATTAAGGGGAAAGAAAGAACCTCAGGAAATTGAATTGATACAGCAGGCGTGTACGATTACCGAAAAAGCGTTTAAGCGTGTGTTGCAATTTGTAAAACCCGGGGTGTGGGAATATGAGATAGAGGCAGAATTTATCCATGAGTTCACAAGGAATCGATCGCGTGGATTTTCATATACACCTATTATCGCTTCGGGAAAGAACGCCAATGTGTTGCACTATATTGAAAACAAAGCACAGTGTAAAGAAGGGGAGTTGATATTGATTGATGCCGGGGCAGAATATGCTAATTATGCCAGTGATATGACACGTACCATTCCGGTGAGCGGGAAGTTTACTGATAGGCAAAAAGAAATATATCAAGCAGTGTTGAACGTGAAGAAAGAAGCGACAAAAATGTTGGTTCCGGGAACGATATGGAAAGACTATCACGTAGAAGTCGGAAAATTGATGACCAGCGAGTTGTTGCGCTTGGGCTTGCTGGACAAAGCCGATGTTCAGAATGAAAACCCGGATTGGCCGGCCTACAAGAAGTATTTTATGCACGGAACAAGCCATCATATCGGTTTGGACACACACGATTACGGAGCGTTGAAGCAGCCTATGACAGCCAATATGGTGTTTACCGTAGAACCGGGAATTTACCTACCGGATGAAGGCTTCGGAATCCGTTTGGAAGACGATGTGGTGATTCAAGAGAAAGGAGAGCCTTTCAATTTGATGAGAGATATTCCAATAGAGATTGATGAAATCGAAGATTGGATGAACCGATAAAAATATTGTCATGCTTAGCTTGTCGAAGCATTTTTTAGGACAGCCCTTCGACAGGCTCAGGGTGATATCATAGAGGTAGATGATGCTCAATTACAAAGGAACAGAAGTTTTTTATGAAGACAGCGGCAGTGGAACAGCTGTTATGCTGTTACATGGTTTTTTGGAGAATTCCTCCGTCTGGGAGTCGCTTAAAACGGTACTTGTAAAAAAGTACCGTGTAGTGACCATTGATCTTTTGGGGCATGGACAGACAGGTTGTCTGGGTTATGTGCATACGATGGAAATGATGGCCGATATGGTCAAAACAGTGCTAAACGAGCTCAAAATAAGAAGAGTTGTTTTGATAGGACATTCTATGGGTGGCTACGTTTCGTTGGCGTACGCCGAAGAACATCCAGACGATGTGAAGGGCTTGGTGCTTGTCAATTCCACTGTCAGGGCAGATTCCGAAGAAAAAAAGAAAAACAGGGATCGCGCGATTAAAGCGGTAAAACAAAGCCATAAGGATTTTGTGAGAATGGGCGTGTCCAATCTCTTTCGGCCAAAAAACAGAAGGATTTTTTCAGAAGAAATAAAAAAACTGAAAAAAGAAGCCTTAAAAACACCTTTGCAGGGTATCGTAGCCGCTTTAGAAGGAATGAAGGTGAGAAATGACCGGGAGATCCTGTTACATTTTACCCCTTTTAGAAAAATGATGATGATAGGGAAAAAAGATCCGGTACTGAATTACAACGATTTGATCGATCAAATTGAAGGAACAGAGACAGAAAAGGTCGAATTTCCCGACGGACATATGAGTTTTATTGAAAACAAAGTGCAGTTCATCGAGAATATCAAAAATTTTTTGAAAAAGATTTGACGGTTAATGGGTTTTTTATATATATTCACGATACCCAAAAACAATTTAACCTATGAAAACCTCAAATTCTACGTTTGGAAGAGTGCTATGCTCTCTGTTCGGACACAATTATGTGGTGTCCCGAAAAGTAACTTTACACATTACTGAATATCAATGTACAAAATGCAAGTGTGAGATGACGACCAATGAGTTGGGTCGTATGGATGTGCTCACTCCTGAGTTGAAAGAGATCAACGAGACCTTAGCTAAGTTCTACAGGAGAAGACAAGCAATACTCGAACACACTTTACAATCTGTAGCCTAACCCACTAAGTGGGTTTTGTTCCCCGATATTCTGTATCAAAACTAGCTAAGGCTTGTTTGTTTTGAACATCTTATGGGTTTGCCCTGAGGTGATTGATTCATTCTTATTCTTTTTTTAAGGCGTTCCAGCCCCTTGCTTCTATCGGGATTTTGGTATTGGCGCGGGTAATCAGGTGCATACCTTCTTTTTCCTCGGTCATGTGTCCTATAAGTGTCATGCTTGGATTGCCCTTTATTTTAGGGTAATCGTCTTGAGAGATGGTGAATAGCAGTTCATAATCTTCTCCGCCACTCAAGGCTACGGTCGTACTACTGATGTCGAATTCTTCGCAGGTTGAAATAACTTGCGGATCAAGTGGTATTTTGTCTTCATACAGCGCACAACCTACTTTTGATTGCTTGCAGATATGAATGATTTCCGAAGACAATCCGTCACTGATGTCGATCATGGAAGTTGGTTTTACCTTCAGTTTTTTCAGTAATTCAGGGATATCTTTCCTTGCTTCAGGCTTTAATTGTCTTTCTATGATGTAGGAATACATATCTAGATCCGGTTGATTCTGCGGATTTACCTTAAACACTTGTTTTTCACGTTCCAATACTTGAAGTCCGAGGTAAGCGCCGCCAATATCACCGCTCACGACCAAAAGATCGTTGGGTTTGGCTGTGTTGCGGTAAACAATTTCACCTTCATCAGCTTCACCGAGTGCGGTTACTGTAATCAAAAGCCCTTTGTTTGATGAAGTGGTGTCGCCACCAATAAGATCCACTCCATAAACGTCACATGCCAATTTAATTCCGGCATAGAGTTCTTCCAGAGCTTCCAGTGGGAACCGATTGGAGACAGCGATAGAAACGGTAATCTGGGTTGCCTTCGCATTCATGGCATAGACATCAGAAAGATTAACCATAACCGATTTGTACCCCAAATGTTTTAAAGGCATGTAGCTCAGGTCAAAATGGACGCCTTCGACTAAAAGATCGGTGGTTACAATGGTCTTTTTTCCTTTAAAATCAATTACAGCGGCATCATCGCCTACACCTTTGAGGGTTGTGGGGTTTTTTATTTCAAAATGTTTGGTAAGGTGTTCTATCAAACCAAATTCCCCCAAATCGGAAATCGAGGTACGCTGTGGGTTTTTATCTTCAATCATGCTGCAAAGGTACTCAAGATGCTTTAAAGTTTGTAATCCGTGAGAAAAAAGTAAAGCAAATCCTATTAAGGGGGGTTAATTACCCCCGAACAGTCGAGGCTGCATCGAAGTGATTTAAGGTTTGCTCGTTTGAACCTGCCCGACTAACTCGTTCAGGCGGATACTTCACGTCCCGATAGCTCCCGATAATTATCGGGGCGGTACCCCCGAAGTAGTTGATCGACCTGTAATTAGAGGGAATCAAGCATTAGATAGAGCAATTTTATGAAGTTTCTAAGCAATTATAACAAAACTTTATGTTTGGATATATTATATTAATAATGGTTTGTATGGGAAATCATGTGGAATATCGTATTTTTGTAAACTATTTAGAAATGAACTTGTTTAAACGAGTTCAATAACAGTTTTATTATGATAAAGGTTTCTGAAACAGCGAAAAAGAAAATTTCCGAGCTTATGTCAGACGATGGTTTTGATGTTGCTCAGGACTTCGTGCGTGTGGGGGTGAAGAGCGGAGGATGTAGTGGTTTATCATATGAGTTGAAATTTGATAAGGACAGCAACGGCGAAGATAAGGTCTTTGAAGATAACGATGTAAAGATTATTATAGACAAAAAAAGTTTTTTATACTTGGTCGGAACCACATTGGAATACTCTGGAGGATTAAACGGAAAAGGTTTTGTGTTCAACAACCCTAATGCACAAAGAACCTGTGGTTGCGGAGAGAGTTTTTCACTATAAATGATTTAAAAATTTAAGAGTAAATGAAATTTCTAAGTTGATAAGTAGACTAATCAATTACACCTACTCAATGATGTAGACTTTGTGACTTCAGAACTTTCAACTTTACAACTAAGAATATGGCATATACTGAAGAAGAATTAAAGAAGGAGCTCGAGACAAAAGAATATGAGTACGGGTTTTATACCGATATAGAATCGGATACATTCCCTGTGGGACTCAATGAAGAAATTGTCCGGGCGATATCAAAGAAAAAGAATGAGCCGGAATGGATGACCGAGTGGCGTTTGGAAGCCTATAGGGCATGGACAGCCATGATAGAACCCGAATGGGCCAATGTGAAATATAAAAAACCCGATTTTCAAGCGATTTCTTATTATTCGGCACCAAAAAGTAAGCCGCAATATGATAGTTTAGATGAGGTAGATCCTGAAATGCTGGATACCTTCAATAAATTGGGCATCTCTATAGACGAACAAAAGAAATTAGCCAACGTAGCTGTAGATGTGGTGATGGATTCTGTTTCTGTGGCAACTACTTTTAAGAAGACTTTAGCTGAAAAAGGTATTATTTTCTGTTCGATCTCAGAAGCAATCCAGGAACATCCGGAATTGGTAAAAAAATATTTAGGGACCGTAGTACCTCAAAAGGATAACTTTTATGCAGCTTTGAACTCAGCGGTCTTTTCAGATGGTTCTTTCTGCTATATCCCGAAAGGGGTGCGTTGCCCGATGGAACTATCCACCTATTTCCGTATCAACCAAGCCGGGACCGGACAGTTTGAAAGAACTCTGGTTATTGCCGAAGAAGGAAGCTATGTGAGCTACCTTGAAGGGTGTACGGCGCCTATGAGGGATGAGAATCAGTTGCATGCCGCTGTGGTAGAGCTAATCGCTCTGGACGATGCTGAAATTAAGTATTCTACGGTTCAGAACTGGTTCCCCGGTGATAAGAACGGAAAAGGAGGGGTTTTCAATTTTGTGACCAAAAGAGGACTTTGCGAAAAGAATGCAAAAATCAGTTGGACACAGGTTGAAACGGGATCGGCTATAACGTGGAAATATCCATCTTGTGTGCTTAAAGGAGATAATTCAATTGGAGAATTCTATTCCATCGCTGTGACCAACAATCATCAGCAAGCAGATACAGGAACCAAAATGATCCACCTAGGGAAAAACACTAAGAGTACGATTATTTCCAAAGGTGTTTCCGCTGGAAAATCACAAAACAGCTACCGTGGATTAGTGCAAGTGAATAGTAGGGCCGAGAACGCGAGAAACTTTTCACAATGTGATTCCTTGTTAATGGGTAACCTTTGTGGAGCGCACACATTTCCATATATAGAAACGAAAAATAAAACTGCTCAAATCGAGCACGAAGCAACCACCAGCAAGATTGGGGAAGATCAGATTTTTTACTGTAACCAAAGAGGAATTGATACAGAAAAGGCGATTGCCCTTATCGTAAACGGATTCAGTAAGGATGTATTGAGCAAACTCCCGATGGAATTTGCAGTGGAAGCTCAAAAATTACTAGAAATTTCATTAGAAGGTTCAGTAGGATAGAAGGTTGAAAATTGATTAATGGCTACCATACAAGTATTTGAAGATTTAGAAGTTTGGCAGAAAGCAAGAAAATAATATGCTAAGGAAATTTTTAACATAGCTTCTGCTGATAAATTTAATAATGATTTTAAACTGATTAATCAAATACTGGGTTCTTCAGGATCGATTATGGATAATATTGCTGAAGGATTTGAACGTGAAGGAAATAAAGAATTTGTACATTTTTTAACCATTTCTAAAGGGTCATGTGCAGAATCTAGGTCTCAATTATATAGGTCTTTTGACAGGAAATACATAAATGAAAATGAAGAAGAGTTAGATTATTTGAAAAATAAGAGTATTGAATTAAGTAAATCCCTTTCAGGATTTATTAAGTATTTACAAAAAGCGAAGATAAAGGGGAATAAATTTGTATGATTGAAAGAATATTCAATCTTAAATTTTAAATATAAGATTTTAAATGTTAAAGATTAATAATTTACACGCCAGCGTAGAGGGCAAAGAAATATTGAGAGGGATTAACTTGGAGGTTAACCCCGGGGAAGTACACGCTATTATGGGACCGAACGGTTCTGGAAAAAGTACATTGGCATCGGTCATTGCAGGAAATGAAGATTTCGAGATGACTGAAGGGTCTATTACTATGGAAAATGAGGAAATTACCGATTTGCCTCCGGAAGAAAGGGCACATAAAGGGATTTTCCTGTCGTTTCAGTATCCGGTAGAAATTCCCGGGGTAACGGTGACCAATTTCATGAAAACATCTATCAACGAAAGCAGAAGGGCACAAGGCTTGGAAGAAATGCCGGCCAATGAGATGTTGAAGAAAATTCGTGAGAAATCAGAATTGTTGGAGATCGATAGAAAATTCTTGTCCCGTTCTTTAAACGAAGGATTTTCAGGAGGAGAGAAAAAACGTAACGAGATCTTCCAAATGGCGATGTTAGAGCCTAAGCTAGCCATTCTTGACGAAACAGATTCAGGATTGGACATTGATGCTTTGCGTGTTGTTGCCAACGGAGTGAACAAATTGAAAAACAAAGACAATGCGGTGGTATTGATTACCCACTACCAACGTTTGTTGCAATATATCATCCCTGATTTCGTGCACGTTATACTTGACGGAAAAATAGTGAAGTCCGGCGGGAAAGAACTAGCGTTTGAGTTGGAAGATAAAGGGTACGACTGGGTTAAGCAGGAAGTGGCGGTTTAAACATTTTCGAGCGTATCGTTAAATAAGCCGAAGGCTTGTTAGTATATGTTTTTAGACCGAACCGATAAATAAAAAGACTTCTGAAAAGAGAAGTGGAATAAGAAAATAAAAATGGAATTAAAAGATAAATTAATATCATCATTTATGGCTTTTGAAAATCGCGTGGATATAGACCATCCGGTGCACGATATTCGTACGGAAGCCATAAAGGTCTTTGAAGAAAAAGGGTTCCCTTCCAAAAAAGATGAATTGTGGAAATATACTTCGTTGAATACGCTTTTGAAAAACAACTACAGTGTGTTTCCAAAAGATGAACCGGGATTGGAATTTAAAGATGTTAAAAAGTATTTTATACACGATATCGATAGTTATAAGATAGTTTTTATCGATGGAATTTACAGTTCTCACCTGTCGCAAACCTCACACGAGGGTCTGGACGCTTGTTTGATGAGCTCTGCATTGAATAAACCCAAGTACAGAACTGTTATAGAGAAGTATTTTAATAAGATTGCCAAAAAGGACGATAGTCTTACATCGCTGAACACCGCTTTTTCAAGAGAAGGGGCATTTATTCATATCCCAAAAGGAAAGGTGGTTGAAAAGCCTATTCAAATAATTCATTTTGCAACGGGAAATGAAGCTTCGTTAATGTTACAACCGCGTAGCTTGGTCATCGTAGAAGAAAATGCTCAAGTGCAGATTATTGAAAGACATCAAAGCACAACAGAAAATGCTGTTTTTACCAATTCGGTAACTGAAATATTCGTGCATGAAAGGGCAATTGCAGATTATTATAAAATACAGAATGATAAGCAGAGCGCTTCCTTGATCGATAACACATATATCGCTCAGGAGAAAAACAGTCATGCTTCAGTACATACTTTTTCCATAGGTGGTAAGCTTACGCGAAACAATCTACAGTTCCTACACAAAGGGGAGTATATCAATTCAACCTTAAAGGGAATTACCATTATCGAAGGGAAACAACACGTTGACCACAGTACTTTGGTACACCATTCCGAACCGAATTGTGAAAGCCATCAGGATTATAAAGGGATTTATGCCGATAAAAGTACCGGGGTTTTCAACGGAAGGATTATTGTGGAGAAAGAAGCACAAAAAACCAACGGTTTCCAGCAGAGTAACAACATCCTTATTGATGATAAGGCAACCATCAATGCGAAACCTCAGTTAGAGATTTTTGCAGACGATGTTAAATGTTCCCACGGATGTACGATAGGACAATTGGACGATGAGGCGCTTTTTTATCTACAGACCAGAGGAATTCCTGAAAAAGAGGCCAGAGCCTTGTTGATGTATGCTTTTGCCAATAATGTATTGGAAAGTGTAAAGATTCCGGAAGTAAAAATCCGGATCAACAAATTGATAGCAATGAAATTAGGTGTTAATATAGGTTTTGACTTGTAAAAAAGTCAATTTAAGAATGTGAAAAACCCGAAAAGCTTCAGCTTTTCGGGTTTTTTGTTAAGTATAAATTCTAATATTTAAGTCGTTTGTTAAAATGGTGTTTCAGTACTGGGATTTGTATTCCTATCATTATAGCTATGATATATATTGCATAAATGACGGTGTCTGATACTTTAAGATTAAAAAATGCTTGAGAAAACACATTTTTAAATAGAGTGTCAAAATCAATAGTACTTATGAAACTCTCCTCTTCTGATGTCTTTGCTTGAAGGATATAAATAGTGAGTGCCGCCAAAACGATGGCGATAATCACCCAGGTGATCTTTGAAATCAATGGCTTATATACAAAGGCTTCCGACTTTTTTATGCGCTCAACCTCTAGCATTACAGACGATCTAAAATCTGCTGTAGGAAATTGTGTACTGTCATGCTGAAGCCACCTGTCTGTTAATTCTTCAAGATGTTTTTCGTCCTGCTCTTTCATAGGATTCTATAATTTCAGGTTCTAATTTTTGACGCAATACTGCAGCCAGCTTTTTTCTACTTCGGAACAATTTAACCTTTACGTTATTTGGTTTAATTCCGATGATGTGCGAAATTTCTTCAAGTGATTGTTCTTCAAAATAATACAGTGTTAACAGGAAGCTGTCCTTGGTGGGCAGGGTTTCCATACACTCCAGAATAGTTTGTCTTTTTTCTGCCCGTGCCAATTGCTCAAAAGCATTGTCTGTTATTTTAATATTGGGTTCTGTGATGGTTTCCATAGACACCAAAGCACGCTCCTTTTTATACAATTTTAATCGATCGAGACAGTTGTGGTACGCAATTTTATATAACCAAGTTGAGAATTTTGAATCACCTTTAAATTTTTGCAATGATTTATATGCTTTTATAAAGGTGTCTTGAGCAACCTCTTCTGCCTCTTCTTTGTTTTTTAACATTCGCAATGTTAAAGTAAACACTAAATCTTTATATCGGGTAACTAAAACCGAAAATACAGCAGTATCTCCGGAAATAACTTGATCGATTAAATGTTGGTCGTTGTTAGCGGTCATTTGTCCGTTAGACGACAAAATTTTTACTGTGGTTACAGATATAGGAGAAAAATATTTTGAAAAACTTGTAACCATCATTTAAAAACTATCGTCATAAGGAATGAAACACATAAATATAATCAATCTTAAAAAAAGAACCGTTATGGGAGGACCAACAATTGTTTTTTCGATTTTAATAGTTGCTATTTTTGGAATTTTCTATCTGTATTTTTCAACACGCAATAAAGAGCGTTTAACTCTTATTGAAAAAGGTGCAGATGCCAGTATTTTTGTTCATGGTAAACGAAAAACTGCACCGATTTGGAAAGTTATTATCCTGAATTTGGCCTTGTTGTTTATGGGGGTTGGTCTTGGGATTTTCATTGCTCAGTTATTGGAAAACTATACTACTATGAATGATGATGCTATTTATCCAGCCTGTATATTTTTAATGGCCGGGGTAGGACTGTTTGTCGGGTTTACAATGACAAAAAACCTTGACAAGGAATAAATCAACTTCAAATGAATTATTTTAAAAGCCC
Organism: Galbibacter kalidii; assembly: GCF_026241135.1. Classification (GTDB taxonomy): domain Bacteria; phylum Bacteroidota; class Bacteroidia; order Flavobacteriales; family Flavobacteriaceae; genus Galbibacter. The sequence continues at coordinate 61,497 of NZ_JAPFGA010000015.1, forward strand.
GAAAGGTATAGAAAAGCTTTTCGGGCTTTTTATTTTCATCAATTCCATAAATACTTACATCTGAACATGATGTTTCTCCGGGAATTGACCTGGTATGATGTCGAAGTCTTCATCCAGCATTTGCCGCAGGTCAATTTCAATTCCTCTGGCTATGGTAGAGATAGGCACATCGTTTGAACTCCCTTCAAAAGGATTTTCACCTACCCTTGCCAAACGTTCCATGATGTGGAATGCCCAGGAAACCGCTCCGCATAGCGGAATGGCCATCCAAACAAAAAAACGGCCTATTAAAGGATTGGTCTCACTAATTATGTCACTAATATTTGCAAACTCAGGGACAATCCCGAAGGGGAGTAAAAAGAGGAAAATGAAGACCAGATAATAGCTTAAAGCCGCATATTGTCTCGGGTATGGAAAGTTCTTTATACGTTCGCTCTTTCCTTGATGATCAAATAAAGTTTCCAACACGTTTTCCAATTCCAAAAAAGAGAATTCCCAAAGGAGGCCTTGTTCTTTCAACGCTTTTAAATGTTTGGATTGTAGGTACAACAAAGCGGTTTGCTTGTTGTTTTTAGACAAAACATAATCCATTTCATGATCTTCGAGATACATACTAAGGTCATCTTTTAATGATGTTGTAAACTCAGGAATATAAATCTTTCTTTGCCATTCCCTGTTGGTTCTGTGCAAGCGGAAGGTTTCCCAGTCCTTGGTCTGCCTCATGGCATACCGCAAGGCAGTCATCCATGCAATATGTCGGTAGATGAGTGTTTTTTTATGATGATTGAGTTCTTCTTCGCTAACAGGGGTGTCACAATATTCGTTAGACACCATAGCTTGTACTTTCATTCCGAATGTTCGTGAAGTATTTACAATGCCTCCCCATATTTTACGGGCTTCCCATATCCTGCCGTAAGCCGAATTGTTCTGGAAACCGACAAGGAAAGCCACAGCAGTACCTACCAAGGCTACCGGTGTCCACGGAACGTGTAAAAACGTATATCCTAAGATGTGGTATGCTACGGTAATTATTAAGGCATACAATAGAAAAAGAAAGGTTTCCCAACGCGACCATAAGAAAAGGTCTTTAACGGAATAGCGTTTTTTGGTAAGCATATGATAATTTTAATATAAATATAGCTAAAACTTAGAGACTAAAGAGACTAAGGTGTTTTAAAAAGACTTCCTATAACAACTGTCCACGGACGAACACTCCATTCACTAATCAAGCCGTTTTTGACGTAGGGGTCGTTTTTGGCAAAGTCTTCGGCTACTTTTGGGCTGTTTCCCTTAAAAACAAGTACGGCGCCATCTGCAGGGTCATCAAGGGCTCCAGCTAAGACCAAAGCTCCACTTTTGGTAGCTTCTTGTGCAAGTGCCAGATGTTCGGCACGAAACGGTGCGCGTTTTTCAATATAGTCATCAATGGTTTTGTAGAAAAGAATGTAGTACATGATTGTTTTTATTTAATCGATGATGTGATTCCGCTTAAAAATCCGTTAAAGTCAAAGGCATCCCCGGAGGCGAGTCCCATTCTAACGACAACCAGGTCTTTGGACGGAACGATATACACCCGTTTCCCCTGAAACCCGTCGGCATAATAAGTATCAGATGGCACATCGGGTAATTTTTCAAGAGTTTGTAACCAGAAATGTCCTCCGTATTCTGCTTCAGAAGCTGTAGCAGGGGTGTTCACGTAATCTACCCATGATTTGTCAAAAAGCTGATCGCCGTTCCAGTTTCCGTTGTGGAGATAGAGCAATCCGAATTTTCCCCAATCGCGGGTAGTTGCCCATCCGTAGGAGGAAGCAACATAGTTCCCTGCCAGATCGGTTTCTATAATCATGCTGTTCATGCCAATACGGTCTATCAAGGCCTCGTAAGGAAAATTGACATAGTCACGATAGTTGTCAAACTCTTTTTGCAAAAGTCCGGAGAGCAAATTACTTGTTCCTGAAGAATAGTTCCAATGGGTGTCAGGAGGATATTTTGCTACTTTTTCTGCCTGTCTCTTGGTCATGTCTTCGTCTTGGTAGAGCATTTTTGTAACGTCAGATATGGTGGAGTAATCTTCTTCCCATTCCAATCCGCTGTTCATATGGAGGAGGTTGCTATAGGTAATGTTTCTCCTTTCATCGTTTTGCCATGCATCAACTTTTGCCGGATCGTTGATGTTCAGTTTCCCCTGATATTGTAAAATTCCGTAGAGCGTAGCCAAAACACTTTTGGTCATCGACCAGCCTAATAATTTGGAATCTTTGTCGATGGAATCGCTATATTTTTCAGCAATAATATGATCCTTGTAAATTACCAGTACCGATCTTGTTTTTTGAACGTCATTATTTTTAAAAGCAGCCTTGACAGTAGCATTTATCTTTTTATAATCCAGATTTGAAAACGCAGTGTCTTTTTGTTCTTTGTTACCATAAGGATATGGGAGTCGGTTAATGCTTTTTGTTCGTTTGGGGAAGATAAATTTTTTTGGGAGGTTGCTCTTGGTTTCAGGAATGAGTACACAACCCAAGCCTTTTCGGTAAACCGCTTTTCTGGGCTTTAGTCCTAAAACAGAAGCGATGGAAGCCTTTTGTGCTTTATCCACTTCGTTTTTGGCAAAGTTTACGGGAGGGAAATCATTATCGTTTTCAGCAGTATAAGTTGAGTTTCTTTGATCGTTGAATACGCAGGAGCACATATTTTTGGCAGAAAACCCACTGATAATAGTCAGTTTGGGATAATTAAAGTAGGCAACTACAGCAAAAATTATAATAAGTACTAAAAGAAGGAAGGAGAACAGGCGTTTTAATTTTTTCAACAAAACAATATTCTTTAATGATTATATGAATCTAAAGATACATAATCCTCTTAGATTTAAGAACTCTTCTCAACTTTTCCTTTTGGCTGCAAAATGATTGCCAGTGTGCCATCTGGCCTTTTCACTAAAAGCAGTCCCTGGCTGCTTTCTTAACGTTCGGTTCTGTCTTTTTATGACACCATAGCGCTGCTATGCTGCTCAAAAAAGCTTTCATTAGGAAACAAAAGCACAATTTTTCGCTCAAATACGAAAAGTCAAGACGAGTTCAGTACTTTTGTAGTATTAAAGAATGAATATGATCAATATAGATAAAATACGAGAAGACTTTCCTATTCTGAAAAGAAAGGTAAACGGACATCCGTTGGTTTATTTTGATAATGCGGCGACCTCTCAAACACCACAACAGGTCATCGATTGTATAGTGGATTACTATTCAAACTACAATGCAAACATACATCGCGGGGTGCATACACTTTCACAAGAGGCGACCGATAAATATGAGCAGGCACGAATAAAAATACAAAGGCATTTCAATGCGAAGCATTCCCATGAAATGATCTTCACCTCAGGAACAACACATGGAACAAATTTGGTGGCTCACGGTTTTACGGCTATCCTTAAGGAGGGGGACGAACTTATTGTTTCGGCGGTGGAACACCATTCCAATATCGTGCCTTGGCAGATGTTGTGTGAAAGAACGGGTGCTGTACTTTGTGTACTACCCATAGACGATCATGGGGAATTGATCATGAGGGAATATGACAAATTGTTGTCTGAAAAGACCAAGCTTGTGTTTTGTAACCATATTTCCAATGCTCTTGGGGTTGTGAATCCGATTGAAGAGATTATAGAAAAAGCCCATAAAGTAGGGGCTGCCGTGTTGATCGATGGCGCACAGGCAACTGCCCATATAAAGCCGGATGTTCAAGAACTGGATGTCGATTTTTATGTAGCCTCGGCTCATAAAATGTGTGGCCCGACCGGTGTTGGAGTACTCTACGGAAAGGAAGAATGGTTGGAAAAACTACCACCGTATCAAGGTGGAGGGGAGATGATTGCTGAGGTGAGTTTTGAAAAAACCACTTATGCCGGACTTCCACATAAATTTGAAGCAGGAACACCTAATATTTGTGGTGGAATAGCCTTTGGGGCTGCGATTGATTATATGAACAACATCGGTTTTGACAATATCAAAGCTTATGAAGATGAACTGCTGCATTACGGAACCGAAAAAATGAGCCAGATCGAAGGACTTAGAATTTATGGGAATTCAAAAAATAAAGCTTCTTTGATTTCTTTTAATATTGAAGGCATCCACCCGTATGATATAGGAACCATAGTTGATAAACTCGGAATCGCCGTAAGAACTGGTCACCATTGTGCACAACCGGTAATGGATTTCTTTAAAATTCCCGGAACCGTAAGGGCGAGTTTTGCTTTTTACAACACTAAAGAAGAGATAGATGCTTTGGTAGAAGCCGTTAAAAAAGCAAAAATGATGTTATCTTAATAACAATACTACGACTTATAGGGGTAAACGTCTTTTTTAAGACAGTACTATAGGTTAAAGCTATGCCAACATTGACAGAAACAGTTGAATAGCAGTTTTTCTTGTTGTACTTTTGTTGAAAATTGAATCTATGAAACGAACATGATTAATAAAAATCATGTGAGAGTGCAGCGGTTCCATATGCGCAACAATTTTTTTGCACATTTTAGCCATTGTAAAAAAAATTAAACATATGACAATTCAGGATATTCAGAATGATATAGTGGATGAGTTTTCCATGTTCGACGATTGGATGCAGCGTTATGAATACATGATAGAACTAGGAAAATCCCTTCCGCTGATCGATGAAAAATATAAAACCGAAGATAATATTATAAAGGGCTGTCAAAGTAAGGTATGGGTACATGCCGAGTTGGAGGATGAGAAATTGGTGTTCACGGCAGACAGCGATGCGATTATCACCAAAGGTATTATCGCTATTTTGGTCAGGGCATTTTCAAATCAAAGTCCGAAAGCGATTATTGAGGCCAATACCGAATTTATTGACCAAATAGGTTTGAAAGAGCACCTTTCGCCAACAAGGGCCAATGGTTTGGTGAGTATGATAAAACAGCTGAAAATGTATGCTATTGCATACCAAACACAACTAAATTAAAAAGACATGAGCGAAACAATAGATACAGCAGCGCTAGGAGAGAAGATTGTTAAGGTGTTGAAAACCATATTCGATCCTGAAATTCCGGTTGATATATACGAATTAGGGTTGATCTATGACGTTTTTGTCAATGAAGATCGTGAAGTAAAGATCTTAATGACCCTAACAACACCCAACTGCCCGGTAGCAGAGACATTGCCTGTAGAAGTGGAAGAAAAAGTAAAAACTATAGATGATGTGAAAGATGCTGAGGTAGAAATCACTTTTGATCCGCCATGGAGTCAGGAATTAATGAGTGAAGAAGCCAAATTGGAGTTGGGACTGTTGTAAATAGCATAACTTAGTTTTTCAATTTTAAATTACAGTATGGAAGGGGAAATCCTCAATAGAGTAGCGCAAAGCAAATTGCTTACTTTCAATCTGGAAGATCATTATCCGGAGGGGAAGCGTGTACTTTTTGATGTTAAAGATTGGTTGCAGGAGGGTTTTTTGTTAAGGGAAAAAGATTTCCGTGAAAAAGCAAAGCAACACGATTGGGAACAATATCAAGATGCTTATGTAGCACTGACTTGTTCTACTGATGCTGTCATTCCCGCATGGGCATATATGCTGCTCACCACATACCTTTCAGCATATGCAAAAAAAGTAATTACCGGAAACTTGGAGCAATTGGAAACTTCCATCTACCAAGATGTTATTGATAAACTTGACCTTTCGGAATATAAAGATAAACCGGTTATCGTAAAAGGCTGTTCGCAAAAGCCTGTTCCACAAAATGCTTACCTAATGATCACTCAAAAATTAATGCCGGTTGCAAAGAGTGTGATGTATGGTGAAGCCTGTTCTTCTGTTCCTCTTTTTAAGAGAAAATAATTTCGGATGATATCGAAAAATCTAATCTAAACAGTATTTTTGTACGTATTTAAATTAGCATTACAAATATTAATCTATGAAATGAACATGGATTAATCGACTATCAATTTATTAACTAAAAATTTTTTTACGAGTGAAAAAAGTATTGTTTGTAGCAACCCTGTTTTTAGGAATCACCTTTTCTTACGGACAGGAGGATGAAGCCCCAAAAGAAGGATGGACAAAAGGAGGAACATTTACATTCTTATTAAATCAGTCGGCGTTTAGCAATTGGGTAGCCGGTGGACAAAACAACGTTTCGGGTACCTTAGGGGTAAACTACGATTTTAATTACCTCAAAGGCGATTGGACTTGGGACAATAAGATAATGGGCTCTTATGGTCTAACGAATACGAAAGACCAGGGAACACGAAAAACAGACGACCGTTTTGAATACAATTCCCAGGTCGGGAAAAAAGCTTTCGGAAATTGGTATTACTCTTTTTTCCTGAATTTCAGGACACAATTTACAAATGGGTATGATTATAACAATGATGCTGATACCGATTTTCAGACTTCAGGCTTATTTAAACCTGCATACCTCACTTTTGGCCCGGGATTGGCGTGGAAGAAACACGATAATCTTAAGTTCAATTTGGCTCCTTTGACTTCAAAAATGACTTTTATAACAGATGAGGTTTTCAAATATAATAGTGATACGGGTATTTTTGATTCAAGCGATGATGCTGATGTTTTCGGAATTGATCCCGGAGACAGCATGCGTTACGAATTAGGTTTCTATGCTTCAGGATATTATAAATTCAATGCGATGGACAATGTTTCTATTGAAAATATCCTGAATTTGTATTCAAACTATTTGGAAGACCCCAAAAATATAGATGTCGACTACACCATGAATGTGGTTATGAAGATCAACAAATATCTTTCAACCAATTTGACTTTCCAAGCGGTATATGACGACAATGCCATAAGTGTTTTACAGATACGTGAAGTGTTCGGTTTGGGAGTGAATGTTGGTTTTTAAGCTGAAAATTACGTCAACTCAACAGGATAAGTTGAAACGAAATCTGTGTAAAAAGTAATAAAAACCTGATTATGTCAGGTTGAGCGCAGTCGAAACCTATTGATTTTTAATGGTGTTTAGTTCTCGACTGCGCTCGAACTGACAGGGAATAATCTTTTTTTTAGACAGGTTTTTTATTGTTCTAAAAACCTTCTTCGTATTCAGGATACAAGAAGTTGTTGTAGGGGAAGCGTGTTATGTGAATCTTTCTCACTTCCTGATAGACCTTTTTCCTGAATTCTTCCATATTTTCCTTGTTCAAGGCAGAAATAAACAACACATTGTCGCCCATACGGTTCATCCATGTGTCTTTCCATTCTTCCAAAGTAAAGTGCTCGGTGGTCTTTTCAGTGACAAGATCATCTTCATCTATGGTTTGATGTTTGTAATTATCGATCTTGTTAAAAACCATTATGGTGGGCTTGTCAACACTTTTTATCTCGTCCAGAATTTGGTTTACCGAATCGATATGCTCTTCAAAATTAGGATGTGAAATATCAACTACATGCAAGAGCAGGTCGGCTTCACGTACTTCATCCAATGTACTTTTAAACGATTCTACCAATTGGGTCGGTAATTTTCTGATAAAACCAACAGTATCGCTCAACAGAAAAGGAAGGTTCCCGATCACAACTTTTCGAACGGTAGTATCAAGGGTCGCAAACAATTTGTTTTCAGCAAAAACATCACTTTTACTAATCACATTCATCAAGGTCGATTTTCCAACATTGGTATAACCGATAAGGGCAACACGAACCAAAGCTCCGCGATTCCCCCGCTGGGTTTCCATTTGTTTGTCGATTTTTACCAGCTTTTTCTTAAGCAAAGCGATTCGATCCCTAACAATACGCCTATCCGTTTCAATCTCGGTTTCACCAGGTCCACGCATCCCAATTCCACCACGTTGACGCTCCAAGTGAGTCCACAGCCCGGCCAATCGGGGCAAGAGATATTGATATTGCGCCAATTCTACTTGTGTCCTTGCATAACTGGTTTGGGCCCGCTGTGCAAAAATATCAAGGATTAGACTGGTTCTGTCCAATATTTTGGCTTTTAAGATCTTTTCGATGTTCTTTTGTTGGGCGGGTGTGAGTTCATCATCAAAAATGACCGTTCCTATGTCGTTTTCCTTAACATATTGCCTTATTTCTTCCATTTTCCCACTACCGATGAAGGTTTTAGGATTGGGAACGTTTACTTTTTGTGTGAAACGTGCGGTTACTTCACCTCCGGCTGTATAGGCCAAAAATTCAAGTTCGTCCAGATACTCTTTAGATTTTTCTTCATCCTGCTCCAGATTGATAATTCCGATGAGCACCGCTTTTTCATAATCTAATGTTTTCTTTTCCAGCATAAAATAAATATCAAAGTACAAAGGTACGCAATTGATTTTTTTATTTTTGTGCTATGGACAAGAACAACACATATAGTATAGGTTTTTACAATCTGGAAAATCTATTTGACACTATTGATGATCCCAATATTTTAGATGATGATTTTACTGAAGAGGGCAAACTGGAATGGGATGAGGATCGCTATCAAAATAAGATTTACAAATTAGGAAGAGCTATTTCTGAAATCGGCACCAATGAAGCCGGGGAGCCCCCTGTACTTGTCGGTGTTGCTGAGGTGGAGAACAAAAAAGTATTGAACGATCTTACGGGAAGTAGTATTTTACGACCCTTTTCTTATGAATATGTACATTATAACTCTCCTGATGAAAGAGGAATAGATACCGCGTTACTGTATCAAAAAGAACATTTAGAGGTTCTTAATGAGGAGATTGTTCCTTTGTTGGTGGACAGTGAAGAAGGGGAGCGTGATTATACCAGGGACATATTACATGTAACTGGTAATTTGCACGGCGAACGCATACATATTTTGGTAAATCACTGGCCTTCGCGAAGGCATGGAGCTGATGAAACTTCCTACAAGAGAGTAAAAGCGGCCAAGCTTATACATTCTATTATCGAACGGGTAAAGGAAGAGGAAGCGAGTCCAAAGTTTATCATTATGGGTGATTTTAACGACGACCCGCAATCTGAAAGTATTAAAACATTGGTCAATGAGGCTAAGCTGAAGTTGTATAATCCAATGGAGAAACTTCATATACCCGACGAACGAGGAAGCTTAAGTTATCATTCCAAATGGAATCTTTTTGACCAAATCATTATTTCAGCCAACTTTTTTGATGTAACAGTAAGTAAACACACCTTTATCCGAGCTGATATCCTGGATGAACGTTTTCTTGAAGAGTGGAATAAAAAATATGAAGGCGAACCTTTCAGAACATATGTTGGCAGAAAATACCTCGGCGGATATAGCGATCACTTTCCGGTTTTTATCCATTTAAAGAAGAAGTAAACAAGAAAGGACGGACTTTTCTTATATTAATGACTGTCTTCTACTCACTTTTTGTGCAGTTACGAGCTAATTTTTCCATTAAATACCAAAATCATCGATGAAATACACTTTTATATACAAAATAGGATTACATTAAAATTAAGAAAAATACTATAAAAAATGCAAATTTATGCAGTTCGTCGAAAACTAATATGCAGTTCGTCGAAAAAAACGTGCATTTTATCGATATGATTTGTGTTTCATCCTACTTTAGGTGTAGCAAAAACCCAAACTACTATGAAAGCTACCCTACACAAAACCGTATTTACTGTATTTACAGTTATCGTACTTTTTAATGTACAAGACATTTTTGCACAACAAACTTTCCAAAGAAATAAGCACGTAAAGGATATCCAGAGTAGAACATTGAAAAAGATTTCTTCCAAGCTAAGAAGCAAAGCCATGATGCAAAAGGAGGAAGCGCATAGCATGGCGAAGCGAAAAGGTTGGGAAATATCAAAAAAACTTCCTAATGGTGGATTTATGGAGTTGGAAAAAATTGGGCCGGATGGTGCTCCAATTTACTTTTCTACATTCAACGACAATATAGTACACACATCAAGATCGAATGCCTTGTATCAAAATGGAGACTTGAACTTGGGTGTAGACGGATTGGGGATGTATGTTGGGGTATGGGATAGTGGTAATGCCTTGATGAGCCATCAGGAATATGGAGGAAGAGTACAATCAGGAGATGATTCCAATAGAACAAGTGGTCACGCTACTCATGTTTTAGGAACTATTTTGGCTGCCGGGGTTGATCCGAAAGCAAAGGGAGTTGCCTATAATGCTGAAGGAGTAACGTTTGATTGGACCAATGATGAAGCTGAAGTAGCTGAAGCTGCTGCCAATGGTTTGTTACTTTCTAATCATTCCTACGGAATTAGCGGTAAAACCATCCCGGATTGGTATTTCGGAGCTTATATCTATCAGGCTCAGGAATGGGATGATATCATGTATAATGCTCCTTATTATTTGATGGTGACTGCTGCGGGAAACACACAACAATATCAGTATAATGAAGAACCGTCTTACGGAACAGCTGCTGATGCCTACGATCTTTTGTTGGGATATGCCGTAGCCAAAAATAGTTTGACTGTTGCTGCTGCCGACAATATTAAAATGGATGCTAACGGAAATCTTAGAAAAGCAGATATTGCTCCATTCAGTAATTTTGGTCCTACCGACGACGGAAGAATCAAGCCGGATATTACCGGAGCCGGTGTTGATGTGTATTCTTCATACAGCACAGATGAGAAGAGTTATTTGTCACAATCAGGAACGTCTATGGCCGCTCCTGGGGTAACCGGATCGCTTTTGTTGTTACAACAGCATTACAGCGAAATGAACGGTGGCTTTATGAAAGCAGCTACCTTAAAAGGATTGGCTTTGCATACTGCTGATGAGGCCGGAGATTTCCCTGGACCCGATTACAAATTTGGATGGGGAATTATCAACGCCAAAAGAGCAGCAAACACCATTTCTGCTTCAGGTTTTGAATCTGTAATCAAAGAAGAAACACTTGCTGAAGGACAAACATATTCTTTTACGGTTAATGCAGAGGAGGGGAAAACCTTAATGGCTTCTATTTCTTGGACTGATATGGCAAATGAAAATAAAAACACCGGAGTTTTAAATGATGCTACTGCGGTTTTGGTGAACGATCTTGATGTCGTTATCACAAAAGAAGGAGATGCTCATTATCCTTGGACATTGTCTGTTTCTTCTGCTGAAAGTGGGGCACAAAAAGGAATCAATAATGTAGATCCGTTTGAAAGAATTGAAATTCCTAATGCTTCCGGAACCTATACAGTGACGGTTACACATAAAGGAGCGTTGACTAGCGGATCTCAGGATTTTTCGGTAATCGTTACCGGAGTTAAAAAGAATGACTGCGTTTTGGAAACTCCTGAAAGACTTACAGCTTCTACAACAGAAAGAACAGCCCAATTGGAGTGGGAAGAAGTTACCGATGCCATATATGAAGTGGCATACAGAAAAAGTTCAAATAACAAAAACACTAGCGATGTTTGGGAAGTTGAAGTAATTGCTGAAAACAAAACAATTTTAAGAGCTTTAGCTGAAAATACGACTTATGAATGGAAAGTAAGAACGCTTTGTTCTGAATTGGCTGAGTCTGAATTTAGTGCAATACACGACTTTAAAACAAAGTTTGTCGATATAGACGCTCCTGAAGTTCCTGTTAATCTGAACGTGAGCGCTGTAACTCAAAATTCATTGGAATTGCACTGGAATGCATCCAATGATAATGTTGCTACAGCTGCTTATGAAGTGTATATGGACGGAGTAATGATTGGTGAGGTTTCTCATAACCATATTGCTGTTGATGCTTTACAAGCAGATACTCCTTATGTGTTTGAAGTATTGGCAAAAGATAAAGCAGGGAACAGTTCTGCGATGAGCGAGGTTTTTATGGCTACAACCTTAGCCGAGGAAAAAATAGAAATTGAAGAACCAGCTCAAGAAAATACAACAGTGGTAAGTACTCAGACTCAGAAGAAGCGCATAAGCGTTTATCCAAATCCGACGGTAGATTATATCACCATCAATGGATTGGCAGAAGGTAATGATGCTTATCAAATAGCAAACGCTTCAGGAACAGTTGTTGCCACCGGAAACGGATACAACAAAAACATCGATGTTTCCAATTACCCTTCAGGTTTATATGTGTTAACGGTTCGCGAAGGAGGAAAAACGACAGGAGCTAAATTTGTTAAGCATTAGGATTTAAACATGCAAAACCTCAGATTCATCCAGGATTTCGTCTCCCCGAAGCCGTAAAAATACCTGAGCGACAGCAACGACATCTTTTTCACAATAAGTAATGATCTTATCTATATCTTTTTCGTTGTAAAACACGTCGCGAACCATACTTCCATCAATATCGTCTTTTGGCGATGGAATGTTTAAAATATTGGTCAATAACTTAATTGATGTAAAATGTTTGTAATCACCGAATTTCCAAAGTTCCATGGTGTCCAGATGCGGAATTTCCCATGGTTTTTTGCCGAAAAGATTTAGTTTGGAAGGGAGTTTAATACCGTTGATGATCATTCTTCTGGCAATAAAAGGAAAATCGAACTCCTTAGCATTGTGACCGCATAAAAGTTTGTGCGGACTGCCATAATGGGTTTCCAGTAAAGATTTAAAATCTTTTAAGAGTTGTATTTCTTCTCCGTGGAAAGTAGTGACACGGAAGCTCCTCGTGTCTCCTTTATGTGTAAAATAACCCACAGAAATACATACTATTTTTCCAAATTCGGCCCAAATCCCTGCACGGTCATAAAATTCTTCGGGCGTGTATTCGTCTTTGCGTTGGTATTGTGTTTTTTGTTCCCACAAGGCTTGTTTTTCAAGGGAAAGAAGTTCGTGCATTTCTACTTCCGGAACAGTCTCTATGTCTAGAAATAGGATGTTTTCAAGGCTAAGTTTATGTAACATGATAATATTTCAATTAAGTGAAATAATAAACTATTGGATTTGAGAGGGATGACCTAAATATAATGATTTTCTTAAAACAAGCTTTGTTGTGTTACCGGACTTTCGTGTTCCAGTAGCCATTGTTTGCGATGCAGTCCGCCGGCATAACCAGTTAGACTGCCGTCACTGCCAATCACTCGATGACAGGGGATAATAATCCACAACGGATTTTTCCCATTGGCCGAAGCCACGGCCCGGATGGCTTTTACATCGCCAAGTGTTTGCGAAAGCTTTAAATAGGAAGTGGTTTTTCCATAGGGGATATCGAGCAATGCGTTCCACACTTTTTTTTGAAAATCAGTTCCTTGTGGATTCAATTTTAAATCAAATTTCTGCCGTTTTCCGTCAAAATATTCACGGAGTTGTATCACACACTCGTTCAATGATTCAGGAATGCTTTCAGAAATGGTTTCTTCAGAATTGAGAACAGAAACAGCAGATATTCCGTTTTCGTCCCCGGTAATTCTTGTGTAACCCAAAGGGGTTTTAATTATTGCTTGTTGTTTCATTGCTGTTGTCTTCCGGTTTTTTATAAATACCCATCCGTTCAGCCCGAAGCTGCCAATTTCGTCTTGCCAGGAGCTGAAGATCTTCAACATTATCGCTTTCATCAACAATTTCCAGTCCTAAAAGTGTTTCAATAATATCTTCCATGGTTACGAGTCCGCTTATAGAACCATATTCATCGACAACCAAGGCGATATGATCCTGATTGCTGATAAATTTATCAAACAATTCGGGAATAGGAATGCTTCTTTTGGAAACAAAAACTTCACGTTTTAAAGTAGCTAGTTTTTCTTCTCCGTGACCGTTGATCATGGCTTCCAAAACTTGGTCTTTTAGTACGAAACCGGTAATATTGTCTTGACTGTCTTTATAAACCGGAATTCTGGAAAAGCGTAGCTTTGGGTTGTTTTCAAAAAAATCGGCTATGGTCATATCTTCAGAAGCTGTTTTCATTACTGTTCGGGGCGTCATAATGTCTTTTGCCCATACTTGATCAAACTTTAAAAGGTTTTTGATTACTTTCGATTCCGATTCTTGAAAAACACCTTCTTCCTCAGCAATATCGGCCATGGCGGTAAAATCTTCTTTACTGAATACGGATCCTTCTGCATGGGAACCTCCGATCATTTTTGTGGTGAATTGCAATAGCCAAAGAATCCCTGTCCATCTTAAAGGAAAGATCATAACGGTTAAAGCTTTGGCGGTAAAATTGGCAAGTCGTTTCCAATATGTGGCGCCAATGGTCTTTGGAATGATTTCTGAAAGTACCAGAATCAAAAAGGTCATTACTGCCGAAACAATTCCTACAATATTAAAACCGAAGATATCGATTTTATAAGGCAGTTTTTCAGCTTGAACCCCAACCAAAATAGCACCAACAGTATGAGCAATGGTATTGATGGTCAAAATAGTGATCAAAGGTTTGTCAACATCCTGTTTTAAATGCTCTAATGTTGATGCGTAAGCTTTTCCTTCTTGTTTTTTTAGATTGATAAATGTAGGAGTGATACTCAGAAATACCGCTTCCAATATCGAACACAAAAATGAAAAAAAGATAGAGATAAAGGCAAAAAATATCAGTAAGCCCATAAAAATGATTTGTAGCTAATTTAGGTATATATCCACTAAGAACCAAGACAGCTGTGTTATTCCCATATACAATTTCACAGAATCAAGTCTTTTTTAAAATATTACCAACCCACATATTTTGGAGGCTTGACATCATTTAGATTTAAATGCACAATAAGTTGTCCTCTGTGATGGGTAACATGGTCTTGTAGGAGGTTTAGTATCTGTAGTTTGGTTTTCTTTCCGGCAAAGAAATCTACTTGTTCTTTTAATTCTGAAAGGTTTAATTGTTTAATAACAGAAGAAACCGAATTAAAAGAGATTTTAACATTCTCTATAATTCTTTCCTTTCTGTTTTTAATGATACTTACTTCAGCTTCTTTCACATGAAAATAGTTTGCTCCTAACCAGCTCATGTTTTGCATAATGTGTAATAGCTGCTCTTCAAAGGTCATCTCTCTTTCGGTGGGCTTAAAATCATAAGCATCCTCGGGCATGCTTTCAGCAACTTTGATAAGATAATCTTTAGAGTTTTCCCATTTCTCTAGGAAGGCAGTTATGGGAGTGTCTTGAGCATTCATAATGCTTGTTATCAAGATGAAAGTTACAAAGAGAAGCTTTTTCATTTAAACTTGATTTTCTTTTATTTATTAGACCTGTCAGATATTAGAAACCTGACAGGTCTTTAAAAATACAAAATTAGTCCCACTAAGGGTTTATCCTGGTTGTTAAGGAAGTTTCATCAGCTTTATAGCTTTAGCTTGAATCCTCCATTGATAACAAACCCGTCTACCGGAGCATAGATATCGTTAAATTCGGGATTGTCAATATTACCGGTGTATATCGAACCGAATTTAGTCTGACGTGTATCCAGGAAATTTTCAAAATTCAGAAAAATAGAAAAGCGCTCGCCCAGTTTTTTTTCAGACATTAATCCCATGATCCAATAAGATTGCCCGGTTTCACCGTTGTTCAGTTCCTGCGGACTAAAATAATAGGCCTCTAAACCTACCCAGAAATTTTCGTGTTTTTCATACATCAAGACATTGTTCAGTCTGTGTTTTGAGACCAAAGGATATTGGGTTATACCTGCTGCATAATGTTGTTTCACATCGGCAAAAGTATATCCTACAAAAAGCTTAAAATCGTGATAGCTCCACTTCATATTGGCTTCAATCCCTTTGGATTCTACATGTCCGTTGGGTTGAATGAATTCATAGTTGTTATTTTCGTTTGAAGTCATAATCAAAGGATCGTCAATTTGTGTGTAAAACAACAGTGTGTTGGTCGATAGGGTGAGGGATTCTCCGATGGGCCATTTGTAATTCACATCAAAATTGGCTCCGGTAGAACGTTCCGGATTGGCATTGTTCACATCAATAGGCAAGACATTTTGAAACTGTAACCTTTCGACATCTTCAGTAAAGATGGTAGGGGTTTTGTATCCCAATCCGCCACCCAAACGGAAGGTGAGCCTGGTTGTAGGTTCAAACATTGCTGAGAATCTTGGAAGGAAAAAGAAACCATAATCGCTTTGATAATCGCCCCTTATGCCGGTTTCCAATGTCCATTTTTCATGGATGTTCCACATATTCTGGGCGAATAGGCCAAAAGTGGTATTGGAGAAACTAAGGTCTTGATCGGGACTTCCTTCAGCTTGATTAAATTCTTCGGTCCACAGGTTCATTCCTGCGATCCACTCCATGGTGTCGTTGGCGGTGGAAAAGTTGATTTCTGAAAAGGATGACAACTGATCTCCCGCAAAGGTGTAATCCGGAATGTTAATCGTTCTATCGAACATGCTCAAACTGTTTTTGAATTGTATTTGCGAACGCTCTGAAAATTTATGAACCATATCCAATTGTGTCGAAAAACGATTGGTTTTGTTTTCCTCAAAATAGCCTGTGCTTTGTTTTTCTTCAATAAAATTGATGTTACCTCCCTTTCGATTTTCAGTCACGTATTGAAATCCGAAGTTCATCTCTGTTTGCTGGTTGAGGTAAAGGAAGAAACGCGGATTCAGTGTAAAACGTTCAAATTCAGGAATAGCGGTAAGACCGATATCTGCCGGGTCGTAAGGAGTTCCTTTATTATATGAAGCAAAAACGGTAGTTCCCACTTTTCCATATTTTTCAGCATAAAATCCGCTAATGTCCAATCCCAGGGCAGAAGTACCGTTCAGCATAAAACTTAATTCGGGTTCGTCTTCCGGGGTTTTGGAAACCAGATTGACCAAACCGGCGATGGCGCCACCACCGTGCAAGGTAGAAGAAGCCCCTTTTACAACCTCCACTTGTTTTAGGTCTAAGGGGGCTATTTGCATCAGACTCAATCCGCCGGAATAACCGGAATAGAGTGGAAGTCCGTCTCGCAAAAGCAGGGTGTATTTGCCGTCCAATCCCTGAATACGAATACTGGAATTATAACTTGTAGCCGAGGTTTGTTGGGTTTGTATTCCGGTACTTTCGTTGAGTAGCATACGGATGTCCCCAGGTTTCATATTGCCCTTTTCGGCCAATTCCTCTCCGGCTATAAATTCAACCCTGGTGGGAATATCTTCAATGGTCCGACTGCTACGGGTTGAGGTAATGACCACTTCTTCCATTTCTTCATGGACAGGGGTCATATACAGGATTTGTTTTTTTTCACTTAAAGGAAAAGCTCTTTCCAATCTTAGCGCTTCATATCCGATATATGACAGCTCAATGTTATGTTTTCCGTTGGGGATATCAGGAATGGAAATATGCCCGTCTACATCGGTGGAACCTCCTTTTTCCAAGGATGGAAAATATACCGACACCCCAACAAGCGGTTCTTTGGTTTCTTGGTCTTTAATGGTTGCTTCAAAAGTGTTTTGTGCTATGGATATACTACATACGAACAGCAGTATAATCCCTGAAATATATTTTTTCACAGAATGATTAATTTAAAAAATGATTTGAGTATTAAAGTATTGGATTACGAACTAAAAGTATCAAAATACTGGGGAGGCTTGAATAGATAGGGATGGAAAGCAGATAATTTAAAATGTGGAATATATGTAATGTGAACTCTAGGCTCAATATAATGAAATAAAGGAGCAATATCAGTAACCGGAAGGTTGAAGCCTGTACAACTTCCACAAGAAAAGAAAGGGGAACAACCTGAATCGGTATGATCATGATCTTCTTTCGGTTGATCGTCACAATGAGTTGAGA
Source organism: Galbibacter kalidii (assembly GCF_026241135.1). Lineage (GTDB taxonomy): Bacteria > Bacteroidota > Bacteroidia > Flavobacteriales > Flavobacteriaceae > Galbibacter. Next base: position 79,086 of record NZ_JAPFGA010000015.1, read on the forward strand.
TGTTATTAGAATCACATTCTTTGGCTAAACAACATGGGGTTGCCGATAAAAAAAGTGTAAGGCCAGCAAGAAATATTACCATGAATCTCATAAGACAAAAGTAATTAATTTTACATAGGAAAAAATAAAAAATCAATTAGCTTGTCAGCCTGACCACATCCTTAGCAACCCTTCAGCTGCGCTCAGGGTGACGTAGCTTGTTAGCCTATTAATTTAACAATGTCTTTAGCGAAATAGGTCGCTATGATATCCGCCCCTGAGCGTTTAATGGCGGTAATCTGTTCAAGCATAACTGCATCGTGGTCCAGCCAGCCTTTTTCGGCTGCGGCTTTGATCATGGCATATTCACCTGAAACCTGATAAACGGCTACGGGCACTTCTACCTCATTTTTAATATCCCTTACAATATCCAGATAACAAAGTCCGGGTTTTACCATCACAATGTCTGCGCCTTCTTCAATGTCCATTTTGGTTTCTCGCAGGGCTTCAATACGGTTTGCAGGATCCATTTGGTAGGCTTTTTTGTCCTTCGGAATGTCTTTTACATCTACCGGAGCAGAATCCAATGCATCACGGAAGGGACCGTAAAAAGCGGAAGCATATTTGGCGCTGTAGGCCATGATACCTGTATTGTGAAAACCTTCGTCTTCCAACAAAGAACGGATTTCAAAAATCCGACCATCCATCATATCACTCGGAGCGACAAAATCGGCTCCAGCTCGGGCATGGGAAAGGCTCATTTCAGAAAGAATGGCATTGGTTTCATCGTTTAAAATCTTTCCGTTGTGAACAATACCATCGTGACCAAAACTCGAATAAGGATCCAGGGCAACATCAGTCATAACCAGCATATCTGGCACGGCATTTTTTACGGTTTTGATGGCACGTTGCATCAATCCGTCGGGATTGAGGGCTTCAGTGCCTTGGTTGTTTTTAAGGTTATCAGGCACTTTAACAAATAACAATACCGATTTTAACCCCATATTCCAAAGTTCTTTTACTTCTTTTTCCAGTAAGTCCAAGCTGTAACGGTAGTAATTGGGCATGGAAGCAATTTCTTCTTTTACGCCTTTACCTTCCACCACAAAAAGCGGTACCAAAAAATCGTTTGGTGTGATGATATTCTCACGCACCATGCTTCTGATGGCCTCGTTGGTTCTTAATCGTCTATTTCTTCTTAATGGATACATGGTTTTTCTGTTTTTTATGTAAATATGTCACTCCTAACGGAGCTATTTACACCCAATCCTTCGGATGTTGTAAAACTTTTGTCAATTTTTCCTCTTCACTTCCCGTTTCGGGATGATGATCATAAACCCATTGCACATGTGGAGGTAAACTCATCAGGATACTTTCGATTCGTCCGTTGGTTTTTAGTCCGAACAAGGTGCCTTTATCGTGTACAAGATTGAATTCCACATAACGTCCGCGACGGATTTCCTGCCATTTTCTGTTTTGATCCGTATAGGGAATGTCCTTGCGTTTTTCCACTATGGGAACATAGGCATCAAGGAAACTGTCGCCAACCTCAGTTACAAAGTTATACCAATCTTCCATAGATTTTCCTTGCCTACCGGCAGGCAGGTCTTCTGTGGCCTTTAAATAATCAAAAAATAAACCACCAATGCCACGGGCTTCATTCCGGTGGGCGTTCCAGAAATATTCATCGCACTTCTTTTTGTATTCAGGATAAAACTTTGAATCGTGCTTATCGCAAGCTGCTTTACTAACCTGATGAAAATGCTTCGCATCCTCTTCAAAAAGGTAGTAGGGCGTTAAATCCTGTCCGCCACCAAACCACGCCCTCCTCAATCCCCCCGAAGGGGGAAAGTTTTTTTCGTTTTTAGAACCCCCTCCTTTGGGGGGGCTGTACATCTCAAAATAACGCCAATTGGCGTGCACTGTAGGTGCAAACGGGTTTTTAGGATGAATGACTAAACTCAACCCACAGGCGAAAAAATCAGCTTCATCCACACCAAACATTTTTTGCATGGTGTCTGGCAATTTGCCGTGAACAGCAGAAATGTTTACACCACCTTTTTCGAATACCTTACCGTTTTCGATCACTCGTGTTCGTCCACCACCACCTTCGGGGCGTTCCCACAGGTCTTCACGGAATTTAGCCTCGCCATCGATTTCTTCCAATTTGGAGGTGATGGTGTTTTGTAAATCTTGTATGTATTGGTAGAATTTGTTTTTCATGAATTCTTGGTTACTTCTACTGGTTTTAACAACAGTTTTTTGGTGTGGAATAAAAATCCCGTTTCCACAAAGATAAGTGTGCCATAGTATAATGTTCCCAGGCACATAAGCATTTCCGGATGTATAAAAGCTCCTGAAAACCCTTTTTTATGAGCTTCCTGTATCAATCTATCATAGCCGGAAACCGATATGTACTCGGTTGTGAGGCCAAGATTTGGGATATAATTGAATTTTTGTGCTGTCCCAACCAAAATCATTAAAAAAATACAAAGCACAAAGGCGCATATGGTATAGCGATGCATTTGCTTTAATAAGACTTTGTTTGTCTCCAAAAAAATAAACCTCAAGCGATTAATAATTACAAAAATAACCAGAATTAATAGAGTATTGTCTGTCATGATCATATTAAAAACATATCCAACACCCAATAAGAGAGGAATCCCTATAAGGAGTTTGAATTTTCTTGGAATGCCATTAAGCAGCATAACCATCCCGGATATGTTGATAATTTCTTCAAAGAATATCAATGTGCCTAACGACCATATTTTTTCAGCCTGATCCGGTTGTGGTGCGTACCACAGTATAAAGTATTGAATGGCAAGTATAATGTTGAACAAAATACCTGCATATTCAAACTTACTGTTGTGCTTTTCTAAAATATCAAGCATAAATAAACAAAATTGGGGTCTGTTATCTACTGCTTATACTCCTTCACTGCCTCCACAAATGCCTTGGCATGATCTACCGGGATATTGGGCAAAATACCATGGCCTAAATTCACAACGTATTTGTCCTTGCCAAATTCATCGATCATCTGGTGAACCATTTTCTTGATGGTCGGGATGGGGGAGAGTAACCTTGACGGATCAAAATTACCCTGTAGCGTGATATTTCCTCCTGAAAGGTATCGAGCGTTTGTGGCAGAACAAGTCCAGTCTACTCCCAAAGCAGAGGCTTTACTTTTAGACATTTCGTTTAGCGCAAACCAGCATCCTTTTCCAAAGACGATGACTTCGGTTTCTTCAGCTAATGCTTCTACAATTTGATTGATGTATTTCCAAGAAAACTCCTGATAATCCACAGGAGAAAGCATGCCCCCCCAACTGTCGAAAATCTGAACGGCATTGACTCCGTTTTTTACTTTTTCTTTTAAATACAATATGGTCGTATCTGTTATTTTTTGAAGCAGGGTATGAGCGGCTTCGGGTTGTGAAAAACAGAATCCTTTGGCAGTGTCAAAACTCTTCGAACCTTTTCCTTCTACAGCATAACACAAAATTGTCCAGGGGGAACCTGCAAAACCGATAAGAGGTACTTCATCGTTCAGCATCTCTTTGGTGAGTTTAATGGCGTCCATTACATAACCCAACTCTTCATTGATCTCCGGAGCCACTACTTGTTCTACATCTTTTGCTGAACGAATGGGGTTAGGTAACCAAGGCCCTAGACCGGGCTTCATCTCTACCTCGATATTCATAGCTTGCGGAATTACCAAAATATCTGAAAACAAAATAGCTGCGTCTGGTTTTACGATACGAATGGGTTGTACAGTAATCTCGGCTGCAAGTTCCGGGGTACGACATCGGGTAAAGAAATCGTATTTTTCTTTTAATGCCATAAAATCCGGTAAATATCTTCCGGCTTGACGCATCATCCATACTGGCGGACGCTCTACAGATTCGCCTTTTAATGCTTTTAAAAATAAATCGTTCTTAATCATATATCTCTATAGCTTAGCAACTATTCAAAATGTTTTATTACTTGAACAATGACGTTTTCTATGGTTGTTTTATTGGCGGTAATGATGTTGTTGGTGTGTTTTTTGGCTTCGGCTTCGGTGGTTTTTCCAATGCAAAAAACAATGGTGTCTTCAAATAAATTTCTTTGGGAAAAACTTTCCACTGCACTCGGACTAAAAAAGAGCACCCCGTTATATGAACGTGACATTTGTTTTGGAGTGAGTTTTGTTTTATAGACTTGAATTTCATCCAACGCTATATTGTTTTCAGCTAAAACTTTCGGCAGTTCTTCCCGTCTTTTATCGCCGCAGAAAAGGATAAACTTTTTGTCGGAATGTTTTTTTATGATATGTCGGGCTAAGGTTTTTGCCTGATAGGCTTTTTCTACAACGGTAAAACCATTTTCAATCAACAAAGCTTCGGTTTTATCACCCACACAAAAGCAGTTTTTAATTTCGATTTGGTGGTTCAAAATTGATTTTACTGCATTTTGGCTTGTAAAAATTACATTGTCAATGGATGCTGTACTTTCAAAATCGATAGGGACAATTTTGATAAAATCTTTATCAATACAGTTTATGTTTGCTTTTAATAGTGGCTCTTTCTGAGCTTCATTTAGTTTTTTTGTGCTTAGGACCTCTATCATTCTATCATTAAAATCATCATGCCGTAGCATGCAGGGTAAATTATTTGTTTATCTTACAAAACCGTTTGATATCTGGGTTACTTCCAAAGACTACTAAGATATCACCTTCTTGAATAACGGTATCCTTGTTGGGGAGGCCGATAGATTCATTTACCATGGTTTTAGTACCAATGAGTGTGTTGCGTTGTCGCTTCCGAAGGATGGTTACTATGGTGAGGTCGTATTTGTTTCTAAAGCTTAGGTCGAAAAGTGATTTCCCTATCATTTCGGGAAGGGCTGTAATTTCAGAAACGGAATAATTCTTGTCCAAATCGAAATTCTCCACCATCGATTTTACGTTGAGCTTTTTGGTAAGTCGCTCTGCCGACTCCTGTTCGGGATGTACAATGGTATCGATTCCCATGGCCATCAATACGGTATCGTGGATGGGTGATAAGGAACGACCAATGATTTTGGCAGTTGACAGTTTTTTGACAATGGCCGTTGTGATAATGGCAGCCCCTTCATTTTCCCCAATTGCAATTACGACTATGTCGGTTTCTTTCACCGGGAGATTATTATAGGCCAATTCATTGGTGGCGTCCATACAGATGGAATGGGCAATCCTGTCTTTAATCAGATTTATTTTGTCCATGTTATTGTCAACCCCTATGACCTCGTTACCGGTTTCGGTAAGATTGACTGCCAAAGAGGCTCCAAAGTTCCCAAGTCCGAAAATGATGATTTTCATCTGTTTAAAATTTAAATATTAGTTAATGAGTATCTTTTCTTCGGGATACTCATGAAATGACACACTCAATTGGCGTATCATTCCTATCATAAGGTTTATAAGTCCGATACGTCCTATAAACATAACGGCAATAACCACAGCTTTGCCTTCATTGCTAAGATCTCCTGTAATCCCCATGGAAAGTCCCACGGTACTATAAGCCGAAAAGACTTCAAACCCTATTTGAATCAGCGTGAAACCTTTTTCAAAAAAGAGCAATAGCAATATGGCTATGCCAATACAGATGAGAGATATACTCATAATGGCAAATGCCCGCCTTACAGAGTCATTGGAAACCCTTCGTGTCCCAATTTCTATGTGTTGTCTTCCGCGTATGATGGCAAAAATATTAAGTGTTGCCAATGCAAAGGTACTGGTTTTTATTCCACCACCGGTAGAAGCAGGTGAAGCCCCTATCCACATCAACAACATAACAAACAGTAATGAGGGCATGGAAAGAGCCGAGACATCTACCGTATTGAACCCTGCTGTACGTGTAGTTACCGATGTAAACCCTGCTGTGGTAAATTTACCCCACCAACTACTGTGTTCGCGCAATACGTTTCCATATTCAAAAACACTAATAAAAATGGTGCCCACCACGAGAAGTATCGCCGAAGTCACCAAAACAATCTTGGAATTGAGGGTGACCATACGTACAGGGGTTGTTCGTTTTTCCGCGTTAAAAAGGTTTTGAAATATATGTTTCAGGTATTTCATTATGTTTTCTACAATTCCATAGCCCAATCCTCCGAAGATAATCAGAACAATAACCATCCATTGAAATGCATAAACAAACCGTAGGTTGGTGTCATATAAACCGTCTGACATAATTGAAAAACCGGCATTACAAAATGCCGAGATAGCATGGAAAATCGAGAAAAATATCTTGTTGTCCAATTCGGGGATACCGAGTACCGAAATATAGATAAAAATGGCACCAATAAATTCCAATGTAAAGGTAAAGGCTACCACACGCATGGCGGTTTTCAATACGTTGCTGATATTATCGATACCTACAAAATCTTTTACATACAATCCTTCTTGAAATGAAGAGCCCCCTTTAAAGAAATAAGCAAAAAACGAGGTAAAAGTAAGCATTCCAATTCCTCCCAACTGAAATAATACCATGATGATGGATTGCCCCATGAATGTAAAGTCGTGTGCTGTGTCCACAACAATCAAACCGGTAACACAAACAGCACTGGTGGCTGTAAAAAGCGCATCGATAAAACTGATGCTTTCGGTGGTGGCGTTGGGCAGCATCAACAGCAGGGCACCGGTAAAGGCAATTAGGGCAAAACTTCCTACAAAGAGGATGGCCGGGTTGTAGTGGTAGTGGTACAGTTTGCGGATGAGCTTCATCAAGCGCAATACAAAATAGCCCAACAACTCGATTTCTATGATTGTTTTTATACCAGAGATGGCTTCAACCAGATCAAATCCGTGTGCTATCCATGAAATGAGGATGGTAATAATGATCAGGATAAGAATGCCAATGTTGGCGGTAAACATCATCCTGGTGTAGTGGTCACTCGAAAGCCTTCTTCGGATAATGCTAAAAATAAGTAATATCAATGTGACTCCCATAAGGGTGAGCCCACGTTGAAAAGCCGTTTCCTTGTTTTCAGTAAAACCGAAATCATATACTAAAAATGCTATGAGCGACAGATCTATAAATCCGTAGAGTTTGGACAAGAAGTTTTTTAAATCACTTTTCATTTACGATTGCAATGTGTTCTTGATCTGTTGCATGAGAGCCCTTCCGCCGTTTTGTAAAACTTCTTCGGCACAGATTTTTCCAAAATTTTTGAATTCCTCAAGAGCAACACTTTTTTTAATAGCTATTTTTTCTTTTCCGTCTAAAGAAAACAATGCACCCTCAAATGTAAGCATATTTTTATGTCTTTTTGCCAATGCTCCGATAGGAGCTGTGCAACCTCCTTCGAGCGTACTTAGAAATTCGCGTTCGATGTGGGTACAGATGTCGGTTTCATTGTGATTGAGCTTTTCCAAAGCCTCTCTTGAAAAGGTGTCGTTTTCCATGGCAACTACCATCATGGCACCTTGGGCAGGTGCGGGGATCATCCAGTCTAAATCCTCCCCAACCCCTCCAAAGGAGGGGCTTTTTATTTTATTGCCTTTTTTTATAAAGTCTAATCGCTCTAAACCGGCTGCGGCAAATACAGCGCCATTCCAATTGCTGTTGTTTAATTTTTTAAGACGGGTGTTTACATTTCCTCTCAAGCCTTCAACCTTGTGTTTTGGGTATTTGTGGAGCCATTGTGCCTTTCGCCTTAAACTTCCGGTGGCAATAATGGTATTTTCACCTTCAAGGGATTTTACGTCACCTTTAAAAACCAAGATATCTTGCGTGTTCGCGCGTTTAAGAACAGCCGCCTTAACAATACCTTTTGGAAGTTGGGTAGGAACATCTTTCATGCTGTGCACGGCAATATCTACTGTTCCGTTGAGCATGGCGATATCGAGCGTTTTTGTAAAAATCCCGGTAATTCCCAATTCATAGAGCGGTTTGTCTAATATGAGGTCACCATCGGATTTAACAGATACAATTTCTGTGCGGTATCCGTTGCTTCCCAGTAAATCCTTGACGTGATTGGCTTGCCATAGTGCTAATTCACTATCGCGAGTTCCTATTCTTATGACTTTGTTCATTTCGTAGTTTCTAATTGAAACACCTTGTTTATGAATTCGATACTTTCACCGGTATTGTCCGAACTGTCTTTTAAGTGATTGGCGAAGTGTGTAGTTATTTTTTGAATGATTCTGTTACTGATGATTTCCGCTTGCTCGTCATTAAAATCATCAATTTTTTTCCGTTGGAAATCAATTTCGGCATCTTTCATCGTTTTTAGCTTCTTTTTTAAAGCTTTGATAGTAGGGGCAAATTTACGGGTTTCCAACCAATGTTTAAAATCGGTTTCTACCTCGTTCATGATAGCTTCTGCCTTCGGGAGGAATTTTTCTCTTCGTTTCAAAGTATCGTCTGTGATTTTCGACAATTGATCCAAATGTACTAAAGTGACATTGTCTAATTCTTGAACATTTGGATCCACATTTTGAGGAATAGACAGATCCAAGATCAACAAATCTTTAGAAGTGTGAATGAGTTCCTTGCTAACGGTCGGTTTTTGAGCACCCGTAGCCACTATAAGTATATCACTTTTTCTTATTTCCTCTTGTAAATTGCTGTATTCTTTGACCAGAAGATTGAATTTCCCTGCTATTTTTTCAGCTTTTCCTTTAGTTCGGTTGATGAGGACAATATGGTCGTTTTTCGTATGTTTAACCAGATTTTCACAGGTGTTTCGACCTATTTTTCCGGTACCGAACAACAAAATATTCTTATCTGATATATTAGGAATCTTCGAAAGGATATACTGAACAGAAGCAAAAGCTACTGAAGTTGCACCTGAAGAAATTTCAGTTTCATTTTTAATGCGCTTGCTGGCCTGAATAACGGCATTGCACAAACGCTCTAAAAAAGGATTGGTAATGTCTTTTTTCTTGGAGTTTATAAAACTTTGTTTTACCTGACTGATGATTTCAAAATCCCCTAAAATTTGACTGTCAAGTCCGGTTCCTACCTTAAAAAGGTGTGAAATCGAATCGTTGTTTTTATAAACATAACCTATTTCCTGAAACTCGTTCACAGAACCGTTGGAGTTTTTGCAAAGCAATTGGATGAGTTGAAAAGGATGTTGGGCAAAACCGTATAATTCAGTTCGGTTACATGTTGAAATGACTAAAAGGCCATCGATGCCGGCAGACTTAGCTTGATCCAAAAGTGCATTTTTGCCCGCTTCATCCAAACTAAACTTACCTCTTATAGCGGCATCAGCTTTTTTATAGCTGATCCCTATGGTATAAAAAGAACTATGTTTTGATATGTTATAAGCTTCCATTCAATCTTTTACAGAAATCGTGGACAAAAATAAACCTTAAGAAACTAAAAAAATAACGCTGGAGGGACTTTTTATGTCGCTTTAAGAAAAAACCACTTCATTTCAACTTAAAAATGGTAAAATAGTGTATTTTTGAAGTAAAATAAGGTGTTGTGGGCGGTATTGTTTAGATTTATTCTAAATAATAATATTTAAATACCTGTAGAAATCGAGTTAAAAAATATCGCTAAAAGTGCTATGGAAGAAATTGTAATCGAAAACGGGTTTACGCTTTTGAAAATTCAGAATGAAACCAATGATATTCAGCATATTAGTAAGGAAATAGACAGCAGTTATATTCAGTTTCATTTTTGTTTGAAGGGGGGGGCTATTTTCCATTTTAATGATGGACGTTATGCATTGGATTTAAAAGAAGAGGAAGCACTTTTGCTGTACAATCCACAAAGGGGGTTGCCTATCAATTTGGAGATGAATTCCAAAACTTGGGTGGTTTCTGTACTGATTCCGATCAAGAAATTTCACTCGCTTTTTTCTACGGAAGCCGATTATATCCATTTTCTGAATGAAGAAAATATCGATAAAAAATATTACAATTCAACAGTCATAAACCCTGCAATGTCTGTAGTTCTGAGTCAGATCATAAACTACAACTTGCATCCATCGATCAAAAAACTGTATTTGAAAGGAAAGGTCTATGAATTGTTGGGACTTTATTTCAACAAGCCTGAAGATGCTGATGTGGAGCAATGTCCTTTTTTGATAGACGAAGACAATGTGCGCCGCATAAGAAAAGCAAAAGACATTGTGATTTCCAGAATGGCAGAACCACCATCGCTTCAGGAATTGTCGGATGAAATCGGACTTAACCTGAAAAAACTAAAAGAAGGTTTTAAACAGGTGTACGGCGATTCGGTCTATAGCTTTTTGTTTGATTATAAAATGGAATATGCCCGAAAAATGTTGGAAAGTGGGGATCACAATGTGAATGAAGTAGGTTTGAAAGTGGGCTATAGCACAGCCAGTCATTTTATAGCGGCTTTTAAAAAGAAGTATGCCACTACGCCCAAAAAGTATATCATGTCGTTGAGTAACTAATCAATAACCATAATTAATATGAAAATGAAGTATTTTTTAATCACTACCATCTTGTGTGTGACCATAGGTTGCGGACAAACCCCAAAAAAAGAAACGACTACCGATGAAATTGTAACCGATGTTCATGAGGAAAACGTATTGGTTTTCAGTAAAACAAAGGTCTATAGGCATAAATCCATTGAAACCGGAGTGGACTTAATCAAGAAATTGGGTAAAGAAAATGAATTTGGTGTTGCGCATACCGAAGATGTGTCACTTTTTACCCTAGAGAAACTTTCTGAATATGATGTGGTGTTATTCTTGTCAACTACAGGAGATGTGTTGAACGAAGAACAGCAAAAAGCCTTTGAAGGCTATATTCAGTCTGGTGGGGGTTTTATGGGAATTCATGCAGCTTCCGATACCGAATATGAATGGCCGTGGTATGGAAAATTGGTAGGAGGCTATTTTGTGGACCACCCCAACAATCCCAACGTAAGGAATGCCGATATCAAGGTGTTGGATAACAACCATATTTCGACCAAGCATTTACCGGAAACTTGGAATCGTGACGATGAATGGTATAATTTTAAAAACCTCAACCCTGATGTGAATGTGTTGTTGAATTTAGATGAAACTTCTTATGAAGGTGGGACCAATGGAGAGCATCACCCCATCGCTTGGTATCATGAGTTTGACGGCGGCCGTGCTTTTTATACAGGTGGTGGACATACAAAAGAATCGTATGCCGAACCGCTTTTCGTTCAGCATGTATTGGGAGGAATTTTCTACTGTTTGGGACGCTAGTTATAAGAATTATCTATAGCAATATCGAAATCTTAACACCATATAAGGAGAAGGTGAAGATTCAAAACATTAATTTTGCGGCCTGCAAATTATAGTTTTTACAGAGGAAAATTTATAAAAAATCAAACTTGTGAAAGGAGTTTTATTGGTAAATCTGGGTTCGCCGGATTCTACAGATCCGAAGGATGTAAAACGATATCTGGAGGAGTTTTTAATGGATGAAAGGGTCATCGATATGCCCAAATGGTTGCGGAGTTTTATCGTAAAAGGAATCATTTTACGTACACGTCCAAAAAAATCAGCTGAAGCCTATTCAAAAATATGGTGGGACGAAGGTTCGCCCCTCATTGTACTTTCAAAAAGGTTGACCAAGCAAATGGATAAACTCACATCCGTTCCGGTAGCTATGGCGATGCGTTATGGGAATCCATCGATAAAACACGGTATGGAAACGCTTCATAAACAAGGGGTGACAGAGGTACTTTTGGTGCCGCTTTATCCGCAGTTTGCCATGGCAACTACAGAAACCATTTTGGTATTGGCTGAAGAGCTGCGGAAGAAACATTTCCCCGAGATGCAATTCACCAACGTTCCTGCGTTCTACAATCATCCGGATTATATAAGAGTACTTTCCGAGTCGATTCAACAACACCTTAAAGGAAAAGAATGGGATCATATCCTTTTTTCATATCACGGAGTTCCTGAAAGGCACATCAAAAAATCGGATATTACCAAATCACATTGTAAAATAGATGGACAATGTTGTATGACAGAGTCGCCTGCACATCAGTATTGTTATCGTCATCAGTGTTATGAAACCACTAATCAAGTAGCAAAATATCTGGAATTGAAAGACGGGAGCTTTTCAACATCCTTCCAATCGCGTTTGGGAATAGACCCTTGGTTAAAACCGTTTACAGATAAAACAATTAACAACTACGCACAAAGCGGAACCAAAAAACTGACGGTTGTAACACCGGCTTTTGTTTCAGATTGTATTGAAACCTTGGAAGAAATAGGAATGGAAGCCCGTCATGAGTTTGAAGAGAACGGAGGAGAAGAATTTCATCTGGTTCCTTGTTTGAATGATGATGAAGCATGGGTGAAAGTATTGTCCCGTTGGATCGACGAATGGGCTACTGCTAAATCAGAAAATTAAAAAAACAACTTTTTTAATGACGAAAGTCTCTTCAAAAGAATTAGGAACAGGTTCCATAGGAAGTTTATTGGTCAAGCAAGCAGTTCCGGCATCTATCGGGATTCTGGTGATGTCCTTAAACATTTTAGTAGATACCATATTTGTTGGAAACTGGATTGGCTTTATTGCCATTGCAGCTATTAATGTAGTCTTACCGGTTTCGTTTTTTATCGCCGCTTTGGGAATGGCGATTGGTATTGGCGGATCTTCAATTATTTCAAGGGCTTTAGGAGCGGGAAATACAGTCAAAGCACTCAAGACCTTTGGAAATCAGGTGACACTTACAATTCTTCTGACATCGATTCTTGTTATCGTGGGGCTGGTGTATGTCGATACCATTATCCCAAGTTTTGGAGGTAAGGGCGATATTTTTGATCCGGCAAAGATATATTACAAGATTGTATTGTACGGAGTTCCCTTTTTGGCCTTGTCCATGATGGGAAACAACGTGATCAGGGCCGAAGGAAAACCCAAAATTGCCATGGTAGCGATGATTCTTCCATCCGTAGGGAATATTTTGCTCGACTATATCCTTATCAACATTATGGATTTTGGTATGTATGGTGCCGCTTGGGCTACTACCGGATCTTATATGTGTTGCTTTTTCTATATCCTATGGTTTTTTATGTCCGATAAATCTGAGCTAAGGATAAATTGGGTGGATTTCGGATTGAACAAAAGCGTGGTTTCGGAAATTGCTTCTTTGGGAGGTGTTACACTCGCCAGACAAGCGGTAGTGAGTGTTACCTATTTGTTTTTGAACAATATTCTGTTTGAATTGGGAGGTGAATCCTCGGTTACTGTTTATGCTATCATTGGACGGATGTTGATGTTCGCACTCTTCCCCGTTTTGGGGATTACACAAGGATTTTTGCCCATTGCAGGGTATAATTATGGTGCTGCACAATATGGAAGGGTACGGGAATCGATCAACACAGCCATAAAATACGCCATGCTTTTAGGTTTCCTGATTTTTATGCTGATTATGCTTTTCCCGGAGGCCATCACCTCAGTTTTTACTACGGACGAAGCAGTGTTGTCTGATACTCCCGGAGCCATGCGATGGGTGTTTGCAGCCACACCAATTGTCGTGATACAGCTCATCGGATCGGCCTATTTTCAAGCCATAGGGAAAGCGGTGCCGGCTTTGTTGCTTACCTTAACACGTCAGGGCTTCTTTTTTATCCCGTTGATTTTGATTCTGCCACGCTTTTTTGGGGAATTAGGGGTTTGGATTTCCTTCCCTATTGCAGATACGCTATCAACCATCGTGACAGGTTATTTCTTGAACAGGGAAGTACGGAAAGATCTTGTTTTGGATGTTGAGGATGTATAAGTAATGTGACTTTTATGATATTACAACCAAAAGCGCTATTTTTGAATTCATTATGACTTTTTTGATTGAAGCGAAAAATAGAGATTTTTGTCCCAAATGAAGGTTTTTTGCGCTGCATAGCTCTAGCTATGGAGCAATAAAAAGACAAAATATGGGGCGAAAAGATTATTTTGCAGCCAATGGGAAAAAGTCTATAATGAATTCTTTACCAAAAAACGAAATGAAGATGACTGTTTTGGAGCAAAAAAAACTTCAGGTACTAGAACGTCTTGCATTGTCAAATGACGAATCTCTTTTTGATGAGATTAAAATTTTGATGGATGATAAGTCTGATGAAGATGTTGTTCCTGAAGAGCACTATCGTATTCTTATGGAGGAACATGAAGCTTATTTACGTGGTGAAACCAAGTCTTTCACTTGGGAAGAAGTAAAACAAAACGCAAGGAAAGCACTTGAAGAAATACGAAATAAAAAAGCTTAGTAGGGCTAATGTTGAAATTACAGAGGCGTACGTTTATTACGAAATTAAATTGGATGGGCTCGGGGAACGGTTCATAGACGAAGTGGATAAGGTGCTTTTATATATTTCACAGAACCCATATCTTTTTCCAAAGAAATACCTGTATTTCAGACAAGCACCTCTTAAAGTTTTTCCGTTTATCGTTATTTTTTCTGTTGAAAATACTGAAGTCTTGATTCATTCTGTTTTTAATACTTACCAAAACCCTCTCAAAAAACCATAAATGATAGATTATTACAACTATATAAAATCCTTGCACCTCATTTTTGTTATCACCTGGTTTGCCGGGTTATTTTACATTCCGCGTTTGTTTGTCTACCAGATTGAAGCTTTTCACAAGCCTTCCCCGGAAAAGGAAATCCTCGGGAAACAATTAAAGCTCATGGCCAAACGCCTTTGGTATATCATCACCTGGCCGTCAGCAATACTGGCTACTGTTTTTGCGGTGTGGTTATTGGTTTTAATGCCTGTCTGGCTTCAGCAGGGGTGGATGCATGTTAAATTAGGCTTTGTTCTCTTGCTTTTTGCCTATCATTTAAAAACCCATCAGATGTTTAAACAATTGCAACGGGATGAGGTGAAATATAGTTCGCGATTGATGCGTATTTGGAACGAAGGTGCGACGATTATCCTGTTTTCGGTAGTGTTTTTGGTCATTTTAAAAAACAGTATCAATTGGGTATTTGGCGTCATCGGAATTTTTGTGTTGGCGATTTTATTGATGCTGGGGATCAAATTATATAAAAATATCAGGGACAAAAATTCGGAAGCATAATTCGCATTGGAATTTGTTTTTTGAGATTTGTAATTTCCCGCTTTTTGGCTTAATTATTGTTATCTTTATTCTTGAAAAATAAAGCCTGTGTACAACAAACTTTCACTTCGCACACGTATTTTTATTACAATGATTTTAATTGTGGTTACCGCATCTGTCTTGATAGCCGGGGTAACCATTTATCAGTACAAAGAGCAGGCACAAGACTATCATAGGGCAGATTTGGATCGGAAGGAAAACCAATTGAATGCCCAGATTGATTATATTTTAAAAAAAACCACTTGGGAGGTAAAAACCGAGAATCTGAAGTATATTTTTAATGATGTTATTTATGAAATATCCGATGTACTCAATCTGAATTTCAACATCTACGACTTGGAAGGAAACCTGATCAGGAGCTCTAAACCAACAATAGAACGTGACGATTTGGTATATGAACTAGACCAAAGTGTTATACAGGGGCTGGCATCGAGCTCAACCCGAAATTATGTGGAAAGGACCAAGGTGGCGGGCGAACGTTTTCGATCGTCCTATAGTTATATTTTAGACCCGAAATTCAAACCTATTGGGATATTGAACATTCCTTATTTTGAAGACGATACACTTTACAATACTGAGCTCAAGAAGTTTTTACTGAAACTTGTTGCCGTGTATCTGTTGTTATTAGTTCTCGCTACCATGCTGGCCTATGTTATTTCGAGATACATCACCAGGTCGTTGAAGGCGATAAGCGAGAAACTGGATCAAACCCGGTTGAGTAAGCGCAATCAAAAGATATATCTGGACGACCCTAGTGAAGAAATAGGGGCTTTGGTCAATGCTTACAACGGAATGATAGACGAGTTGGATAAAAGTGCTGCACTTTTAGCAAAAAGTGAAAGGGAACAAGCGTGGAGGGAAATGGCAAAACAGGTGGCGCACGAGATCAAGAATCCGTTAACACCCATGCGGTTGAGTGTCCAAAGTTTTCAAAGGAAATTTGACCCCAAGAGTGAAGACATTAATAAAAAGGTGAACGAATTCTCCAAAACCCTCATTCAGCAAATAGACACCATGAGTAATATCGCTTCGGCTTTTGGAAGTTTTGCCAGTATGCCGGCCCAGCAAAACGAAACACTTAATGTGGTCGAGGTGGTAAGGCTTTCTGTAGAAATCTTTAATGAAGATTACATACAGTTTATCTCAGATGAAGAAGAGATCATTGTCAAAATGGACCGCACACAGCTCATCAGGGTGGTGACCAATCTGGTGAAAAATGCCACACAGGCCATCCCGGACGATCGGGATCCTAAAATTGTGGTCAATGTCTATGCTGAAAAAGATAATGTAAAAATTTCCATCGCCGATAACGGCATAGGAATAGCACTCGAAAATCACGACAAGGTCTTTGAACCTAAGTTTACTACCAAAACCAGCGGTATGGGATTGGGATTAGGTATGGTAAAGAATATTGTGGAGACTTATAACGGTCAAGTTACGATGTCTTCTGTTGAAGGAAAAGGAACGGTTTTTACGATTTCTTTTCCTAAATTTAAGGATAGAGATAATACTAAATAGAAATGAAATTTTTCAGAAAAAAGAAAAACACAGATTTTATGCAATTTGAAAATATTTTAGTTGATGTTGATGAACATATCGGGCTGATTACCATCAACAGGCCTAAAAAAATGAACGCACTGAACAAAGCAACTATAGGAGAGCTTCACCAAGCTTTTAAAGCCTTAAATGAAGACAGTGACGTCCGGGTGATCATAATTACCGGATCAGGAGAAAAGGCTTTTGTCGCTGGGGCAGATATCGCTGAATTTTCAGATTTTTCTATTGAAGAAGGCGCTCAACTGGCTGCAAAAGGACAAGAATTGTTGTTCGATTTCGTAGAGAATCTTGAAACTCCGGTAATTGCTGCCATCAATGGTTTTGCTTTGGGTGGCGGACTCGAACTGGCGATGGCGTGCCATTTCAGGATAGCCAGTGACAATGCCAGAATGGGGTTGCCGGAAGTGTCCCTAGGAGTAATTCCCGGTTATGGTGGAACACAACGCTTGCCACAATTGGTAGGAAAAGGAAGGGCGATGGAGATGATCATGACCGCCAAAATGATAGGGACTGAACGCGCTTTAATGTCGGGACTTATCAACCAAATGGTCGCACAAGAACAACTGATTCCATATTGCAAAAAAATTGCCGGAAAGATTATTCAAAACTCACCTGTGGCCATAGCAGCAGCTATCAAAGCGGTGAATTCCGGATTTAACGGACAAGGCTATAAAAAAGAAATCGAAGCCTTTGGTGAATGTTTCGGTACCGATGATTTTCAGGAAGGAACTACCGCATTTTTGGAAAAACGAAAAGCTGATTTTTCGGGGAAATAATTTGTGATAGGTGATTAAATAAAAACTCAAGCCCGCCCACTGATTTCCCGATAAAATTGCTCTAAAAAGGTCTCCATAAATTGATGTCTTTCTGCTGCCAATTTTTCCCCGGTTTCGGTATTCATGCGGTCTTTTAAGAGAAAAAGCTTTTCATAAAAGTGATTGATGGTAGGGGAATCAGATTTTTTATACTCCTCTTTGCTCATGTTCATTTTTGGAGGGATCTCCGGGTCGTAGAGTTTTCTGTTTTTAAAACCACCATAGTTGAAACAACGCGCAATCCCGATAGCGCCAATGGCATCCAGTCTGTCTGCATCCTGAATGATATCCAGTTCGATGGATTTGAATTTTTGCTCAAAATTACCGCCTTTGAACGAAATGTTCTCGATGATGTTTTTAATGTGTTCTATAGTTGAATGGTCTACATCAATACTCTTTAGGAAGGTTTCTGCCATTTTTGGACCAACGCTTTCATCGCCATTGTGAAATTTTGAATCAGCTATATCGTGAAGCAAAGCCCCCAAGCCCACCACCAACGGATCGGCTTGTTTTTCATCTTTGGCAATGAACAGGGAAGTGTTGAATACCCTTTCGATATGAAACCAATCGTGTCCGCCTTCGGCATTTTTCAATGTTTCCTTTACAAAGTTGATGGTTTTGTCTATGGTTTCAGAGTTGCTCATTTTTAAGCTTTAACGTGACTGGTTATGGTTTTTTCCACAGAAGCGATAAGTTCTTCAGGAGGAAGTTCGTTTACTTTTACAGGTTGATGAACCTCAAAAGTAATGTGATTGCCAATACCCATCGGGAATTTGCCGTAGCGTAATGTTTTCCACGAATTGCTAATGCTTACAGGCACAATAAGCGCATTGGGCATTTTTTTCATCAATATTTTCAATCCGCCACTTTGAAAACGTTTCGGTTTCCCTGTCCGACTCCTTGTTCCTTCAGGAAAAATAACGACCGATCTATTATTCTTTTCAGCATAAATCGCCAGTTTTAAAATTTCTTTTAGCGACTGTTCCCTGTTTTTTCTGTCGATCAAGACCGAACCACCGTGTCTTAAGTTATAAGAAATACTGGGAATTCCTTTACCCAATTCCTTTTTACTGATGAATTTAGGGTGATGTTTCCTCATATGCCAGATTATGGGCGGAATGTCGTACATGCTCTGGTGGTTGGAAACAATGATACAAGGTTGTTCCGTATGAATTTGGTGTTGATTGTTAAAGGTAACCCGAGTACCCAATAACAACAAACTTTTCGTTAAAAAATAATTGAGGAAATCGACACTTTTTTTATGTGCCTGATAACCAAAAACGTTAAAACAAACCCACTGGATAAGATGGAAAACCACTAATATGAGACCGAAGATTATGAGGTGGATAATGGTTAGCGGATATGCGAGTATTTTTCTCATTTTTATATTCCGGATGTTATTTTTTCAAACGATTGTCCGCAAAATCAATTACCTTAGGATGAGCTATTAAGATATTAAAACGAACAAACCTTAAATTTATTTCGACGCAGTCCCGACGCTTCGGGAGGGGAGACTTACCTGACGGCAGTTAGGTTAAACCCACTTAGTGGGAATCAAAAAAAGCCACGTATGTGTTGTGGCTTTTCTATTATTTTTTAATTCGATAGAATTGACTAGCAATGTTCGTCGTAAGCGCCAACCAAATTATCTGCAATGATTTCTGCAGGTCTACCTTCAATGTGATGTCTTTCCAACATGTGAACCAATTCACCATCCTTAAACAAGGCCATACATGGCGAAGAAGGAGGGAAAGGAAGCATATATTCCCTTGCTTTGTCAGTAGCTTCTTTATCAAACCCTGCGAATACGGTAAATAAATTGTCAGGAGTTTTACCATTTTTAAGACTCATTTTGGCTCCCGGTCTGGCATTGGCGGCTGCACAACCACATACTGAGTTTACAACGACCAATGTAGTTCCTTTTTTGGCCATGGCCACATCTACTTCTGCAGGTGTGTGTAACTCTTCAAATCCTGCCGCTACAAGGTCTTCCTTCATGGGTTTAACTAATTCAGCTGGGTACATAATCTTTATATTTTTAAAATTTGTATTTCAGTTATTGAACTCATTTTTATTTCAATCAAAAAAGTTTAAACGAGTTCGCCTTATATAGGTCGCAAAGATAGGTAAAAACATTACACTTTTAGACCTGAAAGTTTAGGATTGTTGTTTTGAAATCGTTAATTATCTGCTCCTTATAGTTATCGAAGCTGAATTATAAAAAAGTACAATCTTATATATTCCACTTATGCTGATATTGGGGTTTGCTTCGTCAATTCATTGCTGATGTCATGTTCACCTCTCCTTGGGGGGGCAGAATTGCTTTTTTAGCAATTCAGGATGGGGCAAAATAAAAAAAATCTATGATCTGAAAGAGAAAATGAAACTGGAAAAGCAGCATTATTGGACTACTATGTGGATAGCAGTCTCAAGAAATTTTTTATTGTATTTTTGAAGCCTATTTAAACGGTAAGCTATGTATAAATGGATCTTTGGGTTTTTAGGATTTTTTGTGTTGAGGTTTTACGGAGCCATCATCGGTTTTATTATCGGTAGTGTGATGGACGGTTTTAAAGGGAAAGGAGGTATTTCTTTTGATACCTTGTTCAATGATCGAACCCGAGAAGTGTCTCCCGCCGATTTCGAACTCAATCTGCTTTCACTCTGTTCCATCGTGATCAAAGCTGATGGAAAGATCAATCAGAACGAATTACAATATGTACGTGCCTATTTTGTTTCAACCTACGGAAAAGAAAAGGCCAATGCTATTTTCAGAACGTTTAATGAAGTAGCTAAAAATAGAGAAGTTTCTTCACAACGCATCTGTGCTTACCTGAATCAGCGTACACGCTATGAAATGCGTTTGCAGTTGCTACATTTTCTTTTCGGAATAGCACAGGCAGATGGTGCCGTTACTGAAGCTGAAAGGATAAAAATCAGGGAGATAGCGGGATATATGCGGGTCCATTACAGGGATTTTGAAAGCATCATGGCGATGTTTGTAAAATCGGCCGACACTGCTTATAAAATTCTTGAAGTAAACAAAGACGCGAGCGATGCCGATGTAAAGGCTGCTTACAGGCAAATGGTGAAAAAATATCATCCTGATAAGGTACGGACCACTGATGAAGCCATCAAAAAAGGTGCGGAAGAAAAGTTTAAAGAGGTACAAAAAGCATACGAACAAATACAAAAAGAGCGAGATTTGTAAATCTTTAATCCCACGAAGTGGGTTTAATCTGACTGCCCTGCCTTTGCCGGCAGATAAGCATGCCCTGAAGCAGTTGATTTTTCTTCAAAATCAGCTTTTTGAACGTTTCTTTGTGAGTTAACAGCCAATTTTTGCATACAATTTGCCTGAAATCCGTATCACTTTTTTTAAAATAGTTGTATGTTTGAAAAACCCTTAAATCGTCTTTAATTATGGATCAATTTTGGTTCTACTTTAAACTAGGTCTTAACCATGTACTCGATATTAATGCATACGACCATGTGCTTTTTCTTGTGGTGTTGACAGTCCCCTATACATTTTCCAACTGGAAAAGAGTGTTGTGGTTGGTGACCATGTTTACCTTGGGGCATACACTTTCGTTGATTTTGGCTACCTATGGTGTGGTAAGTGTGAATTCAAAATGGGTAGAGTGTTTAATTCCCATTACCATCTTAGTTACAGCGGTTTTCAACATTTTTACAGCCGGAAAAGGAGCCAAAAAGGAAAAATTCGGACTTACATTCTTTGTGGCGCTTTTCTTTGGTTTAATACACGGACTGGGCTTTTCTACCTATTTTAAACAAATTGTGGCGAGTGCGTCCAACAAAATGGTTCCTTTACTCGAATTTGCCTTAGGAATAGAAGGGGCACAAGTGATCGTTGTTCTATTGGTCTTGGTGTTGGCGTTTGTCTTTCAATCGATCTTTCGCTTTAACAAAAGGGATTGGGTTATGGTTATTTCGTCGATTGTGGTTGGTTTTGTGATTCCTATGATGATAGAGACATGTAGGGAATGTTTTTTGTAATTAGCTAAAAATTAACGGCTGACAGGTTGTGATTAATGACGAAAGCCGTTATCTTCGCTCTATAATACAGTAACCCGGACTAGGGTTGCTTTACTTCGAAATACGCTAATGGCTAATAAAAAGCAAGCAAGATACGACCGGGCCTATTTAAGAATGGCTCAGGAATGGGGAAAGTTGTCATATTGTAAAAGAAAACAAGTTGGCGCGATTATTGTAAAAGATAGAATGATTATTTCTGATGGATATAATGGAACGCCCACAGGATTTGAGAATATATGTGAAGATGAAGAAGGATATACGAAGTGGTATGTGCTTCATGCGGAAGCAAATGCAATTTTAAAAGTGGCTTCTTCTACACAATCTTGCAAAGGAGCGACCTTGTATATAACACTATCACCTTGTAAAGAATGTAGTAAGCTGGTGCACCAGGCAGGTATAAAAAGGGTGGTTTATGTGAATGCGTATAAAGATCGAGAAGGACTGCAGTTTTTGGAAAAAGCAGGTGTAGAATTGGTGCAGATCAAGAATTTAGATGAAGAATAGATGTTGAAGAACAAGAATTACTTATTTCCTCTTATCATAGCTGCAGCCGTAGCGGTGGGGGTTTTTATTGGAGGAAAACTCAATTTTAACGATACTCCGGAGAAACTTTTTACCACAAATTCAAAAAAAGACAAGCTCAACAGGCTTATCGACTATATCGATTATGAATATGTAGAAGATGTCAATACAGACAGTATAGTCGATGTTACCGTAAACAATATTTTAGACAAATTGGATCCGCACTCGGTTTATATTCCGAAGCAGGAAGCCAAACGTGTGGCCGAAAGCATGAAAGGGGATTTTGTAGGTGTTGGGGTTAGTTTTTATATGTATAAAGACACCTTGGCAGTTATTAGGCCAATAGAAGATGGACCGAGTATCAAGGCAGGGATAAAAGCCGGGGATAGGATTTTGATGGCTGATCAGGACACACTATATGGAAAAAAACTGAGCAGTCAGGATATTGTAAATAGACTTAAAGGAAGCGATAAAACAAAGGTGAAATTGACGGTCTACAGACCTTCTGAAGATACGGTGCTGACACTCAATATAGAAAGAGCTGATGTTCCGATTCAAAGTGTAGATGCCTATTATTTATTGGCGCCAAATTTGGGCTATATAAAAGTGAACCGCTTTGCGGGAAGTACCTATCGGGAGTTTAAAAAAGCCTTGGGGAGACTTCAAAATATAGGAATTGATAAACTGGTGTTGGACCTAAGGGACAATCCCGGGGGATATCTAAGGATTGCTGAACAAATAGCCGATGAATTTTTGGAAGACGACAAACTCATCCTTTTTACAAAAAATAAAAGCGGTGCCATTGAAGAGGCTTATGCTTCCAAAAGAGGAAATTTTGAAAATGGCGAGGTCTATGTGCTGATCAATGAAAAATCGGCCTCCGCAAGCGAGATCGTAGCGGGAGCCATACAAGACAATGATAGAGGAACAATTGTAGGTCGTAGGTCCTTTGGTAAAGGATTAGTTCAACGCGAGATGGGACTTGGTGACGGTTCTTCCATACGCCTTACGGTTTCTCGTTATTACACACCAACCGGAAGATCCATACAACGATCTTATGAAAATGGGACGGAAGATTACTATAATCAATTTTATCAACGTTATGAAAATGGTGAATTGCGCTCAGCAGACAGTATGAAAGTGGCCGATTCACTTATTTTTAAAACCCCGAAAGGTAAAATTGTTTACGGTGGAGGTGGAATTATCCCTGATGTTTTTGTGCCTATGGAAGAAACAAGCGAAGAAGCTTGGGTAAATACAATATTAGAATCCGGTTTTATGTCTTTTTATGTTTTTGAGTATTTAGACAAGCATCGCAATGAATACAAAGGTCTATCAGAAACCGATTTTATGAACGATGTTGTAGTGGATGACGAGATGGTAAGCAGATTTATGTATTATGCTGAGAGTAGGGGATTGAAAATAGACTTACAGCCCTACAAAGAAAATCTAAAGCGTTATATAAAAGCCACTCTTGCTGAACAGCTCTACGGAAAGAATGTCAACCAACAGGTGCTAAAAGACACCGATTCGGTGCTCAATGCTGTTTTACATTTGACCGGTAATGATGTTGAGGTGGAAACAGAAGAAGCAGAAGTTGAAACTGAAGCTGTAGTGGAGTAATTCTGACTTTATTCCAACTTATCATGAACCTTAGTGTGTTTGCCATCGTTCCATAATGTAAGAATGTCTGTAGCGACTTGAGCTCCACTTCCGGAGGCAATGGAAAACTGACTTCGCCATCCGGCCAAAGTGCCTGCCACATAGATACCTTCTTTTACCAAATGATCGGTGTTTTTTAGTTGAACGCGCTCCTTTTCAGCAAGACTCAGGCGATGAGGTTCCAGATATTTGTTAAGTCCTTCAATATTAAAAAAATTAGTGTAACCTAAGGCGACCACGATCAGTTTGGTAGAATAGCTGTTCTTATTGGTTTTAATGGTAAAATTACCTGTAGTTCCGCTAACGGCAGTAACTTTTTCTTTTTCAATTTGATCGACATGAGGGTAAAGCGTGGTTAATTGCTTTTTTCCGGATTTTAAAACCTCCATACCCACAGTCCCGGGAGCTATCCCCAAAACATTATTGAACAAAGCCGATTGCAATTGCGATGCTTTTTGATGGATAACAATTCCAATTTTTTTATCCTTGGCATACAAAGTTTTATGTGCAGATCCTAAAACCAGTGCACATTGCATGCCCGCTGCTCCGCCACCAATGACTAATGCATCATACATCACTCTTTTTCTTTTATTTTTTGCTGAATCTTTTTAGACTGATTGAAGATAATGAGCAAGAGCACGGCACACAGCGCTGCAACAATCCCAATAATAGCGATCAGGCTGTCACCCTGAAACGGATTGTCGAAATTGAGCATGGTAACATTAACTGCTATCATGGCAACGGCAAAAAGGATAAGTAGAATGGTGAAAATTCTCATTTTTTATGATTTGTGTGTTAGAACAATCCGGTAACGTTGTTTGCAAACAGCTTGACGGCAATAGCTAACAAAATAACCCCGAAGATTTTCCGAATAACGGCCAGCCCCGATTTTCCCAAGATTTTTCCGATTTTACTGGACGATTTTAATACAATATACACAATTATAATGTTCAGTACAATGGCAATTATGATATTCTCGACGTGATATTCCGCACGAAGCGATAATAAAGATGTCATAGTTCCCGCACCGGCAATCAGCGGAAAGGCCAATGGAACAATAGATGCAGTCTCCGGCGCATCGTCTTTGTATAGTGAAATACCAAGGATCATTTCGATAGCCAGAAAAAATAGGATAAAAGCACCCGCTACGGCAAACGAATTGACATCAATGCCGATAAGCTTTAAAATCTCTTCCCCGATAAAGAGGAAGGCTACCATAATGATAGCAGCGACAATTGAGGCTTTCTCAGATTGAATATGCCCCACCTTATTTCTGAGATCGATAATAATAGGAACGTTGCCTATAATATCGATCACGGCAAAAAGAATCATTCCTGCCGTTGCTATTTCCCGGATATCAAAATTCATTTTTGTATGGTTTTAAAAATGCTGCAAAATTATAAATAACGAATTGATTTATATGCCTTATCAGGAATAAAAAATTGTAAAAAACCTTATTAAGGTTCCAAGGAGTAAAAAGAGTATATTTGCAGTATGTTTCAGTTAGGAAAAACCATCGTATCAGAAGAGATCATAGAAAATGATTTTGTATGCAATTTGAGTGCGTGTAAGGGGGCTTGTTGTGTAGACGGAGAAGCGGGCGCTCCCGTAGAAGATGAAGAAACCCAAGTATTGCATGATATTTATGAAGATATAAAACCTTTTTTGCGTCAGGAAGGCATAGATGCCATAGAAGAGCAGGGCACTTTTGTTAAAGGTTGGGACGGCGAATGGGAAACACCATTGGTTAATGAAAGTGAATGTGCTTATGTGACTTTTAGTGATAACGGCACGGCACTTTGTGGAATTGAACAGGCGTACAATGCCGGTAAAGTCAACTGGAAAAAACCCATTTCGTGTTCTTTATACCCGGTACGCATCAAACAATATCAAGAATTTGCGGCAGTCAACTACCACAAGTGGCATATTTGTGACGATGCTTGTTCCTTAGGGAAAGAACTTCAGATACCGGTTTATAAATTTGTTAAAGAGGCGCTGATCCAAAAATTTGGAGAAGCATGGTATGCTGAACTGGAGCAAGTCGCTAAGGATATGTATCGGTAGTTTTATTGTAAGTTGCTGATAAATAATTCGGTTTGTCTCAAAAAATAGATAAATTAGCGATAACCTAAAATGGTTTGAAAATGATGACGATTGATAAAATAAAGCAAATTATTGCTCCCATTCTCAAAAAATATAATATAAAACGGGCCGGGGTTTTCGGCTCGTATGTTAAAGGGGGAAATACGGAGGAAAGCGATATTGATATTTTGGTGGAGTTGGAAAGCAAGATAAGTCTGTTGGAATTTGTAAAGATCAAATTGGACTTAGAGGATCTGTTGGGGAAAAATGTAGACCTAGTTGAATACGGTGCAATAAAACCAAGGCTTAAAGAGCAAATTTTATCCGAAGAAATGAAAATATATGGCTAAGAAAAAACAAAGAAATGAGCTTGTCTTTCTTGAGGATATTATAGAATGTATTGATAAAATCATTGAATATGTAGAAGGTGTTTCTGAAAATGATTTTGAGAAGAACATTGAAAAACAAGATGCCGTCATTCGGAGGATTGAGATTATAGGTGAAGCCGTTAAAAGTATTTCAACAAAAACAAGGGATATGTATCCTGATATACCTTGGCGGGAAATGGCAGGAATGAGGGATATAGTTATTCATGAATATTTTGGAATTTCAATCGGGATGGTATGGAGAGTAGCGGTATCTGATATACCAAAACTTAAAAGTCAGATTGAGAAAGTGATTAGTGATCAATCACAATAACCCTCCTTAAACCCTCAAGCGATATTTTTTATTTTTAAAATGCCTTTCTTTACTGTAAATAAGCGAGTTGATTTTATTTTTGTAGCTTTTTTCTCTATTTAGCCATATCAAAAATTCGGTTTTTAATATTGTGATTAACAATAGCTTAACATGCCCTTTGTTTATCACTACTAGACCTACATTTCAACATCCCTTGTTAAAAACTTTTGCAATTATTGTCTGTATTTACCTTTTAATTCCGGCGTCATTTTGCAATCTTTGTTAGTCCCGAGTCACATCAAAAATTCACTCACTAATACATTAAAACACAGCATAAATGTCAGCAGCAATAGAACCGATTTTACAAGAAAACAAGGACAGATTTGTAATTTTCCCCATCCAACACCACGATATTTGGGAATGGTATAAAAAATCTGAGGCCAGTTTTTGGACAGCAGAAGAAATTGACTTGCATCAGGATTTGACCGATTGGAATAACAAATTGAATGACGATGAACGTTATTTTATCAAACATATCTTGGCGTTTTTCGCGGCTTCTGATGGTATTGTGAATGAAAATTTAGCCGAAAACTTTGTGAGCGAAGTACAATACTCTGAAGCAAAATTCTTTTACGGCTTTCAGATCATGATGGAAAATATCCATTCTGAAACTTACTCTTTGTTGATCGATACCTATGTGAAAGATGAAAAAGAGAAGGACACGTTGTTCAATGCTATAGAGAATTTCCCGGCGATTAAAAAGAAAGCCGATTGGGCACTAAAATGGATCGAATCGCCAAGTTTTGCCGAAAGATTGATCGCTTTTGCCGCAGTAGAAGGGATTTTCTTCTCCGGTGCATTCTGTTCAATTTTCTGGTTGAAAAAACGAGGACTGATGCCCGGGTTAACATTCTCAAACGAATTGATTTCCAGAGACGAAGGGGTGCATTGCGACTTTGCGGTGCATTTACACAACAAGCATTTAATCAATAAAGTTCCAAAAGAACGAATTACTCAAATCATCACCAATGCCTTGGATATTGAACGCGAATTTATAACAGAGTCACTTCCGGCGAGCCTTATCGGGATGAATTCGAAATTAATGACACAATATCTTGAGTTCGTTACCGACAGACTGCTTGTGGAATTGGAATGTGAAAAGGTGTATAACTCGACAAATCCGTTTGACTTTATGGATATGATCTCCCTGCAAGGAAAAACCAATTTCTTTGAAAAACGAGTAGGGGACTACCAAAAAGCGGGTGTGCTTAATAAAGATGATGAAGATCAGAAAATAAGCTTCGACGCAGATTTCTAAACTTTAAAAACCAAAAGGAGGCAACTCCAAAAAAATATAAAAAAATATCTCGGAGCCTGTGTACATGGCAGTAACACGGGCAAGACCAACTATTTTTAACTTTTTTAAAATTTGTAGCGTATGTATGTAATTAAAAGAGATGGCAGAAAAGAGCCTATCATGTTCGACAAGATCACCGCGAGGGTGAGAAAACTTTGTTACGGACTTAATGACTTGGTAGATCCTGTAAAAGTGGCTATGCGGGTTATTGAAGGACTATACGACGGTGTGACCACATCAGAATTGGATAACTTGGCGGCTGAAATAGCAGCCACAATGACCACAACCCATCCGGACTATGCCAAATTAGCGGCAAGGATATCGGTATCTAATTTGCACAAAAATACCAAAAAGTCGTTTTCTGAAACGATGACTGATCTCTATAATTACATCAATCCACGGACAGGGAAAGAGGCTCCGTTACTTTCAGACGAGGTGTATAAGGTGATCGAGAAGCATGGGGATAAACTCGATTCCATGATTATCTATAACCGTGATTTTGGCTATGATTACTTCGGATTTAAAACCTTGGAACGTTCCTATTTGTTAAAGTTGAACGGAAAGATTGCGGAGCGCCCACAGCATATGTTGATGAGGGTTTCCGTAGGAATTCATTTGGATGATATCGATAGCGTCCTTGAAACCTACGAATTGATGTCCAAAAAATACTTTACACACGCTACACCTACTTTATTCAATTCAGGGACACCAAAACCACAAATGTCGTCTTGTTTCTTGTTGACAACAAAAGAAGACAGCATCGATGGTATTTATGATACCTTGAAACAAACCGCTAAAATATCACAATCTGCCGGAGGTATCGGACTTTCTATCCATAATATACGCGCTACGGGAAGTTATATCGCAGGAACCAACGGGACTTCAAACGGAATTGTTCCCATGCTGAAAGTGTTTAACGACACAGCACGTTATGTTGACCAAGGTGGTGGAAAACGAAAAGGATCTTTCGCTATTTATATGGAACCATGGCATGCTGATATTTATGATTTTCTTGACCTGAAGAAGAACCACGGAAAAGAGGAAATGCGCGCTCGTGACTTGTTTTATGCCATGTGGATACCGGATTTGTTTATGAAACGTGTAGAAAAAGACGGAGAATGGACATTGATGTGCCCTAACGAATGCCCGGGCTTGTGTGATGTGCATGGCGATGAGTTTGAAACCTTGTATGCTAAATATGAAAAAGAAGGGAAAGGAAGAAAAACAGTTAAGGCCCGTGAACTTTGGGAAAAGATATTGGAGTCTCAAATAGAAACGGGAACACCTTATATGTTGTATAAAGATGCGGCTAATAGAAAATCGAACCAAAAGAATTTGGGAACTATCCGCTCTTCCAACCTTTGTACGGAAATTATGGAATACACCGCTCCGGATGAAGTGGCTGTGTGTAATTTGGCTTCTATCGCTTTACCAATGTTTATAAAAGACAATGCGTTTGATCATAAAGAATTGTATAAAGTGACTAAACGTGTAACTAAAAACCTGAATAAGGTGATCGATAGGAATTATTATCCTGTTGAAGAAGCCCGAAATTCAAATTTTCGTCACCGGCCTATTGG
The DNA here is from genome assembly GCF_026241135.1 of Galbibacter kalidii. GTDB lineage: Bacteria > Bacteroidota > Bacteroidia > Flavobacteriales > Flavobacteriaceae > Galbibacter. The sequence continues at coordinate 108,426 of NZ_JAPFGA010000015.1, forward strand.
TTTGGGGGTTCAAGGTTTGGCAGATACGTTTATCAAGCTGAGGATGCCTTTTACTTCTGATGAAGCAAAACAGTTGAACCAGGATATTTTTGAAACCTTGTACTATGCTGCTGTAACTGCCTCTATGGAAATAGCAAAAGAAGATGGACCGTATGAAACATATAAAGGATCACCTATTTCCAAAGGAGAATTCCAACATAATTTATGGGGCATTAAAGATGAAGAATTGTCCGGAAACTGGGATTGGGCTAAATTGAGAAAAGATGTGAAGAAGCACGGTGTTCGCAACTCACTTTTAGTAGCGCCTATGCCAACTGCCTCAACGTCTCAGATTTTAGGGAACAATGAATGTTTCGAGCCGTACACCTCCAATATTTATACGCGAAGAGTACTTTCAGGAGAGTTTATTGTAGTGAATAAACATTTGTTGGAAGACTTGGTGAATTTAGGACTGTGGACCGAAGAATTAAAACAAGAATTGATGAGGGCCAATGGTTCTATTCAGCATATTGAGAGCATTCCGCAGGAAATCAAAGACCTTTACAAAACCGTGTGGGAATTGAGTATGAAAGACATTATCGACATGTCTCGCCACAGAGGGTATTTTATTGACCAATCACAATCGCTGAACCTGTTTATGGAAGGCGCAAATTTCGCTAAACTGACTTCTATGCATTTCTATGCATGGAAAAGCGGTCTGAAAACAGGAATGTATTATTTAAGGACCAAATCTGCAGTTGATGCAATTAAGTTTACCTTGGACAATACCAAGAAAAGTGAACCTATTCCTGCTGAAGCTGCAAAGCTAGAGCCACAAGGAGCACTTCCAAAACCGGAAGCTGTAGAGCCGTTATCACCTCAAGAGCTTAAGGAATTGCTTGCAAAATCGAAAGATGCAGAAGGGGATGATTGCCTAATGTGCGGATCTTAGATCTTTTCATTTATATAATTGAAAAAGGGAAGTCTGGTATAAACCGGCTTCCCTTTTTTTGTTTTGTAGTTTCTCTATCAGACCTTGAGGTTTTGAAAACCTTCAAGGTCTTTCGGGCTCTCAACACACTACTGAAAAGTTCCAAGAATAACCCTTGAAGGGATCCAAACCCTTCAAGGGTTGGCTAAATAAAAAGTAATTCCATTTTACCTTTTTCAATCAACAAAGGCAAACCAAAACCTTCGAGGTCTTTAAGACCTATGTCTGTGCATTTATCATCTTAATTATTCATGGGTCGTATTCCATAAATTAATAGATAGCCTATCATCCAGAATTCTCCGACAGTTGCAGGAATGACTAAAATTTGCAAGAAAGGAGAATTCAGCCCTAAGCAATTGATAAAAGTACTAAGAAGATAACCGATACCGCCTATAATTAGGGTTCTCCCGAGCCAAATAGGCATTCTTTTTGAACGGATTATAATATACCCCATTGGAATAAGCCAAAGTCCAAAGAAAAGACTTCCGACCCCCCAAGCATTTGTAATTAAATTGCCCAAAAGTTCTATCAATATAACTTTATCTTCATGGGTCTGGATAGAGGAACTTGCGATCTCAATGGCAGAACTCATTGATATTGCACTAATCATAATTGCTGCGGAATTCATCATTCCCCATATACCAACTGCCCAAGCTGCCCAATTATTAATATCTTTAAACAGTCTGTAAAACCACACTGCCGTAAGTGCTTGTGCGATGATAAGAACAAATTCAAATAGAAGCCGTATTCTAGAAAGTGATTCCAGATTGATTAAATTCGTCAATGTTTTTTCAGGGTCATTTGAAACAAAAATCTGAGGATGAAATACTATGAATCCCAACATCCCTGAAATTGCCATAATCAAATACCAAACCCCGGTAACTTTTGCGGTAGTTATTAATTGTCTTTGGCTGTTGTTTTTTGTCATTTTTTTGGTCTTCGTTATTTTTCTTTCATACAATGATGAATTCTGATCCTAAAAACTCCAATATATTTATTAAGACGATTTCCGACTGATTTTGTTACAATGTTGGTTTTCAGTATGTAGAGAACTCGTTATATCTTCCCCTAGTGGAAGCCTCTTGACTTAACAAAAAAGGGAAGCTGGTTTTAAAACCAGCTTCCCTTTTTTGTTATTTTATCCATAGATATCGAATAAAGAAAATCATTCGTGCATCCGTGGCAAAAAAGTAATTATTTCTCTTTTTCTTCTATACTTACTTCAGCTTTGGGAACAGAACTGTCGTATTGATCGTAATACATTTCCAACAGATTCATAACAGCAGTAACAAGATCTTTGGTTTCAGTCAAGAGATTGAAATACAAAGAGGTGTTTTTCGGACTTGACTCTTCCGTTCTCGTTCTCGAAATCTGCTTTTCTATCTTTTTGCTAACGCTTTCTAATAAAGGTTGCTTTTCTTCCAACAACAAATGAATATCGTCAAAAGCCCTTGCATCAAAAGTTTTCTTAATGTTTTTAAACAGCGAATGCATCTCGTTTTGGATGTCGAGCAACTCACGTGTTTGATTGAACTTCAATTTCTTGTGATTGTTGTTGACATGCTTGTAAGACATTTTCCCGATATGTTCTAAAGACTGCGCCATATCCTGCAAATAGCCTAATATATTGATATAAAAATGACTGGCACCCACACTTGATTCATCCAGGTTTTTAATAAAATAAAAAACATTTTCTTGAAGGTCATCGATTTCTGAGGTGAGTTTCGCATTTCCTTTTTTCGATTTTTTAAGCTGCTTCAGATCTTCCTTGGCAAGTCCGGTAATAGCTCCATTGTATATTTTACTGGAACGATTGGCAACAGCCTTGATATTATCGGCACTCTCTTCAATAACACCTTGAATGGAACTGCTTTCGGCTCTGCTCAAGCTATCTTCTTCTTTAAGCTCACTGGTTTTCTTTTTATATCTGATATAGTTTCTGGCCAATAATACCACAGCAAAGAACAATAAGATAGCGATAACTGCAGGTCCTCCAATATAGATGAGGTATGCCATAACAGCGGCGGCGATAAACGCAGAAATAGCAGTAAAGAACCAACCACCAATAACATTAAACACCCCGGCAACACGATAAACAGCACTTTCCCTTCCCCAGGCTCTATCGGCCAAAGAAGTACCCATCGCTACCATAAAGGTAACATAGGTGGTCGATAAAGGCAGTTTCATGGATGTGGCTATAGAGATAAGGATTCCGGCAATCACTAGATTAACAGATGCTCGGATGAGGTCAAAAGCCGGTAATTCGTGATTTTTATCTTTTTTAGTAAGTACAGGTTTATCAAATTGTTGATTGATAAAACGCTGTGTTGATTTTGGTAGGATCATATTGATCCCCTGGCTTGTTTTTGTAGCCGCTCTAACAACAAATCGTGATAAAAGGTTGGGTTGAAACTTTTCCTTTCCTTCATCCTGTCTTGAAAGGCCTATCTCGGTTTCTGTTACCACTCTTGCTTTTTTGGAAAACCAAAGTGTCAATACCATAACACCCCCGGCGATAAAAAGCAACAAAGGTTCTGTGGGCACTTTTTCGGCCAAGGATCCCATGGCAAATTCGTTAGCCGTTGCTCCTGATGCACTCCAAGCTTCATACGAGTGATAAGCGGCCATAGGAACACCGATAAAGTTAACAAGGTCGTTCCCGGAAAAAGCCAATGCAAGTCCAAATGTACCTATGGCAATAACCACTATCAGGATATTTTTCTTGAATAGGTTCATGTATAATTGAGAGAACAAAGACCAAAAAATAAAGCCTCCTAGAATGATATAGAGCTCCTTTCCAACAACAAGACCTTTTAGGGTGTCATAATAAGGGGTTCCTTTCAATCCTTTCATAAAAATGAAATAGGTGATCCCTGTTAATGCAAAACCGCCAAAAAGGGCTCCAAAACGCTTTATTTTACCTTTGTGATGAAAAGAGAATATCATTCTGGACAGAAACTGAACTAACGCTCCTACGGAGAAAGCGATTACTACAGAAAGCAAAATCCCCATGATAATAGAAAATGCTTTGCTTGAATTGATATATTTTGAAAGGTTAGCCACAGTTTCTACGTCTGATGCTGATATTTTTATCAGAGAGACAGCAACAGCAGCTCCCAGTAATTCAAAAACGATAGAAACCGTTGTCGATGTTGGCATTCCCAGGGTGTTGAAAAAGTCCAACAGAAGAATATCCGTGATCATGACCGCCATAAAAATAACCATGATCTCACTGAACATAAATTGATCGGGCATAAAGATACCTTTACGAGCTACTTCCATCATTCCACTGGAAAAAACAGCTCCGATAAAAATACCCAAACTGGCCACTATCATGATGGTCTTAAATGGGATGGCCTTAGAACCAATGGCAGAGTTTAAAAAATTAACCGCATCGTTACTAACACCAACAACAAGATCGGCGATGGCAAGAATGGCCAAGGCAACGATCATTAACAAATAGATATTCTCCATGACTTCAAATATAAATTATTCTGTATTATCTTAAATGCTTAATATTCAGTTTTTTACTCACTCACTGAGATTTTATCCCGATCCCGATAACTTCTAGGACGGGATTGACCCGAGGTAATTTACTTTAAAAATGCACTTCTAGCTGCAATCTGGCCATCAATTCGTTTGTATTATTATTGACAGCTAAATAGCTTACATCGGTCTGTACTTTCAATTTATGTCCAACAATATATTTTGAGAGACCTAATGTATATTGATTTTGTTCATCTCTTGTGCTCACTATTGTTTTGGGATCAATATTCGTATATCTCGTACTCAATTCCCAATTATTTTTAAACAAATAACCGGCTTGCAGATTCAATCCGTTTCCTACTTCAACAATATCACCGGTAAGGCTTCCATCAGAATTTTCAGCTATGGGATTGTCTGCTTCTCTATAAGCATATTCTCCCATGAATGAAAACCCTTGATATTTAAAAACCATATCGACAAAAAGAGTGGAAACATCAGTTTCATAAAGCCCTGTATCAGTTTCCATAAAGCTTCCCATATTGCTTCTTGTTTTAACAGCATCGTCGTTAAAGTCGTATGTAGTAGCAAACATTAGCTTGGGAGTTTTTTCACGAGTGAGGTCGGATCCTTTATATTCACTACCTTCAAACAAACCAAAAGGAAGTAATTCGATCCTTCCGGTGTATTTATAACCTCCTTGATTCCCTACGGTAATATTTCGGCCTTCACCTTGGGCAAGGGAAAATTTTTCCCGCACGGTAAAACCAGAACCTAAATTAAAATGATGCCTTAGCTGAAAGCCCATATCGCGATCTAAGGTAAACCTTGAATTGAGAAGTGAGCGGTCTACAAATTGTAAACTCCCTGAGGAAATAACACGTTCTACATTGCCCGGAAGCTTTGTTTGCCCTACCCAGAAACTGAAGTTTTTATAGAAATTCCATTTAACAACGGCGTCCAAAATATAACGAGGCGCATTGTTGGTATAAACAGAAGCTCCCCCGATATCCCTATTAGATAGGCCTAATTCAACTTTGTATTCCAGTTTTTTGCTGAAAACATATCCTTTAAGTTTTATTCGGGCTCTTCTTATCAAGAAATCAGTGTTGAAATTGGTAAGGTTATCGTTTTCGTCTTGCCAAGTGGCACTGCTTAAAAATTGCATTCTACCGGATAAATTCATAGTCCAAGTACTATCTTTCCCCGTGATGTCTATAATTCCCTTACCAAAAGAAGGTGCTTTCACTTCCTGTGCATTGAGGTGTACACAACAAGATATAACAAACAGCATTGATGCTATTGCTCTATATTTCATAACAGTATTTAGTTTTTGTCGGCTGCAAATAACCGACACTAATGTTAAGAAATTGTTTCCTCTAAGTTATGATATTAAGAAATTATATAAAAATAAAAGGCTGCCTTGGAAAAGGCAGCCCACATATCTCATTTATTAAGTCGACAAAAACTAAATATAAATTGAAATATAGTGGAGCCAAAATTCCTGTATTAAGTTCAAATGAATGTAAATTAAAGATTAATTTAATATTAATTTTAAAACGAAGGGAATTGATAGGATTTCAATAAAAGACTTACTTATCACAAATCTGTACTGTATCTTGCAGTCTTAAATTTATGGTATGAATTGGGAAGAATTGCTGTCGCTTAAACGGTGCAATGATACAAACAAAAGACTGAGGAAAGAACAGGACGAAACCCGTTTGGGCTTTGAGGTGGATTATGATAGGATTATTTTTTCTTCGGCTTTTCGAAGCCTACAAGACAAAACACAGGTCATTCCCCTTTCAAAAACAGATTTTGTTCACACCCGGCTCACACATAGTATGGAAGTTTCCGTTGTGGGAAGGAGTTTGGGGCGTACCGTAGGTAAAGCTGTTTTGGAAAAGCATCCTTATTTGAGTGAAGTACACGGCTATAAATTCAACGATTTTGGAGCTATTGTTGCCGCAGCGGCATTGGCACACGATATTGGTAACCCGCCATTCGGACATAGCGGAGAAAAAGCCATTGGAGAATATTTTAAAACCGGGAAAGGAATTCAGTACAAATCAGTGTTGACAGATAAAGAATACCAAGACCTGATCGATTTTGAAGGTAATGCAAATGGATTTAAAATCCTTACAGAGAGTAGGGAAGGTATTGTTGGTGGATTACGATTAAGCTATGCCACCCTCGGAGCTTTTATGAAATATCCCAAAGAATCCTTGCCTAAAAAACCTACGCAGGAGATTGCTGATAAAAAATTTGGCTTCTTCCAATCTGAAAAAGACGTTTTTGTTGATGTTGCTGAGGAATTGGGATTGATACAAACGCGAACAGGCAAAGATATTTCTTATGCAAGGCATCCGCTTACATTTTTGGTAGAAGCTGCCGATGATATTTGCTATACCATCATCGATTTTGAAGATGGAATCAACCTCGGTTTGATACAGGAAGAATATGCCTTGGAGTATCTTATTAAGCTGGTAAAAGACACTATCAACACCAAAAAATACCATTCCCTGACCACCAAAGAAGACCGTTTGGGCTATTTACGGGCTTTGTCCATTAATACCTTAATTACAGATGCGGTGCGGATTTTTATTGAAAACGAAGAGGCTATCCTGAAAGGGGAATTTCACGTTTCCCTTTTGGAAAAATCGAAATACAAAGCCCAGATAGAAGACATTATCGATCTGAGTATTAAAAAGATCTATAGAAGTCAAGAGGTTATTCAGAAGGAAATTGTGGGTTACAAGATCATCAATCAGCTGCTGGATACTTTTTGCGGTGCTGTTATGCGAACAAGAGAAAACAAAGCGACCAATTATGATAAACTGGTGCTGAATCTGCTTCCCGAACGGTATAAAAAAACGAAAGGAGGCTATGAATCCCTCTTATCGGTTTCCCAATTTGTCGCCGGACTTACAGACGGAAATGCCTTGCTGATTTTTAATAAGATTAACGGAACTTTGGTTTAAACACGTGAAACTCCTTTTATCCGCTGAGCATTGATAAGGGAAGCGACTGTGATGAAGAAAAGGCCGAGGATGATCCATGTAAAATCAATATCAGCATCTAGCAGTAAGCCGACCAAAAAAGGACCTAAAGCTGTGCTTAACACCACAAACATGGTGTAAAGACTTCTTATCACGCCAAGTCTTTCCACACCGTAAAGTTCTGCAATAACTGCTGTGGTAATCGAACTCGACGCCCCTACGGAGACCCCTGCAAGGATAAGGAACAACAATGCTCCGATAATACTGTCCATCAACGCTAGTGGCAATAATCCTATTGAAATAGGGAGTAAATAAACCCGGAACAATCTCTTGGCGGTGAATTTATCGACTAAAAATCCGCTTAAAATTGTCATTGCAAAGCGAGTAATGGCATAGGCGGTAAAGAAAGAAGCGTAGAGGGTAACCGACCATTCTTTTTCTTCCACAAAAACATATTGATAGAAAAGAAAAGAAGTGATTGTGAAAGCAATAACAATGCTGGCAGGCATCATGATATAAAATTTCTTTTCTGAAAGTATCTTTCTGTAGTCCTGAACGAGTGTTTTTGTAGAAGGTTTATGTTTTTCCTCTATCTGATTGTCAAAATGAGAAAGATTAACAAAATAAAGCCTAACGAGGTATAAAAGTAAAAAACCACCTGATGCCATAGCGGCTACTTCATAATCATACCACAAGATTAGGGTAGATATTATGATAGGGAAGAAGGCTTCACCTATGGAATACCCCAATGCAGCAATACTCAGCGCTTTTCCCCTGTCGGAATCATAATACCGGGACATGACAGTCATACTGATATGGGTCATCCACCCTTGACCGGTTAGTCGCAATCCGGTTACGGCCACAAACAAAAGGACGATGTGGTAGTGTGATATTCCTAATAGAAAGCAAGAAATGGCAGCTCCGAGAACAGTTAAGGCCGTTACTGTTTTAACCGGTTTATGGTCAACAGAATGTCCAACCGTAAGCATAATAATGGAAGCTGTTATAGTGCAAATGGCATAAATACCTCCAAAAGTACCTTCAGAAATAGCAAATGCCTTTAGAATTTCGGGTACATAAAGGGAGATCAGGAAAGTTTGCCCAAAACTGGACAAAAAGGTAAGTACCCAACCAAAACTTACTTCTCTTGCGTTGTGTTTGAGGAAACTGAAAAAATCTTTCAAATGAATTTAAGGATTATTTGTTTTGTGGTTAAAAATTGTAAATAACGCCTACGCCCAGCGCTTGTTTAAACTGAATTTTTGGACCATAGGCAAGGGTTTCCCCTGTTTCTGTTTCAATTTCTTGAGATTTGATGTCGTTATCATAAATAAGTTGGGTGCCTACATTGGCTACTACATACTCGTTTACTTTTAGCTCTACATCTACCAGCCAGTTGACATCAACATTTCCAAAACTGTTGAGGTAATCGGTATACAATGTCAGCCTATTGGACAAAAACATATTTTCATAAAGTTTGGTTTGATATGAATTTGTGACCAGGAAACCAATCTCGGTAACGATGCGTTGTCCGTCTGAAATTTTTTCTCCGGTAACGGCATCATATTTGGCTTTTTTTACACCAAAAGAACCCGCATCAGCTAAATCCTGGTCCAAAACAAAGGTCGATTTTTGTGTAATGGGAGAAATATAAAGTTTAAAATCTTTTCCTTCCGGGGAGAATTCACTACCAAAACCGAAGAGAAAATAACCCGGTGCCATGAATTGCGATATAGGAGTATCGGTATCCGGATATTTATAACCATTGGCAAATTGGGTGTTGAAATTTGCTTTCGAGGAAAAATACCAGTTAGAGAGATTATTCATCCTGAAACCGAGTGTGGAGTTGAAAACAAAAGCATCTTCCGATTTTCTTACTTTTTGTCCCTCTTGAATGTTAAGTCCGTAACGTATCAGTATTTCGTTGTTCCATTGTACTTTTTTGTGCTTGTAGTTTCTTTCAAACCTGGCATTACCCAATGCGCTTATAGAGTTGTTTCCCCCTGCATTCCAGTTTACAAAAGCAATTTCACTGATGTTAACCCCTACTTTATTGACATAGTTCCACCTTGGTGGTAAGGGTTTATATTTCTTAATAACTTTTGTCAGGTTGACGGTGTCTTTTCCGGAAATCATAAAAACCTCCTGAGTTCTTTCATTGGTATAAACACGGGGTTTTTCTTGAGCCTGGGCAAATCCCCAAAAGATGAGAAAAAAGAGAAAAATGGAAAACCTAATCATTACATACTAAATTTATATATTGGTACAAAAGTGGTAAAAAAAGCTTTTCTATAAAAATTTTAACAACTGATTTGCAATACTTTCGGAATCAATTCCAATTTCTTCTTGCAATTCTTCTACACTTCCTTGTTCTATGAAACGATTGGGGACGCCCATAGGGTAAATTTGATTGGTGTAACAGTTTTCAATCGCAAATTCTGATACGGCGCTTCCCATACCTCCTTTAATCACTCCATCTTCAATGGTGATTATGGTTTTATGTTTTCTGAAAATACGGTGTAAAAGTGTTTCATCCAAAGGGGAAACAAACCGAAGGTCGTAGTGAGCTACCTTTTCACTTTCCTCAATGCTATCAATCGCTTTTCCCCCATTTTTTGCCATATTTCCGATAGTTATAACAGCTATATCCGAACCTTCTTTCAGCAAAACACCCTTTCCGATTTCAATTTCTGAAAAAGGTTTTTTCCAATCGGTGATTTCTCCCCTTCCTCTTGGGTACCGAATAGCAATAGGATTATCCAATCCAAGTTGGGCAGTGTACATGATGTTGCGAAGTTCGATTTCGTTGCGGGGCGCAAAGATGATCATATTCGGAATACACCTCAAATAGGCAAGGTCAAAAACACCATGGTGTGTTGCGCCGTCTTTTCCTACGATTCCGGCTCTGTCCAGACAAAAGATAACCGGTAATTTTTGCAGGGCAACATCGTGGATGAGCTGGTCGTATGCTCTTTGTAAAAAGGTGGAATAGATATTACAAAACGGAATCATTCCCTGAGTGGCCATTCCCGCAGCCAAAGTTACGGCGTGTTGTTCTGCAATGCCAACATCAATAGCACGCTTGGGAAATCGCCGCATCATGTATTTTAACGAGCTGCCGGTAGGCATGGCGGGGGTGATTCCAATGATTTTTTCGTTCTTTTCTGCCAACTCGATAATGGTTGCCCCAAAAACGTCCTGATATTTCGGGGGTTCATGTTTTGTGGGCTTCGGAATCAATTCCCCGGTATGTTTATCGAACTTTCCGGGAGCGTGGTATTTTACCTGATCTTCTTCAGCTTTTTTAAGGCCTTTTCCCTTGGTGGTTATAAGGTGTAGGAATTTCGGCCCCTTCATTTTTTTCAGACGTTCCAATTCTTTGATGACTTTTGGGAGGTCGTGTCCGTCTATCGGTCCTCTGTAATCAAAGTTCAAGGCTTTTATGATGTTGTTTTTAGCCAACATCCGGTCCTTTTTTACGTTGGTAAGATATTCTTTTAATGCGCCAACACTGGGGTCGATCCCAATGGCATTGTCGTTGAGGATAATAAGGATATTAGCTTTGCTTACTCCGGCATGGTTGAGTGCCTCAAAAGCCATTCCGCTGGCAATAGAGGCATCGCCAATAACCGCAATATGATGCTTTTCCGTTTCTCCTTTCAAATTGGAAGCCATCGCCATACCTAAAGCCGCAGAAATTGACGTAGAACTGTGTCCGCTGCCAAAGGGGTCATAGATGCTTTCACTTCTTTTAGGAAAACCGCTGATACCACCGAGTTGTCGATTGGTGTGAAAGATATCTTTTCGTCCGGTAAGAATTTTATGTCCGTAGGCCTGATGTCCCACATCCCAAACCAATAGATCTTCAGGGGTGTTGAATACATAATGAAGTGCAATGGTCAATTCCACCACACCCAAACTGGCGCCGAGATGTCCTTCTTTTACCGAAACGATGTCGATAATGAAATCACGAAGTTCTTTGGCAAGAACAGGCAGTTGCTCCTTGTTCAGTTTTCTGAGATCTTCGGGGTACGTAATATTATCCAACAATGAATGGCTCATGCTGCAAAAGTACGAGTTCCATTGATTAAGTTATATTGTAGGTTGAAAAATTATTCAGCAAGGGAAGAATTCAACCCGCTTTGTGGGGTTAAGATAGTGGATATTGAACTTGTTTAACCTTTTTTGATTGAAGCGAAAATTAACTATTTTGAGTCTGATTGAAGGCTTTTTTGAGTTGCATCCGCCTCAGGCGGACGGAAGGAAAACCTGCCAGCTAGCAGGTAGGAAAGACAAAAAGCAGGCCCAAAAGAGTAATTTTTTAGCCAATTGGAAAAAGTTTAAATGAGTTCATTGTATTTTTGTTTTATGATAGAACCATTCGATGACAATTATTTTATGAAAAAGGCCTTGCAAGAGGCCGAAACAGCTTATGATAATGGTGAAATTCCAGTGGGGGCACTTGTGGTGATAGACAACAGGATCATAGCAAGAGCACACAATCTCACCGAAACCTTAAACGATGTAACGGCACATGCAGAAATGCAGGCGATTACGGCAGCAGCCAATTTTTTGGGAGGGAAATACCTAAGCGGGTGCACGCTTTATGTTACGCTTGAACCCTGCCAGATGTGTGCTGGGGCCTTGTATTGGAGCCAGGTGAGCAAGATTGTTTATGCAGCAGCAGATGAACAAAGGGGGTATAAAAAAATGGGCACTCAACTACATCCCAAAACAGAGGTAGTAAGCGGAGTGATGGAGAAAGAAGCTTCAATGTTGTTAAAACGGTTTTTTATTGAAAAGCGGAACTTAAACTAAGAGGCTGTCCAAAAAGCAGTAAATTCAGATGTCATGCTGAGCTTGTCGAAGCACAGTCGAAGTATAACTTATTGAAGTTCAATGTGTCTTCGACCCCTGAAGCGTCGGGGCACTTGAATTAATCCTTCAAGGTTTTGAAAACCTTGAAGGATTTGAGCGTTTTAAGTTTTGACGCAAAAAAAAACCGACTGAAATACAGTCGGTTTTAAGTACTACAAAAATAAAATATATTTTATCCGATTACTTGCACTTGGGCAGCAACCATTCCTTTACGGCCTTCTTCTTCTAAATATTCTACTTTGTCACCTTCGTTTAATTCGACACCGTTTAATCCTGTAACGTGAACAAAAATGTCCTTACCTGTGTCGTCGTTTGTAATGAATCCATAACCTTTAGATTCATTGAAAAATTTTACTGTACCAGTCATTGTATTATGTAATAAAAATTAAAATTCAAATGTACCAATTAAAATAATAGGCTGTATAAAATAAAGGTTTTTTCTTTTAAAAATTATTGATTTTCAGGGTTTTTCCCCTCTTTGTTATTCATTTTATCAAGATTGTCTTTGGTCAGTGTATAATCTGATAATTTTTTCCCTTTAGATCGGTGGTATATAAACAGGGGCATTAAAAGAAAAGCAAAAGCCAAAACGGCAATCCCTATAATCTTGTCACCCGTTATATGATCTTCTTCTAGCAACTTGAAATAATAACCAACGGCTACGGCGATTACAATAGCGACAAAAAGCAATTGAATGATTCTCTTCATTTTTTTTGATTTTTTAGAAGGTGATGTGCCCTATCGTGTAAAAGTTATTAATTTTCTACGATATGCCGTTAGTAATTTTGATTTAGATACAAATCCGTAATATTTTTCATCTTTGATTACCGGTAAGTTCCAAGCTCCACTGTCTTGGAATTTTTGCATCACCTCGGTCATTTTATCTGCTTTAAAATCGATGGTATCCGGAGGGTTATGCATGACATCGGATGCTTTTATATCGTCATACAGGCTTTGATCAAACATAATCGATCGAATGTCGTCGAGCAGGATGATTCCTTTCATCTGGTGTGTCTTTCGGTCAAGCACTGGAAAGATGTTTCGTTTGGATTTTACAACAGCTTCGTGTACAATTTCACCCAGTTTCATATCCGGATAAACAGGGATAAAATTATTTTCCACTACACTTTCAAGATCCATTAAGGTCAAAACTGCGTGATCCTTATTATGGGTGATGAGTTCTCCCTTACGCGCCAATTCCATAGTATAAACTGAATGGGAAACAAAATGTTTTGTGATCGAGAATGAAATAGCCGCTGTGATCATCAACGGAATAAAGAGTTCATAACCGCCGGTGAGCTCGGCAATGAGGAAGATTGCTGTTAGGGGTGCGTGAAGGACACCTGCCATTAAGCCCGCCATTCCGACCAGTGTAAAATTACTTTCGGATATGGGGCTATTCAACAGCCCAATATTATTGAGTATTTTGGCCAGACAATTTCCCATGATACTTCCCATAAAAAGGGCAGGAGCAAAAATTCCTCCTACACCGCCGGCTCCGAAGGTTAGCGAACTGGCTACAACTTTAAAAATAACCAAACCGGCCAGGAGGCTTACTACTACCCATACATTATCAAGGTCAAGATTGAAAAAATTGTTTTCCAGGGCCCCTTTTGGGTTTCCTTGTACCAAATGGTTGATTACCTCATAACCTTCACCATAGAGTGGGGGGATAAAAAAGAGAAGTATCCCGATACCCAGACCGCCAATGATCAATCTTTTGATTGGGGAGGCAATTTTTTGAAAGTAATCGTTGATTCTTGCATATACGTTTGTAAAATAAACAGAGGTAAATCCGGCTACTAGACCTAAAAGGATATAGAAAGGAATGTCGTTCAGTTTAAAACCCTCTTCAAGTCTAAAGGGGAGCAAAATATCACTTCCGAAGAAAAAATAGGAAGTAATCACTCCTGAAATGGAAGCCAAAAGCAATGGTAACAACGAAGCCAATGTAAGATCTAAACTAAAGACCTCTATCGCAAAAATGATAGCAGCAACGGGAGCTTTAAACAGCGAAGCCATGGCGCCTGCAGCAGCACAGCCAATAAGCAAAGTCCTGTTGGCTTGATTCATATGAAAAAGCCGGGCGATATTAGAGCTCAAAGCTGCACCTGTGGCAACCGTAGGACCCTCCAACCCGACAGAACCACCAAAACCAACGGTAATGGGGGCGGTAAGAATACTCCCCACCATTTGAAATTGCTTCATGATCCCTTTTCGTTTGGAAATAGCAAACAAGGTGGAGGGGATGCCTTGGCTTAGTTTATTTCTGATGACGTATTTGATAATGAGATAGGTAAGCGCCAATCCGATTAAAGGATAAACAAAATAGAAAGCATGATGGTAAAGCTGAATGAGGTTGCCTTCCAGCAAAAGTTCTATAAAATGGGTAAAGTTCTTTAATACCACCGCACCTATACCGGAGGTAAAACCTACCAAAATACTAAGGATATAAACGAATTGACGTTGTGAGATGTGCTTGGCACGCCAGATCAATATGCGGGTAAGTAAAGTTCTTTTCGTGTTTGGCATTTCACATAACAGTTTATTATGCTTATTAAGTAGTTTTCAACCTCAATTTAAGTTAAAAATTTTAGATGAGATAAAAGTAATGAGAAGGATTGTTCAATTTATAACCCTGCAAGTCCCGAAGCACGGGACTTGCAGGGGCTATTTTTAAATTTCCAATTTAATGTTGAGTTCCTTGAGTTGTTCGTCGTCAATTTTTGAAGGCGCATCGATCATCACATCGCGTCCGGCATTGTTTTTTGGGAATGCAATAAAATCACGAATGGTTTCTTGTCCGCCCAAAATAGCCACCAAACGATCAAAACCAAAGGCAAGTCCGCCGTGTGGAGGCGCTCCGTATTGGAAGGCATCCATAAGGAAACCAAATTGTGCTTTTGCTTCTTCTTCGGTAAAACCAAGGTGTTTGAACATCAAGGCTTGTAAATCTTTATCATAAATCCTGATCGACCCTCCACCGATCTCATTTCCGTTAAGGACAAGATCATAGGCATTGGCTCTTACTTTTCCGGGGTCTGTGTCCAATAGTTTAATGTCTTCCGTCTTTGGTGAAGTAAACGGATGGTGCATAGCGTGATAGCGCTCGGTTTCTTCATCCCATTCCAATAAAGGAAAATCAACTACCCAAAGTGGCGCATACTCGTCTGCTTTACGCAGGCCTAGACGTTCGGCGAGTTCCATTCGCAAGGCGCTAAGCTGAGTTCTGGTTTTGTTTGCCGGACCGGACAATACACAGATGAGGTCACCAGCTTGTGCTCCGGTAACTTCTGCCCATTTTTTCAAATCATCCTGATCGTAGAATTTATCAACAGAAGATTTGAAAGTGCCGTCTTCATTACATTTCACATACACCATGCCCAAAGCACCCACTTGAGGACGTTTTACCCAGTCGGTCAAGGCGTCGATCTGTTTTCTGGTGTATGAGGCAGCTCCCGGAACTGCAATTCCAACTACCAACTCTGCCTGGTTGAATATTTTAAAATCTTTATGCTGTGCTACTTCGTTCAATTCGCCGAACTCCATTCCGAAACGAATATCCGGTTTGTCGTTTCCGTATTTCCGCATGGCCTCGTCGTAAGTCATTCTTGGGAAATCACCAATTTCAACATCTTTTATGTTTTTTAGAAGATGACGTGTGAGTCCTTCAAAAACATTCAGAATATCTTCCTGTTCAACAAAGGCCATTTCGCAGTCTATTTGTGTGAATTCCGGTTGTCTGTCGGCGCGAAGGTCTTCGTCCCTAAAGCATTTCACAATCTGGAAATACTTATCCATTCCGCCCACCATCAACAATTGTTTGAAGGTCTGTGGCGACTGAGGTAAAGCATAGAATTGCCCTTCGTTCATACGAGAAGGAACCACAAAATCGCGAGCTCCTTCAGGAGTAGATTTAATGAGATATGGCGTTTCCACTTCTATAAAACCTTGAGTGGAAAGATAATTCCTTACTTCAATGCTAACTTTGTGTCTGAAAATAAGACTTTCTTTCACAGGATTACGCCTGATATCGAGATAGCGATATTTCATTCGTAGGTCATCGCCGCCGTCTGTTTCATTTTCTATAGTGAAAGGAGGTGTTTTGGATTTGTTCAATATGGTAATTTCACTGACTAAAACCTCGATGTTTCCGGTAGGAATATTGTTGTTTTTGGATTCTCTCTCAATGACAGAGCCTTTTACCTGGATCACAAATTCACGCCCTAGATTTTCGGCTGTTTCCATCATTTGCTTCGGCGTGCGCTCTTCGTCGAAGATTAATTGGGTGATACCATAACGATCTCTGAGATCCACCCACACCATAAATCCTTTATCCCTTACTTTTTGTACCCATCCCGACAGGGTTACCTCTTGGTTTATATGCGTTTCGCGCAACTCGCCACAAGTATGACTTCTATACATGAATTTTCATTGTTTTTTATAGCGGTGCAAAGGTAATGAACTCATTTAAACTTTTATCAACTGACTGTAACGCCAATACCATTGAGAGCTGTTTTTATAGCAGAAATCGTCTCTAATTGGGGTTTTAAATGTTAAAGTTAGATATTCTTTACATTGAGTTAATATTATAAACATCTCTAAATAAGTGTTTTATAAGCTTAATGTTAATTTAATGTTACGTAAATGTTTTTTTAATGTAAATAAATTTAGTATATTTGTTATGTTAGTGTAAAGTAAATGTAAGAATTTAAAATATTAAAGATATGAAAAGGATAGTATTAATGTTAGCGATGATTTTTTCGTTTGCGGCTGTGGCTCAAGAAGTAGAGAATAAACCAAAATTAGAAAAAGAAGGAGAAAAGATAAAAGCTACTTTTTTTCACGATAATGGGGAAGTAGCACAAACGGGTTATTATTTAGATGGAAAACTTCACGGAGAGTGGAAATCGTATGATGAAAAAGGGAATAAAACAGCGATGGCACAATATGAGCATGGAAAAAAGACCGGGAAATGGTTTTTCTGGAGTGATGATGTTTTAAAAGAAGTTAACTATGACGATAATAGAATCACCAACGTTACCGAATGGAGCAATAGCAATCCGGTTGTTGTGACTGATTAAAAATCCTGATCAAAAGAATATAAATAAAAAGGCTACGCATTTTGCGTGGCCTTTTTTGATGAGGTATTTTTTCGGAATTGAAATGACATTATTTCTGATTTTCAAAACCTTTTCAATTTCGTACTTTTGCCTATCGATAAAAAATAAAGATGATACAATCCATGACAGGTTTTGGGAAGAATGTGATTCAGCTTCCTTCCAAAAAAATAACAGTAGAAATAAAATCCCTTAACAGTAAAAGCCTCGACCTGAACGCCAGGACTCCTTCTTCATACAGGGAAAAAGAATTGGAGCTCAAAAATATCATTGCCAATAGTTTGGTGAGAGGTAAAATTGACTTTAGCCTGTATGTGGAGATTACCGGAGAAGCTTCCAATTCAGAAGTGAATGTAAACGTGGTGAGGCAATATATGGAACAGCTTAGGGCTGTTAATCCTGAAAAAATTACTGAAAATGACGATGTAGAGTTACTGAAAATGGCTGTGAGAATGCCCGATGCACTCAAAGCAGACCGCGATGAGATCGATGAAGAAGAATATAAGGCGATCAAAGAAGCCGTGGTTGAGGCCCTGAAAGAGATCAATACTTTCCGAACCCAGGAAGGTGCTGTTTTGGAAAAGGATTTTGTTCAGCGTATTCAAAACATACATACTTTACTAAAGCAGGTGGAAGAGATGGATCCGGAACGTATGGCATCTGTACGCGAGCGTTTGGAAAAAGCCGTTTCCGACATCAAGGAGAATGTAGATGAAAACCGATTTGAGCAAGAACTGATCTATTATCTTGAAAAATTCGATATCACAGAAGAGAAAGTGCGCCTCGCCAATCACTTGGATTATTTCTTGGAAACCATTGCTTCTGATGATTCCAACGGAAAGAAACTCGGATTTATCTGTCAGGAGATTGGTAGGGAGATCAATACAACGGGTTCCAAGGCCAATTATGCACCCATGCAACAACTGGTGGTGCAGATGAAAGATGAATTGGAAAAGATCAAAGAGCAAATATTGAATGTGTTGTAGTTAAACCATCATTCATACATTCACAAAACGAAACAACACGAAAAATGCAAGAAAACAATACCGGAAAGGGAGGAAAGCTCATTATTTTTTCTGCGCCTTCGGGCAGTGGAAAAACAACTATCGTCAAACATTTGCTTAAGCATCCCGAACTGAATCTTGCGTTTTCCATTTCCGCAACTTCAAGGGAACCAAGGGGAGAAGAGAAAGATGGAGAACATTATTATTTTCTGTCCCTGAAGGAATTTAAAAATCATATAAAGAACGAAGATTTTTTGGAGTGGGAAGAGGTGTATCGCGATAATTTTTACGGGACATTAAAAAAGGAAATAGAACGTATCTGGGCCTTGGGGAAGAATGTTATTTTTGATATTGATGTGGCGGGTGGACTGCGAATAAAAAAGAAGTTCCCCGAGGAAACACTGGCTGTTTTTGTGAAGCCGCCCAGTGTAGACGAACTAAAAATAAGACTCAAAAAGAGGAAAACCGAAAGCGAGGATAAGATAAACATGCGTATTGCCAAAGCTTCTATCGAGTTGGCGACGGCCCCTCAATTTGATGAGATTATAAAAAACTACGATTTGGCAACGGCCCAAAGAGAAGCCTATGATCTGGTAGCCGATTATATCGGTTTGAACAAGGAAGAAAGAACACAATAATGAAGAAGGTCGGACTCTATTTCGGGACTTTTAACCCCATACATGTAGGTCATTTGGTGTTGGCCAACCATATGGTAGAATTCACCGATTTAGATGAAGTCTGGTTGGTGGTCACACCACATAATCCACTGAAAAAGAAACGTACCCTTTTAGAGGATCACCACCGTTTGGAGATGGTTTACAAGGCCACTGAAGGTTATGATAAACTAAAACCCAGCAATATCGAATTTGATTTACCGCAGCCCAATTATACCATCAACACGCTGGTTCACCTAAGAGAAAAACACCCCGATCACAGCTTTTCTTTGCTGATGGGCGAAGACAACCTGACGAGCTTCCACAAGTGGAAAAATCACGATATGATCTTAGCGCATTACAATATTTATGTATATCCGAGGATTCATAAAAATTCCGGAGTGAAGTCAGAATTTCAGGACCATTCTAAAATAAAAAAAGTGGAAGCTCCGATTATGGAGGTATCTTCCACTTTTATAAGAAAATCGATAGCAAAGGGCAAGAATGTTAAGCCCTTGTTACCCCCTGATGTTTGGGAATATATCGATCTGATGAATTTTTATAAATAAATATTTGTTTATATTTCTATTTCAAGACTTGTCTTCCTGAGCTTGTCGAAGGATAATAATAAAAAGTTTTAGAGTGCACTTCGACAGGGCTCAGTGTGACATAAATATTTTATCTTATTCCGGCGAAGCAGGAATACGCAATACTTGCCCTGGATAAATCTTATCGGGATGTTCAAGCATAG
Source organism: Galbibacter kalidii (assembly GCF_026241135.1). Lineage (GTDB taxonomy): Bacteria > Bacteroidota > Bacteroidia > Flavobacteriales > Flavobacteriaceae > Galbibacter. The sequence continues at coordinate 128,284 of NZ_JAPFGA010000015.1, forward strand.
GTTTATTCGCTTCAAATATCACAGGATATTTCATTGCGTTTCCGTAGAATTCTTTAGCAATTTTACTTAGTGTATCACCGCTCACTACGGTATGGAATTGTGCTTCCGGCTCTGTGTTTTCCACTTCCATTTGGTCGTCAACCACGGCAATTCCGGCACTATTTCCTACTACCAAAACAATCTTTTCTTTATTGCTTTGATCGTATGCCAATCCGCTTACAGTAGCTGTATCTCCGGAAATGGATATCTTCAGGTCTTTAACCTTAAGTCCGAGGTCGTTAATGGTTTCTGCAAGCCCAGCGGCGGCTTCTTTGTTGGCCGCTTCAATGGCAGCAGCCTTATCCGCAGCTTCCTCTGCCGCTTTTTCTGCTGAAGTTTTCCCGCCAAAAATTTTGGCACCTGCATCTTTAATAAATGAAAATAATCCCATAATGTTTATTTTTTATAATAATGTGTTAATAATTCTCAATGTACATAAATTCAAAATGCAAAACAAGAGGAGAAAGTAAATAAAACAATAAGAAAAAACCGCCTCTTGCTATGGCAAAAGGCGGTTTAATACAAATAACCAACCAAAAAATCAACTAACCTAACTTAATTTTCCTATGTTCACTCACAAAGTGAGATTTTAGATGTTCTTATGCCTGCTGTCAGGCAGTTTTGTCGGGTTTATCATCTGGAGACAATAGGTCTTCCCCGAGGGCTCTGACGTTCTATATTCATTTCTTCTCGTTCTACCTTAGTACGTTTTCTTGAGTTTTTTGTATCATTATTTTCTGCTCCTTTTAAATACTGAATGTATCCTCTTCCTGTAAACTCATATACTGTTCCCGAATCCGGGTGGTACAACTCTATCTTGTTATCATTAATAACGACAAGTTCAAAATAATCATTGCCCATGTAGTCATAATCTAGTGTTAAAGTTTTTAAATAGGGGTCGCCTGCCACATCATATACACCATAGATGCCTTCATAATCCCATACCACATTATTAACAGAGGTTCCGGAAGGAGGATCCACAGAAGACAGGAATGTATCCCCATATCCTTCTGGTATGAAAGTGAGGAAATTCTCCTCGTCAAATTCGTTTAAAGCGCCATAATTACTCGTGAATGTTTTTTCCCATGCTTCATACTCCTGAAGGAAGTATTCAATATTTTCATAAAAAACATAATCATAGTCAAAGTTTTGTCTTTGATATCCCGTCAGAAAATAGGAAGTGTTGGTGTAGGAATCGTAGATTTCGATATAGTTTTGTTGGTGCTGAATCACTTCCAGTTGCATAAAACCATCCAAATCGTGATCTACTTCCAGTATTGATCCATAAGTGGCATAGGTGCCTGTGTTGATACCTAAACCATTTCCGGTACTCCCAAAGCCCACAAGATTGTTGTTAGCCATAAGCAGACCATAATCAAAAGAGAGGGTAAAAGCGGTTTGTAAAAAAGGAACCTCACCACTTCCTTGAGTGTCGTTAATGTTTACATACCACAAATCGTATGAAGTCAAGAGTTCTTCCAGTGTAATGGCAGGGGCTCCATCATTGATATATGGATCGGACGAACAAGAGGTTGTTATAAAACCGATCATTAGTATTCCCAAGAGTAATTTTCCAATTCGCATATCATACGTCTTTAAAGTTCAATTTGATATTACCAACGATTGTGCCAAAAACATTAACTTATTGATAATCAAATTATAACATCTTGTTTCAAAATTTAATTACTTTTGATTTTTAAATGAACGAAAACCGGAATGGAGAATAACATAAAAGTGGCTGTTTTAGGAGGTGGAAGCTGGGCTACAGCTCTTGTTAAAATATTGTGTGAGAATGTTGATGAAGTGGGCTGGTATATGCGTAATGTTTATGCTAAGGAACATATTCTGAATGAACAGCACAATCCGAATTATTTGAGCTCTGTTGAGTTTCAAACGGAAAAATTGAAACTGAGTAACGATATCAATGAGATTGTCGACTATGCCGATTATCTCATCTTCGCCATTCCGTCTGCTTTTTTGAATAGCGAATTAAAAAAGTTATCAACTTCCTTGGAGGGAAAGGTCATTTTTTCAGCTATTAAAGGGATTGTCCCGGAATGCGGACTTATAGTAGGGGAGTATTTTCACGATTTGTATGACGTGCCGTTTGAACGAATCGGAGTGGTTACAGGGCCCTGCCATGCAGAAGAAGTTGCTTTGGAACGACTTTCATATCTTACAGTGGCCTCCTCTGATGAATCTAAAGCCTCGTTATTGGCAGAAAAATTGTCTACTTCCTATATCAAAACCAAGGTGAGTGATGATATTATTGGGACCGAATATGCTTCGGTGCTTAAAAATATTTATGCCGTAGCGGCAGGTATTGCACATGGACTCGGCTATGGAGATAATTTTCAAGCGGTATTGATGAGCAATGCCATACGCGAAATGAAACGTTTTATCAAGCGTATTCACAGAATGAAACGCAATATCAACAATTCGGCCTATTTAGGGGATCTGTTGGTGACAGGATATTCCATTTTTAGCCGTAACCGTATGTTCGGAAATATGATTGGCAAAGGCTATACGGTAAAAAGTGCTATGATGGAAATGAATATGATAGCCGAAGGCTATTACGCTACAAAGAGTGCCTATATTATTACTTCTAAACAAAAGAGAAAGTCTAAAACCCCAATTATTGATGCGGTTTACGCTGTGCTTTATCAAGGAAAGGATCCTAAAAAAGTGTTTGCAAAACTGACCGAAAAGATTGATTAAAAGGGAATTAGGTAAGTGAATTTGTTTTTGATTCGAATGTGGTGTATATTTGAACCATACAGAAATTTAAATTATGACGAGGCAAAGTATATCATTGACAAAGCCAAATGATAAATGGTTAAAAGAGCAAGTAAAAAGCGAAGAATACACAAGTAAAAGTGAACTTGTTAATGACCTAATTCGTCAGGCGCGAAAACAACAAAAGCAAATTGACTGGATCCGAGAGAAGCTTGTTAAAGCTGAACAAGGGGGATTTTCTAACAAAACAAAAGAGGAGATTTTAGCCCAGTCAAAGAAGAGTGAAGCTAAATGAAAAGGTACAAGATTAGCAAGGAAGCAGAGTCTGATCTTATAAGAATCCATAGATATGGTGTGAAAAAGTTTGGCGAAACTCAGGCCGATGCATATTTTTTTGCTTTTTTCGATCATTTCGAACGCATTTCCGATAATCCATATCAATTTCCTTCAGCAGATTATATAAGAACTGGATATAGGTATTGTGCATGCGGGGTTGATACCATTTATTATCGAATTGTAGGTGATGTTGTTGAAATAATGACAATCATAGGTAGGCAAGATATAGACAATAAAATATTTTGTAGAGGTCAGTATTTAAATACGTATCTTCAATCATAGTAAATATATTAAAAAATGGACATATTTAAAGGGCAAAACCTTCTGGAGTTCTCCGATCGC
>NZ_JAPFGA010000016.1 GCF_026241135.1 Galbibacter kalidii
GGGGTTTTTTGTTTTGCACGGTTTTTGGCAGTTGACTGTTTTTTGAAAGCGAGAGCCTGTCTGCCGACAAAGGCAGGCCCGGCCCGCCAGAAGCGGGACACGCCCTGATCATCACATTTCTTTTTATATATGATGGATTGGAATTCATTTGCTAAATTGCAGTTTAATCTCATGCAATATGAAAATTCTTTTCAAATTCTTTTTCTTCTTTTTATTTATTCATCATGCGGCTATAGCACAGACTAATGGTAGTTTAGATGTATTATCTCCCGGAGTGCCGGAGGATGAAGGCCTGAATTCAGCTTATATTGATCACAAGGTAGATTCGATAATGAAAAAGGGGATTGAAGAGCAGGCTTTTCCCGGGGCTCAGTTGTTGGTTGCTAAAAATAATACCACTATTTATCATAAAACTTTTGGATATCATACTTATGATAGTTTGCAGCGAGTTGGTAAGAGCGATTTGTATGATCTGGCTTCAGTAACAAAAATTTCTGGGGCTTTGCCGGTTTTGATGCAACTGGTGGATCAAGGAAAAATTAACCTCGATGAAAAGTTCAGTACCTATTGGAACCCTTGGAAACGAAAAAAAGATAAAAGGGATTTGACGCTAAGGGAAATATTAGCACATCAGGCAGGATTAGAACCTTATATTGTTTTTGTTAATGAAGTGATGAAGAAGGGGAGGTTTAAAAAACGTTTTGTCAGATCAAAGAGAAGCAACAGGTTTTCAGTTCAACTTTATGATGGGTTATACCTGAATAAACGATTTTATAATAAAATGAAGCGAATCATTAACAGATCAGATGTTTCATCAGAAAAAAAGTATAAATATTCAGGATTGAGTTTTCTTCTGTACCCAGAGATCATCAAAGATTTAACGGGTATCGATTATCAAAAATATGTAATGGATAGCATTTACAGACCTCTTGGAGCTAATAATTTAATGTTTAATCCTAAAGGTAAATATCCTGACAGTTTGATAGTTCCGACCGAGATCGATACTATTTTTAGAAAAGATTTGGTGCGGGCATGGGTTCATGATGAAAATGCAGGTTTGATGGGAGGACTGTCGGGTAATGCCGGACTTTTTGCTACAGCAAACGATTTGGCGAAACTCATCTTTATGTACCAAAATATGGGGAATTATGGAGGTAAGCAATATATTTCTGAAGCGACGATGAAAGAATTTATACGGGTTCAATATCCGGAGAATGATAATTATCGCGGACTCGGTTTTGATAAACCCCTTCTAAATAATAAGGAGTTGGATATTACAAAAGCATATCCGGCACCGGAGGTGAGTTCGGAAAGTTTTGGACATTCAGGTTTTACTGGAACTTTTGTTTGGGCTGATCCTGTGAACAATTTGATGTTTATCTTTTTGTCAAACAGGGTGTATCCTAACAGGTCGCATAGAAAATTGTATAGCTTGGATATCCGTCAGGCCTTACAGCAGGTGTTTTATCAAGCAGCTGATATTAAGGATTAATTGATAAGGTACCATTGCCTGAAAAGTTTTTCATATTTTAGTTGTTATAACATTTCTGCTACTCGATGAAGCTTAATTTGTGTTTTGGTATATTATTTTTTCTTATGTGGAACACAGTTGTTTTTCCGCAGGCAAATGATGTATTGGAGCAGGAGCATACAGTAAGCGTGGAAATTGATGGTGAGCCTTTAAAAGGCGTAGGCTGGAAGGAAGTTCCAGATTTAATCACAACGGGGGAGTTTTTGTCATCTGAAATCAAATTATCGCCACAAAAACGTGGATATCGGTTTTCTCCTGATATATTTAATTTTGATGATTATGATGCAGATTCTGCTAAAGTATTCAGGGCATACAAATATCAAATAGAAGATAAGCTTAAATTTCATCTGCCATTTCAGGAGCAATTGCTCGAGAATATTCTGCAAAAAAGAAGAGCCACACCGATTGATATTCAATACAAAAAAAGTGAGAAGGGAACAGTTGCCTATTTTAACGGTGCTACGAGTTATATAGATTTTGGTTCAGACAATACGAATTTTCAAGAATTGACTATAGCGGTTTGGTTAAAACCGGAAAAAGTTGATGGGAGCAATAGCATTATAGGGAAAGGAGAGGTTTTTTCCGCTAAAATATTTGATGGAAACCTTCAATTTACCACACCGGGAATCAAAGATCATATCAGTGATGCTATGCGGGTAACATCCGGGAAATGGATTCATATAGCTTTTGTGTACATGCCTAATGATAAAGTGTTTTTCTATCAGAATGGAAAACTTATCGATAAACAGGAAGCATCTACCATTGCCAATACCGATCATTCCATTTTGATAGGAAGTAATTTATGGGGACAATATTATAAGGGGATGATGAGCGATTTTGCGATGTGGAACCGGACGTTGAGTGATGATGAAATTCTCGAAGTATACACAAGTGGGATACCAATACAACATACACAATCTGAAACCTCTATATGGCTGTTTGTTGTTATAGGTTTGTTTGTTTTTGGGATTTTGGCAATTCTTCTTATAAAAAGAGCTCCATTTGCACGGAAAAAGAAAATTAAATACCACAATGTTACTTCAACGAATTATCATATTCAACTTTTAGGGGGATTTGTATTAAAAAGCCTTACCAAGATGGAAGATGTTAGTCATCATCTTTCACCAAAAAGAAAAGAGTTGTTTATATTGTTATTGCTTTTTACTATAAAAGATGGGGGAATAAGCTCTAAAAAAATGGGAGAGATATTATGGCCTAACTTTTCTCCAGCCAGCATGAAGAATAATAGAAGCACGCAAATTAAAGAACTGCGAAAGGTATTTGGGAGAAAATTACCAATGAATATTGTTTTTTCTGACAAAAAATGGCAAATGGAGATTCCTGAAAATATTAAAACAGATATCGTAGCGTTGAAGGCGCTTATTCCGGGCTTATTCTTAAATAAAAGCTGTGAAATAGATCGAGCAAACCTTGTCAAAATCACCCATCTCGTAAGAAAAGGTCCGTTTTTACCACAAATGGATTTTGAATGGCTGGACAGCTTTAAAGCTGATTATGGAAATACAATACTAGATGTTCTAACACCTTATGTGGAGACAAAAAATAAGCTTGGGAGTGATGTGTTGTTGAATATTATTGAAGCTATTTTGGTTATTGATCCTCTTTATGAACCTGCTGTAAAAAAGAAGATACAGCTTTTTATAGAGGATGGCAAACATGCATCGGCCCAAAAAATAATGAAAAGCTATAAAAAACTATACGAGTCTTTTTATAAGGAGAGTTATGATATTAAGATGCTCAATAGATAAACTTTGTTTTTATAAAAAGCAATTTTTTTAATTTATTACCCCATTTGTTACCCTATTTACTACATCCTGTATCAATAGATTAGGAGTGTTAATTCAATTAAACACTTATTTTATGAACAAAAACAACAGACGAAGTTTTATTAAAAAACTTGGTGTAGCCGGAGCCGCAGCAACGGTAGCACCTTCAGCTTTTGCTAAAACACCCCAACCTGTGGAATTACTTAAAAGAATACCAATAAATAATAGTTTAGATACTATTCGTATTGCCTTAATAGGTGCAGGAGGTATGGGTACAGCTGATATGAATACCGCTTTAAAGCATCCCAATGTGGAAATAACGGCCGTTTGTGATCTTTATACTGGTAATCTCGACAAAGCAAAGAAAAATTGGGGTTCTTCACTTTTCGCGACCAAAGATTACAAGGAAATACTCAAAAGAGATGATGTTGATGCAGTTATTATAGGAACTCCTGACCATTGGCATAAACAAATAGGAATAGACGCTTTGAAAGCCGGGAAGCATGTGTATTGTGAAAAGCCTATGGTACATGCTGTAGATGAAGGAATGGAACTGGTAAAGGCCTGGAAGAAATCCGGAAAAATATTTATGGTAGGAAGTCAGGGACTTTCTTCTTTAGGAAATGAAAAAGCTAAAGAACTTTTGGCTGCCGGAGCCATAGGGGAATTAAATTATGCTGAAGGATTTTGGGCACGGAATTCGCCTACAGGGGCTTGGCAATATCCGATTCCGACGGATGCTTCTGAACAGACGGTTGATTGGGATAGATTTATTGCAAATACCAAAAAAAGACCTTTTGATGCCATGCGCTTTTTTAGATGGCGTAATTATTTAGACTACGGAACAGGAATGTCGGGAGATCTTTTTGTGCATTTGTTCTCCAGCTTACATTTTATAACCAATTCCTACGGACCAAACAAAGTGTCGGCTATGGGAGGTTTACGATTTTGGAAAGACGGACGCGAAGTCCCCGATGTGCTGTTGGGAATGTTCAATTATCCTGACAGTAAACAGCATCCCGGGTTTAATTTGTCTTTACGATGTAATTTTGTTGATGGAACCAGTGGCAGTACCTACTTGAAAATAGTAGGAAGCAAAGGTTCGATGGACGTAAAATGGGAAGAAGTAGTGTTGAAACGAAATGCTCATACCTATGATGACGATCCGTTTATGGCTGAAAAACTGAAAGGACAAACTCAAAAAAGCGATCGGAAGAAAATGGTTCCGCCTCTAGAAACCGTTTATAAAGCTGAAAAGGGGTATAAAGGAGCACATTACGATCATTTTGCTAACTTTTTCAATGCCATTAGAACCGGCGGAAGTGTCGTAGAAGATCCCGAATTTGCTTTTAGGGCTGCAGCACCAGCATTGTTGTGTAATGACAGTTACAAGCAAAATAAATTTATTGAATGGGATCCGATAAAAATGAAATTAATCTAAATCTTTTTTAATCTAACTAATCAGAAAAATGAAAAAAATATATATCGTAGCCATGGCTACATTGGTAAGTGTTGCTTGCAAGGACACCAAAAAAGAAAATAAAGTTGTTGTAGAGGAAGCAAAAGAAGTGATTGCAGAAGAAACGGTAAATGATCAATGGGAATATCTTTTTGATGGAACCTCGACCGATGGCTGGAGAGGCTATAACAGCGAAACCTTGCCAGAAAGCTGGGTGATTGAGGACGGGATGTTAAAATCGCTTGGTAAAGGGGGTGATATAGGAGGTGATATTATCTATGGAGATAAACGATATGGAGAGTTTGAACTTTCTGTAGAATGGAAAATTTCAGAAGGAGGAAATAGCGGACTCTTTTACCACGTGGTGGAAGGAGAACAATATGAAGCCCCCTATTTTAACGCTCCGGAATATCAAATGATCGATCAGGTCGGTTTTCCACAAAAATTGGAAGCATGGCAATCTATTGGTGCCGATTACGGAATGTATGATCCCGATTATGAAGGAGTGCTGAAAAAAGCCGGAGAGTGGAATACCACCCGTATTGTCTTTACCAATAAAAAAGTTACGTATTGGCTCAACGGAAAGAAAACAGTAGAGTTTGTTCCTTGGTCTGATGATTGGCAAAAAAGAAAAGAAACCGGAAAATGGAAGGATTATCCTCATTACGGAAAAGCAAAAACCGGTTATATAGGCTTACAGGACCACGGAAGTTTTATTTGGTTTAAGAATGTAAAAATCAAAGAACTATGAAATCAAGAGTTATAACTGGTGTAGTATTCGCATTATTATTCATGGCATGTAGTACAAGCACTTCATTGTTTAACGGGTCTAATCTGGATGGTTGGGAAATCTACGGAACCGAAAAATGGTATGTGAATGATGAAGGTCTGTTGGTTTCTGAAAGTGGTCCCGATAAGCAATATGGATACTTGGCTACTGAAAAGAACTATAAGGATTTTGAATTAACGGCAAAATTTAAGCAGGAAGCCGATGGAAACAGTGGTGTTTTCTTTAGATCGAGTATAGAAGGCACTAAAATAAGTGGTTGGCAAGCCGAAGTTGCTCCTCCGGATCATGACACAGGAGGTGTTTATGAATCTTATGGAAGGGGATGGTTGATAAAACCGGATAAGGAGAAAGATAAATACCTGAACTATGGAGATTGGAACAAAATGAAGATACGTGTTGTTGGGAATCATGTAACCACATGGCTTAATGGTCACGAGATGATCAGTTTTACCGATCAGAAAATTGGAGAGGCTACAGGGAAAATTGCTTTACAAATCCACGATGGGGGCGGTATAAAAGTATATTGGAAGGATATAAAAGTGAAAGAATTGTAAGAGCAGTTTAAAAATACATTTGAGGGAGAGCCAGTAGAAGAACGAAAGTTTTTTTTCACCGGCTCTTTTTTATATAGGAAGGGGATTCTTATTCATCCCCAAAAAAAGACTTCATAATGACTTTTATGCTGTAGAATCCCATTACAATAGCTGCTACGGCTAGGAGTAAGCCGACGATCAATACCGGCCAATACCACGGATGTGTTTGATTCTTAAAGGCTTGATAAATTACAGCCGGAGCCAAAAACATCAAGACCACGGTATAAGCGAAGTATTTCAGGCTTTTAAAAAAAAGTTCTTTATTGGCGTTTCCCATGATATGCTTTAACGGCTTTTCTTACACTTAGATATTCGTTCAACAATGCTTTAGCAGTGTTTTCATCAACAGGGATTTCCTCCATGATCATACGGATAGCACGGTTGACCAATTTGTGATTGCTCAATTGCATATCGACCATTTTATTTCCTTTCACTCGTCCTAAACGGATCATCACCGATGTAGAGATCATGTTTAGTACTAGCTTTTGAGCGGTTCCGGCTTTCATTCTGGAACTTCCGGTGACAAATTCAGGTCCTACAATAACTTCTATAGGGTATTGAGCCACTTCGGACATAGGACTATTTTTATTACATGTAATACATCCTGTGATAATATTGTTCTCGTTACAAGCCTTCAATGCACCGATCACATATGGAGTAGTCCCGGAGGCTGCAATACCGATAACTACATCTTTTTCTGATATTTTATGCTTCTGAAGGTCTTTCCATCCTTGTTCTTCACTGTCTTCAGCAAATTCAACCGCTTTTCTGATGGCCACATCACCACCGGCCATAAGGCCTATAACCATATCATATGGAACACCAAAAGTGGGCGGACATTCTGAAGCGTCGACAATACCGAGACGACCACTGGTTCCGGCTCCCATATAGAATAATCTCCCACCATCTTCAAATTTGGGAACAATCTCCTCGATCAAAACTTCAATTTGTGGTATCTGCTTTTCTACGGCATCAGGAACGGTTTTATCTTCTTTGTTGATATTGGTAAGCAATTCTTTTACGCTCATCTTCTCAAGATGGTCGTAATGTGAAGTCTGTTCTGTGGTCTTTATAAAATTCATTTTTCAAAAATACAGATTATTACGCAAAAATGTGGAGATATCCGAAAGGAGATTTAATGATATAAATACTGATGGTAGCATAAAAAAACAAGACCTTCGTTTGTGGAGAAGGTCTTGTTTTGGTATAAAAATATAACTCATTAGATTTTAGCTAGTATGCTATTCAAAGTCTCACTAGCTCTCATGGCTTTTTGCACTTTTTCAAGAACTGGCAAGTAATAACCACCAATATCTACTGGTTTTCCTTGTACATTGATCAATTCTTCGACAATAGTTGTCTCATTTTCCGTAAGTGTTTTGGCCACAGGCTCGAAAGTTGCTTTCAATTCGGCATCTTCATTTTGTTCAGCGAGTGCTTGCGCCCAATAAAGTGCCAAGTAGAAATGACTTCCACGTGTATCCAGCTCATTTACTTTTCGGGAAGGCGATTTGTCATTCTCGAGGAATTTCTCAGTAGCTTTATCTAGAGCATCTGCCAAAACAAGTGCTTTTTTATTGTTGTATTTATTTCCGAAGTGCTCTAAAGAAACAGCTAGTGCCAGAAACTCGCCTAATGAATCCCAACGTAAATGTCCTTCTTCAAGGAATTGCTGAACGTGTTTTGGAGCCGATCCACCTGCACCGGTTTCAAAAAGTCCGCCGCCATTCATTAACGGAACGATGGAAAGCATTTTTGCACTGGTACCTACTTCCAAGATAGGGAAGAGGTCAGTTAAATAATCCCTCAATACGTTTCCGGATACAGAGATGGTGTCTTTTCCTTCTTTGATTCTGGCAAGTGTAAAGTGAGTCGCTTTTTCAGGGGATAAAATTCGGATGTCCAATCCGCTTGTATCGTGATCTTTTAAATAAGTATTTACTTTTTTGATCAATTCCGCATCATGAGCACGATTTTCATCCAACCAGAATACTGCTGGTGTGTCTGTCGCTCTAGCTCTGCTAACAGCCAATTTAACCCAGTCTTGAATAGGAAGGTCTTTTACCTGGCACATTCTCCAAATATCGCCTTCTTCAACCGAGTGTTCGATAATTACATCACCGCTGGCATCTACTACTTGAACAACACCATTTCCGGCAATTTCGAAAGTTTTATCGTGCGAACCGTATTCTTCAGCTTTTTGAGCCATAAGTCCAACATTAGGAACAGTTCCCATTGTAGTAGGATCAAAAGCACCGTTTTCCTTGCAAAAATCGATGGTTGCTTGATATAATTTTGCATAGCTGCTATCCGGGATTACGGCTTTGGTATCTTGACTTTTACCTTCTTTGTTCCACATTTGGCCTGAATTACGGATCATCGCCGGCATGGAAGCGTCGATGATGATATCACTCGGCACATGCAGGTTGGTAATTCCTTTATCAGAATTTACCATGGCAAGATCCGGTTGCTTTTCCATAACAGATTCAAGTGTAGCCAAAACCTCTTTTTTCTCTTCTGTGTTTAATCCTTCTTCTACTTTTTCTATAAGGTCACCAAGTCCATTGTTTTCTTCAACATCAATTTTTTCAAGCAGATCGCCGTGTTTTTCAAACAATTCTTTGAAAAATACTTTTACCACATGTCCGAATATAATCGGATCGGACACTTTCATCATGGTTGCTTTCATATGTATGGAAAACAACACATCTTTTTCTTTGGCGTCTTTCACTTGTTCTTCGAGGAAGTTGACCAGGGCTTTTTTGCTCATTACCGTAGCGTCGATCACTTCTCCATCGAGCAAGCTTAATCTTTCTTTTAGAACATCAGTGTTTCCGTTGTTGTCAACGAACTGGATTTTGATGTCTTGTGCAGTAGGAACGGTCAATGATTTTTCGTTTGAATAAAAATCACCGTGATCCATTGTAGCTACATGCGTTTTGGAGCTTGAAGTCCAAGCCCCCATAGTGTGTGGGTGCTTCTTGGCGTAATTTTTTACTGCTTTTGGTGCTCTTCTGTCTGAATTCCCTTCACGAAGTATCGGGTTTACAGCACTTCCTTTGATGCTGTCATAACGAGCTTTGATTTCTTTTTCAGCATCGGTTTTTGGTTCGTCCGGATAATTCGGGATATTAAACCCTTTTGCTTGTAACTCTTTTATAGCGTCTTCCAACTGTGGGATAGAGGCACTGATATTAGGCAATTTAATGATGTTTGCCTCGGGAGTTTTAGCAATATTACCCAACTCTTTAAGAGTATTGGATGTTTTTTGCTCTTCTGTGAGCATATCCGGGAATACGGCCAGTATTCTACCCGCAAGGGATATGTCTTTGGTTTCAATATCTATATTTGATGTAGCTGTATATGCTTTAACGATAGGAAGCCATGAATAAGTGGCTAATGCTGGTGCTTCGTCTGTTTTGGTGTAAAGAATTTTTGGTTTTTGTGACATTTATTTGAAGAACTAATTTTAAATTAAACTGGGCAAATATACAATTTAAAACAGTTTTTGAGTAGCAGAACCACAACGAATCACAAAATGAATTCGTTTTGACTTTTTTGATTGAAACGAAAAATGAGGTTAAAAGATTATTTTGCAACCAATTTGGGAAAATTTAAATGAGTTCAATATAACAAAAAACAAAAGCCATATCACTACAATGTATGTTTTGATATGGCTTTCTTAGAAATAGTTTTGCTTTACTTTCATTATGATTCTTTCAAATCCAACTACTGGTATAGTTCACTATTTCCATTGAAACATCTACAAGTTTTCTCAATAATGTTATCAAGACCTAACCCCGATGCTTCAAAAAGATTGTTTTCAACTTCCTACTCAAACTTAAAACACAAGGTTCCAGTTCTTCGGCACTGACTTAGCACTTTTACCTGCTCAGTTCAAACTTTCTTTTAGCGTCCGGTATTATTTGCATAATACCTTTTTCTTAAAGACTCAATTAAAAACATCCTTATGTCATAGAACATATGTTTCTTAAACGTGATGCTAATATACATATAATAACACTTAAGTTGCAATTTTTTAACGAATTATTAATCAACATGTTACAAACATGAGTTATCAACAATTGTTAATAAAAAAAGCCCCGCTATTGCAGGGCTTTTACTTTTTGTAAAAAACAGGTTATGAATTAACCTCTTTAATTCTTGCTTTTTTACCGGTAAGTCCTCTAAAATAGAAGATACGCGATTTGCGAACTTTACCTTTTTTGTTGATTTCGATTTTTTGCAATGCAGGCATGTTAACCGGGAAAATTCTTTCTACCCCAACAGTACCGGACATTTTTCTGATCGTAAAGGTTTCTGATGCACCAGTACCTCTTCTTTGAAGGACAACACCTCTAAAGAACTGAGTACGTGTTTTTTCACCTTCTTTAATCTCGTAGTATACCGTAATTGTATCCCCTGCTGAAAATTCAGGAAAATCTTTTTTTTCTACAAATTCGTCTTGAACAAATTTTACTAAAGCTTCCATTGTGCTATATTTATAAAAGTTAATTCAAACCAACATTCACGATTATCGTCAGAGGTTAATCCGAAATCGGATGCAAAATTAACCAATAAAAGCTAATAAACAATATTTTAGATGTTTTTTTATCTGAAAACATTGAAGATGTGGTAGTTGAAGACTAGTGCTTGGAAATAATCAGGTGTTGTTGGAGGTTAAAAAAGGGGAAAATCACCCTTTCAACTTGTTGTGGTTCGATTAAATTTGTAAATACTAAACCATGCCAGCCTAAATATAATTACAGGGGAAGTACCTTTGTAATACATTTATTAGGACATTCAAGGAATTTGGACATTTCATGGAGAACGAGAAAGAGATCATAAGCCTTATAATTTATGTCAGTGTTTTAATTGTTATTCTTATCATTTTTGTGGTTAGCTTTTTTTTAGCATACCAACGAAGAAAAACAGAACTACTGATTGAAAAGGCTCAAGAGCGCCAAAAATTTGAGCAAGAATTAGCTCAGGCACAAACAGAAATACAGGAACAAACCTTTAAAAATATCAGCTGGGAGTTGCATGACAATATAGGCCAATTACTGTCTGTCGCAAAAATGCAACTCAATATGTTGCAAAACGATATTCCCGAGGATAGAAAAAAAGGCTTTGAAGAGGCTTCCAATGTTTTAGGACAAGGACTTAAGGAATTACGACAGCTATCACATAGTCTTAATACCGATTTTGTCTCAAAAATCGGACTTCAGGAGTCTTTGGAAAATGAAGTGAAACGTTTTAAACGCCTTAATTTCCTTAGAATTGAATACAATGTAGAGGGGGAGCCTTATGTTATCGATAAAAAAGACGAGATCATTATTTTTAGGATATTCCAGGAGTGCTTTTCCAATGTAGTGAAGTATTCCAAAGCTTCGCTATTAACCATTCTTGTAAAATACTTACCCACAGAACTGTATGTAAACGCAACCGATAATGGGGTTGGTTTTGACATAGAAAAACAGAGTGAAGGAAGCGGACTCATAAACATAAAAAAACGCGCTGAACTCATAGGTGCAGAAATTTCGATTAAAACTGGAAAAAATGAAGGAGTTTCAGTAACTTTGACCTATCCAACCAAGCCTTCTGAAAAATGAAAAAGCATACTATAGCCATCGTCGACGATCATTTGTTATTTGCAAAATCCCTTACCTCTTTGGTCGATTCTTTTGATGATTACCGAGTGGTCTTCCATGCCAACAACGGAAAGGTGTTTACAGAAACCATTCAGGAGAACGGACTTCCCGATATTATTTTATTGGATATTAATATGCCCATTATGAATGGCGTCGAAACCATGGAATGGCTCAAGGAGAACTACCCGGAGCAGAAGGCAATAGCCCTTTCCATGGATGATAGCGAGGAAACCATTATCAAAATGCTTCGCTTGGGTGCCAAAGGGTATCTACTGAAAGACATTGATCCGGAAGTCTTTGAAACCGCACTGAACGATGTCTTGCAAAAAGGTTTTTACTATTCAGACCGCATTACCAATAAGTTACTGGACAATATCGATAAAAAGGATAAGGACGATGATGCGGTTGAGTTAAAAGACCGGGAAATCCAATTCCTGAAATTAGCCTGTACCGAAATGACCTATAAAGAAATTGCTATGGTAATGAACCTCTCACCAAAAACAATCGACGGTTACCGCGAAAGCCTTTTCGACAAACTGGAAGTAAGAAGTCGTACCGGACTTGTACTCTACGGAATTAAACACAAGTTTATTGAGATGTAAGGGTGAAAGTTCAAATTTCAAGCACCAAAATCCAAAAGTTTATATTTGAAAAAGAAATAAATGTCTAATGTTTACGGCCTACAACCTGCGCAGGATCTTCAATCTGGTTGGGCAAAATGGGTTTACGGGCCTATTGGAAAAGGCTTGTCCTTTATTTTTTCCATTTATATACTGTTCTAGACCTTTTTACGAGCAGTTTTGTGGCAAAATCTCCATCTTTCATCTTTTTAAAAAACAAAAAACACAAAGACTTACATCCAAAATATTTACCTATTTTAGCTTAGAAAACTCACTTAAAAAGGGGTTTTTAGACGGACTGCCGTTGGCGGGAATTTGAACGATAAGACAAATATTTTGAAATTAGAGACAATGAACAAGATAGAATTATTTGAAAACCAAAGAGCTTCAGGGTACAACCAATTTGTAGAAACATGGATACCCAATTACCATTATTTTATGAACAATTTGCCTAACCTTTTAAAACAAACAGAAAACAAAAACCTATTGGTTGTTGGCTGTGGTACGGGAAATGAGATTGAACGCTTTGTTCATACAACGGAACAATGGAAAATAACCGGAATTGACCCTTCTCCCGAAATGATATCACAAGCGGTTCAAAACCTCAAAGATTTTAAGAATGTAAACCTCATTGAAGGAATAGTAAACGATTTAGATAGGTCTGACAAATTTGGCGCTGCAACACTTTTATTGGTGCTGCATTTTATGGAAGATGACGGGACGAAATTAAATTTACTGAAAAATATTGCTGAAAGACTGGAATTTGGTGCACCATTAATCCTACTCGATATTACAGGCAACAAAACACAAATCAAAGAAAATCTGGAAGTACTAAGGCTATTTTTACCGAAGAATTTAGACAAAGATGATATTAATAACCGGTTACATCGAATTGAAAATGAACTGAATGCTGTTTCCGAAGAAAGATTGAGCCAATTATTGATAGAAGCCGGATTTGAAGCACCACTGCGTTTTTTTCAAACCTCAATCTATATGGGATGGATGACAAGAAAAAAATGATAAAATATTTTGAATTACGATTAAATAGAAATAAAACTACCGCTTACAAAGGATGCTATATCCTCTCATTTGTGCTATCCCTGCCGGCAGGCAGGTTTCGGCTTACGGCAGAAAATCTCCGTAGATTTTCATGAAACGAAACATACAAATATGTTGGGCTTAATACAATCTTAAGTTTACGGTTTAGGAAATAAAGCGGTGTCGAAATAAAAATACTGATGGGTGATTTTATTATCAGCTACAACAAATACTTCATAGTCAAGGTATTTCGGTTTGTACAGGTGAAATAACTTTTAATAGAGACCTGTGTGTTACTCCCGTTTTCGCTACTAACATATCTTGTGTCTCAACCAAAGACTTCATTTCAAAAGCTTTTAACTTTTCAAAATAATCTTCCGGGTTTTCTGTTGAAAACATCAGACCATAATATTGATGATTGTTTGCCATAAAAGTCTTTACTTCTTCAAAACAACCCTTATTAATAGCTTTAAAAAAGCCTTCTACTACTTGAATTGAGTTGTTTGATTTTTCCATTTTCAGTTAAATTTTAATTATTAAATTTGTTACTTGCAATAAACAAGTGTTTGATGAAAAAAACTGAAAAACGTTCAGAATGCCCTATTAGCCTATCCTTAGATTTATTTGGAGATAAATGGTCATTGTTGATTATTAGGGATATTGTTTTTAAGGGTTATCATTTCTATAATGAGTTTTTAGAGTCTGGAGAAGGCATAGCGACTAATGTATTATCAGACCGGCTTAAAAAACTAGAATTAAATGAATTTTTAATTAGTGAAAAATATCAACATCGCAAAACAAAAAAAGTATATCAGCTTACTGAAAAGGGAATAGGATTAATCCCTATTTTATTAGAAATGATAGCTTGGGGTTTTAGGAATGATGATACACTCCTTATTCCTGATGACAGAACTAGTATTGTTGACAGAATATGGAATGACAAAGAAGCTTTATTGGAAGAAATAACTGCTTCAGTCAGAAGTTTTGACAGCCAAAATTTTTGCTGATAAGTACTAAACACAACACCATAAAACAGACAATGCTACTAAAAAAACACATCCAAGATTTCTTAAAGTTCAAACCAGAACTTCAATCTTTCTTATACCGCTTATTGACCAATAAAGAAGATGTGGAGGACATAGTACAGGAAACTTATATCAGGGTTCATCAAAACATCAACACTTTCAAAGGAAAATCATCTTTTAAGACTTGGGTTTTTACTATTGCTTTAAACCTTTCCAAAAATCACTTGAAAAAACAAAAACGCTGGGTAGAAAATGCACAAGATTACGGAGCTGAACTCCATGCCAATGATGAAGGCCTTTGGGACAAAATGCGGAATGTTTTTTCCAATACACCCGATAAAACCTATGAGATAAAAGAACATATCGCCTATTGTAGTAATTGCATCTTCAAGACCTTGGAACTCCGTCAACAAATTTGTCTGTGGTTGAAAGAAGTATATCACTTTAAGATCAATGAAATTATGGAAATCACCACCCTTTCCAAAGGGAAGGTAAAACACGCCATAGCAAATGGCAGAAAAAACATGGTTCGTATTTTCGACAACCGTTGTTCGTTTGTGAACAAAAAAGGCGTATGTCATCAATGCACTGTTTTAAAAGGAAATCTCAATCCCGAACATAATGCACAAGTGGAGGCTATTCAACTTAAAATGGTAAAAGAAGGAGATAATCCTGATAAAGAACACTTGCTAAACCTACGTTTTGAACTAACTTCAACTATCGACCCTTTAAATGCTCCCAACTCAATTTTAAATACTTATATGCTAGAAAACATCGAAAAGTGGGTGGAAGAAGGAAAACAGAAAAAAGTGCTAGGAGAAAATGAAGAAAAAATTGTTCACGGATGTGAGTTATAGCCAAAACATGGAAGCCCAAAACACATTACATATTGAAATTGGAAAAGTATCCTACTCCTTCAAAGCCAAAGTGTGGAAACATGATTCTCCTGCTGCATGGTATTTTGTATCTGTACCTAAAAATATTTCAATCGAAATAAGAGAGTTATTCCAAAAATTTGAAGAGGGTTGGGGTAGATTGAAATGTCAAGCCCAAATTGGTAATACACTTTGGGAAACAGCTATTTGGTACGATACCAAACACCAAGCTTATATTTTGCCTCTGAAAGCTAAAATCAGGAGAAAAGAACAGATTGAAATTGACCAAATAATTGCCATTACCATAAGGATTTAGAAAAAATCCAAAAATCCCGTCCGTTTTCATCTGCTCAATTGTCTAAAGAGTATGTTTAACAATTTAAAAATATAAAAAGATGAGTAAAACAGCATTAGAAACGGTACAAGCTTTCCAAATGTCTATGGGAAGTGGCACCAACGATTGGGTGGAAATGGTATCAGAAAATGTTACTTTTAAAGGACCGGTTGCCGATGTAAAAGGCAAGTCAGATTTTATCGAACTCAACAAGGGATTTTTTCCGATGGTAAGAGGTTACGAACCCCTAAATTCTTTTGGAAATGCAACCTATGCTAGTTTGGAAGGAACTTTTAAACTAGCTACACCCAAAGGCAATGAAATTGAGTTGGAAATGGCAGAAGTATATACCGTTGAAGACGGAAAAATCCAATCGGTACGAGTGTATTACGATGCAGAAGAATATAGAAAGGAGTTTGGGAACTAAATTAAACAGCAGGGGCAGTAATCAATATTTGCCCCCTTTTTTATAAAGCATGAAATATTTCGATAAAAACTTTAGTGATTTTTTTGTTCAGCTTGCAACTAATAATAATAAGGAGTGGTTTCATGCCCATAAAAAAGACTACGAAACCTTCGTGAAAATTCCATTTGAAAATTTTGTTACACAACTGATTCTAGAAATATCAAAACACGAAAGTCTGGGTAATATCCAGGCGAAACAATGCATTGGCAGAATAAACAGGGACATACGTTTTTCAAAAGACAAATCGCCTTATAATTTGCACCTCAATGCATTTATATCACCTTATGGCAGTAAGGACAAAAGCTTCCCCGGACTGTTTCTTCGCTTTGCTCCCGATATGGTGGGTATCATGGGTGGATGTTACCGCCCATCCAAAGAACAAACGAGTGCTATCAGAAACCACATAAAAAATAACCTGTCAGAATTTGAAGATTGTTATTCAAATAATTTTTTTTATGAGAAATATGGGGATATAAAAGGTGAAACAATAAAGCGTATTCCTGTTGAGTTTAAGGAAATTTCCAAATTGGAAAAACTCATTCTCAACAAGCAATGGTTTTTTGTGGCAGAAAGAACACCTGAATTAGTGTTAAGTGAGAATTTATTGCCTGACATTATGGAGTATTATTTTGCTGCAAAACCACTCAGTGAATTTTTTAAAAAAGCACTTAAAACAGTATAAAATGGCCTATTCAGAACATCAAAAAGAACGGATTGAAAGAATACTCAAAGAAAAGACAATCAAATTTGAAGACAGAAAATTCATGGGTGGCCATTGTTTTTTTATATTAGTAGGTAGTTAATGGTTGCAAAACAAATTTAAAGCATGAAAACACACGAACAAATACAGTACATTGAGTTTCTCTCCAACGATTTGGAGCAAATCAAGAGATTTTATAAAAATGCTTTCAATTGGAAATTTACCGATTTTGGACCTGAATATACAGCCTTTGAAGGCAAATACATTGAAGGTGGTTTTACCGTTGGTGTGCCTGTCAAAGGAAGTATATTACCCATAATATATTCCGAAAAACTCGAAGAAACGTTAGGAAAAGTAAAATTTGCGAAGGGGAAAATTGTAAAAGAAATATTTGATTTTCCGGGTGGAAGAAGATTTCATTTTGCCGATATAGACGGTAATGAATTAGCGGTATGGTCAGATAAAAATTCTGAGGGAATCCAAATTGATTTATAAAGCAAAACAGAAATGGCCTATTCAGAACATCAAAAAGAACGGATTGAAAGAATACTCAAAGAAAAGACAATCAAATTTGAAGGCAGAAAATTCATGGGCGGCTATTGTTTTTTTGTGGATGACAAAATGTGTATAGGACTTGATATTGACAAGAAAACAGGAAAAGATCGTTTGATGGTACGAATAGGTGAAGATGTCATGCTCCATGCATTAAAAAAGAAAGGATGCAGACCAATGGATATTACCGGACGTCCCATGAAGGGTTTTGCTTTTATAGATCCGCAAGGGTTTGATTTGGATTATTGGGTACAATTAGCATTAGATTTTAATCCTTTCGCAAAGAGTAGTAAGAAGAAATGATCTTTGTCAAACAAAAAATACATCAATAAACGACAAATTATGAAAACAATGAATCGTCCGAAACCCGAACTACACTTATACTTGACCGTCAGACTGTCTCAAAACCCACATAGTTTTTAATTATTTTTTTCCATCACAAGGCTTTATCTTCAAGGTATAGAATATCAAAAAGGAAAAGACCGGGAGCATTAACACTTTATACTACTGCCAAATAAACCATTTATCCGAAGTTAATTTGCTTTACATCATAAATCAATCTATTTTTAAGCATTAATCGGTAGTTTTGAGACAGACTACCGTTGGCACTCATTGCAGAAACTATGAAATTGAATCTTATCTTTTGTATTCTAATATTATTTTTCATTAATAACCCTGTTCAAGCGCAACAGGATAGCAATAAAGCTGAATCAACTCCTTTAACTTTTGCCCAACAAGAGGTAATTCATTCAAAAATTCTGAATGAAGATAGAACGATAAATATATTTCTTCCTGAGAGCTTTCACGAAAAGTCAATCCAGCACACTTACCCAGTGCTTCTACTCCTTGAAGATGAGTTTTTTCTAATGACTTCAGGAGTCACTAAACATTTAAGTTCGGTTGAGAGAATGCCTGAAACCATTGTTGTGAGTTTAATAGATGGACCAAAGGTTCCAAAACTTTATACTAATGGTAGCGATTTCTGGCCAAAAGATTGGAAACAACTCCCATTTGGAGGAAATCCAGACCCATTTACTAAACACTTGAAAGAAGAGCTTTTCCCTTATTTAAAAAATAACTTTAGAGCAAATGACTTTAAAATTGTAATGGGACTTTCGGCTACATCCATTTATACTTTACACGCTTTTGCTAAAGAACCTTATTTGTTTGATGCGCATATTGCTATAGCCTCTGGTGACATCCTAGGTATGGGATATAGTGAAGGAGAAAGTCTGATTGATGTAATAGTTAAAGATTTTGAAAATAACCAGAAAAAAACAGGATGGCTATATGTTACATCTGCTGATTCAGATGGCAACGGCAATTCACCAATGATAAAAACTAATTTGGAAGAGTTAGAAAAGCGTTTGTCGCCCTATCGCTCGGATGATTTTCAATTTATTTCCAAAATATTCCTAGATGAAGGACATTATGATGTTGCTTTACCTGCTTTGGAAGAAGCATTGGGAATTATTTTTCCTAAAGAAAAATGGTTTGCAAATTACCGTGAACTTATCAAAGAACCTGGGAATGCGATGGAAAACATTGACAACTATTTTAAAGAACTCTCAACGGTATATGGTTTTGAAATACTTCCAAAAACAGAGCGCTGGAATAGTGGAAATAGTTTAAGTAAAATTAGCTCATACCTTTTAAATCAAGGAAAAACTACAGAAGCTATTCAAGTGATAGAACGCTGGGTTAAATATAGTCCTAAATCGATTTTAGCCTTGAATAAACTTATAGAAGTATATGATTCAAATAGTGACTTTGACAAAGCACTTTCCATATTGGAAAAGGCTTACGAAATGTCGTTGGAATTGGGGATAGAAGAATCAAATGAATATTTGGTCAAAATTAATCAAACTAAAGAGAAAATAGGGAAAGGAAAAAATTGACAGTAAAAATCCCGCTCTCCAAAGAGTGAGTGAATAATAAATGAGTGCTACGCCCAGAGGCTTCGTGATCCTGACTTCTCGCAATGAGATAGGTTATGTTACTTTACCCAGAAAAGATTTCTGCGCTATCGACAGTTTAAAACCATCAATCAAAAACCCAAAAAATCACATTTCGTAACTCGTACTTCGTATTTCTTTCGTACTTCGTAACTCCCGACTACCCCCTATAATACTCCAACAAATCCTCTAATTTAGAAGCAGAGTCACTCAATCCGCCTTCGCGGTTTCTAAGGAGCCACAGTTCTTTATGTTTTTGGATAAGTCCTTCTAATTCCTCGATGAGCTTGTCTTTTTCCTGCTTCGGGATATTCTTGGTGGCATAACCGGCTGCTTTTAAGCGTGCAATTCCGAGATGAATGCCATGCAATGCAAGTCGGGCGGCTTGCACGATTTCTTTTTTTATGATGTCGCCATCTGTAGATGTGGGTTGTGCTTCTTCAAAAATAGCCAGGGCATCTTCAATCTCTTTTTCTGCGGCTTCTAATTTTGGAATGCTTAGCTCTTTCGTTTGGTAGTGTCCTTTCATCGTCCATTTATAACGTCTCAGCATCAAATGAAAAGCATTGGCGTTACCGTTGGGGATTTCAGTTTTCAAATAAGCATCCCCAAGTTTTAAAATGGCTTTTGCAGTATTTCCGCTAGGATCATCAAACACAAAATGATTGAGTTGAAATTCAATTTTATCCAAGGTTTCGGGACTGTAATTCCAAGCATAGGAAGCTCCCACGAGCAATGTAGGATAAGTAACCGAGAGCGGCTGAAAATGGCCGTAATCCCCCCAATTGGTATTTAAAAAACCTTTGGCTCCATTCTTTTGCCCTTCAATGGCAGCGTTTTTCAGGTTTTCAAAAGCATTGTGATTCCTACCGATCTCCGAGCGCCAGGTGGATGTTCCGGGACATACGTAAAAATCGACCCCCGCATCTTTGAATTTCGGAAGGTTTTTATCAAACGGATAGTCGGCACTATAGCCCCAGACCATAGCGGTCATATTTTTAGGCAAGTCTTTTATCAATTTAGGGTGGTTTAAAATAATGTCCCCCCAAAACTGAGCTAAACGACCTTGTTTGTTCACTTCCTCATTCAGTTTTTTCAAATAGTTGAGATAAACCTGTCCTTTTCCGATTTTATCACTTACTGATTTCGACCGCCCTAATCCAAGCTCTACGGTTTCGTCGCAGCCTATGTTGAAGTATTTGCTGGAAAAATTAGGCAAAAACTCTTCATAAAGACTTTTCATCAATGCAAATGATTCGGGATTGGTAGGGTCGAGGCTGGTCCTTTTTCTCATGCCCCAAATGGTATTGCAATCGTCGGGACATTCAGCTAAATGGAGATATTCATCATGTTTCAACCAATTTTCCATATGTCCGAAGGAATTTTGATTCGGAACAAGATCAATAAACCGTTCTTTACAATAAGCATCCAATTGCTGAATTTCCTCTGCAGTAAACGGACTCGCATCTTTCCACACGTTGTTGTGGTCTTTATAAGCAAAAGTGTGTTCTACATACAATTGCAATTCGTTAATCTTCCACGAAGACAATTTGTCGATCAGTTGGAACAAAGTAGCCATACTGGGCACTTTGTCCCGGCTAACGTCCATCATAAAACCACGACGTTCGATATTAGGCCAATCGTTTATGGTGAGACATGGCAAGGGTTTGTCTTCTGTGACGGAATACTCCATGAGCTGCAATAAAGTTTGCTTAGCATAGAATAACCCCGCGTGGTTTTGTCCGATAACTTCAATATTTCCCTTGCTAATTTTCAGTTGATATCCCTGCGGTTTAAGCTTAGTGGAGTCAATCTTAAAAACAAGAAGAGCCTCCGGTGTAGTGGCAGTGGAGTAGAGTTTGAATTCCCCTGAAAATTTCTCTTTTTCCAAAAGCGATATCAGTCCGGAAAGATAAGCGGCATGATTGCCGGAAAACGCAGTGCAAGTATCACTCACTTGTAACTCTTGCGGTGGATTGATCAAGTATTTGTCAATATCTTGTGCAGATGCGGCAAATGAAAACGCTAAAAATATGGAAAAGAGTAATTTCTTCATGGTTAATTATTCAATTTAAAACGGAAAGATAGTATTTATTATGGAATAGGGGGTAATGAATCCGCCAGCGGCGGAGAAAGGGGAGTTTTGAAATCCCAAACCGATGGTTTGATTATCAAACATTTGTTTTTCACCTATGGCTTTGGATTTCAGAACCCTCTGTCTTCA
The DNA here is from genome assembly GCF_026241135.1 of Galbibacter kalidii. GTDB lineage: Bacteria > Bacteroidota > Bacteroidia > Flavobacteriales > Flavobacteriaceae > Galbibacter. Next base: position 21,601 of record NZ_JAPFGA010000016.1, read on the forward strand.
GTTTTGCTATCGCTAAACTGAATCCACCTCCCTTCGTCTGAAGAGAGGAGCTGTTTTGCTGCTTATTTTTTAAATTTTAAACCAGACTTCACGATTTCGCATATTTAGCAATCATCACTATTTGTCCGGTATGGTATATATCGTGCTGAATAATACCCTCCACTAAATATTCATGATTGTAGCTTCGTCCCGGGGTTTGTTGTGTGAGAAAAGCATCATTTTTTGTACTTAGGAAGGCGATAATATCGCGCTGACTCTTTTTGAGCTTATCCAAAAGCGCATTCCATTCTGATTCGTTGTTGATAAACACCTCCGGCCAGTCGTCTGCACTGTCTATTTTGATTTCATAAGTCAGATTTCCTTTCAGTTTTTCAAGGGCGAGTAGCCGCCAATTGATCATATGTTGAACGATCTTGGCAATGGTGTTTTTGGAATTGGCAGGAACCGTATTGACCCATCTGCTGTCAATACCACTTATTATTTTTAATACGGAATCCCCATACCAAGGTGTTTCTTCAAAACTGTTTTTAAGTTTGCTGATGAGTTTTTCGATCTGAAGATCCATTTTATGATGTTTTTAGTGTTAATAGTAGCGCTGAGTTAAAGTTAGAAATTAATTTTAACGCCTCTATACGGCTTGGTGAATTTAACATCTGTGCAGATCGTTATATGAAAAGTGCCTGAAAGAGGGATTATGGCACGGCTATTGTCTATAAAAGGTGACCAAAAAGCTTATTTGGCGGTGTTTTTGCCAAACTATCAGACGTTAAGCTTTTTAAAAACGAACAGTAAAAAAATAAACGAATCCATTCTAAATGACAGAATGGCTTATATAGAACTATGGGTAATAATAAATTTTTAAATATTGACAGTTTGTCATTGCAGAATATCGATGACGATGCAGAGTTGATTCCGTTGATGACTCCGGAAGATGAAGAAGAAATCAATAATGAAGCCTTACCGGAAACACTTCCTATTTTGCCGCTTCGAAACACAGTCTTGTTTCCCGGGGTGGTTATTCCGATCACTGCAGGAAGGGATAAGTCCATCAAATTGATAAAAGACGCTTCCAACGGAAGTAAGGTCATTGGTGTTGTTTCTCAAAAGGATGAAACTGTTGAAGATCCTTCGGTTTCAGATTTGAATACGACAGGAACAGTAGCAAAAATCCTTAGGGTGTTGAAAATGCCTGACGGAAACACTACAGTGATCATTCAGGGGAAAAAGCGTTTTAAGATCAACGAGATCACTTCCGAAGATCCTTATTTTACAGCAACGATTGAAGGTTTACCGGAGCTCAAACCGGAAAATGACAGTGAGGAGTTTGATACTATCATAGATTCCATCAAAGAACTGGCTTTACAGATCATCAAGGAGAGTCCGAATATTCCAACAGAAGCTTCTTTTGCCATAAAAAATATAGAGAGCAGTTCATTTTTGATCAATTTTATTTCATCAAATATGAATTTGGAGGTCAACGACAAGCAAAAGTTGCTTGAAAACCGAAACCTTAAAGATCGGGCTATGGCGACATTGAAGTTTATGAACCTAGAGTTTCAAAAGCTTGCCTTGAAAAATGATATTCAGTCGAAAGTACGCTCAGACCTCGATCAGCAGCAGCGTGAGTATTTCCTTCATCAGCAAATGAAAACCATTCAGGAAGAATTGGGTGGCGGATCCTATGAAGAGGAAGTCGAGCAGATGCGTCAAAAGGCGAAAAAGAAAAAGTGGGATAAAAAGATTAAGGCGCATTTTGATAAGGAATTGTCAAAATTGCAACGTATGAATCCACAGGTAGCTGAATATTCGATTCAACGTAATTACCTGGACTTGTTTTTGGATTTGCCGTGGAATAAATTTTCCAAAGATAAATTCGACCTGAAAAGGGCGCAAAAGATATTAGACAGGGATCATTATGGTCTGGAGGATGTGAAGAAACGAATTATCGAGTATTTGGCGGTATTGAAACTGCGCAACGATATGAAATCGCCTATCCTTTGCCTGTACGGACCTCCGGGGGTTGGTAAAACTTCCTTGGGTAAGTCGGTTGCAGAAGCTTTGGGTAGGGAATACGTGCGTATTTCCCTCGGAGGTTTGCGCGATGAAGCCGAGATACGCGGACACCGAAAAACATATATCGGTGCTATGCCGGGAAGGATCATCCAGTCCTTAAAAAAAGCGGGAACATCCAATCCGGTGTTTATTTTGGACGAGATCGATAAGCTGTCCGTTAGCCATAGTGGAGACCCTTCTTCAGCGATGCTGGAAGTCTTGGATCCGGAGCAGAACAGCGAATTTTACGATAATTTCCTGGAGATGGGTTACGACCTTTCCAAAGTGATGTTTATCGCCACAGCTAATAATTTGGCGCCTATTCAGCCTGCTTTGCGTGACCGTATGGAAATCATCAACGTGACCGGTTATACGATAGAGGAGAAGGTAGAGATAGGCAAAAGGCACTTGCTCCCGAAACAATTGAAAGAACACGGAATGACCAAAGACAACCTTAAAATCAGTAAAAAAGAACTGGAAAAGATTGTTGAAGGTTATACTAGGGAGTCCGGTGTACGTGGGCTGGAAAAACAGATCGCCAAAATGGTACGTTTTGGTGCCAAATCCATTGCGATGGAAGAGGAATATAACATCAAAGTGACCGGGGAAGACATAGAAAAAGTCTTAGGACCGGCACGATTGGAACGCGATAAATATGAAAACAACGATGTTGCGGGTGTGGTTACCGGTTTGGCATGGACGAGTGTTGGTGGGGATATCTTGTTTATAGAATCGATCCTTTCCAAAGGAAAAGGAAGCTTGTCTATCACAGGAAATCTGGGGAAAGTAATGAAAGAATCGGCTACGATTGCGATGGAGTACATCAAATCGAATGCTGGATCATTGGGAATCAACCCGGATGTGTTCGATAAATACAATGTGCATATCCACGTTCCTGAAGGAGCAACACCAAAAGACGGTCCGAGTGCCGGAATCACAATGTTAACCTCTTTGGTTTCACTGTTTGCACAGAAAAAAGTAAAGAAAAGCCTTGCGATGACGGGAGAGATCACCTTAAGAGGGAAAGTACTTCCGGTAGGTGGAATCAAGGAAAAGATATTGGCTGCCAAGCGCGCCCGTATCAAAGAGATCGTTTTGTGTGAGGAAAACAGAAAAGATATCGAAGAAATTAAGGATGAATATATAAAAGGCCTTACTTTTCATTATGTAAAAGAGATGAGTGAGGTGATTGATATAGCTGTGACCAACCAAAAGGTGAAAAACGCTAAAAAGCTTTAGTTTAGGAGATATTCCAGTTGAGCAATTGGCAGTATTCAGTAAGCAGGATGTCACCCTGAGCTTGCCGAAGGGTAGTATTGAGATAATAGTTTTGGTATATTAGACCAACATAATAAAAACCAATACATGAAAAAAATAACCATTGCCATAGACGGCTATTCCTCCACCGGGAAAAGTACCATAGCCAAGCAATTGGCAAAAAAACTGGGATACATTTATGTAGATACCGGGGCTATGTATCGGGCGGTGGCTTTGTATGCACTGGAAAACGGATTTATATCGGCTGATAAGGAAGAAGAGAAGATCGAAGCACTTATCAAGATGTTGCCGTATATCAAGTTGGATTTCAGATTGAATGAGGAAACCGGGGTTGCAGAGATGTATCTGGACGGTGAAAATGTGGAAAAAGAGATCCGCACTTTACGGATATCGAATGTAGTAAGTAGGGTAGCGACCATTTCTGAAGTACGCCAGAAGTTGGTAGAACAACAAAAGAAAATGGGGAAGGACAAAGGCGTGGTTATGGACGGTCGGGATATCGGAACCGTGGTTTTTCCGGATGCTGAATTAAAACTTTTTATGACGGCTTCACCCGAAACCAGAGCACACCGGCGTTATAAAGAATTGATCGACCGTGGAGAAGATGTGAAGTACAAAGCCGTGCTGGAAAATGTTCAAAACAGGGATTATATCGATTCACACCGTGAAGCCTCTCCGCTGACAAAAACCGATGATGCTATCGAATTTGACAATAGTGATATGGGCTTGAAAGAACAGTTTGAACGTATCTACAACTTCGCGATGCGGATTATTAATGGGGAGTGAAGTATGAAATAAGACGGGAGATCGAAGTCCGAAGACGGAAACATGTACTGATATAGGTTGACCTTGGTATTTCTATTTCGATATCATTTACTAAATAATAATTAAAGTGATAAAGTGGTTCCTCCCTTGTGATAGGACGGAGCGTTAAAGAAGCTGTTGTAAAAAGCCGTAGATTCAAATGTCAGACTGACAAATCAAGTTCGCTCAGACTTTTTAGACAGCCTCCAGCGACAGGCCAGCTGGCGGGCGGGTGGATTGAAGCAGATTGCGATAGCAGAACTGAAGACGGAGGGTTTTGATATCCCTGACCATTGGAAGAAAACAGATGTTTTGGTGTTTATACCAAAAGCTTGGGATTTCACAACACCCCTTTCTCCGCCAAAGCGGATTCATTCCCATCTTCGTCTAAAACGAGAAGTCGGTTTTAAGCACTTCAAATCAAATTTCTTTTTCAATATTCTCCATAACAACATAACTTCGTAACAACATAACAAGATAACTTCGTAACACCATAACTGTAAAAAAAATGAGTTTGAAGCTTCTCGATTATTTGGAAAGATTTATCACCGAAGAGCGCAAACAAAGGTTTTTGGAGATTTTAGCGCAGCGGACCAATCATTTTACGGTGGCGATGGAAGATGTGTACCAGATGCACAATACCAGTGCTGTGATACGAAGTTGTGATGCCTTTGGGATTCAGCAGCTACATGTTATAGAGGAACGTTTTGAGAAAGATCTGGATAAAAAGATTTCCATGGGGTCACAGAAATGGGTAGATACCCATCGTTATAAAAATGCGCCTTCTTGTGTGGAAACCTTGAAAGCAAAAGGCTATCAAATTATAGCCACTACACCTCATACTCATGCCTGTACGCTTGAAGATTTTGATATCGAACAAAAATCTGCTTTGTTTTTTGGTACGGAAAGAGACGGACTCACCCCTTATATCATGGAAAATGCCGATGACTATTTAAAAATTCCCATGTCCGGCTTCGCTGAAAGTTTGAATATATCGGTCTCCGCAGCTATCATTCTGCAAAACCTGAGCACGAGATTACGCCGTTCTGATATCGATTGGCAGCTGAGTGAAGAAGAAATCCTGAAAAAGCGAATTGATTGGACAAAAAAGTCCATTCGAAGTGTTGAGGATGTGCTTAAAAGGTTTGAAGGAGAGTTTTAGGCCGAATGCCGAACCATTTAGGTTCCGAACAAATAGCGTCCAAAACGTTTTTATTGAATTTTTTTAACATACTGAATTTGCTAAGGTTTAGATGAAATTTTAACGTTTGTGGTTTGGTTCCGGCCTACGATAAAAATATTGAAAATCAAGGAAGCAGCGGTGAGTTATTTTTATCCCTGCCTGCCGGCAGGCAGGTGTGGCTGGGGATTCCGTAGTATTTTCTTATGTTTTTATCGTCAGCCTAGATTTTTTTGGTTCGTTTTTTCATCAATGGAAAAAATGAACAGATAAAAATTTATTTAGGACAGAATTGGTTCCGAACCTAAAACTTTAGGGTCGATACCTAAAACTTTGGGTATAAAAACCAATCGTTTGGGGTCTCTATTGAAAGTTTTAACGCCAAACATCATTCGTTTAGGTTATTTCATGAAATGTTTCATCAAAATCATATCCTGTTTGGCCTCGACACCTAAAATTTTGAGCGGAATACCCAAAGTTTTGGGCATTTTGGTTAAAACTTTGGTTTTTCTTCGTAAAAACTTCACGATAAGACCTAAAAGTTTCACTTTTTTCGCTAAAAGGAACATGATTACACCTAAACGGGACACCTTTTGACCTAAATGGGGCATCTTTTGACCTAAAAGCTTCTTTATTTCCTCTAAAGAAAATGGTTATATTTGAAAGGAATATATGTGATCTTGTGTATATCCAACTGATTTTAGGAGGGGTATGCGGTATTATATAAGTTGTAGCCAATTTAAAAGAAATGGAAATAGAAATTCGACAAGCTGAGATAAAGGACATAGATAAAATTCTGGAAATTGTGAATTACGAAATACTCAATTCAACGGTACTGTACGATTATAAAAAGAGGACTTATGACCAACAACTTAAATGGTTCGAACAAAAAAAGGCGGATGGAATGCCAGTAATCGTGGCTGAAAACAATACCACAGTGGTTGGTTTTGGGACTTATGGAATCTTTAGACCTTGGGCCGCCTATCAATTCAGCATTGAGCATTCAATTTATGTAAGTAAGGACTCTCGAGCGAATGGGGTTGGAAAAAAACTTATATCAAGACTTATTGAACTTGCAAAAGAAGGCGGGTTTCACATGATGATAGCCGGAGTTGACGGGTTAAACGAAAAGAGTATTGACTTCCATAAAAAATTTGGGTTCCAAGAAATTGGAACTTTTAAAGAAGTCGGATTTAAATTTGATAAATGGCTCGACTTGAAATTTCTTCAACTATTTCTAGATTAAAACTCGCTACAGCATCGGCTAAGAAAACATGCGGGCAGATAGAGTAAAATGACCTTAAAAACACAATAAAACTCGGTATACGGCTGAGAAATATGCCTTCCAAAACCCCACATTTCTTAGCCAAAGCCGTTGCACAATCCCATAAATTATAAAATGTTACCTTCCATAGTTACCTTTTTCATTTAAACAACACCTTCATTCAAAAAAACTCCATTCTTATTGTGATTTTTTAAGAACTTCATACACTAATACGTTGAAGTTAATTTTTTAATGGATTTAAAAGCCCGGTTTACCAAAGTAATTAAAGAAAATAAAGGTCTGATTTTTAAGGTCACGACACTTTATACTGATGGTGAACAGGACAGAAAAGATTTGTATCAGGAAATTGTCTATCAGCTTTGGAAATCCTTTGATTCGTTCAAAGAGCAGTCAAAACTGAGTACGTGGATGTACCGGGTGGCGCTTAATACGGCCATTTATCATTTAAAACAAACCAAAAAAAGAATTCAAACCGTCCCCATCGATTTCAAAACAGACCGATTTGATGAGACCAAGGATAAAGTAGAAGAGGAGCGGATAAAATTACTTTATGAACATATCCAAAGACTCAACCTACTGGAAAGGGGGATTATCCTTCTGTATCTGGAAGGAAAGAGTTATGAAGAAATCGCTTCCATAGTGGGGATAACTACTACTAACGTTGGAACAAAGATTTCGAGGATCAAAAAGAAATTAAAATCAGAAATGAGTTCTTCGAAAAACTAAATCAATATGAGTGTCTAGCCACGAATACACAAATATTTTCCTCCCCCAACCCCTCCAAAGGAGGGGAGGAAAATGTAATTGGTGTATTCGTGGCCAAAGTTCACAAAAACTATTTAACTTGATAATGAAAATTATGGAATTGGAAGAAATGAAAAACACCTGGAATGAGCTTAGTAAGAGGGTAGAAAAACAAGAATTACAAACCGATCAAATTATAGAGAAAATGACACAACAAAAGTATCATTCAAAATTGAACAAAATTAGTTATTCAGAATACGCCGGAACCATTATTTGCTATATAGGAGCGGCATACTTGATCGTGAATTTTGCAAAAATAGAGGAAACACTCATGCAGATTTTTACGATCATTGCTATTCTATTGCTTTTTATTTTGCCTGTTATTTCCTTGAAATCGGTACGTATAATGAAAAATGTAGAGATCTCGTCTAAAACCTATTTGGAGGCAATCAATCATTTTGGAAAACAAAAAATCAGGTTTCAGAAACTTCAAAAACTGAACGTATCACTAGGATTGTTCCTTCTACTGATTTCTGTTCCTGTGCTTTCAGCAATACAGGGTAAAAACATTAGTGAAACACCCTATTTTTGGACACTTATTTTTCCGTTTTCGATTTTGTTCTTTTTAGTCTTCGCCTATTGGGTAATGAAGTCTTACAACAAAGTATTGAATGCGACTGAAGAAATGCTTTCTGAAATCAATCAATAATCAACCATCAACTGATGCACGCGCTGTCCGATTTCTTTAAAAATGGGCAGTGCTTTTTCTTCTTCAATGGGCATTAAAAGTGCGATGATGTATTCCTGTTTTCCGTCTGTTACAATCCCGACATCGATCGTCCAGTGACTCCACCAGCCTGTTTTGTGATAAAACATAGCCGAATCGGGCAGGCCTTGTACCAGTTTGGAATCGTCCAATTGACGACCTAAAAATGTTTTCATTTGTCGGCTTACCCACGGATTTATCAATTTATCCTTATTGATCAGGTATAAGAAGTCAGCCGCATGTAGCGCACTGGTTTCCGTGCCACGAACACTTAAATAGTCCTTGTCTTCGAGTTTCTGACTTAAAAACTTGCGGGTGACTTCACTTCCTTGCCAGTTGTGTTGGTGCATCATTTCATTGATCTGTTTCCGGTCAGCCAGATCGATTAGGCAATTGGCAGCCGAATTATCACTGCGGGTAATCATTAGATCCAGCAAATATTGAGTGGTTACGGTGTCTTTGTCCCGTAGTAACGGTCGGGGATCGGAAGGGATTTCCTTTTTTGTATCCACATCGTTTGGCGAACGCACGATTTGTGTGGTATTCAGATCATAATCTCCATCAGAAATCTGACTCAATACCTCGGCAGCTACATACATTTTATACATGGAGGCCGGATAGATAAAGTTGTCGTAGTTTACACCACTCAAATAGGCTTGATCGTCTTTTTCATAGATCACTGCAAAGGAGATGCGTTCCCAACCATCTTCTTCACCGCAATAATACTCCCCGTCTATTCCCAAATCGGAAACTATAGTTTGAAGTTGATCGTTTAGTTCTTCATCGATTTGATAATAATCTGCCACCTTGGTGTTTTGTTCTTGGGCATTCGTGAATAAAAATGAACAAGTAAACAGTACAATTAAAAACCGCATAATTTTTCTCTTTTGTTTAAGTGAGTTCTAAAATTAAGCGAAACTTCTCAAAAAAAGACGCATCAAAGAGCTAATTTTTATGCTGAAAGCTGCACATAATCAGTTAAATACGAGAACATGGAGAATAATCCTTATAAATTATCTGTAACATTTTAAGAATTCTTGTAACTAATTAGAGGTAACACTTCCCCCCACTAGGATTTTCCTTAAGTTTATATCACTGAATATACCTATTGAATGGACAAAAGAAACATAATCGGAATCAATGGAAGTGCAAGTAAGAATTCTTCCAATCTTTTTATTCTGAAGGTCATAGCCGAACTTGGAAAATCAGAATTTGATTTAAAATTAATAGATGATTTAAGCAAACTACCGCATTTTAGAACGGAACTGACCGATGACAATGTCCCTGATGAGGTGATTGAATTCCGCAGTCAGATTGAAAACGCAGACGGAATTATCATCTGTACCCCGGAATATGTTTTTAGCATTCCAAGCGGACTCAAAAATGTGATAGAGTGGTGCGTATCAACCACAGTGTTTTCCGACAAGCCGATAGGACTGATAACAGCTTCAGCAAGTGGGCAAAAAGCACACGAAGAGTTGAAATTGATCATGGAGACGGTTCAAACTCATTTCACTGAAGAAACAACGCTATTGATTCCGGGAATAAGAGGAAAGATAAACAGTGACGGGGAGATCTTGGATGATAAAACGAAGAATGAATTGGAAAAGTTTGTTCAGGCGTTTGTCAGTTTAAAAGGATAAATAGTATCAGTAAACAAAAATATAAACCCTAATCTTATGTTTAAAACTAGCTTAAAATCAATTCAGTACAAACAATATTGTGAAAAACTTATATGTTTTCTGTAACATTTTATAAGGTTTTGCAACTAACCAGAAGTATCTCCCCACAAATTAGGTTTTGTTGTGTAAAAACAGAACCGACAATAAGCAAATAAATTAGAGCATAAAAAGGCGTTACGGATTTTAAAAAATCTGTTCTCGATACTTTTTTCTTTCGGAATCCCGATAATTTTTGGGACAAACTGACGGTGTTTTTAAATCCCACAACGGATTAAAACTAAACGCGAACTATATGGATACTAAATTTATAATGACTGCTAGCGGGGATATGATGTGGACTGTGGGAGTAGCCCTGATTTTTATTCCTGAAAAGACAATAAACTATCTGGATATGGCTGTGAGTGACATGAGCTTATTTCTGATACAAATCCTGGGCGCACTTTATTTTGGTTTTGGAATGCTCAACTGGATGGTCAGGAAAAGTAGAATAGGAGGGATATACAACCGTCCGATTGCTGTTGCCAATTTTTCCCATTTCTTGGTAGGAGGGTTGGCTTTGATAAAAGGGATGATTTCCAATCCTGAAGTTACACCTGTTGTTAGTGTTGTGATGTGGGTTGTGGTAGTGTTTTATGCCGTGTTCGGAATATCCTTCGGAATAATTTTGTTCAAACATCCAAAAACTGAAGATAAAATCAACTAAAAAAATGAAAAAGCTAACAGTAGTACTGTCGATACTTGTCCTTACAAGTTGCAATCAACCCACCAAAAAAAATAAAACAACCGCTAAACAAGATTTATCAGACACCACAAGAGTTTCTGGGGGAGAACCGACCGGCTTTGGTGGGAATTGGGTCAACAAAAAGTACCTTGACAAACTCCTTGAAACCAAATCTCCTATTGCTTCCCAAGATGTTGTTGGTATACCTGTGCTAACGCTGCCGGAAGAGACAAACCAAGTGGCATGGGTTATTTGGTATTTTGACGAAGCCGAAGTGGACACTGTAAAAAGGAAAGATGGAAAATTCAGTATTCATGCCTATGGTGATGAAAGAGAACTAACCCTCAGTCTTGAAAATGACATATTGAAAACTGAAGAGGGGGAATTTATAAAATTCAACAATGACGAAACCCATCGTGAAAATATTGCTGAGCAATTCCTTTTTGCCGGTACATACAATTGGAAAGGCAAACAAGTTGAGTTAACAAAAGAAGGTAAGGTTATAGGGATAGATACTGTATCGGGCTATAATGTGCTTTTATCTGAACCTCATACTATTGATTTGGATGGAGATCAGCTTAGGTTAGAATCCCATAGTGGGGATAGTAACCCGTATGGATTTGAATTTTCTGCCGATACCTTGACCATATACGAACTCGAAGCAATATACAGTGAAGAATATGAGGGTATGATTGTAGCTGTAAAAAACGGAAAAGTACTCTATAAAATGATAAAAGAATAAATAATGAATCAAGTAGTGTTGGGAGACATTAATCCCGGTTCAATACTTTGTATTCTTCATAACAGTTACTGATGGCGTCGAGGATTTGCAGGTCATTGGCCGTTTCTATAAAACCGTCTGAATAATTACAATTCCGCAATATCTCGTCAATATCAACTTTTTCAACTTGTAAAAGTGCTGTTAGGGTCTCCCGGTCGAATTTTGATGCCAGAAGGTTGCGTATTTTGTCATCTTCCTGCATTTTTCGCAGTTTCCGCATCTGTTTTGGTTTTTTGCCAAAGAGATTGTGGAGAAAATCTGCCGGATTGAAAATAGAGCCCAAAACCTTTGAAAATGCACCCGGATTCCTATTACCGGCTTCATAACCAATATTTAAACCGGAAATGCTATACCGCGCCGATTCGTTGATAGGGATGTTCTTGGCGTCGATCTCCAGATATCCCGTAAGTTGGAACGGGCGAACAACCACTTCTTCTAAGGCATAAGCCAATTCGGTCAACTCGATTGTAGGGTTTTGAAATTTCAACATATCGTTGGTGACGCGAATTTTAATGGATTTAAAACCGAGATACGAAAAATACAAGGTGTCGTTGGCACGCGCAGGAATAGTGAACTCTCCCTCTTCGTTGGTAATGGTGCCAATCACCTGGTTCAGGTTCAATACATGAACATTATCCAAGGGAAGCTTGTCTTTTGAGTTTATAACCATGCCCCTAAGGTCTTCGTTCTCCTGAGAGAAGGCAAAGCAAACCGTAAAAAGGGTCAGTATTAAAAATATTTTTTTCATTACTTCAAACATACTAAAAAAGAAAGCTGATGCCTAAAGAATGTGATTTGTTTATGAGTAGGTATCACACATAGACCGGTAGCTTATTTATTGATTACAATAGTGGCTAAAAGTAATAAACAAAAGCAAAAAATGCGCCATGAAGCGCATTTTTAATTTATAATTAACTCATTAAGTAAGTTTCAATAGCTATTGGTAGCTACGGAACTCCTCTAAAGTAATTTATTAAAACTTTTTTCGGGATCTTCGCTTTCCTCCACCGGAAAAATTACCCTTTCCGCCTTTTTTCCCAAAACGTTTTTCTCCGAAGCCTTTATTTTTGCCTCTTTTGTTTCCTCCGCCGCCTTTTCTGCGGGAACCACCACCACCTCGGGTATTTTTAGAAATTTCCACGTTGATGAATCGGCCATCCATTTTAAACTCAGAGAACATTTGAAGCACCGCTTCGCTGTGTTCTGCATTGGTGTTGAAAAAAGAGAAACTCTCTTTTACATCAACTTTAAAGATATCATCTTTGCCCAGTTGCAGTTGTTCACGTAAGAAATCTTTAAGGACCATCCAGTCATAACCATCACGCGAACCTACATTGATAAAGTAGCGTACTTTTCCTTCTGAAGAAAAATCCTGTGGACTACCATTGGCAGATACGTTGATATCTCCTGCTTTTTTGTAGTATTCGACAAATCGTCCAAATTCAACCGATACCATTTTCTTGATCAATTCTTCACGGTCAATTCCTTCCAGAACATCGTTTACAGCCGGCAGGTAGTTTTCCACTTCCTGATTAACTTCGGTGTTCTTGATTTTGCTCGCCAAATGATAGAGCTGAATTTCGCAGATCTCATCAGCAGTCGGAATCTTTTTAGTTTCAAACTTCTGTTGGATAATGCGTTCAATGGAGTGAATTTTACGCAACTCACTTTTGGTGATGATCACCATGGATATCCCGGATTTTCCGGCTCTTCCTGTACGACCACTTCGGTGTGTATAGGTTTCGATCTCATCCGGTAATTGGTAGTTGATTACGTGTGTAATGTCATCCACATCAATACCACGAGCGGCAACATCGGTAGCCACCAACATTTGTATTTGTTTGGCTCTAAAAGCCTTCATGACAATGTCACGTTGATTTTGACTCAAATCTCCGTGCAATGCCCCAGCGTTGTATCCATCTTCGATCAAACGCTCTGCCACCTTTTGTGTGTCGCGTTTTGTTCTACAGAATACCACCGAAAAAATATCCGGATTGGTATCAGCAAGACGTTTTAATGCTAAATAGCGATCTCTTCCACCTACCACATAATATTCGTGTTGTACGTTTTCTGCAGCAGAATTTTTGGTACCCACAGTAATTTCCTGTGGTTCCTTCATGAATTTTTTAGCAATTCTCGCTACTTCTTTAGGCATGGTAGCCGAAAAGAGCCAAGTGTTTTTTTCTTTGGGTGTATGAGATAAGATTTCGCTGATATCCTCATAGAATCCCATGTTCAACATTTCATCAGCCTCATCAAGCACACAGTACTCAATTTTAGAGATGTCCACCATACGGCGGCTTATCATGTCTTTCATTCTTCCGGGGGTAGCCACAACAATTTGTGCCCCTCTTTTTACTTGTCTGGCCTGCTCGCTAATGCTGGCTCCACCATAAATTGCCGCCACATTCAGTGATGGGATATGTTTGGAGTATAATTTTAATTCATTAGCAATCTGTAAGCACAACTCACGTGTAGGCGATAGAATAAGGCCTTGTGTAGTTCTGCTGTTTACATCAATTTTCTGAATCATAGGAAAGCCGAAAGCAGCTGTTTTTCCCGTACCCGTTTGTGCCAGAGCCACCATATCGGTCTCGTTGGCCAGTAGGACCGGAATAGCTTTCTCCTGTACCTCAGAAGGTGTTTCAAAGCCCATGTCGTTAATGGCTTTGAGCAGCTGTTCGTTCAGTCCTAATTGTTCAAATTTATTCATATATCTATTTAAAATAAGGGTGCAAAGGTAGTTTTATTAATCGAGACTACACCATATAGAACCATTTTTATTTTTTAGCCTTATTGTTGATAATGAGGTTTTTAGTAAAAAGGAATGGTCTTGTCAATCCGTTTTTATACAATCTGAAGGAAAACGGTGTTCCACAGCAAAAAATGATCGTTTAAAAAACATCAATCTTTGAGTAGGTCCGGTCTTCTTTCTTTGGTTCTGGCGTAGGCCTGTTCTTCTCTCCACTTTTCTATTTTTGGAAAATTACCGCTTAACAAGATTTCGGGAACTTTGTGTCCTTTATAATCCGACGGCCTGGTGTATACCGGTGGAGCGAGCAGATTATCTTGAAAAGAGTCGGTAAGGGCAGAGGTTTCGTCATTCAACACTCCCGGGATCAATCGAATAATGGCATCACAAAGCACAGCTGCTCCCAATTCTCCACCGGACAAGACATAGTCACCAATGGAAATCTCTTTGGTAATAAAAAGATCGCGAACGCGCTGGTCCACTCCTTTGTAATGTCCACATAGGATTATGATATTCCCTTTTAGCGAAAGTTCATTGGCTATTTTCTGATTCAAGGTCTCACCATCCGGAGTCATATATATGATTTCGTCGTAGTTGCGTTCAGCTTGAAGTTTACTGATGCATTTGTCTATGGGTTCGATCATCATAACCATCCCGGCACCACCTCCAAACTGATAATCATCCACCGTTTTGTAGTTATTGGTGGTATAGTCCCTAAGGTTGTGAAAATGGACTTCAACAAGGCCTTTATCAACAGCCCTTTTTAATATAGAGGCGCTAAACGGACTTTCAATGAGTTGGGGTAATACGGTTATAATATCTATTCGCATGGAGTTTATCAAAAAAAGTTTTCAGCTTACAAAAATAAGCGGTTTGAGCCACAAATAAAGGGATTAAACAAAAAAGAGGCTTTCCAAAAAGATTATTCCTGTCAGTTCGAGCATTATTGAGATGAAAATATATTTTCATTGAAACGTAGCTATCGAGAACTATGATAGTTGCTGAAAACCAATAGGCTTCGACTGCGCTCAACCTGACATATATACTGTTTGTTTTATTACTTTTTAGACAGCCTCTTTTACTTTTCGTTTAAAAAGATTATTTTGATTTGGTCATTTTTTGCTTATTGATCTCGTCTTGCAGTTGTCTTCTGGCTTTTTGTTCTCTTTCCAGTGCTTTTCTGCGGTGTTCTTCATATTCCTGTTCAAGATCCGCTAAGGATTTCTTGGCTTGCTGTGTAACCACGTTCGCGTTTTTGAACTTATATATGAACAATCCCAGAATTATACCCAACAAGACAATAATACCCCACATGATCACTTTGTAGATCGGCTTGCTGACCAAGGCGCCAAAAAATGAAATGCTGTCTTTTTCTTCGGTAACACCGGCAAGTTGTTCGTTGGTTTTGGCCAACTCTTGATTGAGGTTGTCTATGTTTTTCTTTTGTGTGGTCGTTAACTCTTGAGAGCTTGCTAGTTCATTTTCCAATCTGGCAACAGAGTCCAAAGTATTCTTCTTTAACAGATAAAGCCAATTTTTTTTCACGACCTTGTAGTCCTGATAGTTGTTTGCTTTTTGAAAGATATATTCAAACTGATTGTCTAAACTTCCTTTTGTTAAAGATAATTCCTCTTCTTTTTTCTCTTGAGCAGTTATTGCAAAGACTGAAAATAGGAATAATGTGGTTGCGGTAATAAGTGTCTTTCTCATCATCTTCTTTGTCTTCTTTCGATTAAATGTTGTTTTGGGATTGCAAAGTTAAGTTTTTAGTGCTAACGGGCACAATAATAACATATTGTTTTTTTTGTTAAAAAAATTAAAATGAGTTCATAAAAAAAGAGCTTCGGGAGAAGAAGCTCTTTTTTGAAGGCAATAATTCTTTTTTAATCGTGGAAGACCAAACGTTCTTGCTCACCATCTTTGTTGATGGTCACAATACTCATCGTGCCATAAGTTCTGGCTTTTTTCACGGCTTCTTTCACATCGCTTATACTTTTGATTTTTTCGTCGTTAATGCCTATCAATAGCTTGCCGACCAAACCTAGTCTTCTATTGTAATCACTGGCATCAGCAATAATCACCCCGTCTTTATTGTTGTACTTTCTCATATCAGATTTTGTTTGCTCCTGAACAGAAATACCGATTTCGGTAATATTGTAGTTGTATGAGGAGTTGTTGAGCAAAACAACAGGCATTTTCTTTGTTCTGTTATTTCTGATAATAGTTAAGTCTACTTCGTCATTCGGTCTTTTGCTTCTTAAATATCCGGTTAAGTCTGAAAATTTGTTGATTTTCACATTATCTATTTGTTTGATAATATCCCCGGAACGAATACCGGCCTTATCTGCTCCCGATTTTTGGAATACTTCGGCAACCAAAATCCCCTGTGTTTCGCTATACTTGGTTTCAAGAGTGTTGGTAACACCCAGGTCTTGCCCCCTGATGCCTAAGATACCCATCTGTACATCGCCATATTCCATAATATCCTCAACCACCTTTTTGGCAATATTGCTAGGTACGGCAAAAGAATAACCGATAAAAGCTCCGGTTTGTGAGGTGATGGCAGTATTGATGCCAACCAGTTCACCATTAGTATTTACCAATGCACCACCGCTGTTACCCGGATTTACAGCAGCATCGGTTTGGATAAACGATTGAAATTTACCGTCAGCTTCGTTCAAATCCCTTGCTTTAGCACTGATAATTCCTGCAGTAACCGTAGAAGTAAGGTTGAAAGGGTTTCCAACGGCCAATACCCATTCCCCGATCTTGGTATAATCGGAATCGCCAAATATTAAATAGGGCAGATCTTCTTCTGTATCAATTTTGATTAGGGCAATATCGGTTTCAGAATCGGCTCCAATGAGTTCTGCCTTATAGGTTTTATTGTTGTTGAGTGTTACCTGTAATTCGGTAGCGTTGTTGATCACGTGATTGTTGGTCACAATATACCCGTCCGGAGAAATGATCACCCCGGAGCCTGTTCCTATCTGCGCCCTGGGTTTTCCCCCTGATCCGTAGAAATACTCCATAATGCTGGAAGGTCCCCTGCTGAGAGCCAAATTCTTTACGTGCACCACTGCGTGAATGGTTTTGTCTGCAGCCTCTGTAAAATCTACATTTTCTGTAGCTTCTAAAGTTGCCGGATTGTAGGAAGCGGTTACAAATTTTGGTTGATCGCTTGTGTTTTCAACAAAAGTGACTTCCTTTTCAAAAGCTATTTTGTAGATGCCCAAAGTAAGAGCCCCACCAAGTACGGAAACCAGTAATAAACTCAAAAATCTTTTCATCTCTTTAAATCTTTAAAATTTTTAATTTATTGAATGTCATTTTCTGAACTATATAAGATACATAATTCATCTAACGTATAAAAATACTTGATAATTATATGTGGTTTTCAACTTTAACGCACTTTAACAATGAAATAAACAGCTACATTATTGTATATTTGCAATAGAATAATGGAACAGTGTTTTTTCTTGAACTTGTATAAACTTTTTTGATTGAAGCGAAAATACCCTTGCGTCAGCTGGTAAATTAAACAGGCTCAAAAGAATAATTTTTTAGCCAGTTTAAAAAAATTATACAAGTTCATTAACAAAAATTTGATAAACATCTGTTTCAAAACATGAGTAACGCTAAAACAATGAAACTCAATTTTTATAAATATCAAGGGACCGGAAACGATTTTGTTATGATCGATAACCGGCAACAATTTTTCCCGAAAAACAATATCAAACTGGTCAATAACTTATGTGATCGAAGGTTTGGGATAGGTGCAGACGGACTTATCTTATTGGAAAATGGTGACGAGGCCGATTTTAAAATGGTTTATTACAATGCCGATGGAAACGAAAGTACGATGTGTGGAAATGGCGGAAGATGTATCGTCGCTTTTGCCAATTTCTTAAATGTTGTGGAGGATGAATGTACTTTTATGGCTGTCGATGGATTGCATCATGCCAGTATTTCCGAAGGAATCATAAGTCTGGCTATGCAGAACGTTGAAAGCATCAATGCTTTTGCCAATCATGTTTTCCTGGATACCGGATCGCCACACCATGTGCAATTGGTCAACGGGCTTTCAGCTTTGGATGTAAAAAATCACGGAGCCAAATTGCGTTATGGAAAATACGGAAACGAAGGAAGTAACATCAATTTTGTTGAAAAAGAGGAAGCTGACACTTTTTCAGTGCGTACCTATGAGCGTGGTGTTGAAGACGAAACCTTCTCTTGTGGTACAGGGGTGACCGCCGTTGCTTTGGCGATGCATCACACCCAGCAAACCGACAGCAATCAAATTAACTTGAAAACACCCGGAGGACTTTTAAAAGTTTCGTTTGAAAAAAACGGCGTAGGGTATAAGAACATCCATTTAGTAGGCCCGGCTACACAGGTATTTTCGGGAATAATAGAGATATAATGATAACACTGTCGGGAAATACTATTTTTTTAAGAGCGCTGGAGTCGGAAGACCTCGACTTCTTATATACTTTGGAAAATGATGAGAAAGTTTGGGAAGTGAGTGAAACACTGGCGCCATACTCCAAATATATCTTAAAAGAATACCTGGCCAACAGTCATAAGGATATTTATGAAGCAAAACAATTGCGCTTGGCAATATCCAACTACAACGACCGTTTATTAGGTTTTATCGATATATTCGACTATAATCCTAAAAATAAAAGAGCAGGCGTGGGGATCATCATCTTGGAAGAAGCAAACCGGAATAGAGGCGTTGGCAGAGAAGCGCTGTCCTTGCTTATTTCGTATGCGTTCAAACATTTGGACCTCCATCAGCTGTATGCCAATATTTCAGAAAATAATAAACCCAGTATCCATCTTTTTTCCAACCTGGGTTTTGAAAGGGTTGGCATAAAAAGAGATTGGAATTATACTTCAGGGGAATTCCGTAACGAAATCCTTTATCAAAAGATCAATAAATAATGTATATAAGAAGAATTTTAGTGGCAATAGCACTTTTGGGTGCCATCGCAGGATTTGTTTTTGTGTATTTTGTATATAATACGGTTTTTATGCCCAATACCGCCTTTGAAAACGACCAAGCTTATGTTTATGTCAAATCAGATGACAATTTTAATGATGTGAAGGAACAGTTGACTCCCTTGCTCAAAAATGTGGAGACTTTTACAAAAGTAGCAGAAAGAAAAGGGTATATCAATAATATCAAAGCGGGGAAATACAGCATAAAAAAAGAGATGAACAACAACGAGATCATCAACTCGCTGCGAAGTAAGAACATTCCTGTCGATATTTCCTTCAACAACCAAGAGACCATAGCGAATTTAGCAGGACGTATTGCGACACAAATTGAAGCCGATAGCCTTGATTTGTTAGAAAGTTTCACAGACCAAACTTTTTTAGACAGTGCAAAATTCGATCAAGAAACCGCTCTGGCTATGTATGTTCCCAATAGTTATGAGTTTTTCTGGAATACCTCTGCAGAAGGGTTCAGGGATCGTATGCTGAAAGAATACAAACGGTTTTGGACAGAAACCCGTTTGAATAAAGCCAAGGCCATAGGGCTTAAACCTTTGGAGGTGGTTACCCTAGCGTCTATCGTTCATGAGGAAACCGTGAAAGTAGACGAACGTCCGCGGGTGGCCGGAGTCTATATAAACAGATTGAAGAAAAAAATGGCTTTACAGGCTGATCCAACGGTGATCTATGCCTTGAAAAAAGAAGCAAACGACTTTGACAAGGTAATAAAGCGGGTTCTTTATAAGGACCTGGAGCTGGACTCTCCATACAACACCTATAAATATGTCGGACTCCCGCCGGGACCGATTGCCATGCCTGATATTTCTGCAATTGATGCCGTGTTAAATCATGAAAAGCATAATTTTTTGTATTTTGTAGCCGATATCGAGAATTTTGGATATCACAAATTTGCAAAGACCCTTTCCCAACACAATGCCAACAAACAAGCCTACGTAAGATGGTTGAATTCACAAAAAGTGATGCGTTAACCGGACTTTAATAATATTTTAACTATTTGATTTAGTTTGAATTAAAAAAGTTGTATATTTGCACGCTCAATTTTTAAGCTACTGAATTTCGATTTGGTGTAAGGCTTGAAGAAACATAAAAGCATGAAAAAACAAGTATTAAAATTTAATGTTTTAGTAGCTGTTTTGATTTTAGTTTTAGGCATAGGTTTGGGCTTTACTTCTGTAATAAAAGCCCATAAAAATGTTCATTATATTAATAGGGTTTCAGCCCCTATGGCATATTCGGTTTCTATGGAAGAAGACGCTTCTGATGTTGCTCAACCTCCCTTTTTAGGGAAGTCGTTCAACGGATTTAAAGAGGCTCTGGCTTTTAAAGAATCCAGAGGGGATTACTTTACGATAAACTCTTTGGGTTATATGGGGAAATATCAATTTGGAGCCTCAACCTTAAAGACGATAGGAATACACTCCAAAACCGATTTTCTAAACAACCCGGAATTACAGGAACGTGCTTTTATAGCCAATCTTGAAAGAAACAAATGGGTGTTGAGAAAAGATATTGAGTGGTATGTAGGTGAGATCTTTAACGGTGTAAAAGTAACCGAATCGGGTATTTTGGCCGCTGCTCACTTGGCCGGACCCGGCAATGTAAAGCGTTATTTACGTACTCACGGTACAAGTGGTTTTGAAGATGCCAATGGTGCTTCCATACGGTATTATATGCGAAAGTTTGCCAAATATGATGTGTCACATGTTAAAGCTGATAAAGCTGCTAAGATTTAAAAAGAAAAATTAAGATCATATAAAAGAGAAAAGCCTCAAACTTTGTTTGGGGCTTTTTATATTCCACCAAAGACCTCTGGTCTTTTGTTGTAGTATTAAGCTGTTATGCAAAGTGGTAGTTTATATGATAGTTGCTTTTTGAAGAAAAAGCAGTATATTAAAGGGGATGAATACCCGTTATTTAGTATAAGCTGATGAAACGGACATGAATTTTATTAATCATGAATACGTAAAAAAGCTTGATTAAAAAAATTATGTGGGCCTGCCTGCCAACATAGGCAGGAGCGCAGCGGTTTCATGTGTGCAACATCCCGGAACTTGCGGGATTGTGCATTTTACATTGCAAAAAATTTTAGGGACATGAAAATGATGACATATCTTTTAGGAATGATGCTGTTTTTAACCTCCTGCAATATGAAAAACGAACCTGTTTATACAAAATTGCAAGAAGATATTTATGAAATCAATAACCAATACTTCTATGGAGAGCCTGTGCATACATACTTAATTGAATTAGAAGATAAGGTATTACTTTTTGATATTTCTACCTATTCAAAAAACATTGAAAAATTTATTCTTTCATTTAATAAACCGCCTATAGCAATTATATCCCACGGTTCTTGTGGAATAAAGGATGGAACTGAATGGCAAGAAAAAATCGGACTGAAAGTATATGCCCACAAAGCTGATGAAAACCACCCTTGGCTAAGAATGAAACCTGATGTGTTCTTTACTGAAATGCCTGTTTTTGCACAAAATATCGAGGTGATCCATAGCCCGGGACATAGTGCCGGAGCAGTTTGTGTTCTTGAAAAAAACACAAAATCTTTGTTTACCGGCGACACCTTTCACGGAGATACAAACGGGAAGGTTAAAGATTTTACCCGAGAAACCCCTGAAGATTATGAGAATTTGTCTGATCGAATAAAAAGCTGCAAAAAACTGTTGCAATACGATTTTGAAAATGTCTATCCGTTTCACTATTCGATTATAGAAACAGACGGAAAAAAAGCTTTGAGGGATTACTTAAAAGGTAAATAATAAGGTTTTATTATCCCTTTGCATGAAAAATAAAAATCGTCGGTCTTTTATGGAGACTGAGATTGCTTTTTTTCCATTGTGCTATGGGCTGGGTTTTAATGTATTCCGTAGGAAGAGTAATATCACTGGCAACACAGAGCAAGGTCGCAGGGTGTAGGGTAGTGGTGAAGTCAGACATCAATTTGTCGTTCCGGTAGGGGGTTTCTATAAAAATTTGAGACTGGTTGAACTCTTTAGAGTGTTTTTCCAGTTTTTTTATGGCTCTTTTCTTTTCCGTTTTATCAATGGGCAGGTAACCGTGAAACGCAAAACTTTGTCCGTTCATCCCGCTGGCCATCAATGCCAACAAAATAGAAGAAGGTCCAACCAAAGGAACTACCTGAATGCCTTTTTCATGAGCCAAGGCTACAACATCGGCTCCAGGGTCGGCCACACCGGGGCAGCCTGCTTCAGAAATAATCCCAACGTCATAACCGTTCAGGCATGGGGTGAGGAATTGCGGAATTTCTTCAGGTTTGGTGAATTTGTTTAGCAATTCGATATGGAGATTGGGCTGTGACTTTTTTGGATGTATCCTTTTGATAGATTGCCGCGCGGTCTTTTCATTTTCAACAATGTAATAATTCACATTTTCAATAACGCGTTTTATAGAAAGTGGTATCACTTCAAGAGGTTCCACATCGCCAAGTGTTGTGGGAATGAGGTAGAGTTTGCCCTTTTTTTTATGTTGTTCAGCCATGATATCCGGTTATAAATTCAAGATAAAAACACTATAAAAGCTTATATTCCTCTGCGATCACATCAGTAGCTTCATCAAGCATGCGAAAAACATTTTCAAAGCCCATAGTCCCGCCGTAATACGGATCGGGAACATCGAGATTTTCCCTCGAACTGATCTTGTTCAGGATTAAATCCACTTTCTTTTTGTCCTCTTCATTTCTCGCCAGCCGAAGGATGTTCTTGTAATTGCTCTTATCCATGGCAAAGATAAGGTCAAAATCATCAAAATCGATAACAGTAAACTGGCGTCCACGTTGATTTGTGATGTCAATACCGAATTTGGATGCTATTTCAACAGATCTTGGATCAGGACTTTCCCCAATGTGATAATTGGATGTTCCGGCGGAATCCACCATTGTTTTTTCAGGATCGACCTTGGATTGTAAAATTCCTTCTGCCAAAGGGGATCTGCAAATATTTCCGAGGCAGACCATAAGGACACGAACCGGCATTATTGTACAAATTTTTTATTAAGGTCTTCGATGTATTTTCTGAATTGTTTATCAGTTTCGGCCAGGTTATCAACAGTTTTACAGGCGTGAAGCACAGTTGCGTGATCTCGTTTTCCTATTTGAGAACCGATACTTGCCAAAGAAGCTTTGGTGTATTTTTTGGCAAAGAACATGGCCAATTGTCTTGCTTGAACAATATGTCTTTTTCTGGTTTTCGACTGTAGGGTTTCCACATCCATTTGAAAATAGTCTGAAATAACCTTTTGGATATAGTCGATAGAAACTTCCCGCTTGGTGTTCTTTACAAATTTATCAACGATCTGATTGGCCAATTCGATAGTCACTTCTTTTTTGTTGAAAGAAGATTGTGCAATCAAAGAAATGATGGCGCCTTCCAGTTCGCGAACATTGGTTTTGATGTTCCTGGCAACACATTCAACAATCTCCTCGGGCATTTCTACCCCATCGCGATAGAGGCGATTCTTTAAAATGGAGATTCGGGTTTCGAAATCAGGATTCTGCAATTCTGCCGACAATCCCCATTTGAAACGGGATAAGAGGCGTTGCTCGATATCCTGCATGTCTACGGGAGCTTTGTCTGATGTAAGAATCACTTGCTTTCCATTTTGGTGCAGGTGGTTAAAGATGTGGAAAAACACATCCTGTGTTCCTGATTTTCCGGAGAAAAATTGCACATCATCAATAATCAATACATCGATGAGTTGATAGAAATGGATGAAATCGTTTCGGGTATTCTTTTTTACCGACTCTATAAATTGCTGTGTGAATTTTTCAGCAGAAATATATAAAACGGTTTTTTCCGGATATTTATCTTTGATCTCCACTCCAATAGCATGTGCCAAGTGTGTCTTTCCCAAACCAACACCGCCAAAAACGAGTAGGGGGTTGAAAGAAGTTCCTCCTGGTTTGTTGGCTACGGCCATACCAGCCGAACGAGCCAAGCGATTGGAGTCACCTTCCAGGAAATTGTCAAAACTATAATTGGGATTTAATTGTGATTCTATTTTGATGTTCCTGATCCCGGGGATCACAAACGGATTTTTAAGCTCCGGATTTTTGTGCTTTACCGGAACGTCTAATTCCTGTGGTTGCATATTTGCCCTGTTGGAACTCGGGATACTTTCAGTAAACGGTTTTTTATTGCCATAAGTGTTTTCCATTCGGATGACATAGACCAATTTGGCATTTTCCCCTAATTCTTTTGTTAAAGCAACTTTGAGAAGTTTTACGTAATGCTCTTCGAGCCATTCATAAAAAAATTTACTAGGAACCTGAATACTTAATGCATTATCAGTTAGTTTTACAGATTTGATAGGTTCAAACCATGTTTTGTAAGCTTGGGGCTGTATATTGTCTTTTATGAATAGAAGACAGTTATCCCATACTGATTCCGCAGTTACGTTCATTCTTTAAATATTATTTTTATAGTTAGTCAGGTTTGATAGTGAATAGAATTTATAGAAATTTACTATCGTAAAAGGTTGAACAAATATGTGAACAAAAAACTGAAAAAAAAAATGAAACTGGGTTGAATTTATCCTTTTTTTTTCTCATGATTGTTAACTTTCTCTTCATACTTTCTTAACATATGTAAAATACATTTTTAAATGAAAAAAACAAATAAAATTAACATAAGAGTTCGCTATGGTGAAACCGACAAAATGGGCGTGGTCTACCACGGTAATTATGCACAATATCTTGAAGTTGCTAGGGTTGAGTGGCTTAGGGAGCTTGACATCTCCTATAAATGGATGGAAGAAAATGGAGTGATGCTTCCAGTGGTGTCATTATTTATTAACTATAAGCAGCCTGCGAGATACGACGACTTATTAACAATTGAGGTACGTCTAAAAAAGACCCCTTCAGTTAAAATTGAGTTCGATTATACTATTTTCGATGAAAGGGATAATATCTTAGTTGAAGCAAACACGGTTTTGGCATTTATCAACTCAAAAACGGGTCGACCTATGAAATGTCCCGATTATATTTTGGAGAAATTGTAAAAAATCAACTATTTTAAGGCATCCCGATAGCTATCGGGTCCACGAGGTATTAAACAGATTACCTTTACTCATTTCAAGGAACAACATTACTTTATGGGATTCAGGAAAGCTCTTCTACTTTTACTTCATAAAATGGTTTAAAAGCTTGTTTGACTTGCTCAGCTTTACTTTTTCTGATACTGGCCATAATTTCGCAGCTGAGTTCCATTTTTTGGCTCTCGATAGCAAGTTTTTTCTCTTTGATAACCCGCATTACATTGTTCATGTTTTTATATTCAAAAGTGATTAAAAACCTGGTGTCAATGGTTTTTTCTACAATATTTGCCGCTTCCAGACTCATCCGTGCTGCTGTTCGATAGGCGTTGATCAAGCCACCGACTCCTAATTTTATTCCACCAAAATAGCGAACCACAACGATAAGGACATTGGTGATGTCAAAAGATTGTATTTGTCCGTAAATAGGCATTCCAGCAGTATTGGAGGGTTCTCCGTCGTCATTGGCCCGGTATTGTATCTTTCCGGTGCCTATCTGCCATGCATAACAATGATGACGTGCACTGTTGTGCTGGATTTTTAATGCTTCAATCTGTTCTTTGATGTCTTCTTCATCTACAACAGGAAAAGCGTAGCCGTAAAACTTACTGCTTTTGTCTTTAAAGAGTACTTCGGGTGCTTTTTCTGCTATGGTTTTATAAGTGTCTGTCAAACTTTAGATTAATTTTTGGCTTACAAAATTTAGTAATTGTTAATAAACAAACAAAATAGTTATTAACATAAACAATTGTTATAAAAGTATATTTTTATTGAATAAATGAATTACATCATCTTTTCCGGGGATTAAATTCCAAGTATGGAACCCCATGTTTTTTGCTGTTTGAATGTGTTCAAGAGTATCGTCTATAAATATGGTTTCCCGGGCAGTAATGTTATTGTCATCCAACACAAATTCAAAAATACTGCTGTTGGGTTTTCTTAATTTGATCTCATGGGAGAGGTAAAATTTGTCGAAGCATTTTTTAAAACGTTCGAACCGCTCTTCAGAAATATTTTTAATCACTTGTTCGATATGGAGTTCGTTGGTGTTGCTTAGTAGAAAAAGCTTGTATTTTCCCTCTTTCGACAGTTTTTCGATAAACTCCAATCGGTATTCCGGGAAGTCCTGGATGATGGCGTTCCAGATGGTTTTCAATTCTTCGTCGCTTTCCTTCGGAAGGAATTTTTTGTATGCTTCAACAAAAGCTTCGGTTGAGATCTGTCCTTGCTCATATTCCATATTCAAGGCGTCGATTTTATCGGTCATTTTGAAATCGGGATACCTATCTAAAACCATCCGCATGGAAGCTTCTTTATCCAAATTGATAAAGACATCGCCAAAATCAAAGATTATGTTTTCAATCATTTTTATAGGTTTTAAGAAGATCGCCGGTTATGTTTTCTTCGGATTGGCTTGGATGTTTTAAAACCGGTGCTTGGGTTCCGTTTTCAAAATTTGTTTTTCCCTCAAAAACCCGGGCTTCATCCCAAAGGTTTTCGTCGATAAAAGTTTGCAGGGTCTTGCTTCCGCCTTCAACGATCAGACTTTGGATTTCGTGTTTGAATAAAACATCACAAATCTGCTGCGCAACATTTTTATTGAAGTCGATGTTTTCAAAAACAATATTTTCAGAAGAATCATCTTCCGTTTTGGTTTTTTGACCGACAAGGAAGATTGTTTTCTGCGAACCTTCCCACACAAAAGAATCTTTTGGAATACGCAATTGCCTGTCGAGAACCACCCGGATAGGAGAGTTGCCCTGCCAGTCCCGGGTATTTAATTTGGGGTTGTCGGTGATTACAGTATTTGTGCCCACCAAAATGGCTTGTTCTTCGCTACGCCATTTATGCACCAATTGCCTAGAAAACTTATTGGTAATCCAAATAGGCTTTCGATCTTCAGGAGAGTTGTCTTTCGACGGAGCAATAAAACCGTTGGCAGTTTGTGCCCATTTCAAGATTATATACGGACGACGTTTTTCATGAAAAGTAAAAAAACGTTTGTTACTTTCTTTACAAGCATCTTCCAGTATGCCCACGGTGACTTTGCATCCGGCTTCTGTCAGTTTTCTTATACCACGTCCGGCAACTTTTTCATTGCTGTCCAAAACACCTACCACCACATTCGGAATTTTATTTTTCACGATAAGATCGGCGCAGGGAGGTGTTTTTCCGAAGTGCGAACAAGGTTCCAAAGTGACATATAAAGTGGCTTTTTTGAGTAGCGCTTTGTCTTTAACCGATTGAACCGCATTGACTTCGGCATGATTTTGTCCGGCAGGGCTGGTAAAACCTTCGCCTATAACCTTATTGTCAGCAACAATCACACAGCCTACCATAGGGTTGGGGTAGGTGTTTCCCAGACCATTTTTAGCAATCTGGATACATCTTTTTATATAGAAATCATGTATATTCACAGACACGAAAATAGCAATAAATCACTGTATGAACCTTATGCAAATAAGAGAAATTCAACCAAAGGACAATCAGCGAATGGCAGAAATCGTCAGGGAGGTCATTGTGGAAATGGGCGCCCCAAAAACCGGAACTGCTTATGAAGACAATGCTTTGGACAATCTTTTCAAAACCTATGACAAAGAACGGGCTGTTTATTTTGTTTTGGAAGTGAATGGAGAAGTTGTCGGCGGCGGCGGAATTGCACATTTGCAAAACGAAGATGAAAGCATTTGCGAACTTCAAAAAATGTATTTTTTGAATACGATACGCGGTAAGGGATTTGGAATGAAAATGATGGAAAAATGCCTGGATGCCGCCCGGAGTTTTGGCTTTAAAAAATGTTATATTGAAACCATGCCCTATATGACCGATGCACAGAAACTGTATAAAAAGGCCGGATTTCATTATATCGATAAGCCTATGGGGAATACGGGCCATTATTCTTGTCCAGTTTGGATGTTAAAAGAGATGTAGGATGACCTTAAACCAATTGAAAAGTGAATTTACGCAAACACTGAGTGGTATTTATGAAGCCACAGAGATAAGCACTTTCTTTAAGTTGCTATGTGAATCCTATATGGGACTGCAATCCTATCAGATTACTCAGAACTTACAAATCGAGGTTGAAGCGGATGCATCAGCTAAATTTCAAAACGCTTTAGCCGAATTAAAAACACAAAAGCCCATTCAGCATATTTTAGGAAAGGCCTATTTCTACGGATTGGGATTTTTGATCAATGAACACACCTTGATTCCGCGACCGGAAACCGAAGAGTTGGTAGACTGGATCATAAAGGATACTGCAAAGAACACCTCACTTAAAATATTGGATATTGGGACGGGGAGCGGGTGTATCGCTGTTTCATTGGCTAAAAATAGGCCCGATGCCGAGGTTTACGCCGTGGATGTTTCAGATGCGGCTATAGCAATAGCAAAGGAAAATGCAAAGTTCAACAAAGTGAATGTCAACTTCCGTGAAGTGGATATTCTTTCGGTTTCATCTTTGTCAGAAATATTTCCTGAGATCGATTCGTTTGATATTGTCGTTTCCAATCCGCCCTATGTGCGGAATCTGGAGAAGCAGGAAATAAAAGACAATGTATTGGGATACGAACCTACCACGGCACTTTTTGTATACGATGACAATCCGTTGATATTTTATAAAAAGATAGCACAATTAGCATCGGGAGATTTAAAAAAAGATGGGATATTGTACTTCGAGATCAATCAGTATCTTGGAAAAGAAATGTTGGACTTGATAGCGGAATATCAATTTCAGGATACAAAATTAAAGAAAGATTTGTTTAAAAACGATAGGATGTTGAGGGCAAGAAAAGCTTAAAATCATGTCAGTTTGATTTCCATGTGGAATGTTGTGAAAACAACCTATCGAGACCCCATTTCAACAAAATCACCTAATTAACTACTACTTATTGTCACGCAAAGCTTTAACGATATCCGATCCGGTGGGGACTTCGAATATTTCCAAATCAAAATGGGGAACAGCAGCAATGATGTGTTCAAAAATATCGGCCATGATGCGTTCGTAATTCACCCAACGCTTGTCTTTGGAAAAAACATAAATTTCCAACGGAATCCCTTCAGCAGTAGGAGCGAGGTGTCTGGTCATTATCATCATGTCTTTATTGATGGCAGAATGATTTTCTAAATAGAGGTCACAATATTTTCTGAAAAGGCCTAAGTTGGTCTGATTTCTCCCATTAACAACGTTACGTTTTTTATCGAATCTGTGCTCTTGGTTGAACTTATCAATATCCGTTTGCCTGTGTTCTATATATTGTTGTACGGCTTGGATGTTGGAATATTTCTTAAGGTCGTCTGCAGTCAGGAATTTCACACTTGACGATTTTATATAAATCGCTCGTTTGATTCTTCTACCGCTACTTTCCTGCATTCCTCTCCAGTTTTTAAACGAATCGGAAATAAGGGCATAGGTAGGGATGGTCGTGATAGTATTATCAAAATTGCGCACTTTCACGGTGGCTAGGTTGATCTCAACAACATCCCCGTCAGCGCCATACTTTTCCATGGAGATCCAATCCCCAATGCGCACCATATCATTGGCAGAGGTTTGGATACTAGCAACAAAACCTAGAATAGTATCTTTAAAAACAAGCAATAGGATAGCCGAAGCGGCCCCAAGAGTAGTGATGAATTTAAGGATGGATAGCCCCGTCAGTTCTGAAAAAATAAAAATAATCCCAATAAACCATACGAAAATGATAATAACCTGTGCGTAGCTGTCCAAAGGCTTGTCATAAAAACGATCGGTTGTTCGCAGGTATTTTTTAACACTTTTGATAACACTTCTGAAGATAAAGATGATCAAACAAACCAAATAAACATCAGTTACTTTTAAAAAGAAATTATTGAGATCCGGGAAATCAGTAAAAATATAGGGAATAAGTTGCTTGATAATAATAAGAGGAATGATATGGGCAACGTATTTCGGGAAATTACTCTTCACCAAAAAATCGTCAAAAGAGGTTTTACTTTTTTTGGTAAAGGTATAAAAGAGCTTTACCACAACCGTGCGTATGAGGAGATCGATCAAGAAAACAACAATGGCAACGACAAGAAGGTTGATAATCAAATTTACTTTTTGAGCTGTGCCTAATGTATAGTCATGATCAATCATCCAGTCGTGTATAAAACGACTTATGCGAGATAATAGTTCTTGGTTTTTTTCCATAGGTATTTTGAATTCAGCACCCACAAAAGTACATTAATTCCCATTAAGTGGGTTTTATTTCACGATGAACTACATCGAAATAAACTAAGACTTATTCATTTGATTACCTCGTGGGACTGCCCAAAGGTAGTTGATTTTTATGTTTAAAATCACACGAAAATCACAAAGAAGCTTTTGTTTTAAATCTTTTTCTTTTCTTTTTATTCGGGTTGTTGAAAAGACGTTTAAAAAAGCCATCCCTTTTCTCGGGGGCACAATCGAGACTTTTCAGTATTTCTTCTGATGGAGTTTCAAATTTTGCTTGTGTGATCCGTCCAAATTCACGCTTGGCATTCATCTTTTGCATCCATCGCCCAAAAATAGGTAATGCGGCATTGGCTCCTTGCCCCATTGCGGTTGTTTTAAAACCGATCTTATGATTGTCCAAGCCCACCCAGGTAACACTCACCAATTCCGGTGTAATCCCTACAAACCAAGCATCTTTATTGTTTTGTGTGGTTCCTGTTTTTCCCGCGATATCGTTTTTTAATCCGTATGCTGAACGCAGTCGGGTGGCGGTTCCTTTATTGATGGTCGATTTCATCATTTCCAGCATCAGTTCCCTTGTGGTGTCAGAAAATGCTTTTTCTTCCTGTATATCAGGGTTTTTATGTTCTGAAAGTATATTTCCGTTATTGTCTTCAATCTTTTTGATGAAATACGGTCTTGCCGGAACACTATTGTTGACATAAGAAGTATAAGCTTTGGCCATTTCCATAAGACTGATTTCCGCAGTTCCTAAGGCTATAGACGGCACTTTGGGCAGGGTAGAGGTGATGCCCATTTTTTTAGCTTGTTCGATTGTATTTTGAATCCCTGTTTTTTCCAAAACCTTTACTGCAATGGTGTTTATAGAGTTACTCAAAGCATATTCCATAGAATAATTCATATAGGTTGTACTATCTTCTTTTGAAGCATTTTTTGGCGTCCATCCTTTTAAATTTTCATATTCTACAGCATCATCAGAAAAATAGGTACAAGGATCGATACCGTTTTCCAAGGCAGCCGTATACACAAAAGGTTTAAAGGTTGAACCAACCTGCCGTTTACTTTGGATAACGTGGTCGAATTTAAAATACTCGTAGTTGATGCCTCCAATCCAGGTTTTTAACGCCCCGTTTTTGGGATTGATGGCCACAAAACCACAGTTCAGAAACTTTAGATAGTGTTTTAGGCTGTCTATGGTGCTCCATTGTTCCTCGGTTTTCTCTTCCCAATTAAAAACGGTCATTTCTTTTTTTTGCTGAAGGGAATCCAATATCTGTTTTTCATTTAGTCCGTCTGACAGTAAACTTTGATAGGCTTTTGTTTTTTTGAGTTCGATATTGATCAGCGATTCATTAGTTAACCACGGCGCATTTTTACCATGACTTTTTTCAAATTGTTGTTGTAGTTTCTGAAGGTGTTCCTTAACTGACGTTTCCGCCATTTCTTGCATATCATAATCGATGGTGGTATAGATCTTCAGTCCGTCGGTATAAATATTAATGGTCGTATCTTCTTTTTGATTGTAAGTTTTCAGCCATTCCTTTAAGTACAAACGGACGTGCTCCCTGAAATAAGGTGCTATTCCGTCATTATTGCTGTATTGCTGAATATCGAGTTTTATGGAGTCTTGCTGAAGGGAATCATAAACAGGTTCAGAAATATAATCGTGTTTTTCCATTTGAGAAAGCACTACATTACGCCGTTGCTGACTGCGTTCAGAAAATAATTTCGGATTGTAACTGTAAGTGGCTTTTAGCGAACCGATAAGCGTAGCAGCTTCTGCTGTGGTGAGCTGTGTGGTCGATTTGTTGAAAAAATGTTTGGCGGCACTTTCAATTCCGAAGGTATTATCACTAAAAGGAACCGTATTGAGGTAATGCAACAGGATTTCGTCTTTGGAATATACCTTTTCCAAGCGTTTGGCTATGATGGATTCCTTCAGTTTATGAACTGCGATTCCTAAAGCTCCCAAATCTTTACGCGGAAATAGGTTTTTTGCCAATTGTTGGGTAATGGTGCTACCACCCCCGGAAGATTCGTCTTGCAATAAAATACTTTTAAAGAACACCCGAACCAAACTTCTGTTGTCCACTCCGTTATGATCATAAAAACGGGCATCTTCTGTGGATACCAAAGCATGAACCACATGTTCCGGGATACTGTCAAACGGAATAGGCTGCCGGTCATTGATATAGATTTTTCCCAACAAGCGTCCATCGTTTGCCAGGATCTCTGTGGCTTGATCCAATTCCAGATCGGACAATTCTTTTTTACTTGGAAGATGTCCCCAAGCCCCTAGATAAACACTCAGAATAAAAATAACAAAGAGGGATGCCAGTGAGGCTATACCTATAATAAGGTGGTTTCTGTATTTTTTTAAAAATGCTAATATCATAGACTACAAACAAACAATTTTTTTGGCTCAATGAAGGTTAAAGCTCTATTAAAGTTGGTGATGTAGATATACGAATGGAAATATGTCTTTGGTTTTAGTATAAATGTTAATGATAGTTTATTTTATATTCTAACCAAAAACAAGCTCCTCCTTCAGACGAAGGGAGGTGGGCGAAATCAATTGAGCAAGAATTGGTTGAGGTCGGAGGGTTTTGATAATCACTAAGTTTCAGATAAGAAACAAATGTAGGGTGTTTTAACCACAGGTTCACACAACTCGCCATATAGTAGTAATAATCAACCCTGCTCTCTCAAGTCTCCCAATTTCGGAGCTGATATTAGACATTAGGTTTATTTACCACAATTCTCATAACATAAAGATTATATAAATAATACGGGCAAACCATATTAAATTATAACTTTGTAATGCGTATTTGTGTTTTTGATTGAAAAGACAAAATAGAGCAGTATCTTTACGGGATAAAATGAACATTATAAATAACATAAATTAGAAGAGAAGAGTTATGAAGTTTTTTATAGACACAGCAAACTTAGATCAAATTGCCGAAGCAGAAGCATTAGGGGTATTGGATGGGGTGACTACTAATCCCTCATTAATGGCAAAAGAAGGAATTACAGGAAGGGACAATATCATTAAACATTATGTGGATATTTGCAATATTGTAGATGGTGATGTTTCAGCAGAGGTGATCGCCACAGATTTTGAAGGGATCATCAAAGAAGGAGAGGAGCTGGCTGCTTTACACGAGCAAATTATTGTTAAAGTACCTATGATAAAAGACGGCGTAAAAGCGATCAAATATCTTTCAGACAAAGGCATAAAAACAAATTGTACTTTGGTTTTTTCACCGGGACAGGCCCTGTTGGCAGCAAAAGCCGGAGCGACATATGTATCGCCTTTTATCGGAAGATTGGATGATATTTCTACAGATGGTTTATCGCTTATCGCTGATATCCGTCAGATTTATGACAATTACGGATATGAAACTGAGATCTTAGCGGCTTCCATCCGTCATACTATGCACGTGATAGATTGTGCTAAACTTGGTGCCGATGTTATGACAGGACCACTTTCTGCCATTACTGGTTTATTGAAACACCCATTGACAGATATCGGACTTGAAAAATTCCTTGCAGATTACAAAAAAGGAAATAACTAAGAAGTTTTTCTTAAGATAGAATATTGTAAAAACCTGTTTTATATGATATAAAGCAGGTTTTTTACTTTTCAAGCCCCTCATTCTCACTTAAGGCATTTTTTAATCGTCTGTTAAAGTAGATGTGGCCAAAGCCTTCAATGATCTTCCCGTTTATACCAACGACAATAACTTTATTGGTGTTTCTAATGACCAGATCACCCAGCAAGGTTTTAGGATTATTGGCCTGATATTGGTTGGGAAGATCGTCATTCTTGATTCTGGTCAAAGTTTTTGTCCACAGGTCATAACTATTATTGATGTTGATACCTATGTATCGATATTCAGGAAATTCTTCTTTTAATTTAGCAATTCTGCCTAGAACATTCACATGATGATTCCTCTGAAATGCATTCCAAAAATAGAAAACAGTGTTTTTGTCGTAAAAAGCGGTGTCAAAAACAACTTCTTTTCCTTCTACATCAATCATATGCAGGGTTGGAATAGTTAATCCTTTTTGCATTGTTTGCACCTTTTGATAAAAAGAATCGATTTCTGTTTGATGCTGATTTTCAGGAGCAAGCTTGCGAAACGATTGTATGAAATCGTGATTCTCTTTAGAAGGATGCCCTCCGAATAAATAGGAATATGCCACATGTCGGGTTAGATTGTCTTGTAATTCCCGATAGTCTACAATACTGTCTATAAGTTTTAGTTTATGAGTGTTGTAGTGTAACGACCTTTGAATGTTTCGGATGGTATCACCTTCTTCTTTGCAATAATAATAGGACATATTATTGAAATGGGTGTCCAGATAATTGTGATACGGACGATAATATATGAGCAGGGTGTCGTTGTAGTCTATTTGTTTTCTGTAATCGTAAAAATTGCCGGGGAGCTCAGGTAAATCTTCCAGTCCGTTTCTCCATTTGTGAATAAACGGATATTCCTCCATATCTGTAAAATAACGATAGTTAATGGCACCTTGTACTATGTGTTTGGCTAATGGAGAGAGTATGTTGTGTTCATCCACATCATTAAGTAGTTCGGTTTTCATACGTTTTAGCGAATCGATCTTATGTAGAAATACTTCAGGAGGAAGTTCACTGTATCTATTCACTGCTTTTTCCTCGTCTTCATAGATAAGGTACATATCGATCAGGAAATTATTCTTTTCTGAACCTCTTCCTGAATATACCAATGATTCATCAAAATCCAAGGTGTTGAGGCGCATCAACAAACTATCGCCTTTTTCCAGGATCAAGTATTGATATTCATTGTGCTCAAAATGATATAAGCCTTCTTTTACCTGGTCTAGCTCAAATATAAATCGATTGTTAGCATCGAGCTTTGTGGAGTCAATAAGCTCGTTGTCATAATATAGATATACACGCTCTGTGTTTGGGTTTACAATTTCACCGCCAAAATATGCCTTGTCGGGCGATTTTGCACAACTATGGGCGAGGGCTGTAATTAACGCTAAACAAAAGTATTTCATTAAAATACGTTAAATTAAACTGTCTTGAAGTGTTCCCACAAGACATTAGGCTGTATGCCTAAAAACATTTTGACGTAACATACGTCAGACATTACATAGCTCACTTAGTGAGTAAAGATGCGTAAATATATCAGTTTTAACAAATCTATAAAAGCGTGTTATAGATTAATGTTAAGATGAAGTTAAATAAGTCCTTTTAACGTTTGCATATGTACCTTAATTGTGTAGTTATTTTGTTACTTTTGCGGCTGAATATGTAAAAAACGAAGCGAATGCTATCAGTTTCTAATTTATCCGTACAATTTGGGAAAAGAGTTTTGTTTGACGAAGTCAATGTTACCTTTACTCAAGGGAATTGTTATGGAATTATAGGCGCAAATGGAGCCGGAAAATCAACATTTTTAAAAATATTATCCGGAAAGCAAGATCCTACCAGCGGACATGTGCATTTGGAACCCGGAAAGCGTATGTCGGTTTTGGAACAGGATCACTATGCTTATGATGAATATCCGGTTTTGGAAACCGTTTTAAGAGGAAACAAACCCTTGTTTGCCATCAAAAAGGAAATGGATGAGCTCTACGCTGATTATTCTGATGAAAATGCGGATAGAATAGGGGAGTTACAGGTTCAGTTTGAGGAAATGAACGGATGGAACGCCGATAGCGATGCAGCAGCTTTGTTGTCGAATCTCGGAATTCCCGAAGAGCTTCATTATACATCGATGGCTGACCTTGACGGAAAGCAGAAAGTACGGGTGTTATTGGCACAAGTCTTGTTTGGTAATCCGGATGTGTTGATCATGGATGAGCCGACGAACGATTTGGACTTTGAAACCATTTCGTGGCTGGAAAACTTTTTGGCAAACTACGATAATACAGTGATAGTAGTTTCTCACGACCGTCACTTTTTGGACGCTGTGTGTACCAGTATTGCCGATATTGACTTCGGAAAGATCAATTTGTTCAGTGGGAACTATACGTTCTGGTATGAAAGTAGCCAGTTGGCAGCAAGACAAAGGGCGCAACAAAATAAAAAAGCAGAAGATAAAGCCAAGGAACTTCAAGAGTTTATCCGTCGTTTTAGTGCGAATGTCGCTAAAAGTAAGCAGGCGACTTCCCGTAAAAAAATGCTGGACAAACTAAAGGTGGAGGATATCAAACCGTCGAGCAGACGATATCCGGCCATTATTTTTGAAAGAGAAAGGGAAGCCGGTGATCAGATTCTAAACATTGAAGGGCTCTCGGCAAGCTTGGACGGAGAAGTATTGTTCAGTGGAATCGATATCAACTTGGGCAAAGGCGATAAAGTAGCTATAATCTCTAAAGATTCAAGAGCTACATCGGCTTTTTATGAGATCATAAACGACAATGCAAAACCGGATTCAGGGAAGTTCAGATGGGGAATAACCACAACACAGGCTTATCTTCCGGCAGATAACTCAAACTTCTTTGATAACGACCTTACTTTGGTGGATTGGCTTCGCCAATGGTCGAAAACTGAAGAAGAACGGGAAGAGGTTTTCGTCCGCGGTTTCCTTGGAAAAATGCTGTTCAGCGGTGATGAGGCTTTAAAAACCAGTAGGGTACTTTCAGGAGGGGAAAAAGTGCGTTGTATGTTGAGCAGAATGATGATGATCCGCGGAAATGTGTTGATGCTGGACGAACCGACAAACCACTTGGATTTGGAAAGTATTACGGCTTTTAACAATTCGTTGAAAAAATTCAAAGGAACGATCTTGTTGACAACACACGATCACGAATTTGCCCAAACTGTTGCCAACAGGGTAATCGAACTCACACCAAATGGGGTAATAGACCGCTATTTGTCTTTCGATGAATATATGAGCGACCCTAGTATCAAGGAACAACGTGCTAAAATGTATGGGGCTTAATTGAAAATAAAGAGACCTGTCAGATTTCCAAAACCTGACGAGGTCTCAATTTCCTTATTCGCACGACACTTGTTTTAACACCTGATCTTCATAAAAGTCTATTTCTGCTCCTTCTTTAAAAACAACGACACCGTTTTTTTCTTCAGTTTCTCCATAGCCTGGAATATAACCATCTCCTTTTTTTAAAAAAATGATTTTCCGCATGGAGCGCATGCCTTCAGCCATAAAGTTGTAATCCAGAAGAAGGGTGTCACCTTTCACAACACCTTCCACGGTTCCGAAACTTTTGTCTTTTTCATAAAATTTATAGGCCAAACTACCGGTGATGGAATTATCCTCCTTTTCTATCATTAATTGAATGGAATCCTTTTGATTGACATAAAGATAACATTCCACTGCGGGGGCATCGGCCAAAACATCTTCTTTAAGAATTTCGTCAATACTCTCGAGGTTTTCTTTTTTGGGTTCGTTTTTGCACGCGAAAATGCTTAGAAGAACAAGAACTGCTATTGTAAAAAATGAATGTTTCATGTGTTGTGGTTTTATGTAAAGATACGTTTTAACCTTTTATTTCTTCTTAGCTTCCACCAACTCAAGCTGATCTATGCTCACGTTGGTGGTAAATATCCCATAATTTACCACAGCCTTATTTTTCTCGATACTATCGATACTTCCCACAGACTTGCTGTCCGTCAAGCGCACACGGTCGCCTATTTTCAAAACAGGTTTTGGTTTTTCGGGGGCTTTGGGTTTGGCTGCTATTTCCTTTTTCTTTTTCTGACGGATCACCTTAACCTCTTTTTGTACTTCAGCTTCGACAGCTTTTTTCTTGGCCCGTTCTTTTTTCTTTACGGAAGCCTTTTCTCGTTTCCGTTTGGAGTTTTCAGTTTCTACAATGCGTAAAAATTCAGAGATCAGCGGACGCTTCTTCTTCTTGATAAAATATTTTTCAGCAATATCGTTAATCTTATTTCCCAAATAGATCATGCGCTGGTTGTG
The DNA here is from genome assembly GCF_026241135.1 of Galbibacter kalidii. GTDB lineage: Bacteria > Bacteroidota > Bacteroidia > Flavobacteriales > Flavobacteriaceae > Galbibacter. Next base: position 59,868 of record NZ_JAPFGA010000016.1, read on the forward strand.
GTCATACAACTGTTGATAACTCTCCAGTTTGGTTTTTATCTTACTGTTCAGTTCTTCCAAACGCTTGGCTTCATCCCTGGTTTTTACTTCCTCTTCTTTTAGTTGAGTAGAGGTCTTTTCCATTTTGCTGCGTTGCTTTTGCAGTTTGGCGATGGTAGCGTCGAAACGCACTTTTCCGCGTTCGATTTTCTTTTTCGCCCGGTTGATCAGGCTGTAGGGGATACCGTTCTTTTGGGCTACCTCAAAGGTAAACGAGCTTCCAGCTTCGCCAAGGATAAGTCTAAAAACGGGTTCCAGGGTCCTGCTGTCGAACATCATATTGGCGTTGGTGGCATGGGGGAGCTCGTTGGCCAACATTTTTAAATTGGCGTAGTGAGTGGTAATGATACCAAAGGCTTCCCGTTCGTAGAACACCTCCAAAAAAGTTTCAGCCAGGGCACCTCCCAATTCCGGATCACTTCCGGTACCGAACTCGTCAATAAGAAAAAGGGTTCCCTTGTTGCATTTCCGAAGGAAATAATTCATGTTTTTCAAGCGGTAGCTGTACGTACTCAAATGGTTTTCGATGGATTGGTTATCGCCGATATCCGTCAGGATCCGGTCAAACAAACACATTTCACTACGTTCGTGTACCGGTACCAACATGCCACTTTGCAGCATGAGTTGTAAAAGTCCGACTGTTTTTAGCGTAATACTTTTCCCTCCGGCATTGGGCCCGGAAATAACAATAATCCTGTTCTCCTGATACAGGGTAATGCTCTGCGGATAGGTTTTTTCGCCTTTTTCTTTATTCGTTAGATATAAGAGAGGGTGATAGGCCTCAATAATGTTAAAATGACGCTCATCGGTTATTTTAGGAAGCAAGGCCTGCATTTGCTCGGCGTATTTCGCTTTGGCGGCAACGACATCAATCAGACTTAAAAAGGATTGGTAATCAACTAACAAGGGTAAGAAAGGCCGAAGAAAGTTGGTCAATTCTTTTAAAATCTTCTGAACCTCCTCTTTTTCTTCATATTCCAGATTGTTGAGTTCCCTGTTGTATTTTTGGGTTGCATCAGGTTCGATATAAACAATGCTTCCGGTTTTGGAGTTCCCCATGATCGAACCTTTTACCCGCTTACGGTACATGGCTTTTACTGCTAACACCCGGCGGTTGTCTATCACGGTTTCTTTGATATCGTCCAATACGCCTGCTGAGGTGTAACTGCTCAAAGCACTGGCAAAACTCTGGTTGATCTTGGAGCGAACTTGTCCAATTTGTTTTCTAATGTTGTAAAGTGCTTCAGAAGCGCCGTCTTTGATCTCCCCAAAACGATCAATTACCGCATCAATCTTTTGAATAATTTCTTTGGTAAGCTCAATCTCTTGGGCAGTAGCATGAAGAGTAGGATAGTATTCCTCAAATTTTTTATAAAAAAGAATGTGACTGTTTACGGTAGCCGAAATGGAAGCAATTTTCCGAAAACCTTCAATCTCGATTAACGTGTTTTCAATACCTAAAAGTTGAATTTCCTTGGAAATGGCATCAAAATAATGATTGGGAATGGTGTTGTTGTTATCAAAAGACGCCAAATACTCATTGGTCTGATGCAATGAAATCATCAACTTTTCCTTCTTTTGAAAAGGAGTGATTTTCAACGCCTGTTCCTTACCGAGCTCTGTACTGCAAAACTCGGCTACTTGTTCGAGTACCTTTGAAAATTCAAGATCTTGTAATGTCTTTTTGTGTATTTTGTTCATAGTTTTCCCCACTGCATTCGAGCACCGCAAATTTACATACTAATTTGGATTTACTCACTAAGTGGGATTTGAAATGTTCCGATGCCTGTCTATTGGGATTTCAGAACCATCCGTTCCGATCTGAAAGCGTTGGGATATAAGGGAGGAGCTTTTTTATTTAGTACACACAATTATTCAATCAAAAAGTTAATTGGTGTTAAAAAGGCAAAAATGTATATTTACAGATTGTAACCATAAGCTTAAAATTCATGGAGGTCGCTATAGAGTCGAGCTGGAAAGCCCATTTACAAAACGAATTTGATCAGCCTTATTTTTCTGAATTAACAAGATTTGTGAAGGAGGAATATGCAAAATACAAATGTTATCCTGTAGGAAAACAAATCTTTAACGCTTTTGAGCATTGTCCGTTTGATAAAACCAATGTAGTGATTATCGGGCAAGACCCTTATCACGGACTCGGACAAGCACACGGACTTTGTTTTTCGGTGAATGATGGGATTACACATCCACCTTCATTGGTCAATATTTTTAAAGAACTGGAAACTGATATTGGGAAACCTTATCCGCAATCGGGAAACCTGGAAGCTTGGGCAAAACAAGGAGTTTTATTGTTGAATGCCACACTGACCGTTAGGGCACACCAAGCCGGAAGTCACCAAAACAAAGGCTGGGAGACCTTTACCGATGCTGTGATCAAAACTGTTTCTGAAAAGCGGGAAGGGGTGGTCTTTTTGTTATGGGGCGGTTTTGCCAAACGAAAAAGTAAACTGATCGATGCTAGAAAACATCGTATTTTAACCTCTGGACATCCCTCACCTTTGAGTGCAAACAAAGGCTATTGGTTTGGAAATAAGCATTTCAGTCAGTGTAATTCAATCCTGAACGAAAACAACAAACCACCTATAGATTGGTAACGATTTTTGAATAGGAGAGGGGGGCATCAATAATATTCAGTTTTTGTAACTCTTCCTGTATGTTTTTAACCGTTATAGGCGCAATATTTTCCTGACTCCAACGGGTGATGGACAGCCATTCTTTAATATCTTCTATTTTTTGCTCGTATCGATTGGCCAGCATGCGGTCGATACTCGGAATATTTTTGAAATCTGAAGTATAGGTATTGATCACCTCCAAGACATGCTTGATGATGTTCGCGTTTTTTATCAATACTTCATCCCTTACAGCCACCACAAAACAGGGCCAGGGAGTAGGGCAGTCGCCAATCCTTCTGAAAACACCTTTGTCTACTATGGGCTTGGTAGTAAAATGCTCCCACATAAAATAATCGGCAGTTCCTTCTGTTAGTGCATCAATGGCGCCTTGGAGGTTGTTAATCACTTCAAATTGTAAATCCTCAGTATTCCAACCGTTATTATCCGCATTAACAAAGGCCATAAGATGACTTCCGCTACCATATCTGGAAATAGCAGCTTTGGTTCCTTTCAGCTCTTCAATCTTTTTATAAGGAGAACCGGAACCCACATGAATACCCCAATACAAAGGAGATTGCACAAATACCTGTACGATTTTAGAAGGATTTCCGTCTACGATGTCCTTCACGATGCCTTCAGTTAAAATAACGGCTATATCCGTTTCGCCATCACGAAGCATTTGGCACATTTTTCCCGTTCCTTCGGGAACATCCGTCCATTGCAGGTCTATTCCCCTGTCTTCAAAAGCATTGTCGTCTATAGCGAGATGCCAGGGTAGGTTAAAATGTTCAGGGACACCGGCGATTTGTATTTTCTTCATGGTATTACTACTTGCTTTTTAAAAATCATCTACCTTGGGGCAAGCCTGTCTGCCGACAGAGGCAGGCCCAAGAAACATTAAAATTATAATTTGCCTTAGCCCATTTCAATATAGAGCATCAAGAAATAGGCACCACTTAGTGAGAGTAAAGATAGGCTTTTAATGAAAAAATGGTCTAATCTTTAGTCAGTTTTTCAAGCGTATATTCAATAAGTTGTTGTGTTGATTTTTGAGGATGTTTTGAAAAAGTTCCCGTTGCTCTGTTTGCCAAAATACAATTCATGGATACTGCTTTGTGTCCCAACAATGCTGCAAGTCCGTAGATTCCAGCAGTTTCCATTTCCAAATTGGTCAATTTCAATCCGTTGAAATCAAAACTAGCCAGTTTGTCGTTTAGACTTTCATCTTGCATATCCAATCGGAGTTTTCTCGATTGCGGACCGTAAAACCCCGGATTGGTGGCTGTAAATCCCAAATGAATGTCTTCGGAAATCAGTTTTCCGGCTAATGCCTTACTATATTTCACTACATAAGGAACGGATTTCTCCGCTGCCCAAGAGGTGTGTTTTACCAATGCGGTTTGAATATCTTGATGTTGAACAGATATACTGTCGTAAAAATGTAAGAGTCCGTCAAAACCAACAGCATATTCGCTGATCAGAAAATCATCTACCGGAATGTGTTTCTGAATGGATCCGCTAGTGCCAATCCGAATAATATCAAGCGATTGTAAGGACGGTTTCGCCCTTCTGTTTTCAAAATCAATATTGACAAGTGCATCGAGTTCGTTGAAAACGATATCGATATTATCGGTTCCAATCCCCGTGGAAATAACACTGATACGCTTACCGTTCAAATGTCCGGTATGGGTAACGAACTCCCGTTTTCCTTTTTTTATTTCAATTGAATCAAAGTAACGGGACACTTCAGCAACCCTGTCAGGGTCACCAACGGTAATAATCGTAGGTGCAATGTCTTCCGGAAGTAAGTTTAAATGATAAATACTGCCATCATTATTCAAGATTAATTCAGACTCGGCAATACGGCTCATGCTACAACTTTAACAATTGTGCAGAATCTTCCATAAACAAAAAAGAATACTTAGGTGTTCCCCCCAAATATTCTTTGTCATTTCTTATGATCGGATAGTAGTTTTCGATTTTTTTAGCCACGTTGACCCCGGTTTTGGTAAGTTTAACCGGCTTAAAAGACCTAAACAGTGGTCTTAGCATGGTAGCCATCTTAAAATATTGCATATCACCAAATCCAAAGTGTGCCTGATCTTCCAACATTTCGTTGACCAGCCCCTTTTTAGAAGTTGGTCTTTGTGTTAATGAAAGGTTCAACATTTTATTTTCCAATTCGTTCAAACCGTTCTTTACGGTTGGAAAACGATGAAGATGGGTTTCCATGGCAAGAGTCAGTGATGATAACTGACTGTTGTTTTGTTTTATGTCATTTTGAAGGCGGATAGGGTTGTTTTCACAATACAATTGCCAAATATAATCACCAAACTCAATATCGTCTTTGGAAAGGAGAATGCGATTATCGTATATTTTTTTGATTTGTTTTTTGTTCAGTTCGGAAAGGCTATACAATTGCTCGCTTTCCTTTTCTGAATGAACTAAATAAATGTCGGCATCGCTACGGTTTTTTTTCAACCAGCTTAGCATTGCAATCATATTCACCTGACAAAAAAGATCATCTTCAAACCAAAGAACAATCTCTTGTTGTGATTTTTGGTTACATAAATTTCGGTATTCTTTTAGGGTGAAGTTTATAAAAGTATCTTTAGTCACTTTATATGCACTGTGTAGGTATTCGTAGCGCTGACGCCAAAAGGATTCACTTCCAACTTCGTTGATCGTTTTTCCTTCGCATAGCATTTCACGCCAAGTTATAATATCACCTGCAATATCCAGTTTTTTCAGTACAGAAGTAAAACTGTCACCGTTTGTAATATGAAGTGTTTTAGCCATTTAATCAAATAATTTTGTAAGATCTGGTTGGTAAATGTATAAATTATGAAATAAAATCCAATAGCAAAACGTGTTAAATCCTGTTAAGTGGATTTTATTATTCCCAGATGCTCTGTGTTGAAACGAACTAAGGTAAATTCGTTTGAAGCTTGCCCCAGAGCAGTTGATTATTCATCCCCCAACTCTTTTTACCTTAAATCCTTTATCCTGAAGTATTTGCATGATTTTGTCGCGATAATCCCCCTGGATAATAATTTTATCATCTTTAAAGGAGCCACCAACACTGAGTTTGGTTTTCAGTTCTTTTGCCAAAGATTTAAAATCTTCTTTTGCGCCGGTATACCCATCTATAATAGTGATGGGTTTTCCTTTTCTTTTTTCATATTTACACAAAAGAGGTTCGTCTTGCATCCAAATAGCGTCCTTGTTCTCTTGGGGAGTTTCTTCTTTAAATTCGTGATCAGGAAATAGATTTTTTAGCTGATCTTGTAAGTCCATTTTCTATTCTTTTATTAGTCCGAGTTCGATTAAACGTTCGTGTAGGAATTCCCCTGAAGTAATATCCTCATACAACTTTGGATGATCCTCATCGACACAATTTTCCAGAACATTCAAAGGCATATCACTTATCGGGTGCATAAAGAAGGGAATGGAGTAGCGAGAAGTCCCCCAAAGTTCTTTAGGTGGATTGATCACCTGATGAATGGTAGATTTCAACTTGTTATTGGTGTGTCTTGAAAGCATATCACCCACATTGATCATCAACTCGTCGGGTTCTGCAATCGCGTCGATCCATTCGCTATCATGGTTTTGTACTTGCAATCCTCTTCCTTGTGCGCCCATCAGCAACGTAATAAGGTTAATGTCACCATGAGCTGCTGCCCTTACTGCATTTTTGGGCTCTTCCATGATAGGAGGGTAGTGGATGGGTCTTAAAATGGAATTTCCGTTTTTGATGTATTTGTCAAAGTAGATTTCATCTAAGCCTAAATGTAAGGCTAAGGCCCTTAAGACATATTTAGCAGTCTTTTCAAGCATTTTGTAGGTTTCCTTTCCTACTTCGTTGAATTTTGGGAGTTCTTCTACTTCTACATTGTCGGGATATTCCTTTTTCAGTTTAGGATCGTCTTCAACATATTGTCCGAAATGCCAAAATTCCTTTAAATCCCCTTCTTTTCTTCCTTTGGCGTGTTCTTTTCCGAAGGAAGTATATCCGCGTTGCCCGCCAATACCTTCAATTTCATATTTATTTTTTACATCTTCAGGAAGATTGAAGAATTTTTTGATTTCGCTATACAGGTTTTCAATAAGGTCATCTGACAAAAAATGTCCTTTTAGTGCCACAAAGCCAATTTCTTCATAAGCTTTGCCTATTTCGCTTATAAATTTTTGTTTGCGAGCAGGGTCGTCTGATAAAAAATCTCTTAGGTCAACACTGGGTACTTTATTCATTTTATCTGATATAATTATAGGTATATCTACAAATGTAACGATTTATTGCGCGATTCCGTATTTTCGTTTTTCAAAAAAAATGATTTAGCGTTACTGCTTTAAAATTTATTAATTTTGGTGAAAACCGATATTTCATATCTGAATCGATGCGTATATCTCCTTTTGTTTACGACAACCGTTTTATAAGCAATGACACTCTTATTTCACTCTATAAGAACATGCTAAAATCAAGAATGATCGAGGAAAAGATGCTGGTCTTGTTGCGACAAGGAAAAATATCAAAGTGGTTTAGCGGAATTGGTCAGGAGGCCATATCAGTTGGGGTAACCACAGCGCTTGAAGATGATGAGTACATACTACCGATGCACCGCAATCTGGGTGTTTTTACCACGAGGGGAATCCCGTTATATCGATTGTTTTGTCAGTGGCAGGGAAAGGCGAGCGGATTTACCAAAGGTCGGGACCGGAGCTTTCATTTTGGATCCAACGAGTACAACATAGTGGGGATGATCTCCCATTTGGGACCACAATTGGGGGTAGCCGATGGGATTGCCTTAGCAAACCTGCTTCAAGGGAAAAAGAAAGTAACAGCAGTGTTCAGTGGGGAAGGGGGTACTAGTGAAGGAGATTTTCACGAAGCCCTTAACGTTGCAGCTGTGTGGAACTTACCGGTGTTGTTCTGTATTGAAAACAACGGATATGGACTCTCCACACCCGTAAACGAACAATTTAAATGTAAAGATATAGCAGAGAAAGGTGTGGGTTACGGAATGGAATCGCATGTGATAGAAGGAAATAACGTACTTGAAGTCTATAATACCGTTCGTCGCTTGGCGATAGAGATTCGGGAGCGCCCGCGTCCGGTGCTCTTGGAATTCAAAACCTTCAGGATGCGTGGCCATGAAGAAGCAAGCGGGACAAAATATGTTCCTGATGAATTAATGGCCGAATGGGAAGAAAAAGATCCTCTGACAAATTACTTTCATTTTTTATCAGATGAAGCTATTCTCACAGAAGAAAACGATGAAACGTTTCGAGTTGAAATTAAAGCAGAAATTGACAGAAATTTGCAGATTTCTTTTACAGAGAACAATATTGATTCAAATGTAAGCAATGAATTAAATGATGTTTTTCAAACATTTGATTATAAAGAAATTAAAAAATCAGTAAACTTAATTAAACTACGTTTTGTTGATGCTGTTTCCTTAGGTTTGAGGCAATCTATGGAAAGGAATGATAACCTTGTTATTATGGGGCAGGATATAGCCGAATACGGAGGTGTGTTTAAAGTCACCGAAGGTTTTGTAGATCAATTTGGAAAAGAACGAGTGCGAAATACACCCATTTGCGAATCAGCCATTGTTTCAACGGCGATGGGGCTGTCTATAAACAAAATGAAAGCGGTGGTGGAGATGCAGTTTGCCGACTTTGTCTCATCGGGATTCAATCCGATAGTTAATTATTTAGCAAAAACACATTACAGATGGGGACAAAACGCCGATGTAGTGATCAGGATGCCCTGTGGTGGAGGCGTGGGAGCCGGACCTTTTCACTCACAGACCAACGAAGCCTGGTTTACCAAAACTCCCGGCTTGAAAGTGGTGTATCCAGCTTTTCCCGCAGATGCAAAGGGCTTGTTGGCAACTGCGATAGAAGATCCGAACCCGGTTTTGTTTTTTGAACACAAAGCCTTGTACAGAAGTATTTCAGAAGAAGTGCCTCAGGAATACTTTAATATTCCCTTTGGGAAAGCCTCTGTTTTGAAGAATGGTACGGATGTTGTAATTATCACCTACGGTGCCGGCGTTCATTGGGCATTGGACGTAATTGAGGATAATCCGGAACTGTCTGTTGAATTGATTGATTTGAGGACACTTTCTCCGTTGGATACGGAAACGATCTTCAAATCTGTAAGAAAAATAGGAAAAGTATTGGTGTTACAAGAGGACACTATGTTTGGAGGGATTTCCAGTGATATTTCAGCGATGATCGTTGAAAATTGTTTTGAATACCTGGACGCCCCTGTCAAAAGGGTAGCTGGCTTGGACACACCTATTCCGTTTGCTAAAAACCTTGAAGAAGAGTTTATGGCAAAATCGCGTTTGGAAAAAGAGCTTTTGGATTTATTGGACTATTAATTTTTTTCTCAATTAATTTTTTGTTAATTTAACAATTGAAATACTTAAAATGAATGGTGTTTTTAGTATTTTAGTTTATATATCAATACATAAAAACAAGTTAAAATGAAAAAAAAGTCGTTTATTATGATGCTTATGGCATCTTTTGTTCTGTTCTCCTGCGGATTGAGCAAGGAAAACAGAAGTTCAAGAAAAACCCTAAACGGTACATGGCAACTCTCTAATATTAGTTATCAAAATAACGAGGGTTATTTCAGTTCCGTTCTTTTTAACGACGTATCTGCTAAATGTTTTAAAGGTAGTGAATGGTTTTTCCGTTCCAATAATAGTACAGGGTACTACAATATCCTGTCTCCCGGGGAATGTGCTTCGGGACAACGTAACATAAGATGGTCTGTGCAAGACGATCCCAATGGCAATCCTAATCGTTTTCAGTTTAAATTCATAGACGAAAAGAAAAATGATATAGGAGGAGGTTACGGATATGTATTTAACATCAATACGTTGTCTGAACAACAAATGGTAATCAGTTCAGATGCCAATGTTGAAGGAAAGAAGGTAACCGTAGTATATGAATTTAACAGAATTTCACTTTAATTTTAAATCAACATTATGAAAAAAATATTAATTAAAGGTGGCGTAGTATTAATGTCACTAACATTACTCGCAAGTTGTGAAGCAATAAAGAATTCGAATAACACCCAGAGAGGAACTGCTATTGGAGCTGGTTCAGGAGCTGTGATAGGAGGCGTTATCGGTAATAATGTCGGTGATAAGAACAACTCTGTGGTAGGTGCTATTATCGGTGCTGCTGTGGGGGGTGTTGTAGGAAACAGAATTGGTAATAAAATGGACAGAAATGCGGAAGCCATTGAAGAGGCAATCCCTGGAGCTGAAGTGACTAGAATTGGTGAAGGGATCAATGTGACCTTTGATGAGAACAACGGTGTGCAGTTTGCATTGAATTCTGCTGAGATTTCTGCTGAAGGAAAATCGACACTTAGCAAAATGGCAGAGGTGTTTAATGAATATAACGATACTAATGTGTTGTTAGAAGGACATACGGATAGTTCAGGAGCTGATGCTTACAATATGAGTCTGTCTGAGAAGAGAGCGAAATCAGTAAGGGATTATTTAATATCTCAAGGAGTTGCTTCATCGAGGTTAACAACCAAATGGTATGGAGAGGTACAGCCGAAGTATGATAACTCTACAGAGGTAGGTCGCTCGAAGAATCGACGTGTTGAGCTTGGTATTGTTGCCAGTCAAGAAATGATTCAAGAAGCAAAAACACAATAATTTCAATTGTAAATTGAAAGCCCGGTCTATGTATCGGGCTTTTTGTTTTTTATACAATAAACTTATTTAATAACAACCACATAATCAACCTACAAAATGAAAAACAACAGATTAATGTATGTGGCTATGATCTTTGCTGTGGCATTTATCATTAGCTGTAAACAAGACAAAAGAGAAAAACCAACTCCTGAAACTGAAACAATGGTGGAGGAAGTTAGCGTAGAAGGTAAAGAACTGGTATATGAAACAGATTCCACAAGTATGAAGGGATATGTGGCATACAACAGTAATTTAAAAGAAAAAAGACCAGGTGTATTGGTTGTACATGAATGGTGGGGACACAACGAATATAGCCGAGAACGTGCCGATATGTTGGCAGAACTGGGGTATGTAGCCTTGGCAGTGGATATGTATGGGGATGGTAAAATGGCACAACATCCTGATGATGCAGGAAAATTCTCAGGAATGGTAATGAAAAATATTGATGTCGCCAAAGCCCGATTTGACGCGGCCTTGGAAGCATTAAAAAATAACCCACACGTAGACCCGGATAAAATTGCAGCCATAGGCTATTGTTTTGGAGGTAGTGTTGTACTGACGATGGCCGATATGGGTGTCGATCTTGACGCTGTGGCAGCTTTTCACAGCGGTGTTCAGCTACCGGTAATGCCTACAAAAGACATCAAAGCCAAAATTTTGGTGTGCAACGGCGCTGCCGATCCTTTTGTTTCTGAAGAATCAATTATCAATTACACAAAAGCGATGGACAGTGTAGGAGCGGATTATGAGTATATAGCATACGAAGATGCTGTTCATGCTTTCACCAGTAAAGCAGCTGATTCTCTAGGGAAAAAATTTGACCTTCCTTTGGCATACAATCAAGATGCTGATGAAAAATCATGGGCAGAACTTCAAAAATTACTTAATGAAGTTTTTTAAAATCACCAGTTGAGTGGGAATTAAATTTTGTCAGGTTGAGCATTGCTTGAAAAAAATATATTTTATTGAAAGCACATGGTGTAGCCATCGAAACCTATTGATTCTAAAAAATATTTAGATCTCGATAAGCTTCGCTTGGTATCTTCAATTCAAAATATATTTTGAACCTTGATAATGCTCGAACTGACACTTAAGAACCTTTTACTTTTTAAGATAGCCCTTATTTTATTGGATGAGTTAGAAAGGTTAGAAAGAAGCTATTCTATTTTTTTCCGGTAACGGTGATGGCGGCAAGAAGCTCTTTATAATTCATCGTTTTTAAATCCTCGTCAGAATAGAACGGACTCAGTTTATCGTCATTAAAATGGTACAGTTCCCATCGTTTGTCGTGATATTCCAAAGCAGTAAGATTTTCTATCCAGTCACCGGAGTTTAAATACAGGCATGTCCCGTTCTTATTCACTTTTCGAAGCATTTGTGGCTGATGTATATGTCCGCATATCACATACTTATACCCGTTTTCGATAGCCAAGTCTGCTGCCACTTTTTCAAAGTCAGCAATATATTTCACTGCTTTTTTTACGCTGTCTTTGATTTTTTTGGAAAGGGAATATTTCTCTCGTCCCATTCTTACCAAAAACCAATTGATGAACCGGTTCAGAAGGATCAAGAAATCATAGCCCCATCCACCCAGTTTTGCAATCCATTTGGTGTGTTGTATGGAAGCATCAAAAACATCGCCATGGAAAATCCATGTCTTCTTTCCGTCGAGTTTCATGGTGAGTTTATCCAAAATATGGATGTTCCCCATGCTTACATCACTGAATTTCCGAAGCATTTCATCGTGATTTCCCGTAATATAGAAAACCTCAGTTCCTTTGGTAGAAAGGTCGATGATCTTTTTAATGACCTGTAAATGATTTTTAGGGAAATATCGTTTTCTGAATTGCCAAATGTCAATAATATCGCCGTTCAGGATCAATTTTTTGGGAGAAACACTGTTTAAATAAGAGAGAAGTTCCCCGGCATGGCAACCAAAGGTGCCCAAGTGTACATCTGAAATAACGACAACTTCTAGTTTTCTTTTTCTCAATCCTATCGATTTGGTTTATTAGGGCTAAGAAATAAAACTATTTGTTGTATCGTATTATTTGACAATTAATTATTTATGATGTGATTGTTAAGAAAGATCGTTTTTTAAGGTTAAATATTAATTTATGATTACGCAGAATTAATTTTTGTTTCTCTTTTTTAAAATTTACATTTGTCAAAACCAAAATTTTATGGCAGGAAATTCCTTCGGAACCCTCTTCAAATTAACAACTTTCGGTGAGTCTCACGGTGAGGCTTTAGGCGGAATTATAGACGGATGCCCGGCGGGTATCCCAATAGATTTGAATAAAGTCCAATTAGATCTCGACAGGCGTAAGCCAGGACAGTCCGCTATTGTAACCCAACGTAAAGAACCCGACGAAGTGCGTTTTCTTTCCGGGATCTTTGAAGGGAAAACCACAGGAACTCCCATTGGTTTTGTTATAGAGAACACCAATCAGAAATCACATGACTATTCCCATATAAAAGAAAATTACCGTCCGTCCCATGCCGATTATGTGTATGATAAGAAATACGGATTCAGGGATTATCGCGGTGGCGGACGAAGTTCTGCCAGGGAAACTGCTTGCAGGGTAGTGGCAGGAGCCATTGCCAAGCAAATGCTGGGAGCAATGACCGTCAATGCCTATGTGTCTTCCGTAGGAAATCTTCATTTAACAAAACACTATTCAGAATTAGACCTGAGCAATGCCGAAACAAATATCGTGCGTTGTCCCGATGCCGACATGGCTTCGGAGATGGAAAAACACATCAAACAGATAAGAAAAGAAGGAGATACCGTAGGGGGTGTGGTGACTTGCGTCATTAAAAACGTGCCTATTGGTTTGGGTGAGCCGGTGTTTGATAAATTGCATGCCGAATTAGGTAAAGCAATGCTTTCGATCAATGCTGTAAAAGGTTTTGAATATGGAAGTGGATTTGAAGGAGCCGCGATGAAAGGAAGTGAACACAACGACCTTTTTAATGAAGACGGAACCACAAAAACCAATTATTCCGGTGGGATTCAAGGAGGAATTAGTAACGGAATGGATATCTATTTCAGGGTAGCCTTCAAGCCTGTGGCTACGATTATGCAAAACCAAAAGACTATCAACAAAGATGGGGAAGAAGTGGAGATGCAAGGAAAAGGACGACATGATCCTTGTGTGGTGCCAAGAGCTGTACCCATTGTTGAAGCTATGGCGGCTTTGGTATTGGCAGATTATACATTGATAAACAAAAGTGTAAAATATTAACGATTACTCACTAAGGGAGATTTTATCCCGATAATTATCGGGACGGGATCATCCCGAGGTAATTTATTAATCTAATACGATACTTGTGAAAAAACTAGCATTACATTGGCAGATTATTATAGGTTTAATTTTAGGGATTATCTGGGCGGTCCTATCCGGCACATGGGGATGGAGCGAATTTACAGTGGATTGGATAGCCCCTTTTGGTACGATCTTTATCAACTTACTTAAACTTATAGCGGTGCCTTTGGTGCTTTTCTGTATCATAAGTGGAGTAGCCAATATCGGAGACCCATCGAGTTTGGGTAGAATGGGAGGGAAGACCCTTTTGGCATACCTCACCACTACCGTTTTGGCTGTTGCTGTAGGTTTGTTGTTGGTCAATACCATAAATCCCGGCAAATTGATCGATGAGGAAAGTAGGATTGATAACAGAATTAATTATGAACTCTGGGCTGCTTCAGAAGGTTTGGAGATCAAAGATGGTATCAACTATCTGCAAGATCCGGAATTCATGGAAAGGGCAGAGCGTATTTCTGAACTTTCCAAAGCTGATTTAGAAAGTGCTGCTGCAGTTGAGGAAAAAGTTACAACCGCCAGCGAAGCCAAAGAAGCCGGTCCGCTACAACCTTTGGTGGATTTTGTCCCAAGCAACATTTTTGTATCACTTTCAGACAATGGCTTAATGTTACAAGTAATTTTCTTTGCACTGTTCTTTGGGGTTTGTCTGTTGTTCATTCCCAAGGAAAAAGCAAAACCGGTCATGTCATTTGTCGATGGAACAATGGAAGTTTTCTTGAAAATGGTCGATCTGATCATGAAAGCTTCTCCATTTTTTGTATTTGCCCTCTTAGCAGGGATAGTGAGCCAAATGGCGGGCGATGATATCGGTAAGGTTATCGAAATATTTAAAGGGTTGAGCTGGTACTCTCTAACGGTAGCCATAGGTTTATTATTGATGATCTTTTTGATTTACCCTTTGATCATAAAACTTCTCATCAAGGTGATTTCTTACTTCGGATTTTTCAAAGCGATGAGCCCTGCACAAACCTTAGCGTTTTCAACATCGAGCAGTGTGGCTACATTGCCTGTAACCATGGAGTGTGTTGAAGATAACCTGGGCGTAGATAAAAAGATAACCAGTTTTGTACTTCCCATCGGTGCAACAGTAAATATGGACGGTACCTGTTTGTATCAAGCAATAGCTGTTGTTTTTGTTGCTCAGTTACATATGATCGACCTGACTATTGGACAACAACTCACCATTGTGGTAACAGCTACATTGGCCTCTATAGGGACAGCAGCAGTGCCCAGTGCAGGCTTGGTGATGCTTATTATTGTATTACAGTCCGTAGGCTTAAATCCAGCATGGATCGGGATTATTCTTCCCGTAGACCGTATTTTGGATATGTTGCGAACAGTAGTAAATGTTACCGGTGATGCCACCGTATGTTCTGTAATAGCCAAAAGTGAAGGCTTACTCCATTATAATGGTGAAGAAAAAAAGGTGGTGAAAGTTTAAACGAGTTTACTTTTCAATTATGATTTTGTCAAGCGATGTGGTTATTTCATATCGCTTTTTTTATGGTTATAGCACTTCGAAATATTTTCAGGAAAAAGATATGGTTAACGAAGTATTATAGGAGTGTTAAAATTGTTCAACACGCTAGCTTCAGTTCACATACAAAATCCTGCCATACACAACAAAAAATTTTATTTCCGAAAATTTAAAAATAAGTTTGTCGTGAATAAGATATAATAAAAGTTGTTTCATAAACAAGAAACCAAAATCAATCCATAAGCATAGACACAATTTACTATTACAACGGCCTTCCCCCAAAAACCTACGGTTGTTGGATAGTAAAATAAAAAATGGATGATAATGTAATGATGAATAATAGTTTACTGGTGAATAGAGAAAAACGAATTAAAAAACGGGCAGATATATCGAGATTGGTAAACGACTGTATGGGAGATCAAGTGTATGTAAATGAAATGTTTTCTTTATTGAAGGAAAATATGAAGGAATTTTACAACGCCACAGCAGTTTTTTTAAAGGCCAAGGATCGATTTTCAATTTCAAGAGCAGCCCATAAGATTAAAAACGGACTTGAACTGATTCAAGCTTGTTCGCTTTTGGATTATGTCGATATGATTCAAAATGAATGTCAGCATGTAGACACTATAAAAAACATAGAAAAATTGATTGCTGATTCCAAAACAGAATACAACTGTGTTGTTCAAGAGTTGGAAGAACAAATAGCAATGCTCGATGCGAAGTAAAAAAAATATTTTATTAGCTGAAGAAGATAGAATGGCGGCTTCTTTGATAGCTTTTCGCTTGAGGAAGGGCGGATATCATGTAGACCAATACGATAATGATGCTGAAGTTAAGGAATATTTAAAAACAAAACATCCGGATTTGATCATATGCAGTCTTTCTATAGGAGGAACAAAAGGAGCTAACTTGATCAAATATTTAAAAGAAGAAAAAGTATTCTCAAATATTCCTCTGATTATTATTACGTCTTCCCAAAAAAGAGCTAGTTTATTAAAAAACAGTGACTTGAATATAAAGTATCACTTAATGAAACCTGTTCAAACGGAACATTTAGTTGATGTAGTCACTTCTTTCCTTAATAAAGAGACCAAAATTTTATAGTCTTTTTCATACTTAATATACTATAAAAGCTGTTTCACATACAAAAAAATGTATTTGACAACAAAAAGTTTAAAATTAAACTTTATTCATCTACTTTAGTGGATGAATTGAAACAATAGTATTTTTCACAATTCTAAGAATTGTTAAAATCTTTGCTTCAAGTCTTACCTGAATCCTACTTAAACAATCTTCCAGGTTATCATCTGGAAGATTTTTTTTGATGTTATCTCTCCTTTATCAAAAACCCACTACTCTAATAATCTGTATATTAAGTGTTAAATTTTATGATTTTGAAACCTAAATTCGTATCTTCTAAAAGTTTAACCATAAAATATCAGGTATTATGAAAACACAAGTTTTTAAATGGCCTGTTTTGCTAATGCCGTTTCTGTTCTTTCTTTGTTGTTGTTTCTCAGTTAATGCACAAGAGGAACCACTAACATACAAAGAGTTTAAAGGAACTGTAGTAGATAATGAAACAGGTAATGATCTTGTTTTTGCTACCTTAACTGTAGAAAACACCAATATCAGCTCCATTACAAATTCTGAAGGAGAGTTTGCGCTCAAAGTTCCCGTTGCAAACCTTGACAATAATGTTACTGTATCTTTTTTGGGCTATGAACAAAAGACGATGCCTTTATCAATTTTAAGCAGAAACGGTAATAAGATTCACTTAGACCCGGTTTCTATTGAATTGGCCGAAGTTGATGTTTCGGTTCCAAAAGATGCTTTGGCTCTGGTCAAGAGTATGCTGAAAAAGAATGGGGAGAACTATTTTGATACTCCGGTAAAAATGACGGCTTTTTACCGTGAAACCATAAAAAAACGAAGAAAAGACGCATCTTTATCTGAAGCTGTTGCTTATATCTACAAACAACCCAACTCTTCTGGAAGACGGGATATTGTAGATTTGTATAAATCAAGAAAGAGTACAAACTATTCCCGTTTGGATACCATAGCATTAAAACTGCAAGGAGGGCCGTTTACACCGCTTTTTGTGGATATTATGAAGTATCCTGAATATATTTTTGCAGATGATTTGATCAATCAGTATAGTTTTAGTTTTTCACCGTCAACGACCATAAACAGCAAACCTGTTTATGTAGTGAACTTCAAGCAACACGATTACCTCACAGAACCCTTGTTTTATGGAAAATTATTCATTGATATGGAAACGCAAGCTTTGGCGAGTGCTGTTTTCAATTTGAATGTGGAAAATCGAAGAAGTGCAGGAGAATTGCTTGTTAGAAGAAAACCCTCTAATATCAGAGTATATCCAACAGAAGCTTCCTATCGCGTTGATTATCGTATCCAGAACGGGAAATGGTATTATGGGTATGGCAACGTACAACTCGCTTTTGTAGTAGACAGAAAAAGAAAGCTTTTCAACTCCAAATATTATGTAAGCAGTGAAATGGCTATTACAGATTGGCAACTCGACGGTTCAGGAAAAGATATAAAAAGGAGAGAACGTGTAAAACCAACGATCATCATTGCCGATGAAGCCTCCGGATTTTCAGATCCGGAATTCTGGGGAGCCTATAATGTAATCGAACCTGAAAAATCGATCGAATCGGCTATCAGTAAAATCCAACGACAATTGAAGAGGGAGAAGAGTTAGGTAGATATTAGAAATACGGATTTTTCTAGTGGGTTAGATGTGTTTTACTTCTAATGTGCTAAAGTTCAAAAGAAAAAATCCTGTTCATTTTATATCCTATTAACTTCAACCAACAAGAATTAACAAACTTTATATTTCTGGCACGGAATTGGATGTTATTTTTGCGTTATAGTATTTTATTATCTTTATGGTAATGATTAGACCATTATGTAAAAATATGAAGTTTGTTTATTTCACAATACTCTTTTTCTTTGCAGCCATAAATATTTATGGACAAGGGGATATTCCCAAAACTCCGATACCGTTGGAGGGGCTAAACAGTACCGAAAAGGAAACGGACAAAGATACTTCAGCAACACCTTTGGAGATAAAAACTGTGCCGGATTTGAACAATTCAAACATTCCCAATCCGGCACCGACAGCATCAGACCTTGCCAATAAGGAGGTGAATATGTTTGAGGAGGAAGAACAATTTCTCGATCCCGGGGAACGTTTTGAAAAAAAACTGAACAGAAAGCGTAACAAGGGCAGGGATACAGAACAAATGGGTGCTACAACTACCCAATATTTTGGGGATTTTGTGAGCAAAGCCAAATCCATAAAAATACTGTGCCGGGATCATGAATACGTAGATGGCGACCGTGTGAGTGTGATCATAAATGACAAGGTGGTCGTTCCCAATATTTATCTTGAATCCCGTTTCAAAGGATTTTTTATAGAGCTGGAAAAAGGCTTTAATAAAATTGAATTCAGGGCTTTAAACCAAGGGACTTCAGGGCCCAATACAGCCCAATTCGCTGTTTTTGACGATCAGGGAGTCGAAATATCTTCAGACTATTGGAATTTGTCTACCGGGGTCAAAGCTTCGCTTCTTATTATCAAGGAGGAGGAAGAATAATTGAGAGTTATACGATTAATCCAATTTTCCAAAAGTTTAATATTCTTAATCTTATTAATTCCTGTTAAAGAAAAAACTTATATTTGAGAGGAGTAAATACCATTGGATTTATAGATAAATTGGGTTATAATGTAAAAATGAAAATATCTAAAAACATAATTCCAATACTGATTTTAGTGATTTTAGCGAACTGCACTGGAACTAAATCTGTGACTGAATTATCCAATTTGATTATTGAGAACAAATCTGCAAATAAACTAATTGAAAACAGGATTCCAGATTACGGACTTACTGGTCGAGACGGATGTGTAATAATGGACGAAATATCTATGGATATTATTGAATTAAGAAACAATTATGTACGTGGAAAAGTTTTTAACTCAAAATCAAACGATCCGTTGTTTGATGCTCGACTGAATTTGTATTTAAATACTGACAAACAAACTGACACGATCAAGTTTAATGCTAATTCAAATGGATACTTTGAAAAGGAATTTAAAGGAAGTCTAGAAAAAATAAAGGTTGAATATATTGCTTATCGAAATTTAATAATTGACTTTAAAAAATTATAAAAAGCACTACAGTTCAAAAAAAGGTTCCAAATGAAACCAAAAGAAAAATACATCGCCTTTTTACGTGGAATTAATGTAGGGGGACATCATAAAGTACCCATGGCTGAGTTGCGGAAGGAGATGGAGGTTTTGGGTTTTGAAAATGTGATTACACTATTAAATTCAGGAAATGCTATTTTTGAAGCGGTTCCTACTGCTATAGAAGACTTGGAAAAAACAATATCGGAACACATAGAAAAAGTCTTTGGCTTCCCGATTCCAACCCTGATAAGAAAAGCTGAAACGATTTATAAAATACTGACCGACGATCCGTTTAAAAATATAGAGGTCACAAAAGATATTCGGTTGTATGTTTCGTTTTTACAGAAAAATGTGGATTCTACTATGGAATTGCCTTGGATAAGTCCGGAAGGTACATATAAAATTATCGGAAGAGACGACAAAACCATCTTTAGTGTTCTAGACGTTTCAGTAACCAAAACCCCAAAAGCAATGGAAGTTTTAGGGAAATATTTTAAAACGGATATCACCACCCGAAACTGGAATACTATCAAACGAATAGAGAAGAAACTTGAGGCCGGTAATTGATGATAAGTACAAGTTGCAAAAAATTAAAAATTACCCTACCTAACCTTCTATTCAAGTCTGAGCGGGACAATTACTCCCCTCCTTTGGAGGGGCTGGGGGAGGATAAATCAATCACCATTTTAATATCCGCACGGACATAGGGTGTATTCTGCTCCATTTCCACTTCTTTAAAACCGTATTTTCTGTAGAGATATATGGCGTTTTCCAATTTTCTATTGGAGTAGAGGAGTACCTTCTTAAATCCTTTTCTTTTAGCAAAGTCAATACTGAACTGTAATAACTTCTGACCTATCTTCTTTCCTTGAAAAATGGGTGAAACAGCCATTTTACTGAGTTCAAAAACACCATCTTCTATTTTGATCAGTGCAAAACAGCCTATAATGGTATCTTTAACTTTGGCAAAATAAATATAACCGCCTTTGTCGATGATGTTTTCTTTACAATTCGACAAAACCTCTTCGTCGTGGGGCTCTACCACAAAATATTTTTTTAGCCATGCCACATTCAAATCTTTAAATGTAGTGGCATATTCTGTTTTGAATGGGATAATTTCAACATTCATCTATTTTCGTATAAAATCTGACACCAGATAGGCAATGGACTTCCCTGTTAATGCTTTTTCAGCCTCACTGTTCATGTCGGGTGCGGCTTCACAAATATGCAAATAAGCAATATTTTTACTTTTCTTACTCTTAAAAATAATTTCCCTGACGGTATTCAGGGCCATTCCGGAACTGGTTCTCGCACTACTGGGCATATTGGTGACCGAATCCATGTCTATTTCGAGTCCGAAACGGGAGGTTTTTACAAAATCCAAAGCTTCGTTGAGTTCAAATTCAAAACCTTTTTCTTTTCTAACGAACAATTCTTCAAAAGTGTTGAACCGGATCTGCTTTTCTTTGGATATGGTTTTAAATACCTTTTTTGAAGTATAGTTTTCATGCAAGCCAAAAACGAAATAATGATCGAGGAAACCCTCGTGAAACGCATACGAAAAACCATTACCGCTATGTCTGCCTTCACGGTTCCTAAAATCGGTATGGGCGTCGATATTCAAACAGTTAACAGCCTTTCCAAGTGCCAGGGAAGCTCCTTTTATTATTCCATAGGCATTGTTGTGTCCGCCACCAATAACAATGGGTTTTTTTCCGTTGGAAACAATTTTATGTACGAGCAAAGTAATTTCCGTATCGATCATTTCGGTGAGTTTTCGGGCTTCGTCTATTTTTTCTTCGCCTTCTAATGCGTCAATACGATCCAGTTCTTCACTAAAATCAAAATGTCCTAAAACCAACATTTTTTTTGCCTTAACAGTTTTGTTATTTTGCAAATTGAGAATATAAGGCAATGCTGTTTGCCACGCGTTTCGGGCTCCTTGTTTACCGTGATTGGCGATAACGCCAATGTCTTCTGCAATCCCAAAAAGAACATACTTGGCATCGGCATTTGCGAGTTGTGTTTCCAGTGGATCATTTTCATGAACCACCCCAACCATTTCACCAAACTTTTTTTCTCCTTTCCTATGGGAAGTCAGGGAGGCAATCTTTTTTCTGTCGTAAACAATTAAGTGTGAAGGCATATATGAGTTTTGTTTCTGTCTATTTTTTTAGGCTAATTGAATGTAAAATAATCTAAAACTATTTTTTAATCGTATATAATTCGTAAAGCAATTTAAAAAAGATTGGTTAAATTGCTGAACCAAATTTTAAAAAACAAACTTATGACAGAAACAAAAAGTACTAATAATGGTTTAAAAGTGATAGCAGGATTACTTGCTGCCGCTTTAATAGGTACCCTTATTTATACAGTGAGCCTGTATAACAATAAGAAGGAAACTACTAAAAAATTAGAAAAGGAAAAGAATCTTGTAGTAGAGGATCTTAACAATTTAAAGTCTGATTATGACAGAGCAATCTCTGAGAGTGAATCTGCTAATGCGGAATTGGTAGAAGCGAGAAACAAAATTGCGACCTACATTGATTCTGTACAACAAATGAAAGCCGATATTAGTGCGCTTTCACGATATAGAAGACAAGTAAGACAGTTGACAAAAGAACGCGAATACTTATTGGCTCAAAACGATTCATTGAGAGCATCTAATACTTTATTGGCCATGGAACGCGATAGTACCCAGGTTGCATTGGAAGAACAATCGTCGTTTACAGACTCTTTGGTGGTTCAGAATACGCAATTGGCTAAAGTTGTAGAAACCGGAGCTGCTCTTTCACTTTCTAAATTTACTGCGGAAGGCGTTAGGGAGCGTAACAGCGGTAAGATCGTTTCAGTAAGTAACAACAGTAGAGCTACTAAATTACAAGTATGTTATACAGTATCAGCCAACAATATTACACAGCCGGGAGCAAAGCAATTCTATATTCAAATAAAAGCCCCTAACGGTAATATTTTGGGAGAAAATGCAGTTGCTGCAAAAGAAGGAGATGAAGAAGGCGAGGGTAGTACAAGCATCACATACAGTAAAGCTTCTAGTTTTTACTATGAAAACACATCACTTGATGTATGCGATTTTGTAGAAAAAGGAGCTGCTGACTTTCCGGAAGGAAGATATAATGTAGTTGTTTATAATCAAAACCTAAGCGAAATAGGTTCAACTCAATTTAGCTTAAGATAATATTTAGTCTTTTTGGCTAACCAATTAACTTTGAAGCACCGATCATTGATCGGTGCTTTTATTTTTCCCACTAATTAGATACTTTCAATGATTTTTGTTGTGATTTCTTCAGGGGTATGGCCGATATCAACAACAAGCGCATCTTTTGGTGGTTGTAAGGTATCAAATTGTGATTTCAGCAAAGAAACAGGCATAAAATGAGAATCCCTATCAGCCAATCGTTTTTTGATGAGTTCAAAATCCCCCATTAAATAAACAAAAGTCACTTGTTCTTCAATACCGTTGCGCAGAAGATCCCTGTAACTTTCTTTTAAAGCAGAACAGGCAATAATACAACTGTTATTGTTATCGAGCTTTTCAACACAAAAAGTATTAATAGCTTGAAGCCATCCCTGACGGTCGTCGTCGTTTAAAGCTTGTCCCGCTGCCATTTTTTTGATGTTCTTTTGTGGGTGAAAATTGTCCCCGTCATAAAAAGGGAAGCTTGTTTTAGAGGAAAGCAATTTTCCAATAGTGCTTTTTCCCGATCCGGAAACTCCCATAAGGACAATGGCAGTTGGTGTTTGTGGTGTGATTTTTTCCATTATTCTATATCTCTTATAATCTCTTCAACCGGGGAGGTATAGTCAAACCAATGGATGGATGGATCTTTTCGGAACCATGTAAGTTGCCGTTTGGCAAAACGCCTTGTATTTTTTTTGATTTCAGAAATGGCAAAATCAAGTGTCCAATTCCCGTCGAAAAACTCAAAAAGTTCTTTGTAGCCTACCGTTTGGAGCGCATTGAGGTTCCTGTGTGGATATAAAGCCTTTGCTTCGCCCAAAAGTCCGTTGTCCATCATAATATCCACTCTTTTGTTGATCCGGTCGTAGATCACCTCCCGATCGGCTGTAAGTCCTATTTTAACGGATTTAAACGCTCTGTTTGCTTTTTTGTTCTTTAAAAAGGAAGAATAAGGTTTTCCGGTACCGAGACTGATCTCCAAAGCCCGTATGATCCGATGCGGATTGAGAATATCAACATTTTTATAATGATTAGGGTCGAGGCTTTTCAATTGTTCTTGCAGTGATTCAATCCCTTTTTCATCCAACTCTTTATTCAGTTTTTGCCTGATCTTCGGATCCACTTCCGGAAAATCATCCAGTCCATCAACAACAGCATTTACATAAAGTCCGCTGCCACCGGCCATAACCACCTGATCTTTTTCAAGAAAAAGATCAGTGAGCAATTCTGTGGCTTCTTTTTCAAAATCCCCCACACTATAGGGATCAAAAATACTTTTATGCTGAATAAAATGATGTTTTGCCTGTACCAATTCGTACGGATTGGGAACGGCGGTACCGATATACATTTCTTTGTAGAACTGCCGGGAATCTGAAGAAATGATATCCGTATCAAAATGTTGAGCCAGTTGAATGGCCATAGCGGTTTTTCCGATGGCGGTAGGGCCTACAACGGTTATGAGGGTTTTGTTATTCATTCAATGGTTTTCCGCATTTATAACAATATTTCGCCTTGTTTTTATGCTTATCGGCATTACAATACCGGCATACCTGTGTATTGGTGTCTATTTCTTTTTGATTTTGACGTTGTTTAGAGTATTCAACGGTCACAATTCCCGTAGGGACAGCAATAATGCCATAACCCGTGATCATAATGAGTGTCGCAATGACCTGACCAATATCGGTTACCGGGGTAATATCGCCAAAACCAACGGTAGTTAATGTTACAATGGTCCAATATATACTTTTCGGAATACTGGTAAATCCAGATTCTTTACCCTCTATAAGGTACATAACAGTACCCATAATGACCGATAAAATCATAATGGTATAAATAAAAACTGCTATTTTGGTACGGCTAGCTTTTAGGGCTTCTTTAAGCTGGGAGGCTTCACCTATAAAGCGAACAAGCTTTAAAATCCTAAAGATCCGCAATAGTCGAAAAGCCCTTAAAGTAAGGAGCACATGCGATCCGGCTAAGAAGAAAGAGAGATAGAGTGGGATAGTAGAGAGAAAATCTATAATCCCGTAGAAACTAAAAATATACCTCCACGTTTTTTTGATAGAAATAATACGAGCGATGTATTCCAAAGAGAAAAAAATGGTAGCAATCCATTCAGCAGTGAGAAGGTATGAGTGATATTTATCATTAAAACTCTCGATGCTTTCCAGCATTACCAGAATAATACTGATGATAATGACGATGAGCAATATGATATCAAACCACTTTCCCGCAGGGGTATCGGTCTCATATATTACTTCATGAAGTTTATTTTTCCAATTTTTCTTATCAATGCGATCGATCATGAAAAACGTTTAAGTTTTATTTTTCTTAATGACTACGGACTCGCTATTTTGAATTTCAACAGCGTCTTTAAAAAACGATTTTAAGTTTTCGTATTCACTTGTTTTATAATAACTTTTATTAAGTTCGAATGTGTACAATAAATTTAGTGTTTTCTCTTTAATTCCTGTCATTAATGAGAGTCTTCCTCCATTATCTTCCAGAATCGTATTTTTTTTGTCCGGTACGCTTATAAATTGAAATCCATCTGGAATGGTTAATGAAATTTGGGTATTGTATTTTTTCGGATAACCAATGTCAATAGGGTAATCCCGCTCTTTTAGCTGAAAAGGGTTGCTGGTTGTTATTTTAAAAATAAACGGAGACAAGTATACATTGTCAGCAATAACATTTTCAATATTGTCCACCTCAAAACTGAACGTTTCTACAACGCTATTCTCTTTTTCTACGGATTTATAATCACTTATATGCAAGTTGATATATTGGTTTTCAAGATCTTCAATGTATTTTTCCCTGTTAATGGTGTTAATCTGTTCTGATTTTTCATAAAATAGATACCCCATGTCTTTTATCATAACCCTACCTTCAATGGTACCTGAGTCTGTAATTTTAGCCTCAACATGCATTTGGTTATAATTATTTTGAAAAGGGACAATGCTCACCCAATAACTATCATTTTTGAAGTCCATAACCCGACCAATATGATTTAAAGTCCTAAACGGAAGAATACCAAAAGGGGTGTATTTCTCTGAAGCATCAAGCATGGCAACACCTTTTCCAATTTCCACCATGGCTATGGTATAATTGAAATCTGATATCACAGGATGCTGTTTAGTTGGGAGTCCGTTATCGCGGGTTGACAGCAACACGAGTTTTGCATTTAACCCCGCTGCCTTTAAGGCGTTGATCAAAGACAAATTGATATCTGAAACATCGCCGGAACCTTCTTCATATGCTTTTTTGATCTTTGAGTTGCTGAAAAGACCGTAGTCTCCATTCCAGTTGAAGTGCTTTTGTATAAAGGAATACACCTTTTTGGCTCTGCTCAATTCATCTTTTTCACTCAATATTTCGCTGGGGAGCACTTTTTCAAAGTAGTTTACTTTTTTTAATTGCTTACCAATATATTTATCTGATCTCAGTTCTTTATCAACACTTTCCCAGCTTTTTGTATACTGATGCCTTATTCCGTCATAACCATAAAATTCTGACAGTTCAAACTTTAATCTTGACATATAATTTTTCTTGGAAAGCATATATTCCTCTTCTTTAAAAGCAGGAATATCCTCCATGATATAGGTGAGCACCTCACAATCTGCAGCATCCGGATAACCATCTATATAAAAACAATCTCTCTTTATATCAGCTTCGTTTATCGATAATTCCTGTGCTCCCATTAAGGTTCTGTTGTACTTGTAATTCCCCGGTATTTCAGCTTTAAAAACACTCTTTACTTTTGGAATCGATGTTTGGAAATCCCATCCTTCAAAATTGAAATAAAATGGAGTCTCCAAGGTGTATTTATATTCGAGCACACTACCTTCTTTCACATTAGAGAACGTAAACCTATATGAAGACCACCTCTCATTGATGTCGGTTTTATACATATTATTGGGATTGACCACAATTTTTTGCTTATCGTTGTGGGTCATCGCTTTAATATCTTTTATTTTTTCTGTTCTCTTGTCATTGTGGTAGAATGGTATTTCGATATTTGCATGATCAAACCCTTCTTCATCCAGGATCTTTATTTTACAGTAATACTCTTTTACCAGTAATATTCTTCTTGTTTTTACAACGAAATAATTCTTCCCTTCCTCATAAAGAACGACTGCATGTGCTGTTGTATCCTTTTTGTAAGTTTTCATGTTGAGCTCTTCATCGGTCACATTGTCAATTTCCATTTTGTCTTGAGCGTTAACCGAAAAGTGTAAGGAAATGATTAGTAGGAGGTAGAGTAGGTGTTTAAGCATTGGTTTTTAATTTTATTAGCTTCAGTACTTTTTTCTTTCTTAAATAAGACTCGATGATATGTTTTGTTATCGGACTGTCTTCCATCTTTGTGATGATCGATTCCAAAATATCCGGATTGTCGATCTGATAATTCAGGTTATAAAACCCGATACCTTTTAGTTTCCCATCCTGAATCCAAATAGCACTTCGTTCGTCGACATCCCTTCCTCTGTCAATAATAATAAAGCTTTGCTTGTTCAGGGAATAGGTGAACATGGCTTTTTTTACGTGTTTGTTATAAGCTTTGACGTCTTCTTCCCCAATACAAGCACCATTACACTTGTTAATGGTGTAATTATAGCAATTTTCTTTAGCCTCGGAAAGTCCGTTGAGCTTGTTACAGAGGGTAAATTGCCCATCGATCTTATGCAAGACATTATACGCCTGTTGGTAGCTGGAAAAGGTAGTGACACTCTTTTTTCTGCTGTCTGCCTTTCCTATTCGTAATCTTAGATAACCGTTTTTGTCTTCATCCTGATACAAGGCATGTGTACACCATCGCTCCTTTTTGACATTGTATTTTGGACGGTTCTTTTTTACCTCGTCGTTCTCTTTCAGCAATGCTACAAGTTCGCTACCGGTTTTTTCATAAGTAACGGCCTTTACTTCTTTTTGTATGTATCTATTCTTTTTTGAATCGCTGACAAATAATTGGTTCACGCGCTTTTTCATATTCCGGCTTTTGCCTAAAAAGATAATCTCTCCATTTTCATTGTGCACATAGTACACACCGATGGTAGCAGGAACTTGCTCTACGATATCCATAAGCCGCGGATTCAATTGACCGACATTTTCTGCACGGACATTACTTTGAAGGATTTTCTTTGAAGTATCTTTTGCCAGCAGCATTTTGAACAATTTCACTGTAGCCTGGGCATCGCCATTGGCACGGTGTCGGTCACTTACCGGGATTCCGAGGGATCGCACCAGTTTTCCTAAGCTATAGGAAGGTTGCTCTGGGATGAGTTCTTTGGCGAGTTCGACCGTACAAAGGGATTTACGTTTGAAATCATATCCGAGTCGGCGAAATTCAGTTTGGAGGATACGGTAATCAAATTGAGCGTTATGCGCCACCAAGGTACAATCGTCAGTGATCTCCACAATGCGTTTGGCCACTTCATAAAATTTCGGGGCACTTTGCAACATATTGCTATTGATGCCCGTAAGCTTCACTACAAATGGTTGAATTTTCTTTTCGGGATTGACAAGGCTGATGAATTGATCTACAACTTCATGTCCGTTGAACTTGTATATGGCAATTTCAGTAATACCCTCTTCATTGTATTTTCCTCCGGTTGTTTCTATATCGAGAATTGCGTACATTAAAGTTTATATCGTTATAAGTTTTCTAAAATAAGAAAATTATAATTATCAACAGAAAATCCGGAAATGCTAACCGTCTTAGTAGTTTCTGGCGCCAAAAATACTGCTCCCGATCCTCACCATATTGCTACCGTACTCGATGGCGAGTTCATAATCACCACTCATCCCCATAGAAAGGGTGTTGAATTGCAAATGCTCGTTTTCAGGATAGGTTTCTTTTAACGAGGAAAACAAAGTTTTTAAAGAACTGAATTCTTTTTTGATGCGGTCTTTATCTTCAGTAAAAGTTGCCATTCCCATCAGTCCGGTGATTTTTACATGTTTCATTTCTTTAAATTCCGAAGAGGATAAAAGTGTGTGTACTTCCTCTTCATCCATCCCAAATTTAGTATCTTCTTTGGCGATGTGGATTTGCAGGAGACAGTTGATAATACGTTCGTTTTTCCTGGCTTGCTTTTCTATTTCCTTAAGAAGTTTCAGGCTGTCAACACCGTGGATTAAATGCACAAACGGAGCCATGTATTTTACCTTGTTCCGCTGTACGTGGCCAATCATGTGCCATTCAATGTCTTGAGGAAGTTTTTCCCATTTGGCAGTCATTTCCTGAACTTTGTTCTCTCCAAAAACACGATGTCCGGTATCATAGGCTTCCTGAATATCTTCAACAGGTTTGGTCTTGGAAACCGCTACCAGGGTCACATTATTCGGAAGGTCATTTTTTATTTGTGATAGGTCTTCTTTAATGCTCATCATTATACTTTTCTAAAACTCATAGATAGTCAATCCGCTTTTCAACTTAGGTTCGATATAAGTGGTTTTTGGAGGCATTTTAAGTCCGTCGTCTGCAATTTGCTTCATTTGATCAATACCCACAGGATACAAACTGAAACCCACTTCAAACTGTTCGTCGTCAATCAGGTCTTTCATTCTTATGGTGTTGTACTTTCCGTAGCCGTATTCAATTCTATTGTCGTTTCTCAGGTCTTTGATACCGAGGATGGGCTTCAGTATGGTAACGTACAAGATATGGGTGTCGAGTTCGCTCAGCGAATCGGTAAATTCATAATGCTTCCTCAAATATAAGGAATAGAATTCACCATCGAGATACATCCCGAAATGATGCTTTTTTGAAGGCTTGTACAGATCAGCTCCATGATTTTCTATTCTGAAATAAGCATCTAAATGAATCAAAAACTCCTCTTTGCTCAATCCGTTTAGGTCTTTAACCATACGGTTGAACTCGTATATTTTTAAATTGGATTCCGGAATCAGGTAACTCATAAAATAATTATAAGGTTCGTTTCCGGTATGCTCGGGGTTTTCCTTTTCCAATTCTTCTGCCAATAGATTTGATGAAGCCGACCGGTGATGTCCATCAGCAATATAGATGCTATCCAGTTTCTCAAAAGCACTTTGTATGGCTTTTATCTTTTTTGGATCATCTACTATCCAAAGGTAATGCACAGCCTTGTCTGAGCTGGCGAACTCATATTCAGGATCGTTTTTGATCACCTCATTGACAATCACCTCAATGCTATCATTATCCGGATAGGTGAGGAGTACAGGTTCGGCGTTAAAGCCTACGGTTTTGAGGTAGTCTTTAAACAGCTCTTCCCGTGGTTGAAGTGTAGCTTCGTGTTTTTTTATGGTTCCGTTGCGGTAATCGGACACCCCGGCTCCGGCAAAAATTCCGCAGAACTCATTTTTAGGGGTTTTTATTTTGTAGATGTAGAAAGTCGGGTTGTCATCTTTTATAAACACATTCTCCTCGATGAATTCCAAATATCGATTTCTGACGAGGGAGAAACGCCTTTCCCCGGAAATATCGTGATGAAATTTATAACCCGGATTAATAATGTGTAAAAAGGAGTACGGGTTATAAGAAAGCGTGGCGTTCAATTCGTCTGTCGGATAATCCTCATAGGATCTGGAAACCACCAAACTGACCTTGTCTTTTGTAGGTCGTACTGCAGAAAACGGAATGATTTTAGCCATACATTGTTTTGTTCTTTATTTTTTATTACAATGATTTAAGGTGATTTGCTTAAACCACCACTTTAACTTGCTATGTGTCTTTCTATTTTAAAAAAACTCGTCAGGTCGAGTGGTTTTGCGATAGCAAAATTGTATCGAGACCCTTTGCTGGTACACTTCTCGATACACCCTATGAAATAGGTTGTTTCACAACATTTCACAGGGCACTCGGAGTGACGACCCTATTTCTGAAACTGACCAGCCACCTTTTCAGCTTTCCTACTTTCGGAGTAATCATAAAAACCTTCCTCGGATTTAACCCCCCGCTTCCCGGCGGTTACCATGTTGACCAGTAGCGGACACGGAGCGTATTTTGGATTCTTAAAGCCATCGTACATCACATTCAGGATAGAAAGGCAGACGTCCAAACCGATAAAATCAGCCAACTGTAACGGTCCCATGGGATGAGCCATACCGAGTTTCATCACCGTATCGATCTCATACACTCCGGCAACGCCGTTATACAAGGATTCAATCGCCTCGTTGATCATCGGCATCAGGATTCTGTTGGCGATAAAACCAGGATAGTCGTTTACTTCCACCGGGACTTTCCCAACAGCCTCAGAAAGACCGAAAACCGCTTTTAAAACCTCATTGCTGGTGCTATAACCTTTGATCACCTCGACCAACTTCATAATCGGTACCGGGTTCATAAAATGCATCCCGATAACACGTTCCGGATTGGAAACTGCCGTGGCAATCTTGGTAATCGAGATAGAGGAGGTGTTGGTAGCCAAAATAGTATCCTCGCTACAATAGTCACCCAAATCTTTGAATATTTTAAGCTTTAAAGATTCATTTTCAGTAGCCGCTTCAACCACCAGATCCACATTGTTCACCCCTTTTTGAAGGTCGGTATGCGTGGTGATATTCGCTAAGGTCTTAGCCTTGTCTTCTTCAGTAATCCTCTCCTTGGCGATCATACGATCCAGGTTTTTACTGATCGTAGTCATGCCTTTTTTTAAAGAATCTTCAGAAATATCTATGAGTCCAACGGAATAGCCAAATTGTGCAAAAGTATGAGCAATACCACTGCCCATTGTTCCTGCACCAATCACAGCTATGTTTTTAATTTTTGTCATATAGTTTTAGTTATATTTTTCGTCAAAAGCCGTCAGATTGAGTGATTTTTTGAAAAAAATTGTATCGAAACCAGGCTTTTGAGGTGGAAAATCACTTGTTCTCGATACACCCTATGGAATGTTGTTAAAACAACCTGTTCCACAGAGCACTCGAAACTGACATGATTTTCTCGTTATATAATTAATAAAAATCATACCTACTTCTCAACCAAATCCACGACCTGCATGGCGACTTTCAGCGCTTCAGCCCCTTGTTCAAGGGTCACGGCCGTTTCTGTATCGTTGTTGATTGCATCAGCAAAAGACTCTAATTCGTCTAAGATCGCGTTGTTTTGTTCCACTTTCGGATTTTCAAAATAGATCTGCTTCTTTTCTCCTTCGGCATTTTGAAGCACCAAAGCAAACTCATCGAGTTTCTTCGGAGCGTCCTTCATTTTTACCACCTCTACTTGTTTTTCCAGAAAATCTATTGAAATATAAGCATCGCGTTGGAAAAACCTTGATTTACGCATGTTCTTCAACGAAATCCTACTCGCGGTAAGATTGGCCACACATCCGTTTTCAAATTCAATACGCGCATTGGCA
The DNA here is from genome assembly GCF_026241135.1 of Galbibacter kalidii. Lineage (GTDB taxonomy): Bacteria > Bacteroidota > Bacteroidia > Flavobacteriales > Flavobacteriaceae > Galbibacter. The sequence goes on from NZ_JAPFGA010000016.1 coordinate 91,829, forward strand.
ATATCCGGAGATTTACTGATGACCGATACACCACTTGCATTGATACTTTTTACGGGGGATTGCACCACACTCAAAATAATATCAATATCGTGGATCATCAAATCCAATACCACAGGAACATCAGTACCACGCGGATTGAATTCCGCCAGGCGATGAGTCTCGATAAACATGGGATTGTCCACTTTCTCGCGAACGGACATAAAAGCGGGGTTAAACCGCTCCACATGACCCACTTGACCTTTTACTTTGTTTTTTTTAGCCAAAATGATGATCTCTTCAGCCTCCTCAACAGTTTTAGTGATGGGTTTTTCCAAAAAGACATGCTTGCCTTTATTGATGGCCTGTATCGCACAATCATAATGCGAAAGGGTAGGAGTGACAATGTCCACCACATCCACAGCATCGATAAGAGCTTCTATGGTAGGGAAATATTGATAACCGAATTCTTTGACTATTTTTTTCGCGTTTTTCTCATCGGGATCGTAAAAACCGATAAGTTCATATTTATCAGATTGATTGATAAGCCTTAAGTGAATTTTTCCGAGGTGACCAGCACCCAGAACGCCTGCTTTAAGCATAAGTATCTATGTTTTTTAACAAAAATACGTTTATTGTGTCATTCTTTCAACCATTCCGGAATAGTTTTTTATCAGGGTTTTGGGAATTAACAGGTTATGAAATAATAGCCATGAAGATTGATGCGGTACAGCGGGGCGGACGTAAAAAAGATTTTTGGGATTTGCACGGATTATTATCGGAATATGATATCAAAACGATGTTGGATTTACATAAACAACGTTATAAATATACCCATGACAAGGATTTGATTTTGCAAAACTTCACCGACTTTCATATTGCTGATGATGATTTCGCCCCCATTTGTTTAAGGGGCAAATATTGGGAGTTTATCAAAGAGGATATTCAAGATGCCATAAATCAATTTAAAAATTTATAATTTTACATCACTTAAAATACACCTACACTTGAAAGACACCTACCGACATCAGGGGATGCGAAACAAATTGGCTGAAATCGTTGAAGCAAAAGGGATTTCAGACCAACGCATACTCCGTGCGATAAAAAAAATACCACGTCATTTGTTTATGGACAGCAGTTTTGAAGATCACGCCTATCAAGACAAAGCCTTTCCCATAGCCGCAAGTCAAACCATATCCCAGCCCTATACTGTGGCATTTCAAACCGAACTCCTGGAGATAAAAAAAGGCGATAAAATACTGGAGATCGGTACAGGCAGCGGATACCAAACCGCAATACTGTTGGAGTTGGGAGCAGTTGTCTATACCATAGAAAGACAAAAGGAACTTTTTAAAAAAACCAATCTGTTTTTACCTAAACTGGGCTATAAACCCAAAAAAATGATCTTTGGTGATGGCTATAAAGGACTAAAAGCCGAAGCCCCATTTGATGGTATTATTGTCACTGCTGGTGCTCCTTTTGTTCCAAAACCTCTCATGGCCCAGCTAAAAGTAGGAGGTAAGCTCGTCATCCCCGTAGGCAACGAAATACAAACCATGACTCTTTTCACCCGAAAATCCAATAAAGAATTTGAAAAGAAAGAATTAGGCGAATTCCGTTTTGTTCCTTTGCTGGAGGACAGGAATTAGGCTAGAGTGTTGTATAAGTTGCATAATTATAAATAACTGAGCCACCACTTATTTTTGTTATTGGCTTTATAGATCATATATTTTTTACAGAAAGGGTAAAGTAGTAGGATTACACTGATCCATACGCAATATACAATAATGAGCGAATAACCATACGTTGCTAAATTAGCATTCATAAAACCTTCAGCATCTATTATCATATCATGCCAATTGCCGCCAAAAATAGCCATACCCGCAATCGCCAGAGCGTGAATTACAAATACATGCACGAAGTAATAGAACAATGGGACTCTCCCAAATACCAAAAAGAAGTTCGTTAGTTTGTTTTTAGCATTTTCGAAGTAATACAAAAACAATATGGAAGGACCAATTGTGATCAACAAAAACAACAAAGATGGTGGGTATTTTGTCACATTAAAAAAAGACAAGATTGTTTTCGTGGTGGTTTCTTGAATAGCCCAAGGAACCAAATCACCATAACTATTCAAGCCTCTTAAAACAAAAAACATAACAGTTACTCCAAAACCTATTCGTAGCAACCATTTTTGCCTTGTTTTTACATTATAACCTTTTTGGTAGAATGTTCCAAACAAATAACCCAAGGCCATTAACCCAATCCAAGGAATTAACGGGTAGTGAAATACAACCATATGACTGGAATCTAAAGCCAAAAATTTGTCTTGATGTAAAATGTACCAAATGATTGACCGGAAACTTGTTCCCTCCATAACAATGCCATCCAATAAATTATGTCCCGCTATAAGGATAATACCGATGATGAGGATGACTTTTCTGGGTAAATAAATCAGGAAAGAAAGGCATATCATACTAACGCCAATAGCCCAAATCACCTGAAGAACCAGTAAACTATATGTAATGTCGGTAAACCATATAATATTATTGACCACTATTTCCAATAAGATCAACCAAAGACCTCTGGTAAATAAAAACTTGAATAATTCCGGTCGCGTTTTCTTACTACCGTATAAAAATGCCGCAGTCCCAGCCAAAAACACAAAGACAGGAGCACAAAAATGAGTTATAAATCTTGTAAAAAACAATATTGGTGTGGTGGTTTCTATGTTTGTCGGGTTACCATAAAATGAACCATAATGAAAGTAATCCCTGGCATGATCCAATGCCATAATTACCATTACCACTCCTCTTAAAATGTCGATGGATTCAATTCGGTTGGTTTTAATTTTCATGTTGCCTTTATTTATGACAATATAGGATGTTTTTCTCCTCTTAAATATAGCCTTTTCTTTTAGAAGGATAAAAATGAGGACGTGTACTAAAGAGGGGAGCTGCTTGGTTACTCTTAAAAAGTAATAAATCGCTACAAATATGATTTAATTTAGCCGAAGGGGATATTGGAACCCCTTATTTTATAGGGTTGCAGTTCTATTAGCATAAATTTAACAGCGGAAAATTTGATTTACTAGACGACTGGTCATATATTTGTCCCGAATATGATAGTAGGCATATGACAACATCGGTTAAACACAAGGAAAAATCAGACTATCTCTTAGAGAAGGGATTAGATATCTTATGGCATAAGGGATATAATGGTACCAGTGTAAACGATATTGTAAAAGCGGCCGATGTTCCTAAAGGTTCTTTCTATTTTTATTTTGACTCCAAAGAAGACTTTGCTGTAAAAGCGCTTGAACGGTATTATGAACTCAAGCGTGTTGATACTGCTGATTGTTTAGATGAGTTGGGAGTAAAAGCTGTAGACCGAATATACGGTTATTATGAGCTCAGAGTCAATATTATGAAGGACCAGTTGCAATGTAAACACGGTTGTATGGCGTGTAACATTGGTAACGAAATGGCTGAACATAGTGAGAAGATACGAAAGGTAATCGTTAATTTTCAGGACAGGGTAAGAGCACATATCACTAGTATAGTTACGCAAGCACAGGAAAATGGAGAAATCAAATCCGATTTATATCCTGAAAATATTGTCGATTTTATGGAAGATGCTTACAAAGGAATGCTTACATCGATGAAAGAATCCCAAAGCCCGGAGCCGTTGGATAACTTTTTATACTTTTTAAAGCATATGATTTTAACTTAATTTTTTTTACTTAAATAATAGACGACCGGTCAATTTTTAAATTTTCAACTTTTGACTACAATAACGATAGATTTGGCTACTTCTTTGAGTAATTCACTATAGTTATTTGTACAAACAAAATTTTAAAACAATGAAGGGAGCAAAATAGAAACTGAACTCATTTTCGCTTCATTCAAAAAGTTTAAATGAGTTCTTAAACAAAAATCAATCATGAGAAAAAGAAGAAATCTAAAATTACTAATGCTGGTCTCATTGTCTGCTATAACAATGACATTTATTGTAGCATGCAGTGATTCCAAGGCAGCAGAAACTGCCCCCATGGCTATGGCCACACCATTTATACAACCGTCCAAAGAACAAATTACAGACTGGGATGAATACATAGGTCGCTTTGAGGCCTCCGAGCGGGTAGAGGTACGATCGCGTGTAAACGGTTATGTGCAATCCGTTAACTTTAAGGATGGTGACATCGTTAAAAAAGGACAGGTATTATTTATCATAGACCAACGTCCGTACTATACCGCTTTAAAACAGGCAGAAGCTGAAAAATTACAGGCAGAAGCTGATTTACAACGAACCAGAAGTGATTACGACCGTATCGCTTCCGTACAGGATTCCAGGGCGGTGTCCAGTGAAGAAGTGGAGCAGCGCAAACAAATTGCAAAATCGGCCGAAGCTAGATTAATGGCTGCAGAGGCGCGTTTGGAACAGGCACGTTTGGATTTGAGCTATACGGAAATAAAGGCACCGATAAGTGGTAAGATCAGCGAGGATTATGTCGATCCCGGAAACTATATCTCCGGTGGATCGGCTAATGCAAGTCTTTTGACCACCATACTTACGGTAGATCCGATCTATTTTTATTTCGAAGCTAGTGAATCCGAATTTTTCGGGGCGGACTCCAATGTGGAACAGGATGCCAAAATGCCCGTAATGGTAAAGCTCAACAATGAAGCAAGGTTTAGCCGCGAAGGCTATATGGATTTTGTCGATAATGAGATTCATCAAGCCACCGGTACCATCAGAGGAAGGGCCGTTTTTGAAAATGACGATTTAAAGCTGGAATCGGGTATGTTCGGACGTCTCAGATTGCTGGGGGCTCAGACCGATGCCATTTTAATCCCGGAAGAAGTGATCAGTACCAGTCAATCCCAAAAGATCGTTTATACCATCGGGGCGGACAGCACCGTACAGGTAAAACCCGTTCAGCTCGGAAAGCTGTACAATGAAAAATACAGGGTGGTTACCGGCGGACTTACGACCCAGGATAAAATTATAAGCGGAAATCTGCTCAAAGTACGTCCCGGAATGAAAATCATTCCTGAGCAAAAGGCGTTTACCGTTCAGCGGGACACGACCAAACTGGCTTCCTTATAAGGTATATTCTTTATAAACTAGCCCTATGTAATACTCCAAAAGACCTTATGTTGTTTAGCATCCGGCAGACATTTGTTTGCCGGCTGAGGGAGTTTTGTTTAAAAATGTAACGGATCTCCCTCATAAAAAACAAATTGAAAAACAATCAGTTAACCTAAAAGTACAAGATGAAACACCAATGATGAAGCTTCTTTTAACACAAGCAAGCATGAATATGGGGTGTTCCATGTGACCTTTGAAAAACAAATAAAAATATTCACATGAAATTCAGTCAAAACTTTATAAAAAGGCCCATCCTGTCCATCGTAATATCCATATTACTGATGATTATCGGAGGCCTGGCATATTTTTCCTTGCCTATATCGCAGTATCCGGAGGTGGCACCCCCTACCGTGGTAGTCAGGGCTATGTATCCCGGGGCGAGTGCAGAAACCATTTCAAAAACCGTAGCCACACCCCTGGAGCAGGAAATAAACGGAGTGGAAGGAATGATCTACATGCTTTCCCAGGCAACCAATGACGGAGCTTTGGAACTTACCATCTCTTTTAAACAGGGAGTGGATGTGGATGCCGCCCAGGTGTTGGTACAAAACCGGGTGGCCATAGCCGAACCCAGGTTACCGGAACAGGTAAGACGTTTGGGGATTACCACACAGAAAAGTGCTCCGGATCTTATGATGGTAGTTCATATGATTTCCCCGGACCGCAGTTACGATCAGACCTATCTTGCCAATTATGCTAATTTTCAGATCATCGACAGGCTTTCACGTATCGATGGAGTCGGAGCTGTACGTATGTTCGGCGGGGATGAATATTCCATGCGTATATGGTTGAATCCCGACCGGATGGCCAATCTTGATATGACCCCTAACGAGGTGTTAAGCGAACTGAGATCACAAAATGTGCAAATTGCAGGGGGAACCCTTAACCAGCAACCGCTAACAACTCAAAATGCATTTGAGATAAACATTCAGACACAGGGAAGACTTAATACCAAGGAAGAGTTTGAAAATATTATAGTCAGAAACGGAGACCGGGGACAATTAGTGCGGGTTAAAGACATTGGAAGGGTAGAACTGGGATCTGCCAGTTATGCCACTAAGGGATACTTAAATGAATATCCTGCAGTCGCCCTGCCTATTTTTCAAAGACCGGGGACCAATGCCCTTGAAGCGGCCGAGGCCATTAAAGAAACCATGAAGGAGGCTGCGGTGGACTTTCCTGCCGGGATTGAGTACAGAATCGCTTACAACCCGACCGAGTTTATACAACAATCCATAGATGAAGTAGGGGTAACCATTTATGAAGCCATCATTCTGGTAGTATTAGTGATCATACTCTTTTTACAAACCTGGCGTGCTGCCATTATTCCCATACTGGCGATTCCGGTATCACTTATTGGTACCTTCGCCGTTATGCAGGCCCTTGGGTACTCGCTTAACAGTCTTACCTTATTCGGATTGGTTTTGGCGATCGGGATCGTAGTGGATGATGCCATTGTGGTGGTGGAGAACATGGAACGGAACCTGAGGGAAGGTCTGGGCGTTAAAAAAGCAGCCAAGAAAACAATGAACGAAGTTGGAGGCGCACTAATTGCCATGGGACTTGTGTTGGTGGCGGTATTTCTTCCGACCATCTTCCTTGAGGGCATCAGTGGGGCATTTTACAATCAGTTTGGTGTTACCATCGCTGTGGCAACCATGATATCGGTATTTGTATCCTTGACTCTGAGTCCAGCAATTGCTGCCCTGGTTATGAAAAAGCATGAAGACGAAACCGTATCAACTCGTATGCAACAAACAGTGGCTTTTGGTTTTGTTACAAAATTCTTTTCAAAATTCAATCAGGCCATGGAATGGATATCTGATAAGTACGGAAAGATCACCTCAAGATTTATCCGGGTCAGGGGATGGGTACTGGCTGTATATGCGGGGCTTATATTACTGACTGTATTTGCCTTTTACAAAGTGCCTACAGGATTTATTCCGCAACAGGACCAGGGCTATTTTATCGCAGTGATACAGTTGCCCCCCGGATCTTCCCTGGAAAGAACGGATAAAGTAGTACAAAAGGCTATTGACAGTGTACTTAACATAAACGGAATTAAGGATGCAGTCGCTTTTTCGGGCTTTGATGCCGCAACATTTACCAACTCCTCTAATGCCGGGGTTATTTTCCCTGTAATGGAAGATTTTGAAGCACGGAAGGAAAAAGGTATTTCTTTTAAAGACATACAAACAAGTCTAAATCAGTCCCTTGGAGGTTTTGAAGAAGCATTTGTAGTGGTGATCCCACCACCATCGGTAAGAGGGATCGGTAATGCCGGTGGTTTTAAAATGATGCTTCAGGACAGGGCAGGTCTTGGCAATGAACAGCTCTTACAGGCTGGTTATCAAATGATGGGAGCTGCTAATCAGAATCCGGTGTTAACGGATGTATTTACATTTTTTAATACCAATTCCCCACAGCTCTTTTTTGATCTGGATAAGGAACGTGCCCAGAAATTGGGGATTCCTATTAATGAAATCTCCAGTGCCCTGGAAGTTTATTTGGGATCGGCTTTTGTGAATGATTTTAATTTACAAGGGAAGACCTTTCGGGTAACCGCCCAAGCAGACGGAGAGTTCAGATATACTCCCGAAGATCTGACCAGAATAAGGGTTAGAAATAAAAACAATGCCATGATTCCTTTAAGTGCAGTTGGAGAATTAAAAGATATCTCCGGTCCGGCGCGTGTTCCCAGATACAATCTGTATCCGTCACTAGCACTTACAGGGAATGCAGCCCAAGGATACAGTTCAGGGGAAGCTATGGACGCCATGGAAAAACTTGCTGATGAATTATTACCGGAAGGGATTGATTACGAATGGACGGAGATTGCCTATCAGCAGGAAAACACAGGAAATACAGCCGGGATTGCATTCGGATTGGCCGTACTGTTTGTATTCCTGTTACTGGCTGCCCAATATGAAAGCTGGGCACTTCCATTGGCGGTTATCCTGATTGTTCCCATGTGTCTGCTCTCCGCTATGTTTGGGGTTGGATTGATGGGAATGGACAATAATATCCTTACCCAGATAGGACTGGTGGTACTGGTGGGACTGGCAAGTAAAAATGCCATTCTGATCGTTGAATTTGCCAAACAGTTGGAGGATCGTGGTTACAGTATAGAGGACGCTGCTAAAGAAGCGGCCAGGCTTAGGTTACGACCTATTTTAATGACGGCCTTTGCATTTATACTCGGGGTAGTGCCTTTGGTATTGGCAACGGGAGCAGGAGCAGAGATGAGGCGATCCCTTGGGACTGCCGTATTTAGTGGTATGATAGGAGTTACCTTTTTCGGACTGCTGTTCACCCCGGTCTTTTATGTATTGTGCAGAAAGATAGCCTTTAGAAGAACAAAAACAATTGATTTAAAAGCATAAATAACAATGATAAAGTATTTAAAAATAACAGTTGTCCTGATAACAGCTGTATCTTCAGCCCAGGTCCAAGCTCAGGAAACTCCCGGTTCATGGCGATGGGAAGATGTACCTGAGGAAAAGATGGTGTTGTTTATTGGAAATGATACCATCTCAAATAACGCCGAAGCCATAACAACTAATAAGAACCAATGGTGGAAAGCTTTTGGATATAAAACCCTGGACAGTCTTATTGAAAGGGCCTTTGTCAACAATATAGATATCAAAATAGCGCAGGCTAAAGTGGTACAGGCAAGAGCCAGTAAGAATATTGCCCTGTCTTCAATGTTTCCGACCATACGTTTTGAACCCTCATTTTCACGGCAGGAGTTTTCTGCGAATCGGCCTAACCCCTTTGGCGGACAATTGACACGGGCTACCCTAAGCACGGTTGAAGCACCTGTTACGTTATCCTATGAGTTGGATGTATTCGGGAAGAATATAAACAATGTTCAGGCACAATCACTGCTGTCCAAGGCAAGGGAGGAGAACAAAAAAGAGATCTTACTCGAAATCACTGCGGAGATTGCCATAAATTATTTCCTGTTGCTGCAGCTGGATGCCGAGATTGATTTGTTAAAACATACGGAGCAAACACGTTTGGATAATCTGAATATAGCTTCCACCAGATATAATGCAGGCCTGGTAAGTCAAATCGACGAACTCAGGGCAAAAACCGAATTGGCCTCTGTACAGGTACAGTTGAAGAACACTAAAAAACTCAGGTCGGAAATAGAACTGATCCTGGCTATCCTCGTTGGTGAAGATGCCAGTACCTTTAAGATTCCCCATAGTAACATCAAATACCTGCCACCGGCTGTTGCCTTTTTGGAAAAGGATTCTCTTTTAAATTCGAGACCCGATCTCAGGGCTTCTAAATTATTAATAGAATCCTCAGGGAAACTTGTAAATAACCAGAAAAAACAGCTGCTACCATCTTTTCATGTAAGCGGGGCCTACGGTTATTTATCCGGAGATACCGATAACCTTATTGAGAGCGACAGCAGAACCTGGTTTGCTGGTGTTACGGCTTCCTTACCTCTTTTTGAAGGGGGTAAAAAAAGTTCCGAGATCAAGTTAAGAAAAAGCGAACTGGAGGAAAGTCGGCAAAACTATAATCGTTTGAAGTTACAGTCCTATAGGGAAGTAGAAAATTCATTTGCCCGTTTACAATGGGTACATGAACAACTTATATCGCAGCAAGAGTTTGTAGTGGCAGCCAGGGATGCATCTAACCTTACCAATGAACGCTATAGAAAAGGATTGGTAAATTATATAGATGTTGTGGATGCAGAGCGACAGGTTTTGGAAGCCGAACGTCTGAGTGTTCAGCTTTTCGGACAAGAACTCACCGAAAGAATAGCGCTTATCAAAGCCTTGGGGCTTTATCCGGAACACGTTTTGGAGGATTAATTTGTCAGTCTCAGCCTGTCGAAGTATAATTTATGAACACTTCAAAATGTCTTCGACAGGTTCGGACTGATATTATAGTTATATTTCCTTTTAAACAACCTCTGATTTGTATCCAAGTCAATAGTGATTTATTGTTTTCTTCTAAGGGATTGGGGATTTGTTGTGTATTTTACTGATTTTCAGCTTATCATAATATTGAATTCCTGTCCATAAAAGAAGTACCATCCGTTCGAATGGCACATTTGTTTTATGGTGCTTCCATATTTTCGCTATACATGTTAATAACGATTTCTTTGTAGCAGATCTGCCACAAATAACCTAAAGAAAAAAACAGATGGAAATTTTTCAAAAAATAGTGGATATGGGCGTCAATAAAACATATTACGCATTTGATGAAAGTGGAAAATTGATTTATCAAAAACTGACTTTTCAAAACAACAAGAACGAGAACCGTGAAATATTTTATAAATACAATGCTGAAGGAAAATTGATACATTCAAAAGATACTAATGGATATGAAGTTTGGTGGGAATATGATGAGCACGGACATGAAAAGGTGTATAAAAATTCAAGTAGAAGGAATAGATATTCTAAATATAATCCTGAAGGGAAACTATTGTGGAGGTCGACAAGAAAGGATGGGGAAAATGCCGATATATATCGTTATGACGAAAAAGGAAATTTGATCTATAGCAAGACCTTTTATGGGGAAGAATGGCGGGAATACAATGAAGACGGAAAAGAAATATATCGTAAGGGGAGTAGTGGAACCGAAATGTGGTTCGAATATAATGCGAAAGGAAAGTTGATGATCATAACGACAAACTACGAAAAGGTAGGGGAGTCGATTAATTGGGAGAAGGGAATAAGTTCAGATATAAGATTTGTAGAAAGAATATTTCGTGATGAAGCTAGAAAAATATTGCGATCGATAGATGATATGGGCTATGAAAAGATTCATAAATATGACGACAGGAATAACCTTATTTATCGGAAAAAGGGATTTATAAAAACACCAAAATCAGAGCCATGGATGCTCGAAGATGAAGGGAGTGAGGAATGGTGGGAATATAATGACCAAAACGAGGAAACCTATCATAAGGATAAATTTGGGAAAGAAAGGCGGAAGACGTATGATGCTTATGGGAATGAAATTAGCTGTAAGCATACTTATGAAGGTGAACAATACAGTGTTGTAAAGGCACAATACCTTTATTATGAACAACTCACCGATGATACTGAATGGCTGTTCCCTTTTGAACCATTGAAACACCCACGGTAAAGGTTTTTTTTAACACAATCAAGCATGAATATTGGGTGTTCCACCTGCCTGCCGGCAGGCAGGTGTGACCTTTAAAAAACAAATAAAAAATACACACATGAAATAAAATATAAAAAACATTGAAAACATACGATTTTAATAATATTATACACCACCAATGTATGTTGCCCCTGTCCACATCGGTTCAAAAACTTCATAAATAGTTTTTGGTTTAATGATTGGTTTCCGGTTCCAATACTAAATCCCTGATGACGTCCAATAATTCCATCTCGTCATGAGGGATTATATCTATGATATACCCTAAAACTTCCCTGATGTTGTGTTCCGGTTCCGGGATTAAACGGGTTGAATAGCAACTGGAATCCATTGCCAGGATACATACCTTTATTAAATTGGAGATCATAAAAGAGGTACCTAGATAGCCTTTTGTTACAATTCCGGTAGTATAGAGGCCTTCTTTAAAACGATATGGTGTTAAAGCGGAAAAGTCTTTTCCCGATAAAGATTTAAATAAGTTTAATATCTTTTTTTCATTTGTTGCAAAAGGTTGTTTTTCAGGAGCATTGGTTGCTATTGGACTATGTGATTGATTTGACTCCTGATTTGTACAAGCACTAAGTCTGTCTTTAAACAATGCCGTTACTATAGCCTCAACCTTATTGGCTTTCTCTAATATGATATTGATTTGCTCCTTATTGATGTGATAATTATTATGGTAGCGTGTAGTTATATAAGCTTCATCCAACAATTTTAAAAGATTTTGTTCCTCCTCGAGTTCAGTATTGAAGAGCGTTCCGAGTCCCGGAGCAAAAACTTTTATATAGGTTTTCAATTCTTTGATGCTATGGCTTTTGCGTTCTTTTCCCATGATAAGAAGTCCGGCATAGCGAAACCACAGTTCTATATATTGGTGAAGCATAAAAGCAGCCTGGGAAAGATTCTCTCTTTCAAGAAAGAAGTTTGCCCCATCCATAAAAGCACTTATTTTATGCACCTCTTTTTTGAAAACGCCCGCTATATTATTTAATGCATTAGCATCTATGGTCTGATCGATAAGTTGGCTTTCGGCACCGGAACTTTTATAGATCAGTTTAGCCGGGCTACATCCGTGAATAAAAAACAAGTTGTTTTCTTTTAACTGTTGCCGGGCATATTCAAAAGAAAATATCCGGTAGAGAAAGTCAGTTTCCTCCTGAAATATTTTGGCAACCATAGAGGATAACTCTTGCGTTAATGAAGAACAATTTCCCTCTAATATGACAATGATCAGGGATGTATCACAGTCTTTAAACGCAATATCCGATTTGTAAATATACCTTACGTCGAGAAGGGTGGTGAGCTTACTAACGGTTTCTTGTGTGAGTGTTTGCATGTTATTTGGTTTTTAAATTGCTATACCATTGTTGGTAGCGGTTATTTTTCCGAACAAATCACCACGGTTTTCTATTAAAAGCCTTATGATGACCATATCAAATGTTACTGTAAGAACTAACCCAAGCCGTTAGGGAATCACCACAGATTGGTGAAAATACCCAAGCGTCAATTCGAGTTAAGCCTTGATACTTAAAACAGAACATAGGTAACAATTAAAAGACTGGATTATCGTCACATGGCCGGATGCCATAAAAAAATGTAGTACGTCAGTTATGGGACAATTACCAAATAAAATTGGTGTAAGGATTTCGTGAACCGGAAAAATTAAAGCTAAACGTCAACCCCATAACAAATATCTTTATTTGTCTATTCCATAATGTTTATTAACAACATCTATTTTCTCCTCTTCAGATGCATTTAGGGCAATTCATACAAAGATCGATTATTGCTTACCGCATCGTTTTCCTCTTTTTTTATGTAGATTTGTTAATATCAAAATGTTTGAACACTGAACAAATATAAGTGATAATTTTCAATAAAAACAAATATACAGAGATAAATATCTTCTAATGAGTGAAATTTTAACAGTATTTAGCGCCATAGCCGAAAATGAAGGTATTACAATATCAGCCCTTGAAAAACAAATAGGAGCCAGTAAAGGAGTTTTGTCCAGGGCCTTAAAGAATGGTACGGACATTCAGGCTAAATGGCTGTTGAGGCTTGTTGAAAATTATCCCGAATATAACCCGGTCTGGATTCTCACCAGTACAGGTCCCATGATTAAAGCAAAAAAAGGCAAGCAGGACACTATACAAGAAGAAGCCTCCATATACCAATTGCCCGAAAAAATAAAGACCCTGGAACAACAACTGGAAAGCTTAAAAGAAGCCAATGTAGCATTAAAAGAAAGCAATACCTCCTTAAAAGAAATTAAAGTATTACTAGAACAACGGATTACAGAACTGGAGAATAAATAGATCACCTATACACCACCAATAGTATGTTGCCCCTGTCACCCGTCCGAAAAAACTTTTGACTTTTATATATCTAACCCCTAACTTCAAAAACTGTACTTCCCTTCCTTCATCACAACATTTCCATATTTCACAACAATAATTCTCCTTTCAAGCGAAAAAAATATACTTTAGAAGGAAATAGAGAAAGTTTAAATGAGTTCATTACTAAAACAGGTATTCAAAAAATAAAAATACCTAAATTGTGGTGGGATAAGCAGAATAAAAGGAGGTATAAAATATATAAAACCTATGCATAGCCAACCAAATATTCGGGATAAGCAGGGGAATGTTGGGGATATAAACAAGTTGGCGTGCATTAAACAAAATATAGATAGATAAACAATTAAAAAAAATATTATGCAAATACAGTTCAATACTGATAAAAACATTGAGGGCACAGAAATGCTAGAAACATTTGTATCTGAAAAAGTTAGACATGCCTTAAAACACTATGTTAACAAAATCACTCGCATTGAAGTACATCTTTCAGACCAAAATGCTGATAAAGGAGGTATAGATGATATACAGTGTAAGATAGAAGCAAGGGTAGAAGGAATGCAGCCCGTGATGGTAGTAAGTAAAAGTAGTTCAAAAGAAATAGCCCTTGATGATGCTGTTGACAAAATGAAGGCGACGTTGGGCACTATAATAGGGAAAATGAGAAATAAATAACGGCACGCCAACAATGGGTATAAAACATAGGGCGGACATGGGTTGCCGCAATTTTCGGGTTCTTAACAAACTCAGTCTCGGTGGACAAGTACGCAGCTCCGAAATGCCCTACGTTTCATACCCGAGAACGTTGTGGTGCATTAAAACAGACAGATGGAACACGAAAAATACTTTCAATATTTCGATAGAGCAGTGCTAAACTTTTATAGGGTAAACTCTCATGCATATAATTTGAAAGAGGATGATATGGGTGGTGAAATTAGCATTTCAGATAATTGGGATGAAAGTATGAGGAATGAATATCCATATATTAAATTAAAGTTTGCTTTTAGGAAACTCGAAAATGAATTTATCTGTATTGCTGTATTTATGCCTTCTTTTAAGGACAAAGTTTCGGAAAAAGACCATAGAAAATGGATAGCATTTCATATTGAAAATCCATCTTTTCACTGGAGTAATAATGGTTTTGATAGGTGGGTAAATAGATACATCAATGGTTCTTGGGAAGTTAACGATGGCCCCAAAATTAAAATTGAAAGAGAACTTAAACTTATAAACTCGTTAACTAAAATAAAATTTGAGAAGAGTCTTTTTAAACATGACGAATATAGATTAGTCAATTATCCAGTTGCAGAAAATAGCGAAGAGTATACAAAATCAATATTAGAACTTTATCGCCTTGTTATTGATGGTATGGAAAAAGAATGTATTGCACATATTTCAACCCACTTAAAAATCGACTTAACAGACGAAAAGAAAAGATTGAATAGTTTAAAAGAGATACTTCCTCAAGAATTAGAAATAAAAATTCATAAGCCATTGAATTCTGTAAATAGTAAACGAATGCCAATTCATGGTATCCCATCTAAAGGAATTGTTCCTTATCCTGCGTTTGAAACATTTAATACTGATTTAAAAAATATATACGATGCATTGTGTGAGTTAAGACTTTGGCTTGAAAATGTTCTTAATTTAGATTCCGAATCTTGTTTGAAAAGACTAGAATCTTTGTCATTATTCCCGAAACTAGATAATCCACCCCGACCAGAATCTAAATTAGGAGAAGCTCAACGAATGGTTGGGAAAATTATTGAAAAGGTTGAATTTGGAGAAACTAGTTTTCATGAAGACGTTCACCAAGGCGAAGCATTGAATATATATTTTACAGATGGAACTGCTGTGACCTTTCGAATTGGGTCGAATGCTTACAATATTGCCTCGGATTATGAAGATATCAAACCATCGGATATTCATACAGATATTATGCTGTTTTGGGCTGAGAAATTAATGAATAAGAAAGAATAAAATAACGACACGCCAATCGAGTAGGCGGCTCCGCCAATAAATAGCGGAGTGCACCTCTCACACCACCGTACCCTTCGACTAGCGCTCAGGATAAACCAAGCGGGTCGCGTATACGGCGGTTTACAATCCATCTTTTCAACCGCTCTTTACACCAATTGAAACTATTCCGTACTTTAGGAATAGGCTACAAAATGGGTAAGGCTATACATGCTGGGCACACACCATATACTACACGTTATGTGCAATTCGAAATAAAATAGACAGACCTGTCTGTTTTAAGAATATTGCTTTATATTTGTCCTGTGAAACATTCTGAAGTAAAAAATAAAATCATTGAAACTGCTTCTTTCTTATTTTATAAGAACGGATATAATTCGACAGGAATAAACGAAATCATTTCGAAATCAGGTATAGCCAAGGCTACGCTCTATAATCATTTTAAATCAAAAGAAGACATATGTCTTGCCTATCTTAAATTTAAAAACACAACTTTTTTAAAAGATATAGAAGCATTTTGTAATTCGAAAGAAAAAGAAGAACCTCAAATACTTGCCATTTTCGATTTTCTTCAACTTTTTTTTAAGGATAAGGATTTTAACGGCTGTTGGTGCATCAAAACTGTTTCAGAAATCCCAAGTGATAATGAAATAATCAGAAATGAAATACAAGCCCAGAAAAACAGTTTTATTCTGCTTATATCAAAACTCGTTACAAATAATCTGAAAAAAAATAAAATAGAAGAGATCAATTCTATTTCTCGACAAATTTACCTGCTCTACGAAAGTGCAGTTGGCGAAAGTCATTTGCATCAAGCAGATTGGCCAATAAAGGAAGCAAAAAAAATGTGTGCGAAAATAATAAGATAAAAAAATTTACGCAATCAAAGACAGACTTGTCTGTTCATTTATAAATTAAACAAATAAAAACAAAATGAAAGAATTTGAAAAAAAAGTGGCCTTGGTAATTGGAGGTACGAGTGGTATCGGAAATGCAACAGCAAATGCTTTATTAGAAAGTGGAGCAACAGTGCATATTGTTGGTAGAAATGTTGACAAAGTAGCTGACACTCCTAATCTAATTAAACACACAATAGATATTTCTAATACAGATGAAGTGGAATCATTGATTTCAAAAATTGAATCATTATCTAACTTAGATTATTTAGTAAATGCATCAGGAATTTTTGGACCAAAACCATTTCTTGATCACACGGTAGAAGACTATAATTCGTACTTAGATCTAAACAGGGGTTTCTTTTTTATTACGCAGAGCGCAGCTAAAAAAATGAAATCCACAAATGGAGGATCTATTGTTAATGTAGGCTCAATGTGGGCAAAACAAGCGGTAAAAACTACTCCATCTTCTGCATATTCTATGCAAAAAGCAGGTTTACATTCTTTGACTCAACATTTAGCTATGGAATTAGCAGATGATAATATCCGAGTTAATGCCGTATCTCCAGCAGTAGTAAATACACCAGTTTATCACGGAGTATTTGGAGGAAAAGAAGAGGCCGAAAAAGCACTAGAAGGTTTTAATGGATTTCATCCAATTGGAAGAAATGGAGCGCCTACTGATATAGCGAATAGCATTCTATTCCTACTTTCAGAAAAAGCATCTTGGGTTACTGGTGCGATTTGGGATACTGATGGTGGTGTAATGGCTGGAAGAAACTAAAAAAGCACATAACAAGGCATAAAAGCAATAGCGGTTTGCGTGTACGCTCAAACCGTTTTTGTATTTAATTAAGTATATTGCTATCCTAAGAGTTGGTGCTTCTAATCCGCTACTGCTCTTATACTAATCGTTACCTGCAAGTAAAACGAAAATAAATACCAATAATAAATTTTGTAATACTATGAAGAGAATTTTAATCTATACTGTTCTTTTAATTATTTACACTTCATGTGATAATATTAAGAAATCAGATCTGTCAGGTGTTAGTAAAATAGAATTTGAGAACCTTCTTCAAAAAGTTGCAGTTGGATGGAATAATGGAGACGCTAAATCAGCTGCAGATTGCTTTACTGAAAATGCAGTTTATATTGAACCACCAAATGAACAATTTTATATTGGAAGAGAGGAACTTTTTGAGTTTTTTGGAGGAAAAGAGGGCAGAGCAGAACCAATGAATATGACTTGGCATCATCTGATTTTTGATGAATTAAAACAAATGGGAGTAGGTGAATACACTTTTAAATATAAGGGCAGAATTACCCATGGATTGGTCATTATACAAATCCATAAAGGAAAAATAGCACGATGGAGAGAGTATCAATACCGAACAAAGATGGAATGGGAAGAATTTAAAGGTGAAAGTTCATTTATTGAGATAGAATAATAAATCAGATAAAATTTCAACGAAATACAGAAAACACTTATTCTTGCCTAATAACAAAATAGGTCAAATGCGGAACAAAAAAGGAAAATTAGCAGCTAACAACATCTAAGAAACCATTGGGTGGACAGTGGTTTCCGAAGGGTTCGTTCTTCGTGGCTATCTTTGTCACGGGCGGACACAGGAAAGTGCTCCAAAAAGCCCCACGTTTCTTAGCTGCGATACGTTACCAGCAATTTAAAAAATGAAAAATATATTAATTATCATAGCTTATTTTGTGTTTCAACTCGGCTTAACCGCACAAAATATTCACAGGACTGCCTGCAATGGTAATTTAGTGAGGTTGGATAGTATGCTTACAAATAACGTAATTGATGTAAAAGACAATCGGGGTAGGTCATTATTACATTGGGCAGTAGCATGTAAGAAGAAGGATATATTTGATTTCCTAATCAAAAAGGGAATTAATATTAATGGAATTGATAATCAAGGAAAGACACCGATGCATGTTGCAGTTCAATTCGACAACAAAGAATATTTAGACTATTTAATTAAAGTTCAGCCCAATACTGATTGGCAGTCTAGATTTGGTGCATCGCTTCTTGAAGTCGCAGTTCTAAATAAAAACAAGTCTCTAATTGAAAAATTAATCACGAATGGAATAGATATTAATATAACTAACAAAAGAGGAAGTACTGCTTTGGAAATTTCACAGAGAATAGGTGCCCTTGATGTTTCTGAACATATAATTTCTTTGGGAGCTGATAAAAATCTTGTACGTGTTTTTAAAATGGAAGGAAAGTATATGGGTCAGGAAGAACCAGGGATAAACCCTAAAATGTTCGCACCTAACTTCATTTCAACTGAGGAGCAAGAATTTGGTTCAGTATTTAACAAAGAGAGAACAGAATTTTATTTTGGCGTTGATGTAGGTGGAAGAAATGAAATTCGATTTTCGAAGATGGAAGAAAATCAATGGACTAAACCAGTAACTATACTTTCAGATAAACGATATAATTATAACGATCCATTTCTCTCAAATAAAGAAAATAGATTGTATTTCATATCCAAAAGAGCATTAGACGGAAAGGGAGAAATCAAAGATGTTGATATATGGTATGTTGAGAGAATTGATAACGGATGGTCAGAACCAATAAATGCAGGTTCAAATATTAATACAAGTGGGGATGAATACTATATTTCGTTTACCAATGATGGCACTATGTATTTTGCATCTGATGGTCATACTCGAAAAGATACCACCAGAACAGACCATGATATATATTACGCCAAGATGATTGATAATGAATTTCAAGAACCAGTACTACTTGATTCAGCAGTAAATACAACAGATTATGAGGCGGATGTTTTTGTCTCACCAGATGAATCCTATATTATATTCTGTTCCACTCGTGAAGGCGGTTTTGGAAGAGGAGATTTATATATCAGTTTCAAAAACGATGATGGAAATTGGACAAAAGCTGTTAATATGGGTAAAGAAATCAATACCAAACATTATGAATACTGTCCTTTTGTAACTAAAGATGGCAAATACCTACTCTATACAAGCAACCAAGATATTTATTGGGTAAGCACAGAAGTAATATTGAAAATAAAAAATAAAGATAACTAAGGCGTTTAAAGCACAAAATTAAAGAATGGAACAAGACAAAAACGAACAAAAACCAAACGGACAAAGTGCGACACCTTTTGCAAAGACTTATTTTCACGGGACAAAAGCTGACTTAAAAGTTGGCGACTTAATTGAAGTTGGCTTCAATTCGAACTTCGGACAAAAGAAAAATGCAAAATATATCTTTTTAACAGCAACATTAGACGCTGCAATTTGGGGGGCAGAGCTTGCCTTTGGAGAAGGACGAGAAAGAATTTATTTAGTAGAACCAACAGGAGACATTGAAGACGATCCTGACTTGACGGACAAAAAATTTCCCGGTAATCCAACTAAATCTTATTGTTCAACAGAACCATTTAGAGTTGTCGGAGAAGTAACGGTTTGGAAAGAACACCCAGTCCAACAAGTTAAGATAATGAAGGAACACCTTGAAGAACTTAAAGAACAAGGCATTAATTCGTTAAATGATTGAACAAAATGCAGACATACAGTAAAAAAGAATTAGAAGAAGCCAAGTTTGCGATTAATTCAACAATCGGCAAATGTGAAAAGTCATTACAAAAGATAATGGATAAATCACCACAAAAAACCCTGCTTACGAGACGAATTAAAGCACTTAAAATATCATTAGAATTGATAGACAATGCACTTCTAAATTTAATGAGTGATGAAAAATAAGAAACAACGACCCGCTAACAGCACCTAAGAAAACATGGGGTGGACAGTGGATTCCGAAGGGTTCGTTCTTCGTGGCTATCTTTGTCACGGGCGGACAGGAAAGCGCTCCAAAAAGCCCCACGTTTCATAGCTGCCAAACGTTATATTAAATGCAAAAATACCTTGTAACCAAGTTCAAAGTCAATCGTCTTACTAGCAACAAACAATTTGAATCATTAAAACACATCCATGAAGACAAAAGACATTTTATCAAAACCAATAGTATTATTAGCCATATTAATACTAACAACCGCAACAGCCACTTTACCCATAATTGATTACAGGTCAAACGGAATTATACGCCACGATACAGACATAGCAAAGTATGAAGAATTAGGAAATCGACCAGAATTTAATTGTGTTGGTCGTTACTCTGAATCCGAAGAAAGTCAGGATTATGCGGTTGGTGTTTTGATATCATCTAAATGGGTATTGACAGCACAACATTTTCTACAAGATTCGTCTGTTTGGAAGTTTGGGGACAAATTTTATAGAACCAAGAAAATAATTAGACATCCTGAACTGAAACCTGGCGCTGAAGAAACTCAATGGAATGGATGGGATATGGCATTGGTAGAACTTGATAAACCAGTTTTGGACATAGAACCAGCTAAACGCTATTATGGAAATAAAGAGATGGGACAGATTATTACGAAAATTGGATATGGGTATATTGGAAACGGAAAAACAGGAATGGACACTCCAAGGAAACAAGAAAAACTCGGTGGACAAAATGTTGTAGATGCAATAGGCGGAACATTTGAAAACAGAGAGTTTAGTACCAATGTTATGATTTGTGATTTCGACAGCCCTGAAACTTCCGACTTCAACCATTTTGGTTCTCCAATACCTCTTGAACTGGAAATCGGAGGCTCGAAAGGAGATAGTGGTGGCGGAATATTCATGGACTACAATGGGCAAATGGTATTTGTGGGAATAGTTTCCGGTGCACTCAACCGAGAAATAAAATATGGAGCAGTCATGGCTTTAGCAAGAGTATCTACTGCAAACCAATGGATTGATTCTATTATTTCTGAATAGTGTTATAAGGTTGCGTTGCGGAAAAGCACTGAATATAACAAATGGTTATAATAAATTAAAAACAAAATACAACGATTTGGCTCAGTGCAAAACTGAAAGTTCATCGCTTTCAACTGCCCTACTTGCCATATACTAAACGTTGTGCATCATTGTCCGAATAAAAAAAAATCTAATGAAAGCGATTATATTAAAGGAATACGGATTGCCGAATGTTCTTGAGATTGGGGAAGTTGTAAAACCGATTCCGAATGACAAGGAAGTACTGGTGAGAATTCACTCAGCATCCATCAATGATTGGGATTGGGGGTTGGTCAGGGGCAAACCATTTATGATTCGTTTGATGTACGGTCTAAAAAAGCCAAAAATAAATATTCCTGGGGTAGACGTTTCCGGAAAAATCGAAGCGGTGGGCGGTAAAGTGAGTTCCTTTAAAATCGGTGATGAGATATACTGCGATCTGTCAGAATGCGGATTTGCCGGATTTGCCGAATACGTTTGTGTACCAGAAAAAAAATTGTCCAAAAAACCTTCCAATATCAGTTATAATGACGCCTCTGCTCTGCCACATGCCGGATTACTCGCTTTTCAGGGACTTGTGGAGAAGGGAAAGGTGAAATCTGGACAGCGTATCCTAATCAATGGTGCCGGAGGCGGTGTCGGAACCTTGGGAATTCAAATCTTGAAATCATATGGGCTAAAGGTAACTGGCGTTGACAGTGACGAAAAATTTGATTTGATGAAATCGCTAGGATTTGACAGCGTGATGGATTATAAAAAAGTGGACTTTACCGAAAATGGAGAAAAATATGACCTTATCCTTGATACAAAATCAAACAGATCCGTATTTAAATATGCACGATCCCTCAAAAAAAATGGCACTTATATCACAGTTGGAGGATCGATGTACAGATTGTTCGAAATATTATTGTTAGGTTCGCTAATATCACTTTTTACCAGTAAAAAGCTGAGCGTACTCAATCTTAAGCCAAATAAAGGTTTAGACCAGATTTCTAAACTTGTGGAAAAGGGACAAATAAGACCTGTTGTTGATGGCCCCTACGGATTTGATAAAATCCCTAAGTTGATTCAATATTTCGGTGAGGGCAAGCATTTGGGAAAGATTATAGTTGAAATTGAAAAATAACGACGCACAACACCAATAACCGGTTGCACAACCCACTAATTTTATAAATACTACCATCCACAGCCATCGTCTAAAACCGTTTTGTTTTTGTGAGAAACTGTAATGAGGTTGTTTAAGGTTGGGGGAGTGAAAAAGGGTAATAAAACGGAAAAGTGTTGTTATCCCGGAATTTTAAAGGATAAATTGTTAATTTGCTAGTGATATAACGGGTTGGCAGTAATTATGGAAATGAACTAAAATGAATAAAACATATAGAAAAGGAGCTATTGGAGCTTTAACTGACGAATATGAAAAAGCTCTTGAGGAATTAAAAACACTTCTCATCAAGATTCCTGATGCTGAATTTATAAAAGTATATAACAAAGAAGTTGATACGGACTTTCAATCAGTAAGAAATATAGTTTTACATATCATTCGCTCTGGATATGTTTATGCAAACCATATTAGAAAAAGATTTGGAAACAATTATGTAGTTCCTGAAATAGAAACTACAAAAACAGAGCAAGGAATATTTGAACTTGATAAAATGTTTGAATATACTGTTGAAACTTTTGAAGATAAATGGCTTCTGACTGATGACGAATTAATGAATACAATAATCAAAACTTCTTGGACAACTTATGATTTAGAAGCTATAATTGAACATTCAATAGTTCATATTTTAAGGCATAGACTTCAGATTGAAAAAATGATTCTCAAATACGAAATTTTATAAAAATAATTACTCAATTTTAAACTGTAGCCATATTTCAGGAGAATATACATATAATTTATATAGTCAACTATATAGTCAACTATTTTTTTATTATATTTGCATTCTAATAACTAAAATATGAGAGAAGATTTTATAAAAGAACTTGGCTACAAAGCCTTGGATAGTCGATTAAAAAGAATAAGTGATAGAATGTCTCACGATATACGAAAACTATATAAAGAATTAGATGTGGATGTTGAACCAAATTGGTATCTCGTATTTATGCTTTTACAAAAAACGGATAAGGTTTCAATATCCTATATAGCAGAACATTTAGGTTACGCACATCCATCGATTGTAGTTATCGTGAAAAAAATGACTGAAAAAGGCTATTTGGAAACCCTTCAAGACAACAAAGACAAAAGGAAACAAATTATTTCATTATCTGAAAAAGCAAAAACACTAATTCCTAAACTTGAGATACTTTGGGATAGTTGCGAAAAGGCAATCTTTAATATCATAGGTAAAGATTTAAGTGTTCTCAAATACCTAGATAATATAGATTTTGAGCTTCAAAAAACTTCATTTCACAATAGATTCAAACAAGAGTATTTAAACTCAATTAAACAATGATTATGAAAAAATCAATTTTTATTATAGTACTTCTATTTTCTAGTATAGTTTCATTTGCTACACAAACTAAAATCATAGTAAGGGCAAAAGCCAAGGATGCTAAATTTATAGGTAGTTCACTTGGTGGTGCTTATGTTATAATAAGAAACACGGCCAATAACAAAATTTTAGCAGAGGGTAAAACGAGTGGTAGCACTGGAAACACAAATTTGATAATGAAGACACCAAGAGAAAGAGGAAATTTGATTACAAATGACCAAACTGCCAAATTCTTGGCAACTATTGATATTGACGAACCAACATTCATCAGCATTCAGGTAGTTTCACCATTTAACAACAGGCAAGCACAAGTAAAAGCCAGCACAGAATTATGGCTAATTCCTGGTAAGGACATTTTGGGAGATGGAATTATTCTAGAAATTCCAGGATTTATTATAGACACATTAAAACCTAGAACACATCAATTTATTTCCTTAAACTCTATTAAAAATAAACCTTTTAAAATAAAAACAAACATAGTAATGATGTGTGGTTGTGTCATAGATAAAGGAGGAATATGGAACTCTGACGAAATAGAAGTAAAAGGGATTCTTAAAAAAAACGGAGTATATTTTAAGGATATAGATATGTTGCTTACCGAAACAAATCTGTTTGAAGGGAACACAACTCTGCATTCAGCAGGAAATTATGAACTCACAGTCTATGCATACAACCCAAAAAACGGAAATACAGGTGTAGATAAAATTAATTATGTGATTTATGAATAAATTATCCATATTAATAATAACATTAGCTATTAGCTCTTGTAGTTTTTACAATTCAAGTACAGATAAAAAGAAACAATTAAACAATGAACAAAATCGCATTCAACAGATTGTAAATAAAGAAGTTTCCGAGTTTATCAAACAACCCGAGTTTTCAGCTCTATCGGGTGCTTTGTATGTTAATGGTAAAACCTACCAGTTTCACTTTGGAAGGCTAATTAACGGAATAAAGCCTAATAATAAAACACTTTATGAAATTGGCTCTATTACAAAAACCTACGTAGGTTTATTGCTCTCACAAGCGATATATGACCATAAACTCAATCTTGATGACAATAT
The DNA here is from genome assembly GCF_026241135.1 of Galbibacter kalidii. Classification (GTDB taxonomy): domain Bacteria; phylum Bacteroidota; class Bacteroidia; order Flavobacteriales; family Flavobacteriaceae; genus Galbibacter. The sequence goes on from NZ_JAPFGA010000016.1 coordinate 116,740, forward strand.
TGAGATTTATTTAAATGGTAAATACCCAAATCTCAAGTTGGACAACAATCGCCCAATTACGTTGAGAAATTTGATAACACATACAGCAGGACTGCCAATGATTATTAATTGTAATAAAAAAGGACAAACCATAGAAGAGCAGCTATCGTGCTTTAAAACCTTCACTAAAGAAGATTTTTTCGAACAATTAAAAAAGGTAAAACTTGTAGATAAATCTGGAAAGAATTATCATTATTCAAATGCAGGAATTCAGTTAGTTGGTTCCATTTTGGAAAACATCTACCAATCACCTTTTAAATCACTTTTAAAGAAGTTTGTGTTCTCACGCTCCAAAGAGCAAAACACTTACATAAAAACAAATGATAGTCTTAATAACAGAATCGTCATTGGGAAAAACAACAAAGGAGAGAAAATGCCATTAGAAAACGGTGGTTATGAATTTGCAGGTGGTTTGAAATCTTCTACCGAATCGATGTTAAAATACATCAAAATGTATTTAGAAAGCAACGACCCAGTTGTCAAACAATCAATGAACTTACTGGCTGGAAACGAAAAATATGGCAGAGCTTACGCTTGGAACACTTTCGAATTTGACCAACCCAATAAAATGCTCTATCATAATGGAGGTACTTTTGGTGAATCCTCTTGGATAGCTCTTTATCCAGATAAAAAAATAGGGGTATTTTTAGTTACCAATGTTATGACGGAAGATTCACAAGGTAAATTGAATGAGTTATCAAATAAAATAATTGAAAGAATATTTGAAGGAAACGATGATTGAGATTAAAAAAGCGAAAAATAAGGCTGAATATAAAATTATAAAAACTGTCACGGAAAAACATTGATTGAACGAATTGACAATGATTATAAAGAGATAATTGGAAAGAAATAACATTACACAAGCCTATAATTAATAAAATATTGCCGTCCATAGCCACCGCTAAGAGGGTTTTGTTTTTATGAGAAACTGTAAGGGGGGTGTTTAAGGTTGGGGGGTAAAAGGGTAATAAAACGGAAAAGTGTTGTTATCCCGGAATTTTAAAGGATAAATTGGTAATTTGGTAGTGATATAACGAGTTGGCGGTAATTAAAAATGACAAGACTCTACTACATAACAATTTCACTGATTTTATTAATGTTCGGTTGCAAAGAGACAAACAAGCAAGACAAGAGTAAAATTCAGTTGAAGTATGAAATCATTCCTGAAGACTACGACAGGAACTTGTATTACGTTAATTGGACTGACACTTTAGGATTAAGTGAAGGCTATTTGCCCAACAAGATTTTAAAGAGACCTAAAGAAATTTGGTGTTTCGTTACAAATCAGGAAAATGACACTTTAGGCTATTACAAAGGACTTAGTATGGCTCAAACGTTTTGCTATTTTCAGACGACAGACTCAATCGTGACTTTGAATTTTATGATTGGTCTCAACATGTTTCCTGACAAATTTGAAAATGACTCTACAGGTGCAAAAGCATATTGGGAAGTAAACAAAACGCCAATTGAATTCGAACCAATTAAGATTAATATCAAGAATGGCTTAAGAAAAGAATTTGAAGTCGAATTGAATGAAAAATAACTACCGCCAACAAAACCTAAGAAAACATGCGGGTTGACAAGGTAAAATGAAAATTCGTACATTTAATAAAACTTGGTTCTCGGTTGACAAAGACGTGTTCCAAAACCCACACGTTTCTTAGCCAGGGCCGTTGGCAGTCATGCAATGTAAACTCAATTTCCAGAGGACAATCGCTAAATTGTATCAGGCTTCCCAACATCTGTATAAGATTCCGGCGATGCCTTTACACTAATTTTGTGTCAAATTTAATTTAAATAGTAAAGAAATTATGACACAGACAATTTTAATTACAGGAGCCTCTTCAGGCTTTGGCAGGGAAACTGCCAAACTCTTTCAACAAAAAGGATGGAACGTTATTGCAACCATGCGTTCACCTGAAAAAGAAACCGAACTTAACCGGTTGAACAATGTTTTGGTAACCCGGTTAGATGTTATGGACAAGCAAAGTATGGAAGACGCGGTTAAGCAAGGCACAGAAAAATTTGGCAACATTGATGTATTATTGAATAATGCCGGCTTTGCTGTAATGGGTGCCATGGAAACAACAACGGAGGAAAGTATCCGAAGGGAATTTGATGTAAATGTATTAGGCCTTATCAATGTTACAAAGGCTGTTTTACCTGGCATGCGTGCTAACAAGGCAGGAATTATCATTAATGTATCATCAGCATTTGGAGTCGCAGCTTTTCCATTTTTCCCTATCTACAATGCCTCTAAATTTGCTGTGGAGGGACTTACGGAGAGTTTACAGTTTGAACTCCGTCCATTAGGTATCAACCTGAAGATTGTTGAACCCGGAGGTTATAACACCAATTTCTCAACCACTTCAATAGATGTAGCAGATTCAGGAAACATTCAGGAGTATTCAGAAAGATTCACGAAATTTACAAAAGGTATAAACAGTTTTCCATTTAGCGACAATATATCAGAGGTGGCTGAAAAAATTTATGAAGCAGCAACGGACAATTCGGACCGGTTACGGTATCCTGTCGGGGCTGATTTAATTGATACAAGAAAAAATATGGATGATGAGGCCTATTATCAAATGATTGCAAATCAGTTTGGATTATGAAGCATTTTAAATCACTGACGGAGTTAAGTAAAGCATTGGGTTCCCCTCCTCCGGAGAACCCAATGCTTGATATTCTGTCTTTTGACGAACCGACACGAACAGTCCCCAATATTCAGGAATTTACAACTGACTTTTTCTACATATCCCTTAAGAATATCAAGTCGGGCCATCTTTTATACGGGCGAACTCCTTATGACCATGACAATGGCTCTATGTATTTTCTGAGACCAGGGCAGGTTATTGAATTTAAAAATATCGAACTCAGAAAAGGAGGTTTTTTAATTTGTTTCCATGGAGATTACATTAAAGGTCATCCGCTTTATTCGGAAATCAAAAAGTATGGTTTTTTTGCTTATGAAGTCAATGAAGCCCTCCACCTTTCGCCCACCGAAGAAAAATTGATGAGAAGCTTATACAAAAAAATTGAACAGGAGTATAACAATAATCCGGATGAATTTAGCAAAGAAATCATATTGAGTCATATTGAATCCATACTGAAATATGCGCAACGATATTATAAAAGGCAGTTTGTCGATCGAAGAATTCTCTCGGGAAAAACCATTTCTCAATTTAACGATATTCTCGCCAGGCAATTTTCTAAAGAATTAATCAAGGAAAGAGGATTGCCCACAGTAGAGTATCTTGCCGATCAACTCCATCTTTCACCACGATACCTAAGCGATTTATTAAAGCAGGAAACCGGAAAAACTGCATTGGAACATATTCATTTCTTTCTCATTGACGAAGCAAAAAATTTATTAAGGAGCACAAACACCACGATAGCAGAAACGGCATATAGCTTAGGTTTTGAAAACCCACCGTACTTTTCACGGCTTTTCAAGAAAGAAGTGGGCATCACCCCTAAAGAATTTAAAAACCAATTGATGAATTAATTGAGATAAAAAGAAGCACAAACTGCCATCGGCTAGAGAAAATGCGGGTTGATTGTTTAAAAAGAAGATATTGCAACTAATAAAACTTACGGCAGGCGGCCCCACACTTGTCATAGTTAGGGCTGTTACCCACAAGCGAACAAGACCGGTCAGGATAGACCTTCTTCCGATTCGAAATCAGCGCTATTGGATTTTCAAACCCAGCCCTCCCCGAAAAAAATTAGAAAAAAGATGCCCTTGAATCCCTGATGCGATTCAAGCTCAATAAAGCGATTAAGCTTTGTCAGGAGAATCTCGGCCTGATTCGAAAATATGAAGCCGAGGAAAATTCGACCGAATTGATCAAACACCTGCAAATGCACCAAAAACTAACGGAGATGAGAAATATATTTGCCCTGGAATTTAAGACCATAGTCCTGAAATAGAGGTGAATAAAAAAAAATCTTTATATTTAGGCATTTAGCAAGTCCATACATAACCACTACATTATGCCTGAACATCGTACAACCCGGGAAAAGCAGCAAGTCCGTATCAGGGCTATTGCACATCGGGGCCAGGAGGTTTGGTTGGTCACATTTCTATACAGTACAGTACTGTACAACCGATGCAAGAAGATGGGTGGTCGATATACCCGCACACACAAGGTATGGTGGTGGCCGGCAGGTCAAGTGAGTGAAGGATGGTTAAATACGGTTCTGTCCGACAAAAGGCATAAAATATCAAATCAGCAGAGAACAAAAAGGACAGCCCGTGCTAATCGAAACGAGCTCCCGAAATTATCTTTAGAAAAAGAAGAAAAGTTGGAAGTCTTTATCAGGTGGATGCTATCGAAGCGGTATAGCAAGCATTCAATAAGGACATACAGAGCTGCCCTTGTTGTCTTTTTAAGATTCAATATGGGGAAAGCATTAGATGAGATCTGTCATGAGGATTTTGTTCATTTCAACAATGATTATATCCTGAAAAATAAGCTCTCAGCTTCTTATCAAAATCAGATCGTCAATGCCATTAAGTTATTTTTTCATAAGATGGAAAATACGAAGATGAATATAGAATTGATCCATCGACCAAGGCGATCGAGACCTTTACCCAGTGTATTGAGTAAAGAAGAGGTGAAAAAGATACTGGAGGCGCACGGCAACCTAAAACACAGGACAATGTTGAGCCTGATCTATGCCTGTGGACTTCGGAGAGGAGAACTTTTAAACCTGAGACCCAGTGATGTTGAATCCCAACGTCATTTACTTATCATCCGACAGGGTAAAGGAGGTAAAGATCGGGTAGTACCGATATCTGACCGGATCATCAAAATGCTCCGGGAATATTACAAGGCATATCAACCGGAAAAGTGGTTGTTTGAGGGACAGAAGCCAGGCGCTCAATACTCACCGAAGAGTTTGGGAAGTGTATTGAAGCAGGCGTTGGATAAGACCGGGATCAAGAAAAATGTTACTTTGCATTGGTTGAGACATAGTTATGCGACACATTTATTGGAAAGCGGTACCGACTTGAGGTATATACAGAAGCTACTGGGACATAAAAGTAGTAGAACAACAGAAGTATACACTCATGTAAGCACAAAGAGCCTTCAAAACATAAAGAGTCCGTTTGATGAGTTGTAGTTTGGGAATAAAAGATACTAAATATAGACATATTCATCATATTGTGTTGGCTATGTCTGATAAAATGAGATATATAAGTAAGTTGGCAACAAGCTAAAAAAAAGGTCGTAATTGACCAAAGAATAATTAATGAAAATTGATACCTACATAAAACAGGCATACCCATTTTATTATGGACACTATCCCAAAAAGTGTGTAAGTAAAAATATCGAGGGTTGGATTCTTAATTAGATTCTGACCCTTTTTTCATAGATCGTCAGGAACTGATTTAAAATAATGCCCCAGTTCCTAACTGGCATGGACCATTTTTTGGTTGCCTCTCTCATGGCC
>NZ_JAPFGA010000017.1 GCF_026241135.1 Galbibacter kalidii
GTAAACAGAAGAACAGAATTCAGATTGATAAATAACTAATATCAACTCAGGATTATAAATATGAAAAGAGCCGCAATCTGTGGCTCTTTTTGTTTTTATCAACTGATTGTAGAACTAACCGTTAGATTTCAGTTACTACTTATATTTTTCGATAATTTCAAAATAATTACTCGGATCTCTCAGGGAGTTATAACCGGAAACCTCATCCATTTTCTTTCCGCGATGATTAAGGAAAACCATTTTCGGGAAAACTTTTTCCTCATTATATTCTCCAAGCATTTTTCGGTTTTTCTTAAGTTGTTCGGGAGTTATAATGTCAATTCTTCTTGGTATATCCACTTTTACCAAAACGTAGTTTTCAGACAATTTTGCGAATCTGTCACTGTCAAATAAATCCTCTTTTAGCATTTTACACGGACTGCACCAATCGCTTCCCGTAAAATACATCAGGATATTCTTATTCTCTTTTTTAGCTATATGTTTAGCCTCAGAGATATCAGTAAGCCATTCAACATTATTACTTGTTGTAGTATTTATATTGAATAGGACTAAAAAGAAAAAAGGAACTATAAATTTCATCTTTTTCGTTTTTCTGGTTACAAAGTAACAAATTCTAGGCCAAACTATTTAAACATGTCCATTCCGGGGATGTTGGGCATCCCTTCTTTGGCCACTGCTCCCAGCTCCGCTTCGTTTATTTTTGTCGCTTTTTCGATGGCTTTGTTGATGTGTAATACCAAATAATCCTCCAGTTGTTCTTTATCCTGCAACAACTCGTCAGACAGGGTAACGGATTTCAATTCCCTGTTGGCCGTCATGGTGACAGATATAAGCTTGTCATTGCTTTCCTCTGCTACGGTTATTGTATCCAGCCGTTTTTTTGTTTCCTCAATTTTTTGTTGGGTTTCTTTAAGTTTTCCCATCATTCCCATTAGGTCTCCAAACATAACTCACTAATTTTTTTATCTCGGTAAAATTACTAATTTAGGTGTAATTATTCCTAAAATTAATATAAATGAATTTACGCTCTTCTATTCTTGTCCTATGTGTTATTTTTGCGGCTTCCTGCAAAAAGAAAGACAAAAACACTATGAAACACATCATACCTCCAACAGCAGAAAAAAAACCTGTTAACCTGGAAAAGCATGGAGATATCAGAGTAGATGATTATTATTGGCTGAACGAAAGGGAGAATCCTGAAGTGATCGATTATCTGGAAAGGGAAAATGCCTATTACGATCAAATGACAGCCCATACCAATGACTTTAAGGAGGCTTTGTTTAAGGAAATGAAAGGGCGCATCAAGGAAGATGACGAGTCAGTTCCGTATAAATACAACGGCTATTGGTACATTACTAAATATGAAGAAGGAAAAGACTATCCCATATATATCAGAAAAAAAGATGGAGAAGGAGCCGAAGAAGAGGTGATGTTCGACTGCAACGAAATGGCTGAGGGCTATTCCTATTTTAATTTAAGGGGAATCAACATCAGTCCGGACAACAAATTAGCCGCTTTTGGGGTGGACACGCTCAGTAGAAGAAAATATACCATCAGAATAAAAAATCTGGAAACGGGCGAGATTTATCCGGCTACGATAGAAAACACCACGGCAGGGAGTACATGGGCAAATGACAATAAAACCTTGTTCTATACCCGAAAAGATCCTCAAACCCTACGCTCAGATAAGGTTTACAAGCATGTTTTAGGAACTGATGTCACTGAAGACGAATTGGTTTATCACGAAGAGGATGAAACTTTTAGCGCTTTTGTTTATAAGACGAAATCCAGAAAATACATCGTTTTTGGGTCGGGCAGCACTTTAACATCAGAATACAGTATTTTGGATGCCGATAGTCCTGATGATGAGCTTAAGGTCTTTCAACCAAGGGAAAGAGGCCTGGAATACAATATTGCCCATTATGAAGACTCATTTTATGTGATTACCAATGCCGACAAGGCGACCAATTTTAAATTGATGAAAACCCCAGTGGAAAAGACCACTAAGGAAAACTGGGAAGAAGTGATTCCACACAGGGAAAATGTGTTACTGGAAGATATCGATATCTTTATGGATTACCTGGTGGTGAGTGAGCGAAGCAATGGTTTGAACAAAATAAAAGTAAAACCTTGGGATGGAAGTGATGAATATTTCATTCCGTTCGACAACGAAACCTACACCGCTTTTCCTTCTACCAATCTGGAATTTGATACCAATACACTTCGTTATGTGTACAATTCCTTGACCACACCGGCTAGTACAATCGATTTTAACATGGTTACCAAGGAGAAAGTGGTAAAAAAGGAACAGGAAGTCCTGGGAGGAAAGTTTGATAAAGACAATTATACCTCTGAGCGTGTGTGGGCAAAAGCTGCGGATGGAACTATGATCCCAATTTCCATGGTCTATAAGAAAGGGATAAAGAAAAATGGCAAGAATCCGTTGTTGTTATACGGTTACGGTTCTTATGGAGCTACAATAGACCCGTATTTCTCTTCGGTACGTTTGTCTTTGTTGGATCGTGGCTTTATCTATGCGATAGCCCATATCAGAGGAGGGGAGTACCTTGGACGAAATTGGTATGAAAATGGCAAGTTAATGACAAAAAAGAATACGTTTACTGATTTTGTGGATTGTTCTAAGTTTTTGGTTGAAGGAAATTATACCTCAGAAGAGCATTTATATGCCATGGGAGGCTCAGCCGGAGGTTTGTTGATGGGAGCTGTGATCAATATTGCTCCGGAGCTTTATAACGGTGTGATCGCTGCTGTTCCATTTGTGGATGTGGTAACAACCATGCTGGACGAATCCATTCCGTTAACAACTTCGGAATATGACGAATGGGGGAATCCGAACAATAAAGAATATTACCATTATATCAAATCCTATTCACCATATGATAATGTGGAAACCAAAGAATACCCAAACTTATTTGTAACAACAGGGTTACACGATTCTCAAGTGCAGTATTGGGAACCGGCAAAGTGGGTGGCAAAGTTAAGAAATGTTAAAAAAGGCGATAATCAGCTCTTGTTTCATATTAATATGGATGCCGGTCATGGTGGGGCTTCAGGGAGATTTGAAGCTTTAAAAGAAGTCGCAGAAGAATATGCCTTTCTATTGGATTTAGAAGGAATTCAGGAGTGATTAAAAAAAAAGTAATTAAATTTGCAAGGTTTGAAGTAATTCATAACAAATTTGTATCTAACCAAATTTCTATGGAACAAAAGATAAAAGCTTACAACAATGTTTTAGATTTAATAGGAGATACTCCTTTACTAAAACTAAGCAAAATAACCCAAAATCTTACTGGTAATTTCTACGCTAAAGTAGAAGCTTTTAATCCGGGTCATTCAAGTAAAGACCGAATAGCACTTCACATTATTGAAGAGGCTGAAAGAAGAGGTCTTTTAAAACCGGGAGATACAATTATTGAAACCACATCGGGAAACACAGGTTTCAGCATCGCTATGGTCAGTGTGATCAAAGGTTATGAGTGCATACTTGCTGTAAGTTCCAAATCCTCAAAAGATAAAATCGATATGCTCCGTTCTATGGGAGCCAAAGTATATGTTTGTCCGGCACATGTTAGTGCAGACGATCCAAGGTCGTATTATCAGGTAGCGAGAAGAATTCATGAGGAAATGAAAGGCTCTATCTATATCAATCAGTATTTTAACCAATTGAATATGGATGCGCATTATCAAACCACAGGACCTGAAATATGGAAGCAAACCGGTGGACAACTCACGCATTTAATCGCATGTAGCGGTACCGGGGGAACTATTTCCGGAACAGGGCGTTATTTAAAGGAAAAAAATCCAAACATCAAGATAATAGGTGTTGATGCCTATGGTTCTGTACTGAAAAAATATCACGAAACCCGGGAATTTGATTCAGAAGAGATTTATCCGTACCGCATCGAAGGTTTAGGGAAAAACCTGATTCCTGCTGCAACAGATTTTGATGTGATCAATAAGTTTGTTAAAGTAACCGATGAGGAAAGTGCTCATACCGCAAGGGAGATTTCTAAAACAGAAGGCTGTTTTGTGGGATATACCAGTGGCGCAGTGATGCAAGCGGTAAAACAATTGGATAAAGAGAGCGAATTTTCTAAGGATAGCAATATCGTTATGATCTTCCCGGATCACGGTTCGCGTTATATGAGCAAGATCTACAGTGATGGCTGGATGCAAGCGCAAGGATTTTTTGATTCTGTCAACACAGAAGAAACTCAAAAAATAGAATATATAAAGTAGTTCACCTTGGGCACGAGGCATTACGTTGACTGCCCTTATGTGTTTTCAATACATTTCCAAACCCTAAAAAAAAGGTATATCCGTTTTTACCGAGTCAGTCGGGATTACTTTCCAACCTACCATTACCGATCCAACTGCGGGAAATACCAAAAAAGCCATAAAGGAATTGGAAAGAATGAACTAATACAATACCTTTCTGATCATTCAAGGAAAAATTTAATAAATGAAGAATATATTGATCACCGGAGTATCATCCGGTATTGGGTATGCAACCGCTAAACTTTTTTTAGATAAAGGGTTTAGGGTGTTTGGAAGCGTACGCAAACAAACTGATGCCGATGTGTTGACAAAAGAATTGGGTGAGCATTTTCATCCGTTGCTTTTCGACGTAACTGATGAAAAAGCCATCAAAGAAGCCTTAAAAGAAGTGGAAAGTGTTCTTGGAGATGCACCACTTGATTGTTTGGTGAATAATGCAGGAGTGTCTGTAAACGGACCTTTGGCTTATATCCCGCTTGATGAATTTTCCAATCAGCTGGATATAAATGTGATAGGAGTTATGAGGGTTACGCAAACTTTTTTACCTTTATTGGGATTTAATAACAACAAACCCAAGGGTAGGATCGTTAACATAAGCAGTGGTTCAGGAAGAGTTACCCGACCGTTTATGGCGCCCTATTCGGCTTCAAAATATGCTGTTGAAGCCATTTCTGATGGCTTGAGAAGGGAATTGCTCGATTTTGGGATCGATGTTACGGTTATAGAGCCGGGTCCAATTAAATCAGAAATATGGAACAAGGCTAAAGCCGATGCTGGAACACAAGTAGATAAATATAAAGACACGCCTTATGGGGAGATTTATACTCATATGAATAAGGTTGTAAAGCAGATGGAAAGCAACGCGCTGGATGCAAGTGAGGTAGCAACTTTGATTTATGGAATAACTGAAGGAAAAAAGAAAAAGACCCGATATTTGGTCGCTCCAAAAAAATGGTTATTTTGGTTGGCGATCCATGTACTGCCGGACAAGTTTTTGGACAAAATGTTTCAAATGCAATTCAAGAAGCTGGTAGAAGAAAAGTGAAAAGTTTATGATAAAAGCTTAAATTTAGTTACTTTTGCGTGCTATAAATTTTACATTTATTTCTAAACAAAAAGAAAACCTCCATTTACATGAGAGACTTATTTGATAGGATTATTGAGAACAAAGGGCCATTAGGAAAGTGGGCTTCTCAGGCAGAGGGATATTTTGTTTTTCCGAAGTTGGAAGGACAAATTTCTAACAGAATGAAGTTCAATGGAAAAGAAGTCATTACCTGGAGTATCAATGATTACCTTGGTCTTGCAAATCATCCCGAAGTGCTTAAAGCAGATGCAGCTGCTGCAGCAGAACACGGAGCAGCATACCCGATGGGAGCTAGGATGATGAGTGGGCATACTGACCTTCACGAACAACTACAAAACGAACTGGCGGAATTTGTAGACAAAGAATCTGCTTACTTATTGAACTTTGGTTATCAGGGAATGGTGTCGGCGATTGATGCTTTAGTAACCAAAGATGATATCATTGTTTATGATGTTGATGCACACGCCTGTATTATAGACGGGGTGCGACTCCATATGGGAAAACGCTTTACCTATCAGCACAACGATATGGAAAGTTTGGAAAAGAACTTGGAGCGTGCTACCAAAATGGCCGAACAGACCGGAGGAGGAATTTTAGTGATTTCTGAAGGGGTTTTCGGTATGAGAGGAGAACAAGGCCGTTTAAAGGAAATTATAGCGCTGAAAGAAAAATATACATTCAGATTGTTGGTTGATGATGCTCATGGATTCGGAACCCTTGGTGAAACAGGAGCCGGAGCCGGAGAGGAGCAAGGCGTTCAGGAAGATATCGATGTTTATTTTGCCACTTTTGCAAAGTCAATGGCGGGAATCGGTGCGTTTTTGGCCGGAGATAAAGAAGTGATCGACTATTTGAAATACAATTTACGTTCTCAAATGTTCGCAAAATCATTGCCGATGATTTACGTAAAAGGGGCTTTAAAGCGTTTGGAAATGCTGAGAAACATGCCTGAACTTAAAGCGAAGTTGTGGGAGAATGTAAATGCGCTTCAAAACGGACTTAAAGAAAGAGGTTTTGATATAGGAACTACACAAAGTTGTGTGACACCTGTTTACCTTAACGGAAGTATCCCGGAAGCCATGGCTTTAGTAAAAGATCTTAGGGAGAATTATGGGGTTTTCTGCTCGATAGTAGTATATCCGGTGATTCCAAAAGGATTGATCTTGTTGAGAATGATCCCAACAGCTACCCATACTATGGAAGATATTGAAGCTACGCTTGAAGCATTTTCAGCGATCAGGGATCGTTTGGAAAACGGAACCTACAAACGTCTTTCAGCAGCTGTAGAAGCCGCTATGGGCGATAAATAATTGAAACAGAACATGTCAATATAGAAAAATCCGCTTTTTAGCGGATTTTTTGTTTTTTCGGGTATATAGATTTATAAGATTAACGGTGTATTTGGATAGTAGGTAATTAATAATTTAAAAATAATGCTAACTTTGATATAAACGGCAGAATTATGAGTACTCAAGTAATACAAGATGACAACGGTAAGCCAACTGGTGTTTATATTCCTATTAAGGATTGGGAAAAAATAAAAATGCTGTATCCGGGAATTGAACAATTTGATGACGATTTACCGCAATGGGAAAAAGAACTTATCGATCAACGTTTGGCAACGATAGCCGAAAATCCTGAGAAGTTACAACCTATTGAGTCTTTATTTGCCGAATTAAAGCGTGAGATATAAATGTACAAAGTGCTATATTTTGATGAGGTTTTTACCGATATTCAAGATGCTAAAATCTGGTATAAAGAACAGTAAGAGGGATTAGAGAAGCGTTTTGCGTTGGCTATTCTCAAAATTATTAAAATGCCTACGGTTTATTCCATTCGTTACAAAAACATAAGAATAGCTCATCCGAAAATTTTTCCATATAATATTCACTTCTACATTGACGAATCTGTAAAAACGATTGTCATTATCGGTATTGTGCATAATAAACGACAAGATACCGTGGATTTAAATAGGATTTCAGAATAAATTTAAGATAAACCCTACAACTCCTTCCTATATGTCCGCCATTTCTTGATAAGCTGTGGATTGTAGTCTTTCCAAAGAGCTTGTACTTGGTTGTTGGTTTCCAATTCCGGATTGGTTTCTAAAGTTGTAATGCCCCTTTTTACAAAAACCTCATAACATTTGTGGAAAATAATGGCGGTAAGTCCTTTCCGCATATATTCTGGCGCAACGCCAATGAGTAGTAATGTAGCTTTAGCATTTTTCTTTTGTGCTTTCAACAAATGATAAAACCCAAAAGGGAAAAGTTTGCCTTTTGCTTTTTGTAAAGCCTTGGAAAAAGAAGGCATTATGACGGAAAAACCGACTAATTCTCCATTTTCATCAGCAATGAGATTGACGAAATCCGGATCGAGGAATTTGAGGTATTTGTCCTTGTAATGTTCAACTTGATAGGGTTTGATGGGAGTAAAGGACTCCAGGTGTTTATACGAACGGTTCATCAAATCAAAAATATCTTTAGCATAGGGGAGAAGTGCCTTGGTGTTGGGCAGATCAATGACCTTAAGTTTGAATTTCTTTGTTAGCAAATTGGAGAATTTGACTAATTTTTCAGGGACTTCAAGGGGTACCATGATTTCAAACTCTTTCCAATCGACTTCCTTTTTAAAACCAACCTGCTCTATATGCTTGGGATAGTAGGGATAGTTGTAGTTGGTAGGCATGCTGCCAATACGATCAAATCCTTCAATCAGCATTCCTGCTTTGTCCATATTGGAAAAACCTGCCGGGCCTTCTACATATTCCAATCGGTTTTGTTTTCCGATCTCAAAAACCTTGTCAAATAGCGCTTTCGTAACATCTACATCGTCTATCGCGTCAAACCAACCAAACCTAAGTTTGCTTTTACCCTGATTTTTCACCTCATTCCAATTGATAATCGCACAAACCCTTCCTGCAATTTTATTGTCTTTATAAGCGAGGAAAAAATAAGCGTCAGCATCTTTATAAGCCGGGTTTTTGTCTTCATCAAAATTAGCCAGCTCTTCTTTGATAATGGGTGGAACCCAGTTTTCGGAATTCTTATAGAGTCTAAACGGAAATTTAACAAACTGTTGTAACTGTTTCTTTGTAGTTACTTGTTTTATCTCAATCATAGATTTTTTGATTCGTTATTTTGATTTTTGGGGAGGGTTGTCTATCACTCCTGATTTTGGTCAATTTCTTCAAAAGGATTTTCCTTGTTTTTCTTGCCTCCAAACAATCCTTTTAAAAACCCTTTCTTCTCTCCGGAAAATTCATCTGTGGATTTCCATTTATCTTGATGAAAATCCAATCGATAGGAGAGTCCTGCTGCTCCAAAAAACCGTGAAGGCGTATCTTTTATGTTAACACCCATAGAGATATCAACTTGCATATTGTCACCAAACAACCGGGCTGCTCCGCCTCTAAAGACACCATCACCATAGGCATCACTTTTAAAGCCTTGGTGTTCTATAAAAACGGAATATCTCGGATCGGGCAGGGCATGTGTTAGTGTCATAACATAGTTGAATATGGGATCGTCTGAAGTAAACTTATCATATATAAAATTCATCACCAACACCCAATTTGCGCCAAGATGATTTTGAGTAGCAACCATTACTTTTGGGGTTACGGTGGGCTCGTCCGGATAAAACGGATTGTCGCCAAGGTTGAAATTAGCTCCGGCATAAACAGCTACAGCGGGGATCAAATCACGCCATTGCACATAGTTGTTAGCTTTCCAGCTGTATAAATTAGGTTTGTTCTTTTCAGGATTTCTAAAAGGGTCAAATACCAAGTATTTGGCTCCGATGGTGTTTTTGGTAAAATTACTCCGACTGTATTCCGCCGAAGGCGATGTGGAAAGATCAGTTATATTTTCTTTGGTATAAGTTCCGTCAACAATAAGTTCGAGTTGCTCAAAAAGGAAGCCGTATCGAATAACATAGTCCATACCATAACGATTACCTTCAGTCTCAAAACCTGAGTGATCCCTACGTTCATAATAAAATCCGGCTTCGCCTTGTATCACTTTGGTTCCAACAGCAAAAGCACTGTAGGATGCCCCGGGTCTGTTTGAATTGATGATTTCGGTATACTGGGAGCGCACTTGTAGGCTTGTTAGTGACAGGATAGTGATGAGGCAGAAAAACTTATTCATATCAAAATCAGGTTTTATTCAACGAAAATAATTTTTTTAAGGCAAATCAGACTATAAAGATCGTGAAAAATATATTATCGGCTATTGATTCAAGGTTTATGGTTTAATATTCAAGGGTTTTTTGATTTTGTCTACCCCTGTGTGGATCTGTCAGGTTTTGAAAACCTGAGGAAGTTTCAAAGGGTAACCAACACCCAAAAAAGTATAATAATATCGGGTTTTACGGGATTTTATTATTTTTTTAAGGGATAAAATCCGGTTTTAAGCCCAATGTATTGTATTTTTGAATTATTAATCAACTACCTCGGGGCAAGCCTATGAGGTATTCAAACAAATAAATAAAACCCACTTAGTGGGATTCAAAAGAAACGATTTATGCAGTTATTAAGAACCATATTGATCATACTTCTTGTCTATTACGGCATCAAGATATTGTCACGTTTATTTGGGCCTTATCTGATGAAATATGCCTCTAAAAAGATGGAGAAGAAATTTAGCGAGAAATTCGGACAACAATATCAGAAACAACAAGAACCGGTTTATAAAGAAGGAGAAACGGTAATTGATAAAAAACCGGGCAATTCACAAAACGAAAAATCCTCTGAAAAAGTTGGAGAATATATCGAATTTGAGGAAATTGACTAACCTAAATCCGTATTAATGACTGACCAATTGAAAAGAATATGGCCACATGCTGTGGTTTTTTTAGTTTTTATCCTTGCCTCTTTAGTCTATTTCTCGCCGGTTCTTCAAGGAAAAAAGATCTTCCAAAGCGATATTGTTCAATATATCGGGATGTCTGAAGAGCGTGATAACTACAAAGAACAAACAGGGGAGGAATCCTATTGGACCAACAGTGCGTTTGGTGGGATGCCTACCTATCAACTCGGGGCAAACTATCCGCATAACTATATCAAAAAACTAGATAAAACGATTCGTTTTTTACCAAGACCTGCCGATTATCTATTCTTATATTTTATAGGATTTTATGTCTTGCTTCTGGTCTTGAAAGTAGACTGGAAACTGGCAGCTATAGGAGCGCTGGCCTTTGGTTTTTCTACCTATCTGATCAGTATTCTAGGGGTAGGACATAACGCTAAGGCGCATGCAGTAGGGTATTTCCCTTTTGTGTTGGCAGGGATTGTGTTGGCTTTCAGAAAAAAATATGTGGTTGGATTTTTATTGACGGCCTTTGCCATGGCTTTGGAAATTGGTGCAAATCACGTTCAGATGACTTATTATTTGTTGCTCTTGGTCTTGGTGATGGGCATAGTGTATCTTATCGACGCATTTAAAAAGAAAGAATTATCTCATTTTTTCAAAACTGTAGGAATTCTTGCGGTAGCTGTGGTTTTGGCTATTGCGACCAACGCGACGAATTTGATGGCTACACAGGAATATGCACAGTGGAGTACGAGGGGGGAAAGTGAACTGACCATCAATCCGGATGGTATGCCTAAAGAGCAGACCAGTGGCTTGGATAAAGAATACATTACACAATATAGTTACGGACTATTCGAATCTTTAAATCTTTATATTCCGAGACTGACAGGTGGAGGAACCGACGAAGATCTGGGAGATAATTCGAGCACCTATCAATATTTGGTGAATCAAGGCGTGCCAGCCAATCAGGCGCAGGAATTTGTGAAAGGCCAAGCCTCCAGAATGATGTACTGGGGCGATCAACCTATTGTAGCTGCTCCGTTTTATATCGGTGCAGTGGTTATTTTCTTGTTCATCATGAGCTTGTTTTTGGTGGTAGGAAAGCTGAAATGGTGGCTCCTTGGAGGAACTGTGCTTTCTCTGGCCTTGTCCTGGGGGAAGCATTTTGGGATTCTAACCGATCTAATGATTGATTATTTCCCCATGTACAACAAATTTCGGGCGGTAACTTCAATTCAAGTGATACTTCAACTGTGTGTTCCCGTGTTGGCTGTACTCGGACTCCAACGCCTGTTTAACAATAAAATTGATAAAAATGAAAAGCTAAAAGCCTTAAAATGGTCGGCTATCGTTGCTTTGGGAATGATTGTATTGCTTTTTGTTTTTAAAGGAACATTGGACTTTTCCCATGCTAATGATGCTTATTACCGTCAGCAGTTTGATGAAATGGGACTGAACCAATTGATGGCTAAAATTAAAGAAGACAGGATGTCGCTGTACAACAAAGATTTGTTCAGGAATTTTGTTTTGGTGGCTATTGCTGCGGGACTATTGTGGTTATTTATTAAAGAAAAACTTAAGCAAAACTACCTGATTATCGCTATCGGACTATTATTTCTGATCGATCTTGTAGGCGTGGATAAACAATATGTAAACGATGATAGTTTTGTAACAGCAAGGATGTTGGATACCCCTTTCCAAGCATCAGCTGTGGATAAGCAAATCCTTGGAGATAAAGGATATTACAGGGTTTTTAATACTTCGGAAGGCGTTAACGGAGCGAGTACTTCCTTTTATCATAAATCTATAGGTGGATATCATGCGGCAAAACCAAAACGTTTACAAGATTTGTTTGAATATCAGATCGCGAACAACAATGTCGGTGTCTTGAATATGCTGAATGTAAAATACATTATCCGTCCGAATGACAAAGGTCAATTGTACCCTGCAAACAATCCTTATGCAAACGGTCCGGCATGGTTTGTTGAGAAGTTGATTCCGGTGAACAATGCGGATGAAGAAATGCAGGCTTTGGACAGTCTGAATGTAAAAACGGAAGCTGTTTTTGATCAAAATAAATTCAATGATGTTGATGGGGCACAATTTACAGTAGATTCAACAGCAACCATCGAACTCACGGAATACGAACCCAATCGATTGACCTACAAATCGGCTAACTCACAAAAAGGAATTGCTGTTTTTTCAGAGATGTACTATCCGCATGGATGGAAGGTGAGTATCGGCGGACAAGAAGTAGAGGAATTCAGGGCAAATTACGCTTTGCGGGCTTTGGAAATTCCGGCAGGAGCGCATGAAATCACTTTTGTTTTCGATCCGGATGTGGTCAAAAAAGGAAGTAAAATAGCACTTGCGAGTTCGCTTTTGCTAGGTCTTTTATTGTTGGGCGGTATCTTTTATACTTTTAAGAAGAAATCTTCTGAATCAACAGATAAGTAAGCTCCGGCATGAGGAAGGTATTGATCATATGCTATTATTGGCCTCCTGCAGGAGGGCCGGGAGTACAGCGTTGGTTGAATTTTGTAAAATACCTGCCTGAATTTGGGATCGAACCCGTAGTGTATGTTCCTGAAAATCCGCATTACCCGATGGAGGACGCTTCATTTTTGTCTGAAGTGCCCCAAGATTTGAAAGTTATCAAAAAACCGATTGTAGAGCCCTACCGTTGGGCATCTATCTTTTCAAAAAAGAAAACAAAGCAGATTAGTAAGGGGATCATTTCAGCTAAAAAACAATCACTGGTTGAAAAATTGCTTTTGTGGATCCGAGGGAATTTCTTTATCCCCGATGCCAGAAAATATTGGATAAACCCTTCGGTTACTTATTTAAAACCCTTTCTTAAAAAAGAAAAGATCGATACGGTCATTACCACAGGCCCGCCACATAGTTTGCATATCATAGGTTTAAAGCTGAAAGAACAATTGGGAATCAATTGGGTGGTCGATTTTCGAGATCCGTGGACCAATATCGGTTATCATTCTGAATTGAAATTGACGACCTATGCGCAAAAACAACACAAAAAACTGGAAAGAAAAGTGTTGAATATGGCAGACAAGATCATAACCACCAGCTTTACCACCAAAGCGGAATTTGAAAGCATCAGCAAACAACCTATTGAGGTCATTACCAATGGTTTTACAGCACATCAATTAGAAAAAATAAACTTAGATAAAAAGTTTACACTATCACACATAGGTTCTTTGTTATCAGGTCGCAACCCTGAAATTTTATGGGAATCCATCGAGGAATTGATCCGGGAACACAAAACCTTTAAGGATGATGTTCAGTTAAACCTCACCGGTGTGGTTAGTGAAGATGTTTTGGCGAGTATACACAAAGCCGGGTTGGAACCGTATTTAAAATTGTCCGGATATATTTCCCACGAAGAAGCCTTAAAATGTCAACACTCGGCTCAGGTGTTGTTGCTCATCGAGATTGATGCTGAAAAAACACGAGGGATTATCCCCGGAAAACTTTTTGAATACATGGCTGCGGAGCGGCCTATTTTAGCAGTTGGACCAAAAGATTGGGATGTCGAGCGTATATTAAAAGAAACAAATACAGGGGCATATTTTGCTTATCAGGATAAGGAAAGGCTCAAGAAAAAGCTACTTTCCCTGTATGAAGCCTATAAAAATGAGAATTTGTATGTAAATTCATCGGCGATCGATAAGTTTCACCGAAAATCATTGACAAAGCGTTTAGCCGATTTTATTTGAGCTCATGGGGATAGTTATTAAGCAGACTTTTAAGAACACAATCACCACCTACCTCGGTTTTGCCATTGGTGCGGTAAATACCTTGTTTTTATACACCAATTTTTTAACTGATGAATACTACGGACTGGTGGGTTATTTACTTTCAGCGGCAAATGTGATGATGCCCTTGATGGCATTTGGGGTGCAAAACACCTTGGTGAAGTTCTACAGTTCGTATCAAGAGAAAAAAGAACTCCATGCGTTTACGGGCTTTATGTTTCTTCTTCCTTTATTGATGATGATTCCCGTAGGGTTAATTGGTGTTTTGTGCTATGATTGGATCGTTTCCTTATTGACAAAAACCAATACCATTTTAACTCCCTATGTGTGGACGGTTTTTGTGATTGCTTTTTCCATGGCCTATTTTGAAGTGTTTTTTGCATGGGCAAAGGTGCATATGAAATCGGTTTACGGGAATTTCCTGAAGGAAGTCTATCACAGGGCTGTGATTATGGTCTTGCTCCTTTTGGTGTTTTATGGTTATTTGAATGTAATACAGTTCATTTATCTGTTAATGGCGGTCTATTTGTCCAGAATGTTTTTGATGGTAATAAGTGCTTATATGATTAAAAAGCCGGTTTTCACTTTCAAACTGCCCAAAAATTATAACAGTGTTTTAAAATATTCTTTTCTGATTATCCTAACGGGTTCGATTGCGGCTGTTTTACTGGATATTGACAAGGTAATGCTGGGTCAATTTGAAGCGATTGAAAACATTGCCTACTACAATGTGGCTGTTTTTATAGCAGTGGTCATTGCGGTTCCGGCACGGGCGATGCATCAAATCACATACCCAATCACCAGTAAATTGTTGAACACCGGAAATTCTTCAGAATTGAAAGTGCTCTACAAAAAAAGTTCGATCAATCTTTTTATCATTGGCGGGTTCATCTTTTTACTGATTGTTTTGAATATTAACGAACTCTACAAATTACTGCCGGAGCAATACAGCGGGGGAGTGGTAGTGGTTTTTTTGATTTCACTGGCCAAACTGTTCGACAATCTGATGGGAAACAACAATGCGATTATCTTCAATTCTGATTATTACAGAATGGTGCTGTTCTTTGGAGTATTGTTGGCTGTGCTTACTATAGTGCTGAACATCATTTTTATTCCACTTTGGGGAATTAACGGAGCTGCATTTGCTACTTTTATAGCTTTTGTTATTTACAATACCATCAAACTATATTTTGTGAATGCCAAACTGCACATGCATCCTTTTACGTGGAAAACATTGAAGGCGCTTGGCGTGATCGCTTTTCTTCTACTCGTTTTTTATTATTGGAACTTTAACTTCCATCCCATCATAAACATTGTTTTAAAATCAATTTTGATATCAATTTTGTTTGTCGGTGCCATCTACACATTAAAACTTTCCGAAGACATCAACGGACTGATAGGTAAGTATATAAAAAAAGATCCGCGAGAATGATTTCCCACGGATCCCTAACGAACTATTTAACTAACAAACTTAAGTCTATCCTCTATCTCTTGTTCTTGCACTTCTGCTTTTGCTTGAAGAACTCGACTTTGTAGCTTTTCTGTACGTTCTCGCTTTTGAAGCAGAACTACTCATGTTACGCGAGCTACTTCTTTTTACCTTTGCAGAAGGCTGACGTTGAACAGACCTTGATGGTCTTTCTACTCTAGTCGATGATCTTTTTTGCACACTTCTGTTATTGGTGCTAGGTCTGTTTACTCTTGCTTTTGTGCTAGACTTTTTTGTTGCTCGTGTAGGAGTCTTTATAGTCCTGCTTTTAGAGTTTGCCCTAGTCTGTGCGGGAGTTTTTCTCACACTGGTCCTGTTATCCATACTTGTACTTTTTGAAGTACGTGCCTTACTACGGCTGTTGTTCGGACTGAAACTAGTACGTGTTCTGGCGCTGTTACGTGCTTCAGTGTTGTTGCCGGCACGGTTTTCAGAACGAACACTATTACGTGTTCTGGCACTGTTGTTTCTGGCAGTGGCCGATCTAGTGTTGTTACTTCTCAAACTTCTGTTACGTATATTGCTTATAGTAGCATTATCTCTTCTTCTTACCACACGTCTATCGTTTCTATAAATCGATCTTCGTGAGTTGTTTTCCTTATAGTGATACGTTCTACCTACATTGGCATAAGCCCTTCTGCGATTGTTTCTGTAAGGTTTGTAGTATGTATATCTATAAGGTGTGTAATACCTTCTGTAAGGTCTGTTGTAGACCATGCAGAATCCAATTCTCGGTCTCACAAAAAACCTGTGGAATGGTCTGTATACATACCCTCTGTTATATATGTTGATATAACCGCTAAAGTGTGAAAACGCAACACCGTTGTAATAAACATGAAGTCCACCTACACGATATACACGGTTATGTCTATAAAGGATATCAACTCTTCCGATCCTTGACACACGTCCGTAAAAGTCATAATAAATAGGTGTGTTTTCAACTTGAATCACCGCTCCATAATCGTCATACTGAACATAGGGGTCATAATATCCGTGACCGGAATTAAAACTGATATTTACATTTCCTGTGCGGATGTCTGCTCCAAAATAGGAAGGGTTGTCGATATAAAAATCGAATTCACCATCAGGATATACTGAAAATGTAACTCCATCTTCAACAAATATAATTGAGTTTCCATACCTGGGAGTCAGCATTTCTATATTCTTCTCATTAGTTCCTGCGATACTTGTAAAAGTACCTAAGAACACTGCTATCGTTAAAATAATTAATCGCTTCATAATTTCTAGGGTTTAATATAAAATCACATAAATATGATTTTCACTCTATAAGGTTCAAACTCTGTGCCAAAAAATAAAATTGAGTTCAATGGTGTTTATATATAACTGATTATTAGTTAATTATATGTTTGTTGCTTTTATATAAAGAAAACCTCGATATTTTGAAAAAGATCAAGGTCACGAGGTTTTCTTAACTAACCAACCAAAAAATTCAACTGTATAAAGAACTATGATGTTTCAGTTGATGTTCAACTGAAAAAGTTCATCAGGTAAATTTCATCTTAATTATGTGTGATGAGATTTACTGTTTAATATAACTCAAACAGCATGCCAAAAATGTATTTATCGCTTGAAAGGTAGGCTGTGTAGGGCTTAAAGTTTAGACTTTAAATAATGCCCGGTATGGCTCTTTTTTACTTTTACGACTTGTTCAGGAGTTCCTGAAGCGACTAGATTTCCGCCTTTTTCACCACCATCAGGACCGAGATCAATAATATGGTCAGCACATTTTATCAGATCTAGGTTGTGCTCAATTACAATAATGGAATGTCCGTTTTCCAACAGGGCATCAAAAGATTTCAACAGTTTTTTGATATCGTGGAAGTGGAGTCCGGTTGTCGGTTCATCAAAAATAAAGAGGGTTTTGTTTTTTGTTTGACCCTTTACCAAAAAGGAAGCTAGTTTTATACGCTGTGCCTCGCCACCGGAAAGGGTAGAGGATGATTGTCCGAGTGTGACATATCCCAAACCTACATCTTGCAAAGGTTTTAGTTTGCCCGTGATTTTTGTTTGTTTGTGTTTGTTGAAGAAGTCCACCGCATCGTCGATAGTCATATTCAAAACATTGTCGATGTTCTTTTCTTCAAATTTTACTTCAAGAATCTCTTTTTTGAAACGTTTTCCGTTGCAGGTTTCACATTCTAGATGTACATCGGCCATAAATTGCATTTCGATAGTCACTTCACCTTCACCTTTACAGGTTTCACAACGTCCGCCATCTACATTAAAAGAGAAGTGTTTCGGTTGATATCCCCGGATTTTTGATAGTTTTTGCTTGGAAAAAAGTGCTCTGATATCGTCATAAGCCTTAATATAGGTCACCGGATTGGACCTTGAAGAACGCCCAATCGGATTTTGATCGATAAACTCTACACTGGAGAGGTTGCTGTATTTTCCATCAATCTTTGTGAACTGCCCGGCTTTTTCGCCATAACCACCGGTTTCTTTTAGAATGGCCGGATATAATATTTTTTTCACCAAGGTGCTTTTCCCGCTTCCGGAAACACCGGTCACTACGGTAAACGTATTCAAGGGGAAAGTGACATCAATATTTTGCAGGTTGTTTTCACGACCACCCACAATTTGAATAAAATACTTGCTCGTTCTCCGATTTTTAGGGACGGGGATTTCGTCTTTTCCGTTAAGATAGTTGGCTGTGAGGGTGTTTTTGCTCAGGATGGTATCAAAATCCCCTGTAGCGACCACTTCACCACCCAAAGTCCCTGCTTCGGGACCAATATCGATGATCTCGTCGGCTGCTTTCATGATGTCTTCATCGTGTTCGACCACAATTACCGTATTGCCTAAATTCCGAAGGGATTGAAGCACAGAAATAAGCCTTTCTGTGTCTTTTGGGTGTAAACCTATGCTGGGTTCGTCCAAAATGTACATAGAACCTACCAAGCTACTTCCCAAAGAAGTTGCGAGATTGATACG
Source organism: Galbibacter kalidii (assembly GCF_026241135.1). Lineage (GTDB taxonomy): Bacteria > Bacteroidota > Bacteroidia > Flavobacteriales > Flavobacteriaceae > Galbibacter. The sequence continues at coordinate 18,418 of NZ_JAPFGA010000017.1, forward strand.
CTGGGACTCCCCTCCGGAAAGGGTGTTCGATTTTCTGTTGAGGGTCAGGTAATCGAGTCCGACATCAGTCAAAAATTGAACACGATTGTTGATTTCTTTCAGCAATCGCTTTGAAATCGCTTCATCGTTTTTATCGAGTTTAAGCCGGTTAAAGAAATCCTTGAGCCTGTGTAACGGCATGCTTACCAGCTCACTAATGGTTTTATCACCAACTTTCACATAATTGGCTTCTTCACGGAGTCGGGCGCCTTTACACAAAGGACATCTGGTCTTTCCGCGATAGCGGGAAAGCATCACCCTGTTTTGGATTTTATAACTTTTTTCTTCCAGCTCAGCAAAAAAATCGGTTAATCCGGTAAAATATTTATTTCCTTTCCAAACCAGCTCCTTTTGTTTTTCAGTAAGATCATACCAAGGTTTGTGAATGGGAAAATCAAATTTATAGGCATTGTTGACCAATTGATCCCGAAACCAGCTCATGCTATCACCACGCCAAGCGAAAATGGCATTCTCATAGATAGAAAGTGCTGTATTGGGAACAATAAGATCTTCGTCCAAACCGATCACATCCCCATAGCCTTCACATTTCGGACAAGCCCCGTATGGATTGTTAAAACTGAACAAATGAACGTTGGGTTCCGGGAATTGAATACCATCCAATTCAAATTTATTGCTGAATGTAGTTTGTTGCTTGTTTTCCAGATTTTCGATGATGCATTTGCCTTTACCTTCAAAGAAGGAAGTATCAACAGCATCGGCAAGACGATTGTAGAAGTCTTCGTCGTTTTTGACGATGATTCGATCCACCACCAAAAAGAAATCGTGCTCTATTTCTTCTTCAATTTCATCAATGCGAAGCACTTGATTCTTATATTTAATACGCGCGTACCCTTGTTGGGAAAGGATTTCGAGTGTTTTTAAAACGTTTCGTTCTTCAGGAATATGAACAGGAGCCAACAATAAGAGTTTGCTACGCTCTTCAAAAGTCTTTACAAAATTGATCACATCGCTCACAGTGTGCTTCCTGACTTCCTTTCCCGATACCGGAGAAAAGGTCTTACCAATACGAGCGTACAGCAACTTTAAATAATCATAAATCTCTGTTGTGGTACCGACGGTAGATCGCGGGTTGGTAGAGTTGACTTTCTGTTCGATAGCTATGGCAGGGGCGATCCCTTTGATATAATCCACCTTAGGTTTGTTGAGCCTCCCGAGGAATTGCCGTGCGTATGATGATAAGCTTTCTACATACCTGCGTTGCCCTTCGGCATAAAGTGTATCAAAAGCTAAAGAAGATTTCCCACTTCCCGAAAGTCCGGTTATGACCACCAATTTGTTTCTTGGGATAATAACATTGATGTTTTTCAGGTTGTGGAGTTTAGCTCCTTTTATTATGATGTTTTCCTTTGGATTTACAGTGGTGATGTCTGTCATAGCGTTAAAACAAACCACAAAGATAACAATCTAATGCCAGCTATTGAAACGGACTTAAAAAAGAAAAATTATGATTTTTACCTAAAAAATTATTTTGTTTTTCATAAAAAATATTATATTTGATTGCTATCAACTCAATAAATGAACGCCTATACAATAAAATTACTTTATAAATTAATGTATTAAAGAGTTGCTTTCGGGCAACCTCAATTTGTTTATTAAAAGTAATTTTATGGAGCAAACACTTCAAGATTCTGCCCTTGTGGCAAAGTATATAAAAGGCGACGAAAAAGCACTTGAGATGTTGATCAACAGGCATTCTCATCGTATTTACAGTTTTATTTTCTCTAAAGTTTATGATAAGGATATTACAGAAGATATCTTTCAGGATACTTTCATTAAAGTGATCAGGACTTTAAAACGGGGAAATTATAACGAAGAAGGGAAGTTCCTGCCATGGGTAATGCGTATTTCCCATAATTTGGTGATAGACCATTTCAGAAAAAATTCAAGAATGCCCAAGTTTGAAGGGAGTGAGGATTTCAACATCTTTTCTGTTTTAGGGGATCCGGCTTTGAATGCCGAGAAGCAGATCATTAAAAATCAAGTAGAAACCGATGTAAAAAAACTGATCGAAGAGCTGCCTGAAGATCAAAAAGAAGTATTGATGATGCGTTTGTACAGGGACATGAGTTTTAAGGAGATTGCTGAACAAACAGATGTGAGCATCAACACGGCTTTAGGGCGAATGCGCTATGCTATTATCAACCTCAGGAAAATAATTGAAAAAAACAATATAGTTTTAACAAATTAACACAATATTAAGTGTCTGACTCCGTTATTTTATTATTATTAAAATATTTGGGGCAGCATGGAAAAACTTTACTCTTATCAAGATTTTGAATTAGAACGACTACAACCCAAGGAATCTACCATTGAATTTATACTTGGTTATTCTAAGGCTTTAAGTGTTATTAAGTACAAAAAGTTGGAGTTTGATACACTCCTTAATTAAAAGTTTTGTCAGAAAAGGCTCGTTGTTTAATGGGCCTTTTTTGCTTTTGAAGCATAATATTCTTTTATAACGCTTTTTCTTCCAATGGTTTTTGTGATGATATCCTTTTCGAGCTTCCAACCTCTGGCAGGAGAATATTCCCTTGCGTAATAAATAATTTGAAGGTGGAGTTTGTTCCATTTTTCCTTTGGAAATAAACGCTTGGCATCTTTTTCGGTCTGTTTCACATTTTTTCCGTTAGACAACCCCCACCGGTGCATCAAACGATGGATGTGTGTATCTACCGGAAATGCCGGAATACCAAAAGCTTGGGACATAACCACGCTGGCGGTTTTATGACCTACGGCAGGAAGCGACTCCAAAGCTTCAAAATCCGCCGGAACCTCACCGTTGTATTTGTCGATAAGAATATGGGACAGTTCATAAATACCTTTCGATTTCATAGGGGAGAGCCCTACCGGTTTGATGATTTCCCTGATTTCATCGACTGAAAGCTTGATCATTTGATACGGATTGGACGCCCTGTCAAACAATAAAGGTGTGATTTGGTTAACCCGGGCATCGGTACTTTGAGCGGAAAGCAATACGGCTATTAAAAGCGTATAGGGATCGGTATGGTCGAGGGGAATCGGTACGGTTGGATAGATGTTTTCGAGCGTATCTACAACAAAATCAACCTTTTCTGTTTTGGTCATTTTTACGTAATTTTAGAAACCCGTTTAAGCTTTTTTGATTGAAACGGACTCTAGGCAAAAATAACAAACAATATCAAAATAAAAACTGTTTATGGATACATTAAAAGCAGGAGACAAAGTACCTGATTTTACAGTAGCAGATCAAGATGGCAATAAGGTCTCATTATCAGACTACAAAGGAAAAAAACTGGTTGTTTTCTTTTATCCGAAGGCGAGCACTCCGGGATGTACGGCAGAAGCCTGCAACTTGCGTGATCACTATCAGGAATTAAAAGATAAGGGCTATAGTCTTTTAGGGGTAAGTGCTGATTCGCAGCGACGACAGACTAATTTTAAAAATAAATACGAATTCCCATTTCCACTTTTGGCGGATGAAGACAAAGAAGTGATCAATGCCTTTGGTGTTTGGGGACCGAAAAAGTTTATGGGAAGGGAATTTGACGGAATCCACAGAAAAACATTTATTGTCAACGAAAATGGAGTAGTGGAGCGTGTTATCGACAAGGTAAAAACCAAAGATCACGCCGCTCAGATTTTAGCGGAATAAGTAAGAATAAGCTTAAGAATGAATAACTTGAACGTTGTCAGGTTGAGCGCAGTCGAAACCTAATTTGTTTAGTTCTCGACTGCGCTCGAACTGACAGTTATCATAACCTCTTTTGTTCGGTAAATATCTCAGGGGTAATCCTCCTACAAGATATTCAATGGAATAAACCCCACTAAGTGGGTTAAAACATACTTTCCTTGCTCACCACCTGTGGATCTCCTTTATAGTCCACATCGCCACCGGAGCTGGTGCTTATGGAAATCTTTTCTTTGGCATGGACCGAAATCCTGCCACCGCTACTTGCTTTGGCTTTTACTGAGTTTGTTTCCAGTTTTTCTGCTTCAATTTCAGCGCCGCTGCTTGCCCTGGCTTCCAGAAAATTAGCAACTCCATACACAACGATTTCGGCACCGCTGCTTGATTCAGAATTAATATCCTTGGCTTGGATCTCCACATCGAGTTCACTCCCACTACTGGCATCCAGTGTGATAGCATCGCCTTTTATGGTACCGATGCTGCTAAGCTCTGCTCCGCTGGAACTTTTTAACGCGGTAATTTCAGGAATGGTGACATAAACTTTCTTTGTGGCATTGCCAATAGGGTCTTCACAATCGATATGTAATTCTCCGTTTGATACTTGGGTGCGGATCAAGTCGATTACGTTTTCATCGGCTTCTACCTTGATAGTCGTTTTCGGACCTTGGCTTACAAATACATCCAGGCCTTCTGTGGCTTTGATAGCACTAAAGGTTTGATCAACCTCACGTTGATGGGTTACTACATTTCCGTTTCCTTTAACTCCACTTAGATTGATGTCGAATTGACAAGAGGTTAGAAAAATGGAAATAACCAGTGCGATTACTACTTTGATTAGTGTGCTCATAATGTTCGTTTTTTTTGATTTTGTCCTGACATTTATCGTCAGGATGATAGTTTATAATTCATTGATTGCCATAGTGGCAATATCTTTAGTGAGTTGTGTGGGCGAATTACAATCGCAATTGCTAAGCCCAAGTACATAAATGTCTTTTTCAGGAACATAAACCCCCATAGATTTATACCCAAAAATACTTCCGCCATGCTGACGGGTATTTTGCTCTTCAATTTCTTTCAACCACCACCCGTAGCCGTAGGAGATTTGCTCGCCATTATTTAAGGTATAATCGGTAAAGACCTTTTTTATGGTTGAAGGTTTTACCAGTTTATTGGTGTTAAGCGCATTTTGCCATATAAGCATATCGTCTGTGGTAGACATAAGTGAACCTGCTGCGTATGGAATACTATGGCTGATGTATATTTTGTTGACAAGCCCATCTCTGTCGTAATACCCCGATGCCCTGTTTTTAACGATATCCATATCACTTGTATAGCAGGAATTTTCCATTCCTATTTTTTGAAAAATATGGGTTTCAATAAAATTTTCATAGGTTTCACCTGAAACCAATTCAATAATGTAGCCTAAAATAACATAGCCTGAATTACAGTATTTAAACTGTTCACCCGGATCGAAGTCCATAGGTTCATTCTTAAAAAAGTCAACCAATTCCTTTGGTGATAGGTCGTCTTTAGCAATATCCATAATCGACTTTAGGCTGGTGTAATTCTTTATTCCCGATGTATGGGTAAGCAGGTGATGAATAGTGATGCTTTTACCACGGGTTGGGTAATCAGGGATATGTTTTGTAATGTCGTCATTCAAACTTAGCTTCCCTTGTTCTTCCAACATTAAAATTGAGATAGCGGTAAATTGCTTGGTCATAGAACCTATTTGAAAGACACTTTCAGGTGTCATATTTACATCCAATTCAAGGTTGGCTTTGCCAAAAGCCTTTCTGTAAACAGGTTTACCATCTTTGGCGATTAAGAATGATACGCCCGGGCCATCTTGGGAAAAGGTATCTAAAAGCATGCTATCGATTTTGGTTTCAAAACTCTGACTGTAAGTTAGGTGCACCAGCAATACAGCGAGACATAAGGTTAAATTCTTAATTAGAAAGGTTGATTTCATATGTTCGTTTTTTGATTTTATCCTGACATTTATCGTCAGGATGATGATTTATCTTGGTTTGACTGATGTTTCTTGTTTATGGTTACATGATACTGTCCGTTTTTACAGAATCAACAGCGATACTGTCTTTTTCCTCAGGTTCAACTTCTTTTTTGTCTTCTTCCTCTCCGTTCCATTCTTTTTCCGGACAATCCAAACAATTCAAAATACCTTGGTTGTCCATTTTCCAAACGTGATTGGCCAAACTTCTGTGGTAATAATTTTTATTGTTTTTTATTCCGTAGCCAATATGATTGTGGGTGGAATGGTGAAGCTTCAGAATAGTGTTTTCAGGAACGTAGATAGTGATGTTTACTTCCTGATCCCTGAATTTGTTATCGATATCAGTAGTCAGATAATGGTTCAGTAAAATACTATTGTCTACGACTTCATATGAATATTCAATCTGTTCAGCCCTTTCAAAAGCATTGTTATAATTGTTGCCCTGTGAGGTTTTTTCAATTTCAACACGGGCTTGTCCGTTGCTCGATGGTTTTATATTGAAATCCACATCTTCACTATAGATCATTTTTTTGTTATTCTCGATCACAATATCAAAATCGGCATTGTTGTAATATCTGCTTTTCAGATCGTTGGTGTTTAAAACTTTTACTTCCAAAGTGTCGTTTACATCAAATTGAAAGTTTTCCGTTTCGGTAGCCGAGGCTTCAAAAGAATATTCCGTAGCTGTTTTTATTCCAAAACTGATGAGTCCGATGAGGGACAAAAGCCAAACGCCAAGCAAGGTGAATTTTGCTGTGTTTCCAATTGATTTCAGATTGTTGACCAATATTTTCATTCCCAGATAAAACAGGAAGAAAAATGGAATACCAATCGCAAAGAATGCCAATATTGATATCAACCAAACCGGAGTGTCTACCGTTGTGTCTATATATTCCCTCCACGGTTGCGCGCCAAAAATATCGATGGTTCCAGCAGTAAAGAGACTTACAAAAAGACCGATGAGGACAGCAGCGGAGGTAATAAGAATGATAATACCTATAAATTTTGCTGTTACTTTCACCAAAAACATCACGATTCCGGCCAAGCCGTCAAAAACACTTTTTGAACTTTTTTTTACAGATTCTCCCATTTTGTCATAATCGACGCTTTTTACTTTCTCGGTGACGTCGTCCAATCCTTCACGGATTTTTTTTTCAATATTACTGATGTTTACCGGTTCTCCGGTCATAGCAATCTTTTGCGCCGTAGTAACGGCTTCAGGCACGAGAATCCAGAACAGTATATAAATAAGAATACCAAAACCGGAAGAAAGAATCGTTATCAAAATAAAAATCAAACGAACCCACAATACGTCGATACCCAAATAATAACTCAATCCTGCACAAACACCTCCAATGTATTTTCGATCGATATCCCGATAGAGTTGTTTGTGGTTTTTCTGGAATTCCGTTTTTTTAGCTTTGGGTTCATCTTCAAAAATCTCTTCATCTACGAGATAGTCTTCAGGTTGTCCCATGATGGCAATGATCTCATCGACCTCTTTATTGGTGATGACCTGCCGTTCGTTTTGTATTCTTTCAGTAAACAACTCGGCAATACGCGCTTCGATATCGGCAATGATTTCGGCTTTACCCTGTGAATCGGTAAAAGAACGTTTTATGGCATCGAGATAGCCCTGTAGTTTCTTATAGGCATCTTCATCGATGTGGAAAAATGTATTTGCCAGATTAATATTGATTGTTTTGTTCATTGTTAGTGTTTTTTATTTCGTTACCAGGTTGACTGCGTTCCTCAACTCATCCCAAGTGGTGTTGAGTTCTTTTAAAAATAACTTTCCGTTTTCTGTGAGGGTATAATATTTTCTAGGCGGCCCCGAAGTGGATTCTTCCCAACGGTAATTTAGCAAGCCCGCATTTTTCAATCTTGTGAGCAGGGGGTAGATAGTCCCTTCAACCACAAGCATTTTTGCGTCTTTTAAGGTTTTAAGGATCTCTGAAGCATACTTATCTTCATTTTCAATGATCGATAAAATGCAGTATTCCAAAACCCCCTTGCGCATTTGTGCTTTTGTATTCTCTATATTCATGGTTTCATGATACTTTATTAATAGTTACTGTTCGTTTTTTGATTTTATCCTGACTCCCTAGCTATTGGGACGTCTGGATGATGAATTTTGATTGATGATGATTGATGAATAAGTATTGATTGATGATTATTTAATAAATTTTATACTGAACGGATATTGATACTTAATCCCTTCATTGGCCCTGATGGTTGCAATGATACTGCAAAACACATCCACAACAAGGAGCCCCACACTTAAGATTCCCAACAGACCTAAAAAGATGACATGAATCCCAAACTCTGATAGGTGATCAAAATCAAAATCGATGTCATGCCTGTTGTGCTCCATAATATTGACAAAGCCGATAAAATCCCATGCCGAAAACAGCACAATGGGGATAGCGATAATCCCTAAAGCGATGCTGTAAAGCAAAATACTGATCTGGAAATTGATGGCCTGTTTTCCGTTGAAATCCACAAAAGCGGATTTTTCTTTATTGGATGTCCACAACAATAAGGGAATAATAAAATTCCCAAACGGAATAAGGTACTTTGAGAAAGTGGACAAATGTATAAATGCCGACACGTTTCTTTGATGTTTGTCTATGGATTCTTCCATGGTTGATTACTTTTTTTGATTGATCTTTTCAGCTTAAAAATACATAACAAGCTAATTTCTATTGCAAATATATATCTAAAAAAAGGTATTATGCAAAACATAGTACTAAAATTTAACAAAACATTAAGATTTTAAGTTTGAACAATATTTGAGAAATAATGAATATCTTGTGCCTTATAAAACACATATTACATGAACTTAACATCTTCTCAACTCAATAAATTTTCCATGTTAAAACTTCCGTCAGCTTGGTTGTGTGGGGTTAGGGTAGCGGCTATTGATGACACTCAGTGTCTTACAACCGTTAAACACCGTTGGATCAATCAAAATCCGTTTAACTCCATGCTTTGGGCGGTGCAAGGGATGGCGGCAGAACTTTCCACCGGGGCTATGGTCATTGGGAAAATAAGGGAAAAGAAAGAGAAGATCTCGATGTTGGTAGCCAACAACAATGCCAATTTCTCAAAAAAAGCCAAAGGAAAAATCACTTTTGAATGTAACGACGGACATCTCATCGATGCTGCTATAGAAAAAACGATAGCAACAGGGGAGGGACAAACTTTTTGGATGAAATCCGTTGGAAAAGACGAAGCCGGCGATGTGGTTTCTACCTTTAATTTTGAATGGACAGTGAAGGTGAAGGGGTGATTTGAAGTGTGGAATTAGAAGTAAGAAGTTAGAAATTTTGAACCTGGTCAACTCTAATCAGGGACGTACAGACCAAAACAATAATGAAAACAGGAAAAGTAATATTAACTCTAATTCTGGCTTTAAGTTTAGTTTCTTATAAGGGTTCTGCTCAAAAAAAGGAAACTAAAATATCGACTCCTGAATTTGACTTTTCGGAAACAGAAAAAAATAAATTCCCGGAACCGGTTGGATATGTTAATGACTTTGAAGAATTATTTACAGCTGAACAAAAAAACGAACTCGAAAAAAGCATTTCGGATTACGAAAATGAAACAACAAGAGAAATTGCAATTGTAACAGTAAATTCCATAGCACCTTATGATAACATAGCAGATTTTGCAACTGACTTATCAAATAAATGGGGAGTTGGAAAAGCAATGATTGACAACGGACTTGTAATCGTATTCAGTAAATCACTTCGAAAAATTCGTATTTCAACAGGAAATGGAACTGAAAAAATACTAACGGATGAAATCTGTAAAAATATACTTGATCAAACTATCATTCCCGAGTTTAAAAAAGGAAAATATTATAGTGGAATTGAAAAAGGATTAGCTGAGTTGATAGATAAATGGGATGGGTATTGAATTCTGTTTTTATAAATGAGTTGTGTGTGATTGAATACTTAATTGTAACTTTTTAAATTAAACCCTGACTAATAAAATGAATCAATAAAACCAAAACAAAATGACTTCACACGAGATAGATTACCACATATACGGAGAGGAAATGCAATATGTAGAGATCGAACTGGATCCTCAAGAGGCTGTAGTGGCAGAGGCCGGGAGTTTTATGATGATGGACAACGGACTAAAAATGGATACGATTTTTGGAGACGGTTCTAATCAGGATGAAGGAGTTCTGGGGAAATTGTTTTCTGCAGGAAAACGTTTGCTTACAGGAGAAAGCCTTTTTATGACTGCTTTTCTGAATGTGGATAGCAACAAGCGCAAAGTGAGTTTTGCTTCACCTTATCCCGGGAAGATTATTCCCATAGATTTGACTAAATATCAAGGAAAATTTATTTGTCAAAAAGATGCATTTCTTTGTGCAGCTAAAGGGGTTTCGGTCGGTATCGAATTTTCCAAAAAGTTGGGTCGCGGACTCTTTGGTGGTGAAGGTTTTATCATGCAAAAACTGGAAGGCGACGGAATGGCTTTTGTGCATGCCGGGGGTACTTTGGCAAGAAAAGAACTGGCAGCCGGGGAAACCCTGAAAGTCGATACCGGATGTATTGTAGGTTTTACAAAGGAAGTGGATTATAACATCGAGTTTGTCGGGGGGATAAAGAACACGGTTTTTGGAGGTGAAGGACTGTTTTTTGCCACACTTCGCGGACCGGGGGCAGTGTATATCCAATCCTTACCATTCAGCCGATTGGCAAATCGTGTGTTGGCGTCTGCACCGCGACAAGGCGGAAAAAGCAAAGGTGAAGGCAGTATTTTAGGAGGTATTGGCGATATCCTGGATGGAGACAACAGGTTTTAGTAATTATCCCGAATCCACTCCAATAAAGGTGTCATTTGTTGTTTTACTTCGGTGCTCCCACCGCGGTAATGATTGTTCATGAAACTGAAAATAAGGGTCTTACCTGATTTTGTGATCAGATAACCACTCAAGCAGTAATTATTACTCAGCGTACCTGTTTTTGCGTGGATGTAAGGTTCGGGATCTCCTTTAAAATAATTTTCCAAGGTTCCTGTTTCCCCGCCGGTAGGGAAGATGTCAAACAATTTTTCTTTGGAGATTTCTTTATAGAGTTCGTTGAGCACAAACACAATGGATTGTGGTGTAAACAAATTATATCGCGACAAACCGGAACCGTCAACCCAACGCGGATTTTGCTGGATCTCCGAAAGTTCGTTTTCAAGGATATGCTTGCGCGCTTTTCCACCATTCAAAGTATCTGAAAGGGTAGAGGAAGCGAGGATCAAAAGCTGTTCGGCTATAAAATTATCGCTTACCCACATCATTCTTTTGTAAACGGAGTCGGCTTTAATTCCGTAGATCAATTTCTTCTCCTCTTCGGGAAAATACCGGGTGATTTGTATTTCTTGATCTATAACATCTTCCAATACTTTTTTTATGGTGACACTATCAGTAATGAATGGGACTGCTATGGTGTCTTTCCTCGTTGGGGGAAGATAAAACTTGTTTTCAGATTGCACTCTTCTGTACGTATTGTTGGCAACGATAACGTCCTTGCTGAAATAATTCGGGGAAACATAAAGTGAGTCCCCTTTTGACAAACCAACGACATTTCCATACAAAGGCAAGGCACTGCGTTCGGGGGAGTAATAGGTATCATAATCATCCCAAGCCCATCCGGGACCAAGACTCTTATCTTCAAGATTCTTGAGATAGAGCTTTATATTGTTTTGTTTTTTTAGGAAATTGACCAGGGAGCTGTCTTTTAGATAGGGGTGCAGACTTGCCGGATTTCCGATTCCTTCCATATATATAGTGTCATTGTGTACTGCATATCTTAAAGTAGGAAGATATTCCGGGAGTAATTTATGGGCGGTATAGAACGTAAATATTTTCGTATTGCTGGCCGGAGTGAAATATTTTTCCCCGTTGTAATTGATCAGCGTATCTCCCGTAGCCGGATGATACACAAAAAGTCCGGTAAACTGATTTTTATAAAAACCGGATTCCAAATTGCGGTCTACTTCTTTTATTAATAACCGATTTGAAGAGCATCCAACGAGGAATAAAGCAAGGAGTAAACTAAGGGTTTTCTGCATTTTTATGGTATTATATTGAGAATTGAAAATTAATAAAAAAACAAAGAATATGTGTTTATACAGCATAAGTATTATTGAAATAGCTGCATTTCATCGAAAAAATTAATAAAAGCTAAATAAATTTATATATTTGTTAGTCCTAAATCTTAATTACTATGTTTAAAAAACCTTTTTCTTTCGATGGAAGAATTAGACGAACTGAATATGGACTAAGTCTGATTCTTTATGTAATTGCCTACTCTGCTGCTATTATTTTAACTTCTGTGATATCAAACGCTGTTGATACCGATGCCACCGGAATTTCCTTATTGTTTTGGGTGTTTTTTGTCCCTGTATTATGGTTCAATATTGCACAAAACACAAAAAGATGCCATGACCTTGGTAACAGTGGTTGGTATCAACTAATACCGTTCTATGTATTTTGGCTTTTGTTTGCTGAAGGGGAATCTGGATCTAATGAATATGGCTCCAACCCTAAAGAAGTCGGAAACTATGATGAATTATCTAAAATAGGTAGGGCGGAGCGTTAAAAAATAGTCTATTGGACTACTTTAGCGAACGAGCCAGGTGGTGCGCTGATATTAATTATGCTCAAAAGAGCTCCCAACGTTTTGGGATTTAACCAATTGGAAAAAATTTAAATCATTTCATTAACATTTTTATGGTTGGATTTAACGATTAACCAACAATTTTGTATATTAAGGAACGTTATCTTTAAACCAACTATCATAAATAAACCAAAAATGGCAAGAGCTATGTTTGAGTACACCAAAACGGTGCTACAAAAAGTGAGTTTTGACCCTATACTATTTTGTAAAGAATTGGAAAAAGCCGTAAAAAGGCTGTTACCCTACGAATTGGATGAATTGAGAATTTGGATTAATTATTACATTCAGGGTAAACCGGAATTGTCTAGATGCTTGATTTATTTCAATCAAAGTTAAAAATCCTGGAAATTGTCAGGTAATCTCCACATATTAGAGTAAAACTGACATAAATTCTTTATAAAAAAACGTCTTTATTAAGACTGTGATTAATCGTACAAGTAACCGAGAAACTTTATCTATTACGGTAAAGTTTTTTGGTTATTTTTTTATCCCCACCTAGTCTCCCGCCCGAGGCGGGGAGGATTTTTTAATCGCCATTTTGAGGTGTAGAGGAAATTTAATCTTCTTTTAACAATCCTACTTCCCTGAAGAAACCGGACTTATGATCTTTACATTCTGAAAAGCAATGGCCCCGCGGACAACACCGGCGATAGTGTCTCTCAAGGCTTCTGTAATCTGAAGTTTCAATTCGTTTTTATGATAGATCAGGCTTACTTCCCTTGCCGGATTGGGGTCTTCAAAATAACGTAAATGTACTTTTTGGGCTTCACTGATCTCCATAGTGTGCAAATAGGGGAGCAAGGTCATGCCCATACCTTCATCGGCGAGTTTCATCATGGTTTCAAAGCTTCCGCTTTCCAATTGAAAATGCTCGTTATTGAAACCTTTTTTGCTCTTGCACAGGTTGATAACTCCTTCCCGGAAACAATGACCGTCTTCGAGCAATAAAATGTCGTCCAGGTTAAGGTCACTTACCTTTATTTTTTTCAGTTTGTTTAAGCGATGGTTTGATGGAACATAGGCCACAAAAGGTTCATAATACAATACGCGCTCTTTGATGTTTTCATTTTCCAATGGTGTAGCTGCAATAGCGGCATCCAAATACCCTTCTTCCAGCTTTTCCATAAGGATATTGGTGCTTTGCTCTTCTATTTTAAGGTTAACTTTGGGGTACTTTTTGATGAAATTATTTAAAAACAAAGGCAGCAGGGTAGGCATGATCGTCGGAATGATCCCCAAGCGGTATTCGCCTCCGATATACCCTTTTTCCTGATCGACAATATCCTGAATGCGATAGGATTCATTAACAATGTTTTTGGCCTGTTCAACGATCTTTTTTCCTACTTGAGTGAGCTGTATCGGTTTTTTGCTTCTGTCAAAGATGAGTACGTCGAGTTCGTCTTCCAGCTTTTGTATCTGCATACTCAGGGTAGGTTGTGTGACGAAGCTTTTTTCAGCCGCATGGGTAAAGTTTTGATATTCTGCTACGGCGAGCACATATTGTAGTTGGGTAATGGTCATATTCAATTTTTTTAATCTTAAAAATTCTCCGTATGCCTACCTATCAGCAGACAGGTTTGTATCGGGGTGTCCTATTTACCTCTTCCGCCTTAGGCGGATCAGAACCACTATTTTCAGCAGTTCTGGGTGAGGCATCAAAACTACAAAAACTATTAGAAAAGTTTATCGCTATATGTGTTTTTGATTCAAAAAACTGATTATAAAGTTGTTTTGTCACAATTTGGATATGTTACTGTATAGATACAACCGAACCCTTCGAGGGTTTCAAACCCTCGAAGGGTTAAGGAGGATGTCCTTATCAAATAAGCCCCCTCGCTTTAATTTCCAAATACTTGTTAATCGTATCTATGGTAAGATCCTGTGGAGTAGTGAGAATGGAATAGATCCCGTATTTTTTCAGTTCGTTGACGATAAGACGTTTTTCAAAAGCAAATTTCTCTGCGATCACCTTGTCATAGACCTCTTGTATGGAGTCAGCTTTTTTGTTGATGAGACTGTCCAACTCTGTATTTTTAAAAAAGATAACGACCAACAGATGGTGTTTTGCAATGGCTTTGAGATAGGGGAGCTGCCGGTGGAGCGCATCCAGTGTTTCAAAATTGGTATAAAGAAAAACGAGGCTCCGCTGCCTGATATTCGTTTTGATATCGACGTAGAGTCGGTTAAAATCACTTTCAAAAAAGTCGGTTTCAATATTGTAGAGCGTTTCCAGAATAAGGTTCATCTGGCTGTTCCTGCGTTCTGCTACTACGATATTTTCTACCTTCTTGGAGAAGGTAAACATGCCCGCCTTATCTTGTTTCCGAAGGGCAACACTACTGATTACCAATGAAGAGTTAATCGCATAGTCAAGCAAGCTCAATCCATCAAAAGGCATTTTCATCACCCTTCCCTTATCAATAACAGAATACACCGGTTGTGACTTTTCATCCTGATATTGATTGACCATAAGTTGGTTTTTTTTGGCGGTCGCTTTCCAGTTGACAGTCCTGATGTCGTCTCCCTGAACATATTCCTTGATTTGTTCAAATTCCATAGTGTGACCAATGCGGCGGATCTTTTTGATACCATACATATGCAAGTTGTTGGAAATTGCCAGTAAATCGTATTTTTTTAACTGAAGAAATGCAGGATAGGTAGGGATCATCGTCTTATCTGAAAAAATGTAGCGCTTGGAAACCAGCCCCATAAAACTCGACGCATAGACATTCAGTTTTCCGAAGTGGTATTCGCCCCTTTCCGTAGGTCTTAACTCGTATTTTACCGTGGAGATTTCTGAGGGTTTTAATTTCCGTTTGATCTTGAAGTTCCGAATTTGAAACTGTTCCGGAATTTCATCAATAACCATAACATTTACCGGAAAAGTATAATGATTTTCAAGGCGGATATAAATGGGATTTTGATCGCCGTTTGAAAATTTATCGGGTAATTCCCGTTGTGCGATCAGGCCTCGTCTAACAAAGAAGAGAATAAGAATATCTAAAACAAAAAAGCTTAGCAGGATAAAAAGTGCCAGTTGCGCAATAGAAAACAAGGGCTCAACAATAAAACTCAACAAAAAGAGCAGCACGACACCCACGGCGCCATAGTAAAATCGGTTTTCTATGTAGAGGCGTTTGATGAATTTCATCGTTTTATCTTGGGATCTCGATGGATTGTATAATCTGATTTACAATCTGTTTGCTCGTCATTCCTTCCATCTCACGTTCGGGCGTGATGATAATTCGGTGTTGAATTACGGGTAAAGCCACAGCCTTGATATCTTCCGGAGTCACAAAATCGCGTCCGTTGATGGCGGCATAAGCTTTGGAAGCTTTTAAAATCGCAATCGAAGCCCTTGGCGATGCCCCCATATAGAGGAATTCGTTGTTTCTGGTGTTGTTGATGATCTCGGCGATGTATTTTATCAAATGGGGTTCTACAACAATCTCGTGTACCAAGGTTTGATATTTCATGACTTGTTCTTTCGAGAGAAATGCAGTTACCTGATCGATCTTCTTGTTTTCTTTCAGCTGGTGTTCCCGTAAAATAATTTCCACTTCATCATCCAATGTTGGATAATCGATCTCGATCTTAAAAAGAAAACGATCCAATTGCGCTTCGGGAAGTCTGTAGGTTCCCTCTTGCTCAATGGGGTTTTGTGTGGCCAATACCATAAATGGCGGAGGCAATAAAAAGCGATGTCCGTCGATAGTGATTTGTTTTTCTTCCATCACTTCAAAAAGGGCAGCCTGGGTTTTTGCCGGGGCACGGTTGATCTCATCAATCAGCAACATATTGGTGAAAACCGGTCCTTTTTTGAACTCAAATTCAGATTTTTTCAGATCGAAGACCGAAGTCCCCAAAATATCCGAAGGCATCAGATCGGGGGTGAATTGTATTCTGTTGAAATCGGCTGTGAGGGTTTTTGCCAGCAGTTTGGCGGTAAGGGTTTTGGCGATCCCGGGAACGCCTTCGATCAATACATGTCCGTTGGCCAAAAGGGCGGTGAGGAGCATGTCGATCATCTGCTTCTGACCTACGATAACGTTACCCAGTTCTTTTTTGATCTGATTCACGGCCTGCTGCAACTCACTCAGGTCGATCCTGTTTCGGAAGGTCAGGTCGTTGTTGTCAGGTTGTGTGCTGTTATTTTGTTCTTCGGACGGATTGTTTAGCTGATCCATAAATTATTCTTTACGTTGGTAAAAATCTTCGATATGTTTGTTTAAATCTATAAGGTTTTGTTCGCTGTGCTGTTCACTACGCTTTAAAAGTAGGATAAAATCAACGAGTTTCTTCACTTTGTTTTCTGAATTTCCTGATTTTAACGCCAGTTGATGAATGAATTTCTCATCCAATTGCTGGGTGTTCAAATGATAATCGCTTCGTATGCGCTCTAGGAAAAAAGTAATTTTTTTATCGATGATATTGCTGTGATCCTTGGTTTCATAATATAGATTAGCCACCGTTTTTGTGAATTGAACCGTGGTGTTCTGCAACGGTTGGATAATCCTGATAATACGCTGCCTTCTTTTGGCGTTGAAAAGCATAAACGTGATAATAAAAAGAAGCGACAGCAACCAAGCCCAATGCAAAGCCGGTTGTGAAAAAATAAAACGCAGGGGCGAATTGCCCATTTCAAAAGCGGTTTTGTTTACCGAATCAAAAAATACGGGAGCATCCGGGAGGTAGGACAACACCGCTTCGGTATATTGATAATGATCGTCTTTCAGCAGGTGATAATTGGTAAAAACATAAGGTTGGGTGTGTAACAGAAAAGCGCCATTCCCGTGTTCTATTTTTACGAAGTTGATGTGCTCTTCATCAAAAGTTTGAGTTCCTAAAGCGGTGGTTTTAAGACTGTCTAACTTACTAAAATAAACATTATTCAATCCTCTTTTAATATGAATGGAATCGGCTGAAAAATTTTCATTGTAGAATACAAGTTTCGCTTCTCCTTTAAAATCATACTTATTGTCGAGTTTAAAATTAAGGGTATCTGACAAATATGCAGGGAAATATTCCGAAGAAATAAAAATGGTGTTCCCCTCAGCAGCAAAATTTAAGAGTTCGTCTATAGAAACATTGTCGACATCAAAATAGTTCTTGATATAAAGATAATTTCCGTTGATAGTATAAGCATAAGTGGAATCTTCATACCGATACTCATAAAACGAATCCAAAAACTCATAGGCACTGCTATGGACATCAGTAACGGAATCGTTCGGAAGCAAATCCGGCAACTGATCGTGAAGCACTTTCAATCCGTAGGGGATGCTGTGTTTTTCATTGAATGTAGGCGACCAATCGATGGGCTTCGGACGTAAAACCTCAAAAACAACAGCCCCGATAAACAACAAGGCCAAGATGCCGATATATATTTTTATCGTCTTGTTCATTTTCCTCCGCTGTTTATAAAGGTTTGAAATCGTTTTGAGGTAGTTTCATATTCCGCTTCAGCTATACTGAATTCCCCATACCAAACATAGTTGTACAGATAGGAAGCGTAGGAGAATTGCTTTTTTAGGGAGTCGCCTTCCAGTTCGTTCACATAATCGCTATTGGTTTTTTCTACGTCATATTCGATGAGTTCTTTATTTGAAAGCACTTTCAGCAACCATAAATAATAATAACGGATGGCGAGCCTGTAATCCCGATCTTTTTCGGCATCGGCAATCAGTGTTGGAAAATCTACCTGATGAATATTGTTCTCAACATCCTGGATTTTCGATAGTTTTTTGTCGGAATACCTTCCGAAGATCCAGTTCCCTTCCTTGTTCAGTATCGCCCTTACGATAAAATAGATTACCAGCAGCACGATAACAGCATAAAGCACCCGCATCAGGATTCTTGAGATTTCCGCAGCCTTTTCTTGATTCCCTAAATTGAACAGTCTGTTGATAAGATCGTTAAACCATTGTTTTAACCGGTTGAACCAATTGTTGGGATTGACCACGGTTTCGTAGATATATTCTTTTCCGCTGTACTGCTCTTTAAAACCCTCCGGGAATGTACGCCTGTCCATTACCGTAGCCCGGTCTGTTTTTAGGGTGTCACTCGGAATTTCAGCCACAGCCGAAAACCCCAAAGCAATATTGGCGATACAGATAAAGGCAAATAATAGCAGGCGTTTTTGCATATCGATCTTAAGAATTCCCTATTTCGTCAATAACACTGGTGGAATGAATGTTTTCGTTTTCTTCTTTAAGGCTGTAATAGATAATACTTTGGTTGGTTTCCAAAACGGTCGAGAGGAACAAATTCAGGAAAAAAGAAATCATATAGACCAAGGTGAGCATACCTACAAATGTAGATGTATTCCCTTGCATGGGATCATCTGATACTTCAAAACCGGAATATATCGAAGCAAAACCGAGTAAATACGGAACCAGGGTAATAACGGTTTGTACCACTTGAATCATCAGATAGAAAAGTGCGATACAACCCGTAGTCGCCCAAAACTTCTTGAAAGAAAGGCTAAAACTGTAGGAGAAACACTCAAAAACACCTTTGTCACTTTTCAGATATTCTATAAAAGCGATATAGTAGAACAAGCCAAGCCAACCAAACACTATAAGAATCAAAGGAATACCAATCATGGTCACGGCAAGCCCTACGACAGCAATTCCGGCAATTATAAGTAAGGGAATGCTGATCAATAAACTGGCAAAAGTATAGAGGATAACTTTCCCAAAACGTTTTTTTAAAGCATTGATCAAATCTTTACTTGTAAAATCGTTTCCGTTCTTCTCTTCATACAAAATAAAATAAACAGGAGTGTAGGCATAATTGATAATAACTATCAACACGAAAACAATCATAAAGAGAAAGAAAAACAAGGCAAAACCTACCAAGTTATCCTCCATATAGGTACTCATGGTGCCGGTGCCGGTGCCCATCGAACTTGCCAAAAAAGTAGAATACATCCTCCCAAAAAAATAGGTCATGATCAACAGGATAAGGATAAAAATACCGTTGATGAGGAAGTAGTTCCTGTAAAAATGCTTTCCGTTGTTTTTTATAAAGCTGAAAGTGTCTGAGAAGTAATCTCCAAAAGACCTTGATTTATAGAGTTGCATAGTTTTTGGTTAGTTTTTTATGGACAAAATAAGGGTAAATTAAATAGTAAAAAGAGATAATTGCAAGTGTTATGACGATAATTCCGCCCGAAACCACATTCGGCATGGTGTTGGAATAGCGGGTCACAAAACCCTCCAAAAATCCGGCGGCAAAAGTAAAAGGAAAAGTGCTGATCAATATTTTCACTCCGTCTTTTACGCCCATTTTAAAAGAATCTATCCGTGAAAAAGTTTTAGGGAACAAAATACTGGCACCGAGCACCAATCCGGCAGCACCTTCGATAACGATGGCAAATATTTCCATCGCCCCGTGGATCCATATCCCTCTCACACTTTCCCAAAGCACGCCTTCGGCCTGAAACATATATTGAAATGCGCCCAGCATGATTCCATTGTTCAAAAGCACCCAAGCCGTTCCCAAGCCACCAAAAACCCCGAAGATAAACGATTTTATCCCCACATAGAGGTTGTTGAGCGTTATTCCGACAAAGCTTCCCCAATTGCTTCCGCTTTTATAGATCGCTACGGGATCCCCTTTTTCGATATTCTCTAAGGTAGTGTTTACATAATGATCCCCTAGAATAAGGCGGACAAAAGTGTCGTCATAAGCAGCAGAGATCACCCCGATGGACACAAAAGCGAAGAAAAGTACAAAAGCATACAGCACATAACGCCGGTACTGATATACAATAAGTGGCGCTTCGGTTTTCCAGAAATAGGTAAACCTGTTGGTGTCCTGCCTTTTGGTCTTGTATATTTTCTGAAAAGCTTTGGCCGCCAGTTGGTTCAAATATTTAATAAGCTTACTTTTGGGATAATAGGTTTGTGCAAAAGCAAGATCATTGATCAGTTGGATGTACTGTGAAGCCAGATCGTCCGGGTCTTTAAAACGATTATTGAAGATGGCCTTTTCAAAACTTAGCCATTTTTCTTTATTTTGTTTAATGAATGCGACTTCCCTCATGGTGTGATGAAACGGGCATGAATAAATTTAAGTGTATAAAAATCTAAATTAAGAAATAAAATGTCAGAGTTACAAATAAATACTACGCAAAATGTGAACATTTCGTTCACCGCCGCATCTATAGGAGAGCGAATTCTGGCGTATTTAGCTGATTTATTGATCAAAGCAGCTTATGTATCGACCATCGGATTTTTTGTGTTCAACCTTATGGGCTTGTGGGAAACCATTTCACAAATGGACGATTGGTCGATGGCAGCCGTGATCATTTTCTTCCTGCTCCCCGTCATGTTTTATTCCCTAGTATTTGAGTCTTTGCTTGAAGGACAAACCATAGGAAAACGGGTAACCAAAATAAAAGTGGTAAAGATCGACGGATACCAAGCCTCATTTCCCGATTATGTGGTACGTTGGTTTTTCAGGATTATTGATATTAATATGATGAGCGGACTTATCGGACTCATATCAGTAATCATCAGTAATAAAAGTCAGCGTCTGGGTGATATCACGGCGGGCACTTCCGTTATCAGTCTAAAGAACAAGGTCAACATCAGCCATACCATATTAGAACACCTCAAGGAAGATTACAAACCTACCTATCCCGATGTGATCAAACTGAGTGACAACGACGCACGCATTATCAAGGAAACCTTTAAAACCGCCAAGAATGCGATGGACCATAAAACCATGATCAAGTTAAAGAACAAGATTGAAGAAGTCACCGGCATTCAGTCCCAACACAGCGACGCACATAGCTTTATACGAACTGTTTTAAAGGATTATAACTACTATACACAACATATGTAAATGTTTTATTACGCCATAGATTTATTAGGTACGCTAGCTTTTACCATCTCAGGAGTATTAGCGGCGATGGACAAAAAACTCGATCCTTTCGGGATTTTTATCATTGGTTTTGTCACCGCCCTGGGCGGAGGGACCATTCGTGATCTTCTTTTAGGGGTAACCCCCGTCACTTGGTTGATCAACCCCACTTATATGTATGTAATCATAGCCACCGTAATCCTTGCCGTGATTTTCAGGAACCAATTAAAATATTTCAGAACCTCCCTCTTTTTGTTTGACACCATCGGTATCGGACTTTACACCGTAGTGGGCTTGGAAAAAGGGGTCGCCGCCGGACTGCACCCCATAATGTGTATCGCCTTGGGGACAGTAAGTGCCTGTTTCGGTGGGGTGCTCCGAGATATTTTGTGTAACGAGATTCCTGTCATCTTCAGGAAAAAAGAAATTTATGCCACCGCCTGCGTCGCCGGGGGCGTAAGCTATTTCTTTATGAAACTCTTTCCCATCCGCAACGACATTGTCTTTGCCGTCCCCATAGTTGTGGTCATCGCGATCCGTTTGATAGCTGTAAAATATAAACTGTCACTGCCATCGGTTTATCGGAGGACCGAGCGTTAAAAAAACATCCAGTGGATATTTTTAGCGATGGGGCCAGCTGGCGCGCTGGCAAATCACCATCGGCTTGCCACATTGGCAGATAGAGCTAGCCGGCGGGCGGGGAATGTTTTTGTTGATTGAGTTAATTGGGAGTCGGAAGCTTGATATTTGGAATTTGGTATTTGGTATTTGGCACTTGGAGTTTGGTGTACATCCCTAAATAAGGTTGACCGTTTTTAAAAACTTCTAACTACATACTCCTCGTATAGAGAAGAACAGACGACAAATGCTGCATCCTCGCATTCTCAACATTCCATTAACCAAAAATTATGTATTTTGGTAAACTAAACTAATATAATATAATGACTGAAAACCTTAACCAAAACCCTGAACAAATAGCCCGTGACAAAATAGACGATATGTTGCGTGCTGCTGGATGGTTGGTACAGTCTAAAAGTAAAATAGATTTATCTTTCGGTAAAGGAATTGCCGTTCGTGAATATCAAACCGATGTTGGTCCTGCCGATTATGTATTGTTTGTAGATAGAAAACCTGTAGGCATCATAGAAGCCAAACGCGAAGATGAAGGTCACAGGCTTACCGTGGTTGAAGAACAATCCACGGAATACGCCAAGGCAAAACTAAAATACCTCAACAACGACCCCTTGCCTTTTGTGTATGAAAGTACTGGCACTATCACACGGTTTACTGATTATCGCGATCCCAAACCAAGAGGGCGCAATGTGTTCAGTTTTCACAAACCCGAAACCATTGCTCAATGGCTTAAAAAGAAAAAAAGCCTTCGTGAACGTTTGTTGTTCATTCCCGCTTTGGACACAACAGGACTTCGCCCTGCGCAGATTGTGGCCATCAATAACCTGGAACAGTCCTTTAAAAACAACCGCCCCAAGGCCTTGATACAAATGGCCACGGGTGCAGGAAAAACCTTTACGGCTGCTACTTTTATCTATCGCCTGCTTAAACACGCAGACGCTAAACGCATTTTATTTTTGGTGGACACTAAAAATTTGGGTGAACAAGCAGAACAGGAATTTATGACCTATCAACCCACAGACGACAACCGAAAATTCATTGAGCTGTACAACGTGCAGCGGTTGTCATCAAGCCATATTGCTTCTGATAGTCAAGTGTGTATTTCAACCATACAACGCCTTTATTCTATTTTAAAAGGCGAAGAATTGGATGAAAGTGCCGAAGAGGAAAACCCTGAAGAGAACACTTGGCTCAAAAAACAAATGAGCAAAGCCAAAGCCATTCCGGTAGAATACACGCCAAACGTGCCTATAGAACAGTTTGATTTTATTGTGATTGACGAGTGCCACCGTTCCATTTACAACCTTTGGAAGCAAGTTTTAGACTATTTTGATGCTTTCCTCATAGGTTTAACCGCTACACCCGACAAAAGAACCTTTGGTTTTTTCAATGAAAATGTGGTAAGTGAATACACCTATGAAGAATCGGTGACAGATGGTGTAAATGTGCCTTACGATGTTTATACGATAGAAACCGAAATATCAAAACACGGCGAAACCGTAAAAGCAGGTTGGTTTGTTGATAGGCGTGATAAACTAACACGAAAAAAGCGTTGGCAGCAAGAAGATGAAGACACCCAATACCAACGCAATGATTTGGATAAAAAGGTAGTCAACCCAAGCCAAATTAGAAACATCATTCGGGAATACAAAAAGGCCCTAAAAACGACTATTTACCCAAACCGTGTGGACGAAAACGGCGAATACGAAGTGCCTAAAACCCTTGTTTTTGCTAAAACCGATAGCCATGCAGACGATATCATCAAAATAATCCGTGAAGAATTTGACGAAGGCAATGACTTTTGCAAAAAAGTAACCTACAAAATAGACGAAGACCCAAAATCTGTCTTGAACCGTTTTAGAAATTCCTATTACCCGCGTATTGCCGTTACGGTTGATATGATTGCAACGGGAACAGATGTAAAACCTTTGGAAGTTTTATTGTTTATGCGTGATGTAAAAAGCATCAACTATTTTGAACAAATGAAAGGCCGCGGTACACGCACAATCAATAGTGATTCTTTTCAAAAAGTTACCAAAACAGCTAAAAGCAAAACCCACTTTGTTATTGTAGATGCCGTAGGCGCTACAAGGTCTAAAAAGACCGATAGCCGTCCGCTGGAACGCAAAAAATCGGTGCCCATGAAAGATTTGTTGGGTGCAGTAACCATGGGCGTAGCAGACGAAGATTTATTTTTATCATTGGCCAACCGCCTAATTCGTTTAGAAAAGCAAATCACAGAAAAGGAAAAGGATAAGTTACTCGAATTTTCCTGTGGTAAAAACTTAAAACAAATTACCAAAGAACTGATTACCGCCTATGACCAAGACGCCATTGACGAAAAAGCACAAGTAGAAATCAATAAAATTCCTGAACAGGACAGAACACCTGCTTTGGTTGAAGAAGCTAAAAAGAAAGCCCAAGAACAACTTATTTTGGAAGCCGGCACAACCTTCAATGGCGAGCTCAACGACTATCTGGAAAACGTACGCAAACAGCACGAACAAATTATAGACAGTGTAAACATAGACACCGTTATCAAAAGTGAGTGGGACACCACCTCTGTAGATAAAGCCAAAGAAATTATCCAGGATTTTACCGAATATCTCGAAGCCAACAAAGACGAAATTAAAGCCCTGAGCATCTTTTACAACCAACCCTATAACCGCAGGAACATTACGTTTAACATGATAAAAGACATCATGGAAAAATTGCGCTTGGAAAAACCACTCTTGGTACCCGATTATGTTTGGGAGGCCTATACGCAAATAGAAGATGTAAAAAGTAAGCAACCCAAAGACGAACTGACTGCTTTGGTCTCGTTAATACGCAAGGCTTGTGGTATAGACCAAGAGTTAAAGCCTTTCGACAAAACTATTGAAGCCAATTTTAACCAGTGGATTTTTAAACAGCACACCGGGCAGCACAACCGCTTTACACCAGAGCAACTGGACTGGCTACGTATGATAAAAGACCACGTAACCAGCAGTTACCATATAGATATAGACGATTTGGATTATACCCCTTTTGATGCCCACGGCGGCAAGGGTAAAATGTACCAATTGTTTGGTAAGGATATGAACGAGATTATTAACGAACTGAATGAAGTTCTAGCAGCGTAGATATGACAATAAAAGAACTCAAATCAGCCATACAAAATGCACAATCCCCTGATTGGTTTAAAAGTGCTACATTAAGCCTTAGCTTCACCACTATTGGGCTAGCCGAAAGCCTCGAAAGTTTTACTAGTATTTATCTATATTTTCAGAAACAAAAGGAAGGCTGGGACAACCTTGACAATATTCCTCCAACACTTCAAAACTCAGTTAATTTTTTCATCAACACATTAAACAACTTAGACCGAATTGTTGCAAATTCTGAAACTTGGAATGAGAATCAACTTGTCAATCAGTGGAATAATATTTCTAGAACAGTTACAGTCAATCATACAAAGATTGTTTATACTTATGATTGTCCTCAAACTGAGTTTTTGATTAAGGTCAATATCGAACAACCAGAATATAATCAAGATGTATTCAATTTTCTGAATGCGCTAGGGATCAATCAAAATATAGCACCTAACACCGCAAAAAGTTTCACAGCTTATTTGATGGCGTATGAATTTATTCAAAAAGACCACACTCTAATTACTGAAAGACGCAATGCGGAAAAAGCCTCAATCACAAGACTACGTAACGATTTTAATAAATATCTGAATAAATCGGAAAAGCATTTAAATGAATACCTTGACGAAGCAAAGCAAAAAGGTGAAGATTACGCCAAAGCTATTGATGAAACCAAAGAAACCAAAGAAACAGCATACGACACTTGGTTTAATGCAGCTAAAGATAAGCATGATAATTTTATTTCTGACACTGAAAAACACCGTTCAGATTTAGAAAAAACATACAGAGAATTATTAAGATTAAAATCACCTGCCGAATTTTGGAGCAAAAGAGCTATAGCCTTAAAACGTGATGGAAAAAAATATATGGCGTGGTTGGTTGCTTTAGTGGTTTTTGCTGCCGGACTGTTGTATTTTGTATTGGGTGCTATTTCTAACGATTCTATTAGTTTGATATTTAAAAATGTAGGAACCGCTATAAAATGGTCAATTGTTTTCATTTCGTTTCTTTCTCTACTGGCTTATGGAATTAAAATTTTAGCTAAATTGAGTTTTAGTTCATTCCATTTGGCAAGAGATGCTGAAGAAAGAGAACAACTAACCTATTTGTATTTAGCACTACGAAAAGATGGAAATGTAGAAGATGGCGACAGGCAGATGGTTTTACAAGCGTTGTTTAGCAGAGCCGATACTGGATTATTAAAAGACGTATCTTCCCCTTCTATGCCCGGAAGCGCGACAAATGTTGTTGAAAAAATCATGATGAAGTAATGAAAGAAGATTGGATTGAATGTACTTTGGGGGATATTGCTATAATTTATAACGGAAACAGTACCAATTGTTTGACACGGATATGGATTCTATTATCAATAAATTAAATGAAGTATTGGCAGCTTAATGTTAAATGTGCTATTTTAATAACAAAAACATCATAAATTTGAATTTGATAACACAAAACAACTTAATGAACTTCGAAAATGCACCTAAATTAGGAATTGGTATTTATACGGCTAGTGAAATAGCCCAAATACTTCGTGTGCCATATCAAAAGGTGTATACTTGGATGAATAAGTATTGGGATGGTAAATTAGGGAAAATATACGGTTCTAAATACTCTTGGCAAATGCATGGCACAAGAGCAGTGAGTTTTCACACATTTGTAGAATTCTATATAATGATGTTGTTATCTGAAGCCGGGGTTAAACCAAAAGAAGTGCTCAACGCTCACAAAGAATTAATGGAAATGTTCAAAACCCCTTTTCCTTTTGCGAAAAAAAAGGTTTTGGAAAGCCTCAGAAGTGATGGTAAAAAAATCTTTTTTGAAACCAACTCTGATACAATACTACAACTTGACGGCACTAAACAGTTCAATTTAAGTATTGTCAAGAAGTTTTTTGTGAACCTTGATTTTGACAATAATGACCTTGCTACCAGATTTTGGCCTATAGGAAAAGATAAATCAATTCTGGTAGACCCCAAAAGAAGATTTGGTCATCCTGTAATCGATGGAAAAAATATCTTTCCAGAGATAATCCACAAACACCATAGTGCCGGAGATCCCGTAAACTATATTGCTCATGTTTACGGACTTACAGAAGACGAAGTAAATCATGCTATTGAATTTTGTACTGCAGCATGATTATTTATCTTGACGAAAATATGCCCAAGCATCTAGCGGATGGTTTCAACACCATTCAAGCTCCAGAAAATCTAAAGACCGGTAATAATATTGAGGTTAAGTATTTACCTGATGTTTATGGCTATGGCGCAAAAGATATTGATTGGATACCCAAGGTAGGTAAACAAAAAGCTTGCGTTATAACACAAGATATTAATATTACTAGACGAAAAGATGAACTGGAATTATATAAAAAGAATAATGTGGGGCTGTTTTTGTTAAGAGGACCAAGCAAGAAGAAAGGACTTGCCATTATGGA
This sequence comes from Galbibacter kalidii, assembly GCF_026241135.1. GTDB lineage: Bacteria > Bacteroidota > Bacteroidia > Flavobacteriales > Flavobacteriaceae > Galbibacter. The sequence continues at coordinate 45,911 of NZ_JAPFGA010000017.1, forward strand.
AATGGTAGAAGCTATTGCTAAAAATTGGAAAGAAATATGTGATATTGCCATAAAAGGGAATAAACCTTTTGCATATACCTTTACATTGAGGGGAAAAATGAAAAAGCTACCTTAAAAGATGACAAAACAAGATTGGGCAGAGTGTTGCTTTCAAGACTTATTGGATTACGAACAACCAACAAGATATATAGTTAAAAGCACCAAGTATAATGACAGTTATAAGACACCTGTTTTAACTGCCGGTAAAACTTTTATTAAAGGGTACACCAATGAAACTGATGGTGTTTTCGACAATTTACCAACTATAATTTTTGATGATTTTACAACTGCTTCACAATTTGTAAATTTTAAATTTAAAGTAAAATCATCTGCAATGAAAATACTTGTGCCAACCAGCAAATTGGTGAATATACCTTTTGTTTATTATGCAATGCAGGTAAATCAAGTTAGAAGCGATACACATAAGAGATATTGGATTTCGGTTTTCTCAAAAAAGAAGTTCCTTTTACCACCTTTACCAGAAAAACACGCCATCGTCCAAAAAATAGAAACCCTCTTTAGCAGTCTGGACAACGGTATAGCCGACCTTAAAAAAGCCCAAGACCAACTTAAAACCTATCGCCAAGCCGTACTTAAAAAGGCGTTTGAGGGAATTGAGGAATTAGTTCCTTTAAATGAATGTGGTGAATGGAAAGGTGGTGGTACACCAAGTAAAAGAATAAATGAGTATTGGGAAAATGGTGATATTCCTTGGGTTAGTTCACGTGATGTAAAAACAAAAGAAATTCACGATACAGAAAGGCACATTACAGAATTAGCAATACCAAATTCTAGTACTAAATGGATAGAAAAAGAATCTCTTTTATTTGTAATGAGAAGTGGTATTTTAAGAAGAATATTCCCTATTGCAATTGCTAAAAGAAGACTGTGCGTAAATCAAGATATACAAACAGTTTTTCTAAATGAAAATTGGTATTCGGAATATGTTTATTGGTATTTATTAGGAAATGAATCTGATATACGACATTCCTGTTCAAAAGACGGAACAACTGTTGAGAGTATTGATGCAAATTCATTAAAATCATATCAGGTTCCCTTATGTTCAATCCAAGAACAACACCGCATCGTCCACGAAATAGAAAGCCGCCTATCGGTTTGTGATGCCGTAGAGCAAAACATAGCGGACAGCCTCGAAAAAGCTCAAGCCCTACGCCAAAGCATCTTGAAAAAAGCCTTTGAGGGCAAGCTGCTTAGTGAAGAAGAAATAGCAAAGTGCAAACAGCATAAGGATTATGAGCCGGCTTCGGTTTTATTAGAAAAAATTAAAGCAGAAAAAAACAAAAATAAAGAATGACAGATTCAACAATCATATCAAAAATATGGAACCTAGCCAACGTACTACGCGACGATGGCGTAGGTTATGGAGATTATTTAGAACAAATTACCTATTTGCTGTTCTTAAAAATGGCAGATGAGCTTAACAAACCGCCCTATAACAAAGGTTTAAAATTCCCTAAACTAAAAGACGTAGAAGGCAACGAACAGCCTGATGCCGAAACCTGCAATTGGGAAACGCTGTCAAGCAAGCGCGGTGCCGAATTGGAAGCTTTTTACAGTCAGTTGTTGCGTACCCTTTCCACAGAAAAAGGCATGCTCGGGCAAATTTTTACCAAAAGCCAAAACAAAATTCAGGATCCGGCCAAACTGCTCAGGGTTATCGATATGATAGATCGCGAAGATTGGAATATGATGGGCGCGGATATTAAAGGTAAAATTTACGAAGGTTTATTACAGAAAAATGCCGAAGACACCAAAAGTGGTGCCGGCCAGTATTTTACGCCCCGTGCCCTGATAAAAACCATGGTGGCTTGTGTACAGCCCAAGCCGCTAAAAACCATTGCCGATCCGGCCTGTGGCACGGGCGGTTTCTTTCTGACCGCTTACGATTGGATTACAAAACACAATAAACTGGATCGAGAAGAGAAAGAGTTTATAAAAAACTCGACTTTTCACGGAAACGAAATTGTAGCCAATACCCGCCGAATGTGTTTAATGAATATGTACTTGCACAACATTGGTGAAATAGATGGAGAATCATATATAAGCCCTAATGATGCCTTGATAGCAGATGATGGAAAACGCTTTGATTATGTGTTGGCAAACCCACCTTTTGGCAAAAAAAGTAGTATGACAATCACCAATGAAGAAGGTGAAGCAGAAAAAGAAGATTTAAGTTACAACCGTCAAGACTTTTGGGAAACCACATCAAACAAACAACTCAACTTTTTGCAGCACATAAAAACCATGCTAAAAATAAATGGCGAAGCTGCGGTGGTATTACCTGACAATGTGTTGTTTGAAGGTGGTGCAGGAGAGGAAGTGCGCAAGCAGTTGATGAAAACAACAGAGTTGCATACTGTTTTCCGATTACCGACAGGAATATTTTATCGCCCGGGAGTAAAAGCCAATGTTTTGTTTTTTAACAACAAGCCCGCAAGCAAAGACCCGTGGACAAAAGAGATTTGGTTTTATGATTACCGCACCAATGTTCACCATACCTTAAAGAAAAAAACCATGACTGAGGCCGATTTGGCTGAGTTTGTCAAACTTTATAATCCCGGTAACATCAACAAACGTAAAGAAACTTGGAGTGTAGAAAATGAAGAGGGCAGGTGGCGTAAATACAGTTATGAAGAAATCATGGCGAGGGACAAAACCAGTTTGGATATTTTTTGGCTAAAAGACAAGAGTTTGACCGATTTAGATAATTTACCGGATCCGGACATTTTAGCAAGTGAAATAATTGAAAACATCGAATCCGGACTAAATAGTTTCAGGGAAATCATGGAAACGATAAACGGGGAAATAGAATAAATCAACGCTTTATGCTAGTGGAAAATCAGCTCCGAAAAGTCTCCCGACTTTGAGGGTCAACATTCCAACAAACCCAATAAAACAAATTTCCAATCTTTAATTTTAAACCTTAAACCACCAATCAAACCGCAAAAATCCCTTAAGGTTTTGAAACTTTATAGCGTTTTGTTTCCTTATTACAACCTCTTTTTGTAATATAAATACGCTGTTTATAGGAAATTAATGATATAAGTTATATGTTTATACGTAGTAATAAACCTAAATAATTTATAATATGAATCAAACTTATGAGACCGGCCATGCTATAAATGTGGCCAACCTACAGAAAATGATCGAACAAATTTCCGTGTTCGGAGCCTACAATCCATCGGTAGAGGAGTTAAAAAAAGAAAACCTCACACAGTTGTACACCAAGGCGACGGAAGTCTTAAACAAGGTGGAAGAAAAACGCACCATCAACAAGCAAGCCATCCACGCCAGACAGGATGCCTATGAAGAGCTGAGACCAACCACCACAAGGATCGTCAACCATCTGGACATTCTCAATCTTCCCGATGGGGATTTTGCCCAGGCCAAGTCCTTAAACAACCTGATCCACGGCAATAGAAAGAGGGGCGGAGCGTTAAAAAAAGATCCAGTGGATGTTTTTAGCGACGAGCCAGCCGGCGTGGGGGCAAAAGGAACAACCACCACAGTCTCAACCTCCCGCCAATCCTATACACAATTGGCAGACAATTTTTCAAAATTGTTACAACTGTTGGAAAACATACCCAGCTATAATCCCAATATAGAAGAGCTAAAATTGGAAGAATTAAAAAACTTTCAAACAACCATGGTCGAAAGCACCAAAGCCGTAGACCAAACCGAAGCCGAACTCAACGCCGCACTAATAGAGCGAAACGAGTTGTTGTATGCCGAAGACACCGGCTTGTATGACATTGCCTTGGATGTAAAAAAATACGTCAAAAGTGTATATGGTGCTACCGCTCCAGAGTACACCAAGGTGTCCGGGATAAAATTTACAAACCCTTAATACATAATAACAAACCCAATTTAACAGGAACAGACCCCAATTTTACTTTGGGGCGTTCCTATGTTACTTTCTTACATCCCCATTTTACTTTTTTGCATCCCTACTTTACTTTGTAGTATCCCCATTTTACTTTTTTGTATCCCTATTTTACTTTTCTGCATCCCTACTTTACTTTGTAGCATCCCTATTTTACTTTTCTGCATCCCTACTTTATTTTGTAGCGCCCCCATTTTACTTTCTTGCATCCCTAATTTACTTTGTAGCGTCCCCGTTTTACTTTCTTGCATCCTTAATTTATTATGAAAACTTCCCACTTCTAACCTCTAACTTCCTATATGGAATATTAAATTTTTGTGCTTAAAACATCTTTATTGTGCATTGGGCTCGTATATCTTACAAGTAGGAACTTACAAAAATTAATTAAAATGAAAACAAGAACAATATTGAATGTAGCATTATTAGCCGGATTTTTAGGCGTTGCCCAAACCGGATTTTCTCAAGAACTTAATGTTGAGCAAGCTACAGAAGTCAATGCTGAGGTAAAAACCGATGCAGCTACTGATGCCGTAGAAATGGCCACCGAAAAAAAGGAGGCTGCACTTGAAAAAGCTACAGAAGTAAAAGAAGCTGCAGTAGAAAAAGCAGCTGAAAAGAAAGAGGCCGCTGTTGAAACAGCCGTTGAGACTGAAGAAGAAGCCAAAGCAGAAGCTACAGAAAAATCTACCGAAACAGTAGATGCCAAAGCTGAAATGGATTCTGAAGTAGAAACAAAGGTTGAAGCCAAAAAAGCAGAAGTAGAGACAAATGCAGAGACAAAAGCTGACGTAAAAGCAAAAAAGGATGAATCTAAGCGTAAATAATAGCTAAGAATTCCCTTTTTAAAAATAAAAAAAGCTGTTTCTAAACTATAGAAGCAGCTTTTTTGTTACCTGAAAACAACCCAAGCTCCCTTTAAAAACACCTGTCATCGGTCACCTGCTCTCCGACTTATTCACAACTTTCCACTTCTAACTTCGTATTTCTAATTTCTTATTTTCACTCCACAATCTCCACAGACTCAATGATCACGTTTTTCATCGGCCATTCTCCTTCATCAGTAGGCACGTGGTTGATTTTATCCACCACATTCATTCCGGAGATCACCCTGCCAAAGGCGGTGTACTTTCCATCGAGGTGATACGACCCCGGACGGGTGGTCACGATAAAGAATTCGTAGGGAGAAGCCAGTTTATGCGGATTGCTCACATCGTCACTGCTGGGCATGGAGATTACGCCACGGTGGTGCTTAAAACCCTTTCGGGTGTCGGGAGGCAATAAATACAGTCCGATACTGTCCCTCTTTTTTGCGGTAGAAAGCATATCGGTATTCCCACCCTGAATGATAAAATTCTTCACCACCCGGTGGAAATAGGTATTGTTGAAATATTTCTTTTTGGTCAGATAGATAAAGTTCGCTCTGTGATAAGGCGTTTGCTCATAGAGATCAACCACAAAACTCCCCATGGAAGTATTGATCTTAACGATGTGTTCTTTGTGTTCCTTTTGGTATTCAAAGAAAAAAGGGATTGCGTTTTCATCAGTCAGTCTAAAGGGTTCTTCCTCCTTTTCTTCTTCTTTAACCGTAGCAGAATCTACAGCAATGGTATCTTTAACAACAGTTTGCTCTGTTTTGGTCTTTTTTTTGGAAGTTTCACCACAAGCCGATAAAATAAATAATAGTAATATTGTAGCTATCTGATAACAATATGTCCGCATATGAAGTTTGATAATTTTTACGATTTGATCCCAAAAATAAAAAATATGCCACTCCCCGGGCAAGATTCCCACAACAAAATGACACCTTTGTTCAGAATCGAATACATGAACCAAATCGATCTCAATGAAATCGACGTCAAGCAATCGGCTGTGGCAGCACTGTTTTACCCGGCTACAGACGGACAAACCCGTTTTTTGTTGATTCTGCGGAAAGCCTACAATGGCGTACATTCCAATCAGGTTGGATTTCCGGGTGGGAAAGTAGAGGAGGAAGACAGAAACCTTGAAGACACAGCCCTGCGGGAAACCCAAGAAGAAGTAGGGGTGGACCCGGAGGATATTCAACTGATAAAAAAACTAACACCCTTATACATTCCGCCGAGTAATTATATGGTACATCCTTTCTTGTGCGTTTCTGAAAAGCCGTTGCGTTTTGTTCCCGAGGAAGAGGAAGTAGAAGAGATCATAGAAGCCTCTTTTTCCGATTTGATAGATGAAAACACGGTTTGTAAAGAAAATATTACAACATCCTATGCTGAAAATATGGAGGTACCCACCTTTAAATTAAATCGTTATACCGTTTGGGGAGCTACCGCTATGATGTTGAGCGAGGTTAAAGAAATGTTTAAAGAACTGAGCAATGCCTAAGTTTTCGTATTTTTGTCGCTTTGTAAACACTAGCATATAACTACAACTAAATGGGATTATTCAAAGAAAATCCTTTTGGACATATTTTATTTTTAAAGAAATGGCTTATCCGCATTGCAGGGGTCATGACGCATAGAAGGTACCGGGGGTTTAACGAATTGCAGATCGAAGGGTCTGAAGTAATCAAAAACCTACCCGATACCGGAGTACTTTTCGTATCCAATCACCAAACCTATTTTGCGGATGTGGTGGCTATGTTCCACGTGTTTAATGCAAGTTTGAGCAATCGGGGAGACAGTATCAAGGATGTTAGTTACCTATGGCAGCCCAAACTCAATATTTATTATATAGCCGCCAAGGAAACCATGAAATCGGGGCTATTGCCAAAAATATTGGCTTATGCGGGGGCGATTACGGTAGAGCGTACATGGAGGTCTAAAGGAAAAGAGGTAAAAAGGGAAGTCAACCCCAATGATACAGAAAGTATAGGCATAGCTTTGGAAGACGGTTGGGTGATCACATTTCCGCAGGGGACAACGCGCCCCTGGAAGCCTATCAGAAAGGGAACGGCCCATATCATCAAACAATACAAACCCATTGTGATCCCGGTGGTGATAGACGGATTCAGAAGATCGTTTGACAGAAAAGGACTCCGGGTAAAGAAAAAAGGGATACTACAATCGATGGTCATCAAAGAGCCTCTGGAAATTGATTATGATAACGAATCCATCGACGAAATCGTTGAAAAAATTGAATACGCCATAGAACAGCATCCTTCATTCCTCAAAGTAATTCCTGAGAAAGAAATAGAAGAGATGGAAAGTCTAAACCAAAACCGGAAATGGCGTTATTGATGGTTAGCACCTTCATTTCTCTTTAATCTCACTCAATAAATCAATAAGGTTCAGCGGTCTGGTATACATAGCTATGGAGCCATCATCTTTGGTAGGCCATTGATCCCGGGGTCTGTCCCAGTAGAGTTCAACACCATTTCCATCGGGATCATCAAGGTATAAAGCTTCAGAAACCCCGTGGTCTGACGCACCTGTAAACGGATAATCAGCTTTTTGCAATCGCTGGAAGATCGTGGCAAGGTCTTTTCGAGTAGGATATAAAATGGCAGTATGAAAAAGTCCGGGTGTATTTTTGGGAGCCGGTGGTGCATTTTTGCTGTACCAGACGTTCAAACCAATATGATGGTGGTATCCTCCTGCGGAAATAAAAGCGGCATCAGTGCCATAGGTAGTAATCAGTTCAAACCCTAACAAGCCGCAATAAAAGTCAAGGGACCGTTGTATATCGGCTACTTTTAGATGTATGTGTCCGATTCGGGTTTTTGCCGGTATTTTATAGTCGCTTTCAGCTTTCATTTCTTCTTTTTTAGCTGTTTGTCAACCTTAACTGCATCAAAGATATAAGTCTTCAGAAGGTCAACATCAATCGCTTTGATGTCCGTAAAAGTTTTGCTGTACACTTGTTTTCTACCCCCTTTGTCGAGATAATTGAGTTCATCTTGCAATAAGTTACCATTACAAAAACCCAATTGCACTCCTGCTTTTACTTTTCCCCAAGGAACAGACGAAGGCCATATAAAGCATATTCTTGCGTGTCGGTAATAAAAAGGAACATTATAGGATAGCTTTTCAGTACAACCGGGGATACATTCAAGAATGATGCGCCGCAGGTAGTCAACAATCTTTCTTTCGTTGTCGGGCAGATAGTCGAGAAAGTCGTCTACCGTGTCAAAATCTATATTTTGCATCTTATTTGCTCCCTATTTTTTCACGTACTTAGTGAGTAAACCATTAAGGAGTTAATGTAATTAAGGTATTTTTTAAGCAACTTAATGTCTCTTAATGCCTTAATGGTTTTTATTTTCAGATATTTAATTAATAATCGAACTCAGGCTAATCAATTAATGCCTGATAGATCAATGCTCTTAATTTATTGTGATCGTCGAGTCCGCCGTCAGGGATCAGTTGCGTGAAATAAACCACCACAAGCTCTTCCTGAGGATCCACCCAATACGTAGAATGATAGGCTCCGCCCCAACCATATTCTCCTTCCGATCCCAACAGGCCTCTAGCGCCCAGATCTTCCACCACGGAAAAGCCCAAACCAAAACCGGTACCTCCAACCCAAGGAAAAGACGCCTCAGTCAAGTGATTGACGGTCATGAGTTCTACTGTTTTAGGGGAGATGATACGTTTTCCGTTAAGCTCTCCACCATTCAGCATCATTTGAAGGAACTTTGCATAATCCATTGCGGTACTTAGAAAACCAGCACCCCCGGAAAAACTCATTCGGGGTCCGTCTACATATTCCCCCTGACCAACCATACCACCCGGAGCGGGAGCTTTTTTCAAGTCATCTTCAGCCGGAGAATAAACAACGGCCAGGCGTTCTTCTTTATTTTTTGGAAGGTAAAAATGCGTATCGTTCATTCCCAAAGGGTCAAGGATACGTTTTTGAAGGAATTTGTCAAGAGGTTCCCCCGATACCACTTCAATCAATGCACCGAGGATATCGGTGTTGTATCCATATACAAATTTTTCTCCCGGTTGGGATTCAAATGGTAGATCGGCCATTCTTTTCACGGTTTCCAGGATGGGTTCGTTCCGGTCTGCAAAATACCAGCCTTGTATCTTTGCTTTTTCCCAAAGATCGGCTGCGATTCCACCTCCATATCCAATTCCTGAAGTGTGTGTGAGTAAGTCGCGGATGGTAATGGGTCTCTTGGCTTTTACAATTTCATAACCGCCGTCTTCTTTTGGTTCTGCAACGGTGGTTTCCTGAAAATCGGGAATATATTTCCCTACCGGATCGGTGATCAATAGTTTGCCTTCTTCTTGAAGCATCATGATGCCAACACTTACGATGGCTTTTGTTTGGGAGGCGATACGGAAAATGGAATTCTTTTCCATTAAAGTGTTGTTTTCAATATCACTCCTTCCAAAAGCATTAAAATAGGCGATCTGTCCCCGTCTTGCTACCAAGGCCACTCCACCCGATAATTTTGAGTTGTCTGCGTACTGTTCAAGGGTGTTGGTTAAAAACTCAAGCCTTTCCGAAGACATCCCCACTTTTTCGGGAGCTACTTCTTCTAATGTCTGGGCAGAGAGGTTAGAGAGGTTGAAATAGAATGTAAATGCTAAAAGAAATGCGATGAGCTTCGCTGAATGTTTTGTATTCATGGAGGTTGGTTTTTTAATGAATTATAAATGATCCTCAATAGGGTTTTGTTTTTTCTATTGATAAACCGAAGATAAAAAATTTGTGTGGAATTGACACCAAAATTTCAATCCCGATGGCCATCGGGATTAAATTCCAAGCACCAAATTCCAAAACCTTGAACTTTAAATTTTAAACCCCATTACTCATCTCCCTCCATCTTTTTCAGGTGTTTATAATTCCGTTTCAGGCGTTTCAGCAAAATTCCGTAGAGCAGGTAATAGATAGCGAGGAAAACACCAAGGATCAAGGCTGTAGCCACAATGGCGATCAGTATGAAAGTAAAATATTCTTTCAGTTTTTCCGAACTTGAGAGTTGTTCCCAATCCTCATTTAATTGGATAAAAGTCGCGGTAAGACTAATAATGGAAATAATACCCCCAAGGCAAATATTGATAAGAATATAGAGTTTAACGGTGCGTCGGGCTTTTAAAATACTTTTCATCAATTCTTTAACTGATGCGGTTGTGGAAATCTGTTGGTAGTTCTTAAAAAAGCGATAGATAAAATAGATAATAATGGGAATGGTTATAAGGTATATGAAATCCATAAAACGGGGCAGCGGAAATTCTTTTTCATAAGATGGGTGATAAAAGATAGCCACCAAAATCCCGAGGCCTAGCTCTATGATGCTGATATAAAAGATCCACTTTACATATGAAGATGACTTTTTCAACATCATCTTATAGATATCATCATGGGAAAGCTTAGGAAACTCCTGTTCCCTTTTTTTCCAGTCCTTTTTTAAAAGTTCCAACTCATCCATCATGGATTCAATATTTTTTTAAGTTTTGTCTTGATCCTGTTCATTTTAACCCGTGCGTTTACATCGGTTATTCCCAGGGTTTCTGCAATTTCTTTATAGTTCTTATCTTCCAGATATAAAAAAACAAGGGCTTTTTCAATATCGTTAAGCTGTTTGATAGCTTGATACATCAATTTTAGCTGCTGTTCTTCGGTATCGTCATATTGTCGTGCTTTTACTTTGTGAATTACACTGTCATATCCCTGTGTTTTAATCTGTCTTTTCGACTTTCTGTAGAGTGTGATGGCAGTGTTTAGTGCGATTCGGTACATCCACGTGCTGAATTTCGCATCTCCTCTAAATTTAGGATAGGCTTTCCAAAGCTGGATGGTAATTTCCTGGAATAAATCGTTATGTGCATCAGGAGAATCAGCATATATCCTGCATATTTTATGCACAATATTCTGATTTTTCTCCAGTTCACTTACAAATTTATGTTCCAGTTCTTGCGTCACTAATATAGGTTGGTGGTCTGTTCAATTAGTTGCCAAAGTTAATGGAATGTTACATTTATCGTAAAATTTTGTTGGGAAATTGGTTTTGAATACAAAACATCAAATTCAAATCCCCCTCCGGCTTCCCCAAAGGGGGGAGGAAATGTCACACTGGATTGCACATCCCTGATTAGAGTTGACCGTTTTTCAAAATTTCTAATTTCGTATTTCCCATCTTCCGGTTTTATAAATTTTTCCTCGGATGGAATTCATCAATGGCTTTGGCCAAGTCTTTTCTGTTCAGGTGCATATAAACCTCGGTAGTGGTAATGCTTTCATGTCCCAACATTTGTTGGATCGCCCTCAAATCAGCACCACCCTGAAGCAAATGAGTGGCAAAAGAATGCCGGAAGGTATGCGGACTGATATTTTTCTTAATACCGGCTTTTTCCGTAGTTCGTTTTATCACGGTAAATATCATGGCGCGGGTAAGGCCTTTTCCCCGACGGTTTAAAAACACATGATCTTCATATCCTTTTTGAACATTGATATGCGGACGAATTTCCTTTAAATAGATATTGATGTATTTCATCGCTATAGGCGCTATGGGAACAAAACGCTGCTTATTGCCCTTACCGCTTACTTTGATAAACCCTTCATCAAAAAAGAGGTCTGAAATTTTAAGGTTGACCAATTCAGAGACCCGTAGTCCACAACTGTACATGGTTTCGAGCATAGTTCTGTTGCGTTCACCTTCCGGGGTGCTGAGATCTATGGCAGCGATAATGGTGTCAATTTCTTCAGGAGAAAGGGTGTCGGGAAGTTTACGACCTATTTTTGGAGATTCGATAAGCTCCAAAGGATTGTCTTTGCGGTAATCTTCAAAGATCAAGTAGTTAAAAAAACTTTTTAAACCCGAGATCAATCGGGCTTGGGTACGGGCACTGACGGATTTTGCAGCTTCGTATATAAATTGTTGCAGGGTTTCTGAAGTGATGCTAATAGGAGAGCCCGCCATATCATTTTCTTCCAGATAAAGGATGAGTTTCCGGATATCCATACAGTAATTATTGATGGAATTATAAGAAAGCCCTCTTTCTATTTTTAAATAGTTTTTATAATCTTCTACAGCGGTTTTCCACTTCATGGGTTAAAGATATTTAATATTTGTGGATCAAATAAATGTAAGATTTTAAGACTTTCATCTAGTTGATTATCATAAACTTGAAAATGAAATATTCATTTTATTGAGGATAATATTTGTTTTTTAAATTATTTTGTGTGTACATTTATCACAATTACTGATTTAAAAAAGACCCAAAAAATGAAAAAACTATTACTTGTAGCTGTGGCTACTATTGGATTTGTGTTTGTCTCTCAAGCACAGGAAGTAAAGTTTGGAGTTAAAGCAGGTATAAACATTGCTAATTTAACCGGTGCTGATGAAGATATTGATGCAAGAACTTCACTTCACATAGGAGGTGTTGTAGAATTCCCATTTTCAGAAAAGTTTGCGCTTCAACCTGAATTGTTATTCTCTTCCCAAGGAGCTAAAGTTAGTGAAAGTGAAGAAGGCAATAGTTATGAAAGAAAACTCAAACTCAACTATCTAAATATTCCTGTCATGGCAAAACTGTATTTGACAAAAGGATTCAGTTTGGAAGCGGGACCACAGGCAGGTTTTTTATTGTCTGCCAAGGATAAATGGGAAGCAACATTCGGAACATCAGAATCTTATGAAGATGATATTAAAGATCAGTTGAAAGAAATAGATTTAAGTTTTAACTTTGGATTAGGATATAAATTAGAAAATGGATTGTTCTTTAGTGGTAGATATAATTTAGGATTTTCTGATATATCGGATTTTGAAGAAGAAGGAGATGATGATAAAGTTAAGAACGGTGTTTTCCAATTATCTGTTGGATTTATGTTCTAAAAAAAATTAAGCAGTTATAATTTTAACGGAAGCTTCGGCTTCCGTTTTTTTATGCCTTAAATTATTATCTTTACCCTTATGAAGCGAATAATTATCATCAACGGACCCAACCTCAATCTACTAGGAAAGCGCGAACCGGAAATATACGGTTCGGAAACCTTTGAGGATTACCTTTCCATACTCAAAAAAAAATATAGCGACCATCAAATAGATTACTATCAAAGTAATGTAGAAGGGGAGATTATCAATAAACTGCACGAAGTTGGTTTTAGTTATGATGGTATCATCCTCAACGCCGGGGCTTATACGCATACTTCAGTAGCTATTGGTGACGCCCTAAAAGGAATTGAGACACCCGTTGTAGAATTACACATCTCCAACACCTTTTCGAGGGAAGATTTCAGGCATGTGTCCTATATCTCGCCCAATGCCAAAGGGGTTATCCTCGGTTTCGGCATGCAAGGGTATGAGTTGGCCATTTCCAGTTTTTAATAGTAATGCTAAAGTAATTTTATTCTTTATCAATTATTTTTTTCTGTATTTTAGGGGAATAATTAAAACTCAAATTAATCATGAAAAAATTATTGCTTGTAGTTATAGCTACGCTCGGAATCGCGTTTACGACGAATGCCCAAAGTTTCAGCTTAGGGGCACATTTAGGAATACCTGTTGGTGATGCTTCAGATTTTTCTAATTTTAATGCAGGGGTAGATGCAACCTATTTTGTAATGGATTTTCCTGCAGTCGATCTGGGGATTAGCTCCGGATATACTCATTTTTTCACTGAAGATTATGAAGAAGGCGGTATTGAAGTATCTGTAGATGATATTTCTTTTATTCCTATCGCGGCAAGTGCACGTGCATCACTAGGTAGTTTACTTATAGGCGCCGATTTGGGATATGGAATTGGTGTTAATGACGGTAATGATGGCGGATTGTACTATCAGGGGAGGTTTGGTTTTGGTTTGCCATTGGTAGATATTTATGCATACTATAAGGGATTTAGTATTGATGATGCTGATGTAGATATTAATTCTTTAGGAGTAGGGGCGGCGATTAAGCTGTAATCCATCCATATATAATATAAAGAGGCTGTCTAAAAAGCTGTGATCCAGATGTCATGCTGAGCCTGTCGAAGCATAATATATTGAAGTTCAATATGTCTTCGACCCCCGAAGCGTCGGGGCAGACTGACAGATCAAATTCACTAAGAGCTTTTTAGACAACCTCTTGTTTTTTTAATTAAACAAATCCATAAGCTCCTGTGTGAGTCGGATGGGGCGTTTACTTTCTTTACTTAGCAGACACCATTCGGTTGTGGAACTTAAGATCAGCTTTTGGTTTTTTAGATTGTACACTTCAACTTTCCGGATCGATTTTACGCCTTCCGACTTGTCAATATAGGTTTTCAATAACAATTCGTCGTCCAAAAACGCCTGTCCTTTGTATTCAATATAATGGGTGAGGATCATCCAGATATAATTGTCCAGCATTTCAGTGGAAGCCCTTGTTTGCCAATGCTCTTTCGCAATATCCTGGATCCATTGCACATAACGCACATTGTTGACATGCTGTAAATCATCCAGATCGTCTTCTACTACTTTTATCGTTTTTTCAAATACGTTCAACAGCCTATTTTTCTATGATTTTGACTTCGAAGAGCTTGCTCCAGTTCTTTCCGGTTACAAAAAAGGTTTTCCGTCCCGGGTGATAGGCAATTCCGTTAAGGACATCAAGATCGTCGTGTTGTTTTACCTTTTCCTTTAATCCGCCGAAATTAATGGCCCCTATAATCGCCCCGGTTTTGGCATCGATGATCATAGCACTGTCTTTGAGATATACGTTGGCATAAATCAATCCGTCTACATATTCCAGTTCATTGGCTTTATTATATACTGAAGTATTGGTCACCGTTTCTATAAAATCTTCTTCCATCAGGGTTTCTGGGTTTAGGATCCAGATTTTATCACTTCCATCACTTTTATAGATTTTTTCGTTATCATGGGTGAGTCCCCAACCCTCTTTGCTTTTGTTGTATTTAAACGATCCCGTTTTTTCAAAAGTGTTCAGGTCGTACACAAAACCGATGCCTTTTTGCCATGTAAGCATGTAAATTTTATCATCTATGATGGTAATACCTTCCCCAAAATACATATTGTCCAGATCAATTTTCTTTAAAACTTCTCCGGTTTTATAATCTACTTTACGTAATGATGACAATCCTTTCCTTCCGGGATTCCCAGTACTTTCATAAAGCGTATCATTATAAAACTCCAATCCCTGTGTATAGGCTTTTATATCGTGTGGAAACTCATTAATGATTTCGTAGGTATATACTTTAGGTGCTTTGTTAGCCAAAACGGTAATGTCTTCACTGATATTAATGGTTTCCCCTTCAGAATAAACCGTAGCTTCCAGCTTTTGAATGCCTAATTTTTCTACATTAAGGGCATAAGAACCATTGTTAAGATCGATCTTTCTTCCGTTTAGGGTATATAAAACGGAGTCGATCGTTTTGTCTTTTTTGTTTTTGAGTTCGATTTGGATGGTGTTTCCCTGGTGAATTTTATTAGAATCCCCCTTTATTTTAAGGGAAAACAAATTTTTTGAAGATGAATTTGTAGCATTACATCCCCCTAGGGAAATCGCTAAAAAACTGATGATAAAAAACTTATAGAAATACATGCTTCTTTTTGAATTTTATGGCAAGGTATTTAATTAAATTAAGATTGTAAAATTATTGCTCATACTTTAAAAAGTTTGTAAATTTGCACCCGGCAAGTCCTACACGACCAGCTCCTACAGAATCCCCCAGGGCGGGAACGCAGCAAGGGTATGTGGTTGTAGCGGTGCGATGTAGGTAGCTTGCCTTTTTTTATGCCTTTATTTTTGGATTCTACATACCTTCTTATTTCGTACTTCTAACTTCGTACTTCTTTATTTACCTTTGCAAGATGCTCAACGCTTTTAAAGAACATATCGAACAGCAATTTCCTTTCCTGAAGCCATCAAAATTGATGATTGCCGTGAGTGGAGGGATCGACAGTATGGTGCTTACACATCTGTGCCATCAACTGGGGATGGATGTGGTTGTTCTGCATTGTGATTTTCAGCTTCGGGGTCAAGCGAGCGATGAAGACGAACAGTTTATCAAGCAAAAGGCAGGGGAGATGAAGATTCCTTTTTACAGTACGGTTTTTGATACGGAAAATTATGCTGAGACCCATAAACTGTCCACGCAACTGGCCGCACGGGAATTGCGCTATCGCTGGTTCAGGGAGCAGAAAGAAGCTTTGAACTATGATTATTTATTAACGGCCCATCATGCAGACGACAATCTGGAAACTTTTTTGATCAACCTTAGCCGTGGTACCGGACTTGACGGACTTACGGGAATTCCAGAGATCAATGATTATGTGGTGCGTCCGTTATTGCCTTTTTCGCGAGAGGGGATTCTTCAGTATGCATTAAACAATAAAATTGAGTGGCGGGAAGACAGCAGCAATGCCGAAACCAAATACCTGCGGAATAAACTGCGTCATGAAGTCATTCCGAAGTTGAAAGAGATCAATCCCACCTTACTTCAAAATTTTGAAAGCACCATCAATCATCTTAAAGGTTCATCACAACTCATTGAAAGGCGTGTTGAGAAATTGCGGAACAAACTATTTGAAAAGGAAGGGGAGACCTTTAAAATTTCAGTAAAAAAAATACAAAAATTGAAGCCGAAACAGGCTTATCTCTACGAACTTTTTAAGCCCTATGGCTTTAGAAAGGATATAGAGGATATTGAAAACCTGTTGGAGGCTCAAAGCGGAAAACAATTATTTTCAGATACCCATCGCTTGCTTAAAGACCGGGAATTTATTCTGGTAGAACCTCTTGATGGCAAGCCTTTTAATGTAAGTTATTTTATTGAAGAAGGACAAAACCTTGTAAAAGAGCCATTCAAATTGTCGATAGGCTTTGTAGGGAAAATATCAGAGGCGGATAATAGTACAATTTACCTTGATAAAGAAACGTTAAAGTTTCCCTTAAAACTGAGGAAATGGGAAAATGGTGATTATTTTTATCCCTTTGGAATGAAGGGGAGAAAGAAAGTCAGTAAGTACTTTAAGGATCAAAAATTCTCTCTCATAGCCAAAGAAAAACAATGGTTGCTTTGTAATGGTGATGATAAAATTATCTGGATCGTGGGCCATCGGACAGACGACCGCTTTAAAGTGACCGAAACGACGAAACAAATCTTAAAAATAGAATACTTTGATACGTAATGTACTCGTAGCTTGCTTACTCTTTTTAACCGCTTTTGTCCATGCACAAGATCAGGTTACCTGGAGCACTTCCGTAGAAAAATTATCGGAAACGGAATACAACCTTGTTATCAATGCGGAAATTATCGAACATTGGCATTTGTATGCACAGGAGCAATCGATCGAAGAAGGGGTCATGGCTCCTAATCCTACTGAATTTACTTTTAAAAACCCTGGAGTAGATTATGAACTGATTGGTAGTGTGGAGGAAAGTGAGCCGATAACAGAATTTGATGAGGTTTTTGAAACTGATTTATCTTATTTCAACAATGAAGCTGTTTTTACGCAAAAGATCAAAGTTTTAAATCCGGACATCAAATCGGTTATTGCTTCGGTGGAATATCAGGCGTGTGATGACGAGCGTTGTATATTTAATGCAGTAGAATTGGGCTTTTCCATAGATGGTGGTCCTGTTGTTTTTGAAGATAAAGAGGTGGGCGAAAAGAGTTTGGATTTAGCAGCAAGTTTGGAATTACCACTTCAAAGCGTAGATTATATCTCATCTTCCGGTTCAAAATCGGAAGAGGGAAGTGGACTTACGGGACTGTTTGTCCTTGGTTTTCTGGGCGGACTCATAGCCTTGTTAACGCCTTGTGTTTTCCCAATGATTCCGTTGACGGTTTCATTTTTCACCAAACAATCGGGTGATAAAAAGAAGGGAATTACCAACGCCATACTGTACGGGGCGTTTATTGTCGGGATTTACCTTGTGTTGAGTATTCCGTTCCATTTTCTGGATTCCATCGCACCAGAGATATTCAATAACATCTCTACCAATGTGTGGTTGAACATTCTTTTCTTTGTCATATTTGTCTTTTTTGCCTTTTCTTTTTTCGGATATTACGAATTGACCTTGCCATCCTCATGGGGAAATAAAATGGACAAAGCTTCCAGTACCGGAGGGTTTATCGGGATCTTTTTTATGGCATTGACACTGGCTATCGTTTCTTTTTCCTGTACCGGACCTATTTTGGGATCGCTTTTGGCAGGTTCCTTGACCAGTGATGGAGGTGCAACCCAGCTGACCGTAGGAATGGGCGGCTTTGGTTTGGCTTTGGCCTTACCATTTGCCTTGTTTGCCTTGTTCCCGAATTGGCTGAATTCCTTACCGAAATCAGGGGGCTGGATGAACACCACCAAAGTCATTTTAGGATTTTTGGAATTGGCACTGGCGTTTAAATTCCTTTCCAATGCCGATCTGGTAGAGCATTGGGGGCTGCTGAAAAGGGAAATATTTATAGGAATCTGGATTGTGATCTTTGTGCTTTTAGCACTGTATGTCTTCGGAATTATCCGTTTTCCACACGATGGACCGAAAAAGAAATTAGGTTTCACCCGAATCGCTTTTGGGGTTTTGGTGGCAGCCTTTGTGATCTATCTCATTCCCGGACTTAAAAAAACATCAGAATCAAATTTAAAACTCCTTAGTGGTTTTCCGCCACCGGTATTTTACAGCATCTATCCGCAGGAAAGTGATTGTCCGCTTGGGCTCAATTGCTTTAAGGATTTTGAAGAAGGGCTTTCATACGCCAAAGCGAATAACAAACCCATTTTATTGGATTTCACCGGTTGGGCTTGTGTCAACTGCCGAAAAATGGAAGAAAACGTATGGAGCGAGCCCAGAATCTACAATCTGCTGAACGATGAATATGTGTTGATCTCTTTGTATGTGGACGATAGGAAACAGCTGCCGGAGGATCAGCAATTCAACTATAAAAATGGTAACGGTAAGGTAAAAGAAATAAGGACGATAGGGGATAAATGGGCGACTTTCCAGGCGATCAATTTTAAAACAGCGTCGCAGCCCTACTATATTTTGATGTCCCCCGATTTTAACATCTTGAATACGCCTCAGCAATACACAGATGATGCTACTTATTACGACTGGCTGAAAAAAGGTCTGGAGAACTTCAAAAAAGAAGATGAGGTGTTTAGTGTTGACAGCGAGTTTTCAGATGACAATGCGATTAATTAGATGTTAAAAACATCAGTAAGTAATTGTTTTATCCCAGATAATAATAAATTTGGGAAACTAAATAGCTAACTTAACTTAAGAGATATGAAAAAATTTCTTTTACTCTTCCTGTTGATTTCCTTCAGTTGTATCACAGCACAATCTGAATATGATGTCAAGGAACATTACAACAAACAGGAAGTGATGATCACCATGCGTGATGGCGTAAAACTTCATACCACGATTTTTAGTCCGAAGGATACCTCTAAAGAGTACCCGATTTTGATGAAACGAACTCCCTACAGTTGCAGACCTTACGGAGAAGACCAATTCAGTTCAAAGATCGGATCCAATGAAACCCTAATGAAGGAAGGGAATATTATTGTTTATCAGGATGTCCGTGGGCGTTGGAATAGTGAAGGGGTATACGATAATATGCGTGCCTATATTCCCAATAAAAAGAGAAAAGAGATCGATGAAGCTTCTGATACCTATGATACCATAGATTGGTTGGTGAAAAATGTGGATAACAATAACGGAAACGTGGGGGTTTGGGGGATTTCCTATCCCGGATTTTATTCTACCTATGCTTTGCTAAGTGATCACCCGGCACTAAAAGCAGTGTCTCCCCAAGCCTGTATTGGCGATTTCTTTTTTGATGATTTTCATCATAACGGGGCTTATCTGCTGAGCTATTGGAGGGCTACTTCGGCCTTTGGCTATATGAAAGACCAACCGACTAAAGAAAGCTGGTATTCTTTTCCTGAACTGGGAACACAAGACCAATATCAGTTCTTTTTGGATGCAGGGCCTTTGAGCAATCTCGATAAATATTACAAAAAAGACAATATCTTTTGGCAACAACTAAAGGATCATCCTAATTATGATGAATTTTGGAAGTCACGAGGAATCATTCAGCATTTAGAAGATATCAAACCTGCTACCATGATCGTGGGCGGTTGGTTTGATGCGGAAGACCTTTATGGCCCTTTGGAAACCTATAAAAACATCGAAAAAAGAAGTGATAATTACAATACTATTGTGATGGGACCATGGAGTCATGGTGATTGGGCGCGTACCAAAGAACGCCAGGCAATAGGAAATGTATATTTTGGGGATAATATTTCTAAATTCTTTCAAGGGGAGATAGAAACCAAATTCTTTAATCACTTTTTAAAAGAAGGCGGTAAAGCAGAGGAATCAGGTCTGCCGGAAGCTTATGTATACGATACCGGAAAAAACGAATGGAATCAATACGAAACCTGGCCACCGGAGAATACTGAAGAAAAAAGCTACGGCTTGGGACAACACCAAAGTATGGGCGAAGTGATGACCATGCAGTTTTCGTATGAAGAATTCGTGAGCGACCCTAAAAAACCGGTGCCGTACAGCGAAGACATCAAAATGGTGTTTACCCCAAGAAAATATATGACAGACGACCAGCGTTTTGCCGCCAGAAGACCGGACGTATTGGTGTTTGAAACCGATGTTTTGGAAGAGGATATGACCGTTGTAGGCGATATACTAGCAAAACTACAGGTTTCTACCACGGGAACGGCAGCTGATTGGGTAGTTAAAGTCATTGATGTTTTCCCACCCGATGCCAAAGATTTTGAAGAAACACAAGATTACCTAAAAATGAGCAATTACCACATGATGGTACGCAGCGAGGTGATGCGCGGACGTTATAGGAACAGCTTTGAAAAACCGGAGCCTTTTGTTCCCGATGAAGTGACTCCTGTAAATATTAAATTACAGGATGTGTATCACACCTTCAAAAAAGGACATAAAATGCAGGTTCAGATACAAAGTACGTGGTTCCCGTTGATTGATATCAATCCGCAGACCTATGTGGATAACATTTTTAAAGCAGAAGAAAAAGACTTTCAAAAGCAAACACACCGGATTTATAATTCATCCAGAATTGAGTTTAAGGTGTTGGAGTAATAAAGATTAAAGGTAAATCATTCCCAGAAAGGAGAATGTTCCAAAAGTATTTATGTAATGAGCCTGTCTGCCGTCAGGCAGGCTTGTCGAAGTGTATGTCGATATATTGAATAAGTCTTCGACAGGCTCAGTGTAACAATCTATTCTGAAATGATTTTTTATAATGATAAATAATTGCAACTCAAATTACATTTATCAACATAATACACTCAATTTGTTATTAAAATATCAAGCCTGTTTTACAGAATATGTTATATTCGCAATTCTGAATCAACTAAAACTATAGTATTAATATGGCAATTCTTTCCTTTGTAGGATTTACACTCCTCGTTGCGATAATCTCATATATAGCAACACGAAAAACAAACGAACATACTTCAGACGGATATTTTTTAGGTGGAAGAAGTCTTACTGCGGGGGTCATAGCAGGTTCCCTTTTGTTGACCAACCTTTCTACTGAACAGATAGTCGGACTTAACGGTTCGTCGTTTGCTAATGGTTTATCGGTAATGGCTTGGGAAACCCTGGCGGCCATCACCATGGTGGTAACGGCTGCTTTTTTGTTGCCTCGATACCTGAAAGGAGGGATTACCACAGTGCCACAATTCCTCGATGAGCGTTTTGATAAAACCACCAAAACAATTACTTCTGCCTTGTTTTTAACAGGATATGCAGTCGTACTTTTGCCTATCGTACTGTATTCCGGTTCGTTGGCGATCACTACCATGTTTGATATCCCGCAACTTTTAGGAGTTTCACACACCACTTCACTGTGGATATGTGTTTGGGGTATCGGTATCATTGGTTCTATCTACGCCATTTTTGGTGGATTGAAAGCCGTAGCGGTATCAGATACCGTAAATGCGGTAGGACTCCTTATCGGAGGCTTATTGATTCCTATATTCGGATTGATGTATGTGGGTGATGGTAGCGTGACAGAGGGTTTGTCAACATTGATGGAATCCAATCCGGAGAAGTTTAATTCTCTTGGAGATAAGACTTCAGAAGTGCCTTTTTCCACCCTTTTTACGGGTATGATGCTTGTAAACCTGTTTTATTGGGGAACCAACCAAGCGATTATCCAAAGGGCTTTGGGGGCCAAAAACCTAAAGGAAGGACAAAAAGGATTGCTCTTGGCTGCCTTTTTTAAAATTTTAGGGCCTGTTATTGTGGTACTTCCGGGGATTATAGCTTTTCATATTTTTGGAAATACCATAGAAAAAGATCAGGCTTATCCTAAATTGGTGGATTTAGTACTTCCAAGTGTGTGGATGGGCTTTTTTGCTGCAGTTTTGTTTGGAGCTATCCTGAGTTCGTTCAATAGTGCACTGAACAGCTCCGTGACCCTTTTCGGTCTGGATATTTACAAACAATATATCAACAAGGACGCTTCTGAACTCACTGTAGTTAAGTATGGAAAACGTTTTGGAATTGTTCTGGCCGTTTGTGCGATGCTTATCGCACCTTTGATTGCCAATGCAGGGGGGTTGTTTGCATACTTGCAGGAGGTTAACGGTATTTACAATATCCCGATCCTAACCATCATTGTGGTGGGTTACCTCACCAAGCGTGTACCCGCTATTGCAGCTAAAATCGGAATTATATCCGGAAGTTTACTGTATATTATCAGTCAGTTTATCGTTAAACCGATAATGGCCGATAGAGCTGTAGAAGCAGCAAAAGCTTCGGGAATTACCGATGCTGATAAACTCGCCGAAATTGCAACACTTTCCTATCCGCATTTTTTACATGTCATGGGGATACTGTTTGTAGTCAATGTATTGATTATGTTGATTATAGGGAGGTTATTTCCAAGAGAATCAGACTTCGAACTTAAATACACAAAACAAGTTAACATTGAACCTTATAAATTCCTGGCTCCGGTAGGTCTGGCTATTTGTGCTATCGTTGTCTTTATTTATGTGTATTTTGCTTAAATACACAATAACAAACAAGATAAAAATCGATTTACTAGGGGTGTCTAAAAGCCCTTGGTGAATTTGATTTGTCAGTCTGAGCCTGTCGAAGACGTATGGGTTTCAATAAATTTTACTTCGACTGTGCTTCGATAGGCTCAGTATAACATATAGTTATATTTCTTTTAGACCTTTTTTATATCGCAATACGTAGTTTAATTTCTTCATATCCATACTATTTTTGCTATATTTAGCCTGTAAATAAGAGAATACATGTTAAAAAAAGTTTTCGGGAGTGCTATTTTCGGGATAGAAGCCACTACCATTACCGTTGAAGTCAATATAGATAAAGGAGTAGGATATCACTTGGTCGGATTGCCCGACAATGCCATTAAGGAAAGTAATTTTCGGATTGCTTCGGCCTTACAGAACAACGGGTACAAGATTCCCGGAAAAAAGATCACGATCAACATGGCACCCGCCGATATGCGAAAAGAAGGTTCTGCCTACGACCTGACCTTGGCAATAGGGATTTTGACTGCTTCGGGGCAGATAAAAGATGAAGGTTTGGAGGATTACCTGATCATGGGGGAACTCTCGTTGGACGGAACACTACAACCTATCAAAGGAACTTTACCGATAGCGATCAACGCCAAAGAAGAAGGGTTTAAAGGTTTTATCTTGCCTTATGAAAATGCCAAGGAAGCTGCCATTGTTGAAGGCATCGAAGTGTATGGGGTGAAGAATATTAAGGAAGTGATTGATTTTTTTGACGGAAAAGCGCCCTTGGAACGCATGGAGGTCGATATCCAAAAGGAATTCTATAAAACCCTCAATTTCCCCGAATTTGATTTCGCCGATGTAAAAGGACAGGAAAGCATAAAACGGAGTATGGAGATCGCTGCCGCTGGCGGACATAACATTATCCTTATCGGACCTCCCGGAGCGGGAAAAACCATGTTGGCGAAGCGTTTACCCTCCATTTTGCCACCCATGACGATGAACGAAGCCTTGGAAACGACAAAGATTCATTCCGTTGCAGGAAGGGTTACGAGCAACGGAATCATGAACTAACGACCGTTCCGAAGTCCGCATCATACCATTTCTGATGTCGCTCTTGTGGGTGGCGGAGCCTATCCGCAACCGGGAGAAATATCCATGTCACACAATGGCGTATTGTTTTTGGACGAATTACCGGAATTTAAACGCAGTGTTTTAGAAGTAATGAGACAGCCCCTGGAAGACAGGGAAGTGACTATTTCCAGAGCAAGGTTTACAGTAACCTATCCATCCAGTTTTATGCTGGTAGCTAGTATGAATCCGAGTCCGGGTGGTTATTTCAATGACCCTGACGCTCCGGTGACTTCCTCTCCGGCAGAGATGCAACGCTATCTGAGTAAAGTTTCAGGGCCTTTATTGGACAGGATCGATATTCATATTGAAGTGACCCCTGTTCCTTTTGAAAAGCTATCGGATGAAAGGAAAGGGGAGAGTAGCGTGGTCATCCGTGAGCGGGTGAGCAAAGCCCGTGAAATCCAAACACAGCGTTTTGAAGGCTTGCCGAATATCCATTACAACGCACAGATGAACACCAAACAAATACGGGAATATTGTAAACTCGACGAGGCTTCTAAATCATTGCTCAAAAATGCGATGGAGCGTTTACAGCTTTCCGCTAGGGCTTATGACCGTATCCTGAAAGTAGCCCGCACCATAGCCGATCTGGAAAACGAAACCGATATCACAGGCACACATATCAGTGAAGCGATCCAATACCGAAGTCTGGATAGGGATGGCTGGTTGGGGTAAATTTTTTAATTATTATTTAGTTGATCGCTAAACTTATGGTATCTTTATTCTGCGAATTTTCATACTAATGGAGATTAAATATGCATATTTTGTTAGGGGCAAAGAAAACACAACAGATTGATATCAATTGCGATTTAGGGGAAGGCACCTCCAATGAAAGTGAGCTGATGCCGTATATTCAATCGTGTAACATTGCTTGTGGAGGTCATGCCGGTGATGAAAGCACGATGAAGGAAGTAGTCAAACTGGCTGTAAAACATCAGGTGAAAATAGGAGCGCATCCTTCATATCCCGATCGGGAAAACTTCGGAAGGAAATCCATATCCATTTCAGCAGAAAAATTAATAAGCAGTATTCAAGAGCAAATACAACTTATGGATGGGGTGTTAGGCGGATTTTCAGCTAAGCTTCATCACATTAAACCCCACGGTGCTTTGTACAACGACATAGCAAAAGACGAAAAAAGGGCTGCTGTTTTCCTTCAAGCGATCAGAAATTATAAAGAAAAAGTGGCGCTTTATGTACCGTACAATTCCGTTATTGCCAAAAAGGCAAAAGGAGAAGGCTTTTCCATTATTTATGAAGCTTTTGCTGATCGAAGCTACAATCCTGACCTTTCTTTGGTTGCCCGAAGTAAACCTAATGCTGTTTTAACCGATGTGGATGCCATCCTGAAACAGGTTTTGAGTGTGGCAAAAGAAGGTCGCGTTACTGCGGTTGATGGAAGCACTGTTCCTATAAAAGCGGATACATTTTGTGTGCATTCCGATACAGAAAATGCAACGGATATCGTTAAATACCTTTACAATCAACTTCATATCACGACTCTTGGATAAATTTAAACTGGAATATCGTCCCTATGGAGATAAGGCTTTGTTGATCGAATGGCCAAGAACGGTGAACGAGGAAGTGCTGAACGACATCCTTAAATTCAAAAATCTAATTGGGAAGCACCTAAAAGGTTTTGAACTGATTCCATCCTACAATTCACTGGCGTTGATTGCCCGAAAACCCATTGACCATAAAAAATTAAAGGCTGAACTGAAAACCCTGTACAAGGACAATCGTGTGGTGAACCTTGTGCAACGGAAGTTGTGGCATATCCCAGTCTGTTATGACAATTCGTTTGGGATTGATATGGAGGCTTTTTCATTGGCAAAGAAAATGAGTGTCGAACGGATTATCGAGTTGCATACAGAACCACTTTACACCATTTATTGCATTGGTTTTTTACCCGGATTTATGTATTTGGGCGGACTGAACGAAGCCTTGTACCAACCACGACGTACTGAACCACGCCTGAAGATTCCACAGGGATCAGTGGGTATCGGAGGAAAGCAAACAGGGGTTTATCCGCAAGAATCCCCCGGAGGATGGAATATTATCGGAAATTCTCCTGTAAAAGTGTTCAATCCCGAGAACGAAGACCCTTGCGGGGTGAGTGTAGGCGATAAAATAAAGTTTTATCCCATAGACAAGGCAACACACGAACTCATCACCATTCAGGTGGATGCTAAGATATTTCATCTTGAAACATACGAATTGGATGATACAAGTAAATAAACCCGGTTTATATTCTACCATACAAGATGCCGGCAGATTTGGATACAGGGACAAAGGTGTTCCCATTAGCGGTGCTATGGATCAATTTTCAGCGGCCTATGCCAATGCACTGTTGAGGAATGAAAAAAGTGCAGCAGTCATGGAAATTACCATGATGGGACCGGAGCTTGTTTTTGATGGGCCTGTACGGATTGCTATCAGTGGTGCTGACATGTCACCACAGATCAATGGGAAAGCGATTCAGAATAACGAAGTGTATGAACTTAAAAAAGAGGATGTACTGAGTTTTGGTAAGCTGAAAGGTAGAATTCGTGCTTATTTGGCGGTGGAAGGCGGATTCAACACAGAGCAGGTCATGGGCAGCAGGTCTTGGTATGTGCCTATAACGGAACACTCACATCTCACTACCGGATATTCCTTGGAGATTGGTAAAAAACCTAGAGCTAATCGTAAAACTAAAACAAAAAATTTGCCTTCGGAATTTAATTTTGATCAAAAAGAACTGGAAGTTTATAAGGCTCCGGAATTCAATCTACTTACAGGAAAACAAAAACAGCAAGTGCTCAATGGAATTTTTAATGTAGCCAAGGAGAATAACCGCATGGCCTATCAGTTAAAACAACAAATTTTGCCACATAAATATTCCATATTGACCTCTGCAACCCTACCGGGAACAGTACAATTCACACCCTCGGGTAAGCTCATTATTTTGATGAAAGATGCCCAAACCACAGGAGGTTACCCACGGATCTTACAACTGACAGATAAAGCGATTGCGTTACTGGCACAAAAACGAACCGGGGAGGAGGTAAGGTTTTCTTTAATAACGTAAGGTTGGATATAGTAAAGGAATCGACCTATGATAAATCTCTTGAAAATCAAGGCAGCAGTAGGGATTGGGATGAAAAATTGTTTGAGCTTGCGAGTTTTTTTTCATCCGTGGCTGGGGATGCCGTAGCATTTTCTTAGGGATTTACCACCAGTCTTGATTTTTTGGTTCGTTTTTGTTTCAAGACAAAAATGAACAGAGCATAAATCAGGGGTTTAATTTATGAAATAATAAAAATGTTTAAATCAAATCACCCTCTAATAACAAATGCGAAGAAATGTATTTTATACCCCGCTAGGAGCGCAATATTTATAAAAAGGTGATGTTTAATAAAGCCCGGCTGGCTAAATATTAATCGAATTTATTTCATCGATATATTTTCCTGATGCACCTCTTCAGAAAGAATCAATAAAATATCATCGGTGCTGATGTATTTGGAAACCAATTTGGCTTGCTTTTTAAAATTGTCATGATTTAAAAGCAATCGCCATAATGCATGAATAAAATCAGAAAAATTGGTGCCTTTATGATATTGAATCATGTTGCTGTCATAGGCTTGTGAAACCAATTCTTTTATGATGTTCCTCGATTTATTGATCTTACACTCAATGGGTTTCATGGCGTTGTTAACGGTTTGTGTTATGGTTGGAATAAGAGCCAAGGCGGTCTCCAATTGATATTTTTTTTGCGGGATACGTTGATCCAATGCTGTGCGGGAAGCCAACAATTTCACGCGATAACCGGCAATGTCGGTAAATTCGGAAATCTGGTTTCTCCTAAAAATATCTTCTATGTCTTTTAAAAAATTATACAATTCATCGGATGCACTAATGTCTTCGTTTTCGATAAGTAGTTTTATCTTTCCTACTGAATCACTGGTCTTGGAGTTTATCCGATTGTAAACATCTAAATAGGAAATCATATCTATGTTTTTCATCAAGCTTTTTGTTTATAGCTAAAATGAAGTAAATAAATTGAATATAAAAGGGGAAAAATCCCCAGAATTATGTTGAAGTCCGAAGTCTGAAGTCAGGAGTTTCTATCTTCCGACTTCCGTCTTCGGACTCCCGACTTCCTTTCCTATTCAAAAACCAAATTTTCCGAGAAGAAAGGCAACACCTTAGTCCTGATACGTTCGGCTATACGGTTGAGGTGGTCTCCTTCATAACTTTCGTATTGGTGGGGTATTTGGTAAGCCTCCAGCAATTCGTGAAGCTTTTTGGTAGATTGACTGATGCCTTCATCCTGCAATCCGGCATCCATGCCAATCCCTTTGAGTTTTTTTAGGTTGAGGATGTACTGGTCAACAATATTCAGTATGCGGTTGGCCGCTATTTTATTGGCAATATCATCTCGTATTTCACCATCTGCAAAAGGCAAGTCCAAGTAAAGCGGTGGATTCTTAGGATTGGGGGCAAATGCAGCCGAAGTAGCCAGGGCGGCTATTTCAAAAAAAGAAGCTTCATCCAACTTGTCCAGGGTATTGAAGGATGCTATCTTATCCATCAATTCTTCGTTAGCAATCACCCCGCCATCCATACAGCACGGACTCAACATATAAATAGACGAAAACACATCCGGATATTTCATGCCAAGGCGAATGGTTCCGTAGCCACCCATAGAATGTCCCGACAATCCGCGGCTTTCTATATTGGGCAGTGTACGGTAATTATTATCTATATAAGCTACTAATTCTTTGGTGACAAAGGTTTCCCAATCGCCTATGGTAGCTGAGCTGGCATACATACTTCCCCTAAATTTGTTATAGGCATTAGGCATTACCACTATGATCTCTTTGGAAAGCCCTTCGGAAATGGCTTGTTCTATTACCTGCTGCAAGTTGATCCAATGGTCTTCCCACCCAAACCATTGGGAATCGGTATCAGTAAAACCGTGGAGCATATAAAGCACCGGATAATGGCGGTTTGGGTTGGATTGATATGAAGGTGGCATATAGACCGTTACATCCCTGTCAGCTTCATCACCAATAAGGTTGCCTTCCAGGGCTGTACTATGTACTTTAATGCGTTCTTTGGTTCCTTTTTGGGCTTGGGTAAATCCTGTTCCCAACAAAATTATGGTAATAAGAAGTAAAACTTTTTGCATTGTAATGATGTTTTTGGTTAGCTTACTGAAGTGATTTAACACTAAAGATACAATTACTTTTGTAATGGTTCATATTTGGAAATAAACAAATCCCAAGCACCAAATTCCAAAAGCTACATTCTACCTGCTCTGCAAATGTCTCCTGACTTTGCGGCAAGCTTCCGTCACCCGTCATCGGTCACCCGTGATACTTCAAATACGCTTTTTCCAAACGCTCATCATAGTGGTTCTTTTTATACGACGAACCGTTGTAGGCGCGGGCAAAGCGTTTCCAATCTTTTTTCTGTAAGGAATCGATAAGCTTGTTGACTTTCAGGTATCTTCCAAAGGCAATGAGGTGTTCGCGTTCGTGCTCTTGCATGCGGTTTACAAAATCATCGATAGATTCATACCCCAGCGATTCGTAATGATACCCCATGATCTGAAAAACGCCCCAAGAAGCAGAAGCATGTGCGGCTTCGTGAAAAGCAGCGGTGTTTTTAATGCTTGTTGCATCATTTAGACGTGTGTATTCACCTTCTCCTCCCACATAGTGTTTTCTGGTCCATTTTTTATAGAGTACATGAGCGGTTTCTTTAGATTGGTATTTCTTCGGATCGACATTTCTTTTTTTCAACTGCCGCCAAAAGATATGGCCTTCAAAAAGTATTTTAGCCTTTCCGGAAATCAAAAAACCACTTCCGTGGCTTTCCACTTCATTAACGGCTTTGACCACCGCCAGTTCGAGATCGAAGGTTTTGGCAAAATCGAGAAGGTCTTTTTCGGCAAGGAGTTTATCAGTATGGTCGAGCAATTCTTTTTTAAGGGCGAGCAATTTACTCCACGTCTTTATCCCTACAATACCGTCTATAACTAGGTTGTTTGTCCTTTGGAAATCACGCACGGCGGCATCGGTATCTTTTCCGAAGTACTTTGAGATTATAACATTGTACCCTAGTTTATTTAAGATCTGTTCCAATAAATAAACGGTCTGTCCATAGGATCTGTATTTTAAGGTTTTCATGGTTGATGGTTAAGGATTTGATTAAAATGATAGAACTTCTAAACTAAATATAGCAGTTTCTTGTGCATTTTATTGCTGTAATGGATTGTTTTTCATCGAATTAACATGTGATTACTTCGAAAACTTGAGGGGAAAATCCCCTTTTATTCTGCAAGGGTTGATTTCTAATCATCTAATAATAAATGCATTACATCGAATAAGCAGTTAAATGTCTGATTCTGAGTGTTAAAATAGTAAAATTTTGTCTTATCTTGGAATCTCTTAATCAAATCAACTAAAAAAATGAAAAGACTTTATTCCAACCTATTAAAAATTAGCGGGTTATTATTATTTGTATTATTGTTAAACTCTTGTAATAATGAGCCTAATACAATCAGGTTTGACCCGGTGGACATCTCTAAAAAGAAGCTGAATCCTGAAAAAGCTTCTAAGTTGAGCAAACATTTTGTAAAAGATATTGAAGAGCTTTTTGCCAAGGCTGATTCTCTTGAGTATTACAAACAGATGATCGCGAAAATGCGTGAAGGAAACAACATGACAAAGCAAGAACCCCAAAAATTCACCAGAAAATCGCCTAAGTTTAACCTTTCGATTTCCAGTTGGTATTCTACTGATGAATTGTTGAGTTATATTAAAAGATCAAAAGATTCTGTAAAAGCAATGGGCGGGGAAGTAGATGGTTTCCGTATCTATATCGGGGTGTTCCCGGAAAATGATGAGAGAAAACCTAATACTTTGGCAACTTTTATCACGCCAACCGGTTTTATACCGGATTCCACACAGAAAGCAGAAGGAAGTATCCTGCCTAATTTTGTAAAACCATATTATGCTGTATCCCCGGATATTACTGAGGTTGATGCAATGGAGTATGGTACAACTGGGGAACCTCCAAAAGCAACATATCCTCAACAGTAATGATAAGGTAAAAGATGGCCGATTTTGATTTTTATTTTAAACGATCGATATTTTTGTTTGAATTAACGGCATTTATTATCGGCCTTATTTGTTACGGTACATATAAAACTACCCCAAATAAGATTATTATTTATTTTTTGGTAATAACGCTGTTAAATGAAATTATTGGGTTAATTCCTATTATAGTATGGAAATTTCCTGAAAGTTCAATTGCCGGTTTTTTAGAAGCACATCTGCCAGACATTTTGGTTAGAAATAATATCTGGATTGCTAGTATACATTCGATTCTGTCTTTTTATATATTTCTAATTTATTTCAGGGAATTGTCTAAAAGAGAAAATTCAAGACTTAGAATGTTCAATTGGCTGTTGGTTATCTATACGGTTTCTGTAGTTTATGACCTTATTCATTATAAAACATTATACATAAAATTAGGAGATACTCATAGGATTGTAGGAGCCTTAT
Organism: Galbibacter kalidii; assembly: GCF_026241135.1. GTDB lineage: Bacteria > Bacteroidota > Bacteroidia > Flavobacteriales > Flavobacteriaceae > Galbibacter. Next base: position 77,447 of record NZ_JAPFGA010000017.1, read on the forward strand.
GTTCTTTGATAGCAGCATTGTTATATATGAAGATAATGTTGAAAAGCGACCGAATTATTATGTTTTATAAACAATTATCGTTTTGGATCATGGTTGGTATTATCTTTTTTAATTTGGTGACCATGCCTATTTTTATTTTTGCAGATCAACTCGGTTTTAGCGGTCCGGTTTATAATTATGTACTCGTATTTTCATGCTATATTATGTATGGCTGTTTTATCGTAGGGTTTATTGTTCATGCAAGGCAGTGGCATCCCCCTCCGGTTCAGTGAAACGTTACAATTTCCTTCCCTTAAGGGAGACTGGGAGGGGATAAGCTCTAAATTCCAATACACAAACCAAAAACCTATACATTCCTGATTAGAGTTGACCGGTTTTCAAAACTGTACTTTTAATCTCGTATTTTCACCATCAATTCCCAATAAAAAATTTATGCTCATTACGTAGAAAATGTTATATTCGCGAGGAAAGAAGAATTCAGGGGCTCAGGATTCAAGAAATAACTAATAACCGACAACTAGATATAAAAATGCCAAAACCTGCAAAATGCATTTCGCCAAAGAAGGCGAAGAAACTACAAGAAAAGTATATTAAAACCATTGAAAAAGCGCTAAAAAAGGAATTTGGCAAAGAACAATGCCGTGATTTTTGGTGGCCTTTGGAAGAGATTGAAGAGTATATCGCTTATGTAAAAAGCGAGACTAAAGACAAAGACTATAAAAACTTGGGACTTCGTTTTTTCCTCGGGAAATATGAAGACGATGAAAATGATGGTAGCGCCACTATGTTTATAGCTCCTACCGGAACTAAGGAAACAGCGATTTCGGCTATGAAGGTAGGTACTGAAACCATTGAGGAAGTTGACCCTTTAAACATGAATCAAGGAGGATGGCCTCCTAAAGACTATTGATTTGTTTGTAGATTTTTACAGAGATTTAATCTTTTATCTGCAAATATTAGCAGCTATTGTTGCTTCAATAACATATGGAAAATACCGGCATACACCCTGCCGGTATTTTTTGTTCTTATTGTGGCTTACCGTATTTGTTGAAACCCTTGGTTTACTACGGTTTTATAACTATTATCATCCGGAACATCCCATAATGGTGTTTTTTAAGAATATATTGGGCGAGAGTAGGGTGGATTCCAATTTTTGGCTCTACAATATATTTAATCCGATTTCCTACTTGATTTATTTTATATTTTTTTATAATTTCCTAAGACAGTTGTATAAAAAGTGGGTTGTAACTATAATCCTGTTATTTGTATTAATCGTATTCTTTTTTGTCTTGGATGATTCCACTTCCTTTAATAAAAGAATGTTTTCAGAAATATATATAGCTGGAGCATTATTTTATTTGACATGTTACTGTTTATATTTTTATGAACTCCTACAGAGCAATGTGGTGTTAAAGCTTCATAAATCATTGCCTTTTTGGATTGCTACCGGAGCTTTGGTCTTTAATCTAATGACCATTCCCATATTTGTATTTTCTGAACAACTTAATTATTCGCATCAATATTACAGAGGGATATTAAATATTTCCAATATTGTACTCTACGGTTGTTTTATCATCGGGTTTATCATCAATGCGAGAAATCAGAAAATAACCCAACCTTGAATTTTCTTTGTAAGTTTAACCTCAGAGTTAGTTCCCCTAAATACTATTGAACGTAATGGAATATTTAAGGTTTAGTATTCACTTTTTAATAATCTTAACCGTTGTAATTGCGATTATAACGTATAAAAAATACCGATTAACACCGAATCGGTATTTTTTATATTATTTGTTGATTACATTGCTTACAGAAATATTAGGATTCATACCTTATATTTATCTCTATCACCCGGAATCTATATATGCAGGCTTTTTAAAGGCCATATTCCCTAAAAAGCTTTTAAATGTTAACTACTGGATATACAATTTGTTCAGGATATATACATTTGGCTTTTATATTTTTTATTATTTTAAACTGGTCAAAGAGAAGTTCAGTAAGCATTCTTTATATGGCTTAGGGATTTTATATGGACTTTTTGTGTTCATTGATTTTTATTTTAACCATGAAAATTTTGTCACACAAAATTTTATGATAGTAAGAATTTCAGGTTCAATTATATTGTTATTGTCCATCATCATTTATTGTAGGGAGATTTTTAGAACTAATCAGATATTATATTTACATAAGAGACTGTCTTATTGGATTTCCGGCGGTTCTTTGTTTTATTTTTTGGTAACGATTCCTATTTTTCTGTTTGCTAAGCAATTAGATATATCTAGAGGAATTTATTTATTTATATTGTTGGTTTCAAACTTTGTACACTACGGTTGTTTTATCACCGGGTTTATCATCAATGCGAGAAATCAGAAAATAACCCAACCTTGAATTTTCTTTGTAAGTTTAACCATAGAGTTAGTTCCCCTAAATACTATATGATTTGTTTGTAGACTTTTACAGAGATTTAATTTTTTATCTGGAAATATTGGCAGCCATTGTGGCCACCATAACCTTTAAAAAATATAAACATACGCCCTGTCGTTATTTTTTATTTTTATTGTGGTTGACCGTGTTTGTGGAAACCTTGGGTTTGTTGCGGTTTTATAACTATTACTATCCGGAACACCCTGTAATGATGTTTTTCAGGAATATATTGGGAGAGAGCAGGGTAGCATCCAATTTTTGGATCTATAATATATTTATTCCGGTATCCTATTTGACTTATTTTGTCTTTTTTTATGCTTTCCTAAAACAGATATATAAAAAATGGGTTTTAGCTATATTGATATTATATGTGTTAGTGGTTGCTTTTTCAGTTTTATACCGTATAAATTCTTTTAATGAGGGGTATTTGTCAGAAATCGATATTGCAGGGGCATTATTTTATTTGGTATGTTACTGTTTGTATTTTTATGAACTTTTGCATAGTAATGAGGTGTTAAAACTCTACAAGTCATTACCTTTTTGGATTCTTACAGGAGCTTTGATCTTTAATTTGACAACCATACCTATATTTGTGTTTTCAGAGCAGCTTAATTATTCAAATCATTACAGGGTAGTATTAAATATTTCCAATATCGTTCTCTATGGTTGTTTTATAACCGGGTTTATCATCAATGCGAGAAACCTGAAAAACCTTAAAATCACTAACCTTTAATATAAAACAATCATCCCCATTTAGTCTTGGAGCATCCTCATTCAGTTTTGGAGTTCCAACTCCCAACTCCTGACTTCCGACTTAAAAAAAGCAATCGATGTAAAAAAAATTAATGTATTTGTTAGGAATTTAATAACGAAAACGATTGAATCTTTCATTATTGTATTTTTAGGGCAAAGAATATAAGAAAATTGAAAATTCTTTGGTAGTTTTACCGTCCAAATAAAAAAATTAATGTCTGCTAAGATTAAAAAGATAGGAGTTATGACGTCCGGTGGTGATGCACCGGGAATGAATGCCGCTATTAGATCGGTGGTGAGAACATGTGCATATCACAATATAGAATGTGTAGGTATCTATAGAGGATACCAAGGGCTTATTGAAGGGGAAATGAAGGAGTTGAATGCCCGTAGTGTGAGAAACATCATCAATAGGGGAGGGACTATCCTTAAATCAGCACGATCAAAAGAATTCAGAACGAAAGAAGGTAGACAAAAAGCCCATGAGAATTTAGTAAAGAACGATATCGAGGCTTTGGTCCTCATTGGTGGTGACGGAACATTTACCGGGGGGATGATCTTTAACGAAGAGTTTGGTTATCCCGTTATCGGAATTCCTGGAACCATCGACAACGATATCTACGGAACCATGTCTACCCTGGGGTATGATACGGCCTTAAACACGGTTGTAGAGGCTATTGACAGGATCCGCGATACGGCCAGTTCCCATGATCGCTTGTTCTTTGTTGAGGTAATGGGACGGGATGCCGGACATATTGCCTTGAACGTAGGGGTAGGTGCCGGAGCCGAAGAAATATTGATTCCTGAAGAAAATTTAGGTCTCGAAAGACTTTTAGAATCTCTGGAACACAGTAGGACAACAGGAAAAACTTCCAGTATCGTTGTGGTTGCTGAAGGGGATAAATCAGGAAAGAACGTGTTTGAACTGGCTGAATATGTAGAGGAAAACCTTCCGAATTACGATATTCGTGTTTCCGTTCTCGGTCACATGCAGCGCGGGGGATCACCTTCTTGCTACGACAGGGTACTCGCCAGTAGAATGGGAGTGAAAGCCGTTGAAACCCTACTCGAAGGGAAGTCCAATTATATGGTGGGAGTCATCAAAGATGAAATCATCCTTACACCATTGGATCTTGCAGTAAAAGGAAAATCAGAGATCGATAAGGAACTTATTCGGGTTTCAGAGATCATGTCAACATAAAAATTAAAAACAGATAATTAATAAATTAAAACTTAGAATAACATGTCAACAGTAAAGATTGGAATAAACGGTTTTGGACGTATTGGACGATTGGTGTTTAGAGCTACGGTAAAAAGGCCAAATGTAGAAGTAGTTGCGATCAACGACTTATTGGATGTAGAACATTTAGCTTATTTATTGGAGTACGATTCTGTACACGGTAAATTTGACGGAACGGTTGAGGTAAAGGACGGAAATTTGGTAGTAGACGGAAAAACCGTAAGAATTACTGCTGAAAGAGACCCTAAAAATTTGAAATGGGACGCAGTAGGAGCTGATGTCGTTGCAGAATGTACTGGGATCTTCACCACTTTGGATACAGCACAGTTTCATATTGATGCAGGTGCTAAAAAAGTAGTGATCTCTGCACCTTCTAAAGACGCTCCGATGTTCGTAATGGGAGTAAACCACAATGAAGTAAAAGCTTCAGATAAGATCGTATCAAACGCTTCTTGTACAACTAACTGTTTGGCACCACTTGCAAAAGTATTGGATGACAACTTCGGAATCGAAGAAGGTTTAATGACAACGGTACACGCTACTACAGCAACACAATTGACTGTTGATGGTCCTTCAAAAAAGGATTACAGAGGTGGACGTAGTGCTATGCTGAACATTATCCCGGCTTCAACAGGGGCTGCAAAAGCAGTAACCAAAGTAATTCCTGCATTGGTAGGAAAACTAACAGGAATGGCTTTTAGAGTACCAACAGCTGATGTTTCTGTGGTAGATCTTACTGTGAGATTGGAAAAAGAAACTTCTTACGAAGAAATCAAAAAAGTAATGCAATCTGCATCTGAGAACGAACTAAAAGGAATATTGGGTTATACCGATGAAGCAGTGGTTTCTCAAGATTTTGTAGGAGAAACTTGTACCAGTGTTTTTGATGCCGGAGCAGGAATCGAATTGAACTCTAAGTTCTTCAAAGTGGTTTCATGGTATGACAATGAAACCGGATACTCAAACAAATTGGTAGACTTGGCACAGCACATTGCCGCATTGTAATTTTTTTGAATACGGAACCGGATTCCTGTGTTTGAGCAGGAACTCTTAACTTAAATTAAAACTAAATGATTTTAATTGTAGATAGCGGTGCAACAAAATCAGATTGGATCGCATTGGATGAAGATGGGGATAAGCTGTTTATTACCAAAACCTTAGGACTTAGTCCGGAAGTGTTGAGTAGGGAGATTATAGATGAACGCCTTACAAACAACTTTGAGTTGTATAAACACCGTAAGGAGGTTACTCAGCTATATTTCTATGGTGCAGGTGCGGGAACAGAACGGATGAGGAAATTCTTGAAGGATATTTTCACCGATTATTTCACCAATGCAAAAATAACGGTCAAAGAAGATACATATGCAGCTATCTATGCAACTGTAAGCCCCGATGAACAGGCAATTGTCTGTATCTTGGGAACAGGTTCCAATTGTAGTTATTGGGATGGAAAGGAACTTTTTCAGAAGGTAACTTCCTTAGGGTATATTTTAATGGACGATTGTAGTGGAAATTATTTCGGAAGACAATTGATAAGAGATTATTATTACCATAAGATCCCGGAAAAACTGGCTGTGAAATTCGCTAGCGAGTATGACCTGGAAGAAGACAGTGTAAAAAATCATTTGTACAAACAACCAAACCCGAACACTTATCTGGCGACCTTTGCCCGTTTTGTTATTCAGAACAAGGACGAGGAATACAGTCAGAAACTGATAAGAAAAGGGATGCAGTTGTTTATCGATAACTCCATAACCCAATACGAACAAGCCAAAGAGGTGCCGATTCATTTTATAGGTAGTATTGCTTACTATTTACAGGATGAATTGAAGGAGATATTGGCAGAAAACGGACTTAGTTTGGGGAAAGTGTTAAGAAGACCTATTGATGGTCTGGTCGATTATCACAAATCGATTTTGTTTGAGTAGAGAGCGTTTTGAAATAGAATAAATAAAAAAGGAGCTTTGATTTAAAGCTCCTTTTTTGTGTTTTATGCTTTTAGGTCGAGTGCCTTCTAAAAAGTAATGTAAATTGGATATTGTCAGGTTGAGCGCAGTCGAAACCTATTAATTTCTGTTGGTTATATAGTTCTCGACTGCGCTCGAACTGACATAAAACAATCTTTTAGCTCCTCCCTTTTTTTGTATTCTATCTACCCAACCGCGATCATCGATATTTCCACATTTACATTTTTGGGCAGGCAGGCAACTTCCACAGTTTCCCTGGCCGGAGCGGTAACTTCATCAAAATAAGAACCGTAAATACTGTTTATCTTGGCAAAATCGTTCATATCGTTTAAGAAAATCGAACTCTTTACCACATTTTCAAAGCTCATACCTGCGGCTTCCAGCACAGCACTTAGATTTTTCATCACCTGTTTGGCTTCTTCTTCAACACCACCGGTCAACAATGTTCCTGTTTCTGGGTCGATAGCTATTTGTCCGGAGATGTACAAACTACCATTGGCCAAAACAGCTTGATTATAGGGCCCTAACGGAGCCGGAGCCTTATCGGTGTTTATAATTTTCTTCATCAATTAAAAGTTTTAGAATTTAAAAAAGGAAAGTTAATCAATTACCAATAATTTTGATACTCTTCACTGGAATTTTGTTTAGGGGTTTAAAAAAGTTTTGCTTTCAACCAACAACCAACAACCAACAACCAACAACCAACAACCAACAACCAACAACCAACAACCACCTAAAGCTGTCTATCCGGTTCGCTTCGTTTCTCCCATTTCAGGTCGCTCAACATAGACGATTTGATTCCGATAAAGAAAAACCAGGAAGCCCGATTACTGAAAGGCACCCAGTTAAAATTGAGTCGGAAACTCTTTAAATCCCTCGAAAAGCGCAACTGGGTATAAGTAAACCCTTTTTGTTTGAAATCATATCCTGAAGATACACCTACCTTCCATTGTGGGGTGAGGTCTACATTTCCCGAGAACATCAGGGAGTTGTTGCTGATCTCGCTTTCCCTGTTTCTGTTGGAATAGGTCAGGGAATAGGCCAGCCGGAGATCCCAAGGGAGTTTTGCAGCATAGGCAGTGGTGGGTTCGTCGGTTTCTTCTTCATCTTCATCGGCAAAGGTGCGTTCGTCACTAAAATCCTGTGCCCGTCCGAAGAGGTCATCATCCCGTCCACCACTTCGGGTATTGTCTGTCTTTTCTTTGTCCTTCTTATCACTACTAAAGAACTTACTATTGATGGAATAGCTGACATTCATATTGGCACTGGTCATCCGGAACAAACTACCGCCGTTTTCATAGTTGAAAAGATCGATACGGGTACCGGTATTGTCGATGGCATAAGGATCTAAAGTTGCCCCAAAGTTAACACTCATCTTGTTTTGAAAGAGCTGTGTTCCACCGCTCATTCGCACCGGACTCCACGGAAGTGAGTCAGCAACAATGTTATAGGCCGTACTGAAATTCAGGTTGTTCAACAACATAACCTTTTTGGGTTCGGTGGCTGTGGTGTCTTTATCACGCACTTTGGCTTCTACCACATTGCTTAATGAAAGCCCGATATTGTTGGAGTTGTTCAGGCTTGGTGTGCCATAAATACCACCTTCAAAAGGGGTGTACATCTGTTGAACACCATTTTCGTCCACATACTCGTCATAATACTGATCAAAAGCAGGAGTATAACCATAACTCACGGACGGTCTTACGGTGTGCCGTATGGCTTGTATTTTTTTGTCTTCACCAAAGTTGAAAGTACCGTATAGGGTAGTTCCCACACTGGCATTTAGGTTGTAAGTGCCATAACGTTGAAATCCGCTTAAGGTGTCAATGGTGGCCTCATCCAAAACAGGGTCATAATCGTTGCGTTTAATTGTTTTCAGTTGCCATACTTCATTGTAATTGGTCCCTACCGAGGTACTAAAAAACTTAAAGAGTTTGAAGTTGGTCGTTAGCGGGATCGTATGCTGAAAACCTATTTTGGCATCTTCAAACATCTCTTTTTTGAACAAAAGAGTATCTCTGGTACGAATTCTGTTTTCTGCCCTGAAATTATACTGAAAATTGATGTTCTGGAAAATTCCTTTTTTACTTCCATCGCGTTTGGCGAATGGATAAATACGTTCCATACTTCCCTGAAAAGTAGGTAAGGTAAGGTTTACCGATTGATCCCTGGTGTTTTGTTGGATAGAAACGGTAGAGTTTAAGTTTACCATCGGATACCCCGGAAAGGTTTTATTGTAAGAAATAGACGATTGTAATGTGTTGTTAAGAAAATTGGGGGTGTTTAGCTGGTTTAATGAACTTTGATAGAATTTACTACTACCAAAGTTAACCGAAGCCGAGAGTCTTGAATTCGGACTCGCCTTGGCGTCTTGACTGTGGTTCCATTGAATGTTGTATATCGTACTCTGACTGTAATCCGGGAATCCACGCTGACTGGTAACATTGTTCTCATAACGGAATCTTAATGCCCCCCTAAACTTATATCTTTTAGCATAATTGGTCTCCGTCCTAAAGCCATAACTACCGTTGGTATAATAGTCTCCGAGCAATGCGAGATCAAAATAGTCGCTGATGGCAAAATAGTATCCTCCGTTTTGTAACGAATATCCACGTCGGTTGGTTTGCCCGGGTGTGGGCATGATGATACCCGAATTCCTTCGATCCCTCGACATGGGGAAATAAGCAAACGGAACTGCAATAGGTGTAGGGACATCGGCAATGTACATATTACTGAAACCGGCGATGATTTTTTTGTTGGGGACGAACTTCCCTTTTCGAATTCTGATGAAATAATCCGGATTGTCCACATCTTCAGAAGTGGTCAACTTCCCTTCTTTAAGGAAATAAACCGAGTCGTTTTCCTTTTTAACGGTTTCAGCAAAAACATTCATGGTCTCACCTATGGATTGTTCAGATCTGGAATTGAAGATCAGTGCTTTTTTGGTATCAAAATTAAATCGGATTGAATCTGGTTCTATAATATTGTTGCCTTGCTTGAAATATGGAGTTTGGGTATATTCTCCGGTAGAATCTTTGATACGTCCGGCATAGACCTCGTTGGTCGTGTAGTCAATGACAATAATCCCAGCTTTTAATTCGTATTGCTGATAATAAATCTCGGCTTCGTTATAGAGGTAAATCTTGTTTTCCTTGCGGCTCATCCGCATATAATCCTTAGCCTTATAATCTATGATTCCTTGAAGATAACTTGGTTTTTTTACGGTATCTTTGGTGATGGTGTCGGTGACTGTGGTATCGGTAACCGTAGTCAGAACATCCTTAGCGTATATTTGGAGCGTGTCTTGACCTTCAGCCTTGATATTTAAAGGTTGAACCTTAGGCCGCTCCTGTGCATACAAAATACTGCTGATAAACAGAGAAGACAGTGCTAAAAGTATGTGACGTTTCTTTGCTCGCAAAGCTTTAAATCCTATTTTTGTATAAAGAATGGCTCGGTTTTTGACGTGCCAAACATACGTATATTTTTTGGTCTGTTTGGCATAGATTAAAAAATTTTAACCAAATAAATAACTGCCATAAACCGTTATTATTTTATGAATAGATTTTTTGGAACATTATTTCTGGTATTCCCCCTAATACTTACTCAACCTATATTTTCTCATAGCAAAAAGCAAGCCAATGATGACAAATTTACTGTTGTTTTGGATGCAGGGCATGGTGGACATGACCCAGGAAACCGGGGGAGTGGGTATATGGAAAAGGATATTGCCCTCAAGATCGTGCTTGAGGTTGGAGAAATATTGGAGAAAAATCCGAATATTAAGGTAGTCTACACCCGTAAGGACGATCGTTTTGTAGATTTGTATGTAAGGGGGGAAATTGCTAACGAGGCCAAAGCTGATCTTTTTGTTTCCGTGCATTGCAATTCCCATAATTCCAGTGCGCATGGAACAGAGACCTTTGTATTGGGGCTTCATGCAAACGAACGGAATTTTGAGGTGGCAAAGAAAGAAAATTCGGTGATATACTTAGAGGAAGATCACGAAGTGAACTATGCGGGTTATGATATCAATTCCCCGGAATCGTTTATCGGTTTGACCATCATGCAAGAAGAATTTTTGGATCAGAGTATTGTATTAGCAAAAGCCATTCAAGATGATTTTACATATAATCTTAAGCGAAAAAACCGGGGTGTAAAACAAGCAGGGTTTATTGTGCTTCACCAAACCTATATGCCCAGTGTTTTGGTAGAAACAGGGTTTCTGACCTACAAACCGGAAGGCGCTTATCTCAATTCCAATAAAGGAAAAGCCGATGTGGCCACATCTATAGCAAACGCCATTTTGAAATACAAAAAATCGGTTGATGAAAATGTTGGGGACGATTTTTCTTTTGAAGTGAATGATCAACCCGGGATCGAAATAGAGAATGACACAGCAGCAACCGAAGAAAAAAATCATCAGGTGGAACCCGGAGTGAGTTTTAGGGTGCAAGTAGCTGCCGGAAGCACTGCTTTAGAGGCAAAATCATATAATTTTAAAGGACTCTCGCCCATCAGTAGGGAAAAAGAGGGAAATATTTACAGGTATTATTATGGTTCGACTTCCGATTATAATGAAGTGCAAAAATTGCAGCAGTATGCGATAAACAAGGGGTATAAAACAAGTTTTATAGTGGCTTTCAAAAACGGGGAAAAAGTAAAACTGGCTTCTGTTCTTAATTCCACGGCTAATTAGAACTGATATAAAGAAATTATTTCTAATTTTGTTGCTTATCATTGAACTGGTTTAAATTAGTTCATTAAAAAAAAAGCTTTTGAAATTAACCAAGGAACTTAAAACAGGCATCATCGTAGTAGGGGGTATTGTTTTGTTTATTTTAGGCTTTACTTTTTTAAAGACCAATACTCTTTTTAGCTCCAGCCGTACTTATCATGCGGTGTATAAAGATGTAAACGGATTGTCTTCCGGAAATTCTGTAAGCATCAATGGTTTACAGGTGGGAAATATAAAAAACATCAAGTTTTTGGATGCAAAAGGAAATCTACTGATTACCTTTTCCGTAGATAACGAATTTCAATTCTCAAAAAACAGTATTGCAGAGATCTACGACACCGGAATCATAGGTGGAAAGAGCTTACGTGTAGTACCCGTTTACGATGGTTCTCCCATGTCACAATCGGGAGATACCCTGAAAGGAACTATACAGCGGGGACTTACGGAGTTGGTTACTGAAAAGCTGGAGCCATTGCAAAAAAGCCTGGATGCAGTTTTGAATAATGCCGATTCTGTTATGGTAGGAGTAGATGATATTTTGAATGAAGACAGCAGGAAAAACATCAAGTCCAGTTTGGCAAACCTTGATGTTACGCTTCGTAACTTCAGTCAGGCTTCTGCAAAGTTGAATACCTTGCTTTCAGATAATAAAGAAAAACTGGACAGGTCGTTGACCAATATCGACAATCTTTCAGGGAATTTGTCCAAGGTAAGCGATTCCCTAGCGGAAGCAAACATAGGTCAAGCCATGGCCAATCTTGAAGGGAGCATGGACAAATTGAACAACATCATGACAAAAATTGAGTCGAGTGAAGGTTCCGTAGGGAAACTTTTAAACGACGAAGAATTATACAACAACCTGGAAGGTGCATCCAAGGAAATGGAATTGCTCTTGGAAGACCTAAGGTTGAACCCGAAGCGTTATGTGCATTTTTCATTGTTTGGAAAGAAACAGAAAGCATATAAAGAGCCGGAGGAAGAAACAAAGAGTGAGTAGATGAAGCTAATACCTCAAATAGTATTTGCCATTGTACTGTTGGCCGGGATCGGATATTTCTCATGGAATGTTCGCAAACTGATCAGAAACATCAAATTGGGTAGAAAGATCGACCGAACCGATCGAAAGACAGAACGATGGAAAAATATGGCACGTATTGCCTTAGGGCAACAAAAAATGGTGGTAAGACCCTTGCCGGGGCTTATGCATATCATTGTTTATCTTGGGTTTATCATTATCAATATAGAGGTTCTTGAAATTATTATTGATGGTCTCTTCGGAACACATCGTATTTTTGCTCCACTAGGTGCTACATACGATGTTCTTATCGGCTCATTTGAAATTTTGGCATTGCTCGTCATAGTGGCTGTTACCGTGTTTTGGATACGTAGGAATGTGATAAAACTAAAGCGTTTCATCTATCCTGAAATGAAAGGATGGCCCAAGAACGATGGTAATATCATTCTTTATTTTGAAGCCGTTCTTATGTTTTTATTCCTGACCATGAACGGTGCCGATCTATCCTTGCAACAATTAGGAGCCGAACACTACACTCAAGCCGGGGCTTTTCCCATAAGTAGCTTGTGGTTGCCGGTTTTTGAAAATTTAGGGGAATCGACTTTGATATTGATAGAAAGAAGTGCTTGGTGGTTGCATATCATTGGGATATTGGTCTTTTTGAATTACCTCTATTTCTCAAAGCACTTGCATATTCTGCTGGCATTTCCAAACACTTGGTATGCCGATTTGAATCCGAAAGGGCAGTTTGACAATTTAGAATCGGTAACCAATGAAGTTAAACTGATGATGGATCCGAATGCAGATCCATTTGCACCTGTCCCGACTGAAGCGTCGGGAGTGCCTGCAGAAGGCGACATGGATAACGTTCCTGAAAAATTCGGAGCTTCAGACGTTATGGATTTGAATATGGTTCAGCTTTTAAATGCATATACCTGTACCGAATGCGGACGTTGTACCAGTGAATGTCCGGCAAGTCAAACCGGAAAGAAGTTGTCACCTCGTAAAATAATGATGGATACCCGCGACCGTTTGGAGGAAGTGGGAAAAAATATAGACGCGAACAAAGGTGAGTTTGTAGACGACGGAAAACAATTGCTTGACGATTATATCACAAGGGAAGAATTATGGGCATGTACCTCGTGCAATGCATGTGTTGAGGCGTGCCCTGTAAATATAAATCCGCTTTCAATTATTATGGATATACGACGTTATCTTGTAATGGAACAGTCGGCTGCACCGACTGAGTTAAATACAATGATGACTAATATAGAAAACAACGGTGCTCCATGGCCGTATAATCAAATGGATAGACTAAATTGGATCAGTGAATCATAAAAATAAAACCAAAAAAAAAGAAGCTTTAAAAATGAACGAAAAAGAAGTTGAAAAGTTATTGCATGAGAAGTTGGAAGATGGAGAACACATAAGTCCGATCTTACCAAAAGGGATTAAAAATTATTTAATCGACATCGATGGTACGATCTGTGACGATATCCCCAATGAAGAGCCGGAGCGTATGGCTACTGCAAATGTATATCCTGATGCGTTGAAGACTTTGAACAAGTGGTATGAAGAAGGTCATATAATTTACTTTTTTACATCGCGTACAGAAGATCACAGAAAAACAACAGAGGATTGGTTGAACCGACACGGGTTTAAATATCACGGAATGATCATGGGAAAACCAAGAGGAGGAAATTATCATTGGGTTGACAATCACTTGGTAAAAGCAACCCGATACAACGGTAAGTTTACCGATTTGATTGAAAAAGAAGTGACTATTCAGGTTTTCGACGACGGAAAACACGACTAGAAAAACACGATTTACGGTTTATGGTTTTGGATTTATAATAAGACTGTAAACCGTAAATTTAAAACCGTATAGCATATGAGCGAAAGCATTAAAGTATCCACCATGGCAGAAATGATGGCAGAAGGAAAAACTCCCGAAGTACTCTTTTGGGTAGGTTGTTCGGGGAGTTTTGACGACAGAGCCAAAAAGATCACAAAAGCCTTTGTTAAATTGCTTAACAAGGCTGGGGTCGATTTTGCTGTATTGGGTACGGAAGAAAGTTGCACAGGAGATCCGGCCAAGCGTTCCGGAAATGAAATGCTCTTCCAAATGCAAGCTATGACAAATATTAAGGTGCTAAATGGTTATGAAATAAAAAAGATAGTGACGGCTTGTCCGCATTGTTTTAATACGCTAAAAAATGAATACCCGTCTTTAGGCGGAAGCTATGAAGTGGTTCACCACACGCAATTTTTACGTTCCCTTTTAAGTGATGGGCGACTTACTGTTGAAGGTGGGAAATATAAAGGAAAACGCATTACATTTCACGACCCTTGCTATTTGGGGAGGGCCAATAACGTTTATGAAGCCCCACGCGAATTGATCCAAAAATTGGATGCCGAGCTGGTGGAAATGAAAAGCTGTAAGAAAAGAGGTTTGTGCTGTGGAGCAGGAGGGGCACAAATGTTCAAAGAACCTGAAAAAGGTGATAAGGACATTAATATTGAACGTACTGAACAGGCTTTAGATACAAAGCCCGAGATTATTGCAGCCGGATGTCCTTTCTGTAATACCATGTTAACCGACGGAATCAAGGGCAAGGAAAAAGAATCTGAAATAGCTGTCATGGATGTAGCCGAACTCATTGCTAATGCCGAAGATTTGTAATTTATGATCTGAATACTTAGCTTTAAACCGAATTATCTATCCTCCCATAAATAAACAACCTCTACCTAAATAATGAATTCTTGTGAAAGGGTTCAATGAATAATTATATACTGTGCAGAAATGTGCAAGAAATTAAATTTGGAAGAAAATGTTTGTAGCATTCAATGAATTATCAGAATCCGCAAGAACATGGATATATCAGGCGAACAGAAGTTTTACTGAAGAAGAAATAGCGGAGATCAAAGAAAAAATAATACAATTCATAGGCGAGTGGACTGCTCATGGAGCAGACCTGAAAGCGTCTTTTGAAATACGATATAAACGTTTTATCATTATCGCGTTGGATCAGGAATTCAATACGGCCAGTGGATGTTCCATAGATGCTTCTGTGCATTTTATCCAGCAATTGGAAAAGGACTACAAGGTCGATTTACTTGATAAAATGAATGTTTCCTATAGGCAGGGAGACTTTATAGCCTACAAACCTTTGGCCGATTTTAAAAAGATGGCCAAACAAAATGCAGTGTCCCAAAACACCATTGTTTTCAACAATCTTGTAACAAACAAGGAAGAATATCAAAACTATTGGGAAGTGCCGGCCAGGGATAGTTGGCATGCACGCTTTATGAAATGACCATAAGCTTTTTTAACCACACCATACCGAAGATGATTAAAAAAAATTATGGGCATTACTGAATGTGAAAAATTTTTTAGTTTCTTCATCCGCCGTTGGCGGACTAAAAAATTTTAAACAGATGAAATGATCATAAATATCTTTTCGGGAGAAACCACTAATGGTACTATAATGTCATATTCTTTTTTGTAAGAAAAAGTTTTGTTTTAAGTAAAAAAATATTTTAATGATAGTAAGAAAAAATGTTCTTGTTGTTGTTTTTCTTTTGGGACTTGTAAAATCATTCAGTCAGCAGGTTGATCCACTGCTTACCAACGATTATCAGCAGCAAAAAGAATGGGTAGATAGTATCTATGACGCATTAACGCTTAAAGAAAAAATAGGTCAATTGTTTATGATCAGAGCCTTTTCCGGAGAAGGGAAAGCTCATATCAATGAGGTGAAAAAGTTAGTTTCCGAACATCAGGTGGGCGGGGTAATTTTTTCTCTTGGAGACCCAGAGCGTCATGCAAAACTAAGCAACGAGTTACAGGAACTGTCTAAAGTAAAGATGATGATGGCCATGGATGCCGAATGGGGCTTGTCTATGCGTTTGGATTCTACCTTTGCATTTCCATACAACATGGCGTTAGGAGCTATGAGAGATAACGAGCTTATTGAAAGGGTAGGAAAACATATTGGCGAACATTGTAAGCGTTTGGGGATGCATATCAATTTTGCTCCCGATGTGGATATCAATACCAATCCGAATAACCCTATCATCGGAAATCGGTCTTTTGGGGAAAACAAAGACAAGGTTGCTGAAAAAGCGATGGCATTTATGAAAGGAATGCAATCTGCAGGGGTTTTGGCCAATGCAAAGCATTTTCCGGGACATGGCGACACCGAACAGGATTCTCACAAAACTCTTCCCACGGTCAGTTTTTCAAAAGAACGTATCGACAGTATCGAACTGGATCCGTATAAAAAATTGATTCCTCAAGGGCTGGCCAGTGTTATGGTGGCACATTTGAATGTGCCGAGTTTGGAAAGCAGAACCTCTTATCCTTCCTCTTTATCAGATAGGATTGTGACAGGACTTCTCAAAGAAAAATTAGGTTTCAAGGGATTGATCTTTACTGATGCCTTAGAGATGAAGGGAGTTTCCAACTATTCGGATTCTAAGTATGTGGATTTAGCCGCCTTTTTAGCCGGAAGTGATGTTTTATTGATTTCAGCAGATGTCTCTGCCGGGATAGAAAAACTGGAAGAGGCGTATAACGAAGGAGTTATTACAGAAGAACGTCTGTCACATTCTGTTAAAAAAATATTGAAAGCTAAATATAAGGTTGGACTTCAAAATTACAAACCGATAGTATTGGATTCGTTGTATGAAGATCTGAACAGACCGGAAGATACTATTTTGTATGAAGAGGTCATGGAAAATGCAATTACGGTTGCTCAAAACAACGATCAACTGATTCCGATTCGTAACCTTGAAGAAAAGAAGATTGCCTATGTGGGCTTTGGAGATGGAAATGGATCTACATTCATCGAGACTTTACAAAAATATACTAAGGTCGATCATATTCAAGCTAATAGTTTAGACGGACTGGTAAAGCGACTGGAACCCTACAACCTGGTCATTATGGGGCATCACCGTTCAACAGAAACCCCGTGGAAAGCAGCAGACTTCACCGATCAAGAAAAGGTTTGGATTTATGAGATTGCCCGATTGAAAAAGGTGATTTTAGACGCTTTTGTCAAGCCTTATGCCTTGTTGGATTTGCAAACGGTTGAAAATATTGAATCTATTGTAGTTAGTTATCAAAATGATCCCATTGCGCAGGAAAAATCAGCCGAACTATTGTTTGGTGCAATCCAGGGAAAAGGGAGCTTACCGGTTATGGCCAACAAAATGTTACCTGAAAATCGGGGTTTTCTCACTAATTCCTTGTCGCGATTGGGTTATAGTATTCCTGAACGTGTGGGAATGGATTCCGAAGCACTGAAAAAAGTAGATTCTGTGATGAAGCAAGCAATTGGTTCCGGAGTGACTCCTGGCGGACAAATACTCATTGCCAGAAAAGGGAAAGTGGTGTATAACAAGAATTTTGGAAAACATATCTACGGCCCCTCAAAAAAGGTAGAAAGCACCGATTTATACGACTTGGCATCATTGACCAAGATCACAGCTACCTTGCCGGTCATTATGCAATTGACGGAAAAAGGAGAGATCAACTTTAATACGACCTTAGGAGACTTATTGCCAGAACTCAGAGACAGCAATAAAAACGACCTGAAGCTTGTGGCGGTACTCTCTCATTATGCGCGATTGAAGCCTTGGATACCTTTTTATATAAGTACCTTGGGTGAAAACTCAAAGCGGCCATTGGATAAATACTACAGAAAAGAACCCAAGAGAGGTTTTAAAACCAAGGTGGCCGATCATTTATATATAAGAAATGATTACAAAGATTCCATATTTGGTCGGATCAAAGAGAGTGGGTTACTGTCTAGGCGTAGATATAGATATAGTGACTTGCCTTTTTACATGCTCAAGGATTATGTCGAAGATTATTATAAGAAACCTTTGGATCAGGTTACCCAAGAGCGTTTTTATAAATCCTTGGGGATGAATTACACTACCTACAATCCCTTGGATAAATTCAAGAAAGGAGAGATTGTTCCTTCTGAAGTTGACAATTATTTCAGGCATCAAACTATTCAAGGTTATGTACACGACATGGGAGCTGCTATGTTGGGAGGAGTTAGTGGTCATGCCGGATTGTTTAGTAATGCCAATGATTTGGCGAAGATCATGCAAATGTATTTGCAAAAAGGATATTATGGCGGCAAGCGTTATTTTACATCACAGACCTTGGATAAGTTCAATACCTGCTATTATTGCAACGAGGATAATAGAAGGGGAATCGGTTTTGACAAACCCCAACTGGGTACGGTAGGTCCCACATGTGGTTGTGTGTCCATGACGAGTTTTGGGCATAGCGGTTTTACAGGCACTTACGCCTGGATCGACCCTGAAGTAGACCTAGTTTATATTTTTCTGTCCAATAGAACCTATCCAACGATGGACAATAGAAAGCTTATTACTGAAGAAACGCGGACAGTTATTCAACAGTTTATTTATGATGCCATAGAATAAATAATTTTGCCTTTTTGTAAACAACCGTAAAAAACCACGACAGAATCTTTAGTAACTTTGATTGAGTAAACATAAAAAGATATGCGAATAGGGATAGTATGTTACCCTACTTTTGGAGGAAGTGGTGTGGTAGCAACCGAACTGGGAATGGCCTTGGCCAACAAAGGTCATGAAATTCATTTTATTACCTACAGACAACCGGTTCGGTTAGCACTGTTGAGCGGTAAGATTCATTTTCACGAAGTAAATGTCCCTGAATACCCTTTGTTTCATTATCAGCCTTATGAATTGGCATTATCGAGCAAATTGGTCGATATGGTAAAGCTTCATGAGATTGAGGTTCTGCATGTACATTATGCCATTCCGCATGCATATGCAGGGTATATGGCAAAAAAAATGCTGAAGACACAAGGGATTAGTATCCCGATGGTGACTACTTTACACGGTACTGATATTACCTTGGTGGGAAATCATCCGTTCTATAAACCGGCGGTGACTTTCAGTATTAATAAGTCTGATGTGGTAACTTCCGTTTCAGAAAGTTTGAAAGAGGATACACTTCGCTTGTTTGATATTAAAAAGAAGATACATGTGATTCCCAATTTCATAGATGCCTCAAAATACGACCGCACTTATACCGATTGTCAACGTGGTATGATGGCAAATGAAAACGAACGTATTATAACACACGTGAGTAATTTCAGAAAAGTAAAACGTATTCCGGATGTTATTAAAATTTTTAACGGCATACAAAAGGAAATGCCTGCCAAGCTGATTATGGTTGGGGAAGGACCAGAGCGGGAAGCTGCCGAAAACTTATGTGACAGTTTGGGAATTGGCGAAAAGGTTGTTTTTCTAGGGAATAGCAATGAAGTGGATAAGATTCTTAGTTTTTCAGATTTATTCTTATTGCCTTCAACGATAGAAAGTTTTGGATTGGCGGCCCTGGAAGCCATGATCAATGGTGTTCCGGTAATATCGAGTAATTCCGGGGGAATTCCTGAAGTAAACAAAAATGGATATAGCGGATTTTTAAGTGATGTGGGGAATGTAGAAGAAATGACCGAAAACGCCATTAAAATCTTAAAGGACAAAACCATCCTCGATCAGTATAAAAAACAAGCAAAAGAACAAGCAATAAAATTCGACATCAACAACATTGTCCCTATCTACGAAGAAATCTATGAAAAGGCTTATGCTAAGGCGTATTGATGAAGTACGAAGTTTGAAATACGAAATACGAAGGTTGGAAGTATAATTAATCAATTGTCCCCTTGAGGGGACCTTAAGGGTGTAAAATTCCGAACTCTTGGTTTTGTCATGACCTATCTTAATTTCCCCATGCGCTGGTTGGCTCCATCGCTAAAAACATCCACCGGATGTTTTTTTAACGCTCGGCCCTCCTTGAGGACAAACAGAGTAGCAAAATATATTTTACTGTGAAGTTTGCTAGCGTAGCTCATTAGGGGTGTTTTCACGATATGTTATGTCAACCCTATTCAGAGTTGTACTCTCCCCCTTAGGGGGAGCTGGAGGGGGACATTGGAATTTGGTACTGGAACTTGGTGCTTGTTTTTTGGGATTTCTTCCCGACTCACATCATATTATCATGTATATTTGTGGCAGTAAAATACAATGATAAAATACCTATGGGCAATACGATTACAGACACCAATTTTGATTTTCCCGGACAAAAAAGTGTGTATAAAGGGAAAGTACGTGAAGTTTATAATATCAACAATGACATACTGGTTATGATAGCCACAGACAGGCTTTCAGCTTTTGATGTCATTATGCCCAAAGGAATTCCGTTTAAAGGACAAATTCTAAATGAGATCGCGACCAAAATGATGGAAGCAACTCAAGATATAGTTCCCAATTGGTTGGTAGCAACCCCCGATCCCAACGTGGCTGTAGGACATTTATGCGAACCTTTCAAAGTGGAAATGGTGATCAGGGGATATATGTCCGGTCATGCAGCTCGCGAATACAAAGCAGGAAAGCGCTTGTTGTGTGGTGTGCCTATGCCGGAAGGGATGAAAGAGAATGACAAATTTCCTGAACCTATCATCACGCCATCGACCAAGGCAGACCAAGGCGATCACGATGAAGATATTTCCCGTGAGGATATTTTAAAAAAGAATATAGTTACTGAAGAAGATTATCTGGTTCTTGAAAAATATACTAGGGCTCTTTTTCAACGCGGAACAGAGATTGCTGAAGCACGCGGACTTATTCTGGTAGATACTAAATATGAATTCGGAAAGACCAAAGACGGTAAGATCGTTTTGATCGATGAGATCCATACGCCGGATTCTTCGCGATATTTTTATGCTGAAGGCTATGAAGAACGTCAACAAAAAAGAGAACCCCAAAAACAACTTTCAAAGGAATTTGTACGCCAATGGCTCATTAGTAATGGTTTTCAAGGAAAAGAAGGGCAACAAATCCCCGAAATGACTGATGATTATATCAATACCGTTTCAAAAAGATACATCGAGTTGTATGAAAACATTACCGGAGAAAAATTTGTCAAGGCTGATGTTTCAAACATTCAACAACGCATTGAAAATAATGTACTGACTTTCTTAAAGGGGTAAAGCTATCTGAACTCATTTAAACTTTTTTGATTGAAGCGAAAAATAGGGATTTTTGCCCCAGATGAAGGCTTTTTTGCGCTGCATAGCCTTAGCTATGGAGCAAAAAAAAGACAAAATATGGGGTAAAAAGGTCATTTTGTAGCCAATTAGAGAAAGTTTAAATGAGTTCTATCTCTGTTGTCCATTTCACCTATCCTTATAGGTAATTTAACCCTCCTGAAACGTTACCGGACGTATCTACCGAGGCTAAGAACCTATCTTGAGCATTATTAAACGTATCTGTTGGGGTTCGGGACGTCTCCCGATACGTTGCTGGACGTATCTGATGGGGTAAATAACGTATCCCGATAGCTATTAGACGTATAAATATGATTAAATAACGTACCTGGATACGTTACGGGACGTATCCGACATGGTTATGAACCTATCCAGATACGTTATCGGACGTATCCATAGCTAGTGTGAACCTGCCTTTGTCGGTCTCCGGCTCCGCCAGTTGGCGGATCTAGCGATGGCTCGCAGACAGGCGTCACGCTCGTACTATCAAGATATTATAAGTTTAATGGTAATAATTTGTTTGAAAAACAATACACTTTTAACCTAATGTGATTTATTTTGCACCTTTATTAAATCATTAACCGTTTTATTATGAAAATCTTATTTTTTGATTATTTTTATCGTCAATCAAATAATAGTGATTTAGCTGAAAAACATATATAAAACATGACAGAGAAACAAAAACACGCTACTGCCTATTGGAAAGAGAACCTGAGATATTTGTTGATATGCCTTTCCATTTGGTTTTTGGTTTCCTACGGAGCCGGTATTTTATTCAAAGATGTATTGGACAATATTAAATTTATAGGATTCCCCTTAGGATTTTGGTTTGCACACCAGGGAGCCATATACGTATTCATTATCCTGGTTTTTGTATATGTTAGGTTGATGAACAAATTGGATAAAAAATATGGCTTTAACGAATAGCCCTGATAATAATTACCACAGAAAATAAAGCCCACTTAGTGGAACTAACCAACCAAAATTTAATTAAAACATGGATGTTCAAATCTGGACCTACATACTTGTAGGTATTTCTTTTTCTATATACATTGGAATTGCTATCTGGTCGAAAGCCAGTTCTACAAAAGATTTTTATGTTGCCGGCGGAGGGGTTTCCCCCTTGGCAAACGGAATGGCTACCGCAGCCGACTGGATGAGTGCTGCTTCTTTCATCTCCATGGCAGGCCTCATTTCCTTTATGGGCTATGACGGAGCCGTTTATTTAATGGGATGGACCGGTGGCTACGTACTGCTGGCATTACTCCTTGCACCTTATTTAAGAAAATTCGGGAAATTTACCGTACCCGATTTTATCGGTGACCGTTATTATTCCAGAACGGCCAGGCTCGTTGCGGTTATTTGTGCGCTAATCGTGTCCTTTACATACGTAGCCGGACAAATGAGAGGTGTAGGAGTCGTATTCTCACGATTTTTGGAAGTCGATGTGAATACAGGAGTGATTATTGGGATGATTATCGTGCTTTTCTATGCAGTTTTGGGAGGAATGAAAGGGATCACCTATACACAAGTAGCCCAATATTGCGTACTCATCTTTGCTTTTACCGTACCTGCAATTTTTATTTCGATACAAATGACAGGAAATCCTATTCCGCAGTTAGGCTTCGGAAGTACTGTAAACGATGGTTCGGGAATGTATCTGTTGGATAAGCTTGACGGACTCCAGAGTGAACTGGGTTTTGATAAATATACCGACGGAAGCAAATCGATGATAGATGTCTTTGCTATGACACTTGCTCTTATGGTGGGTACGGCAGGTTTACCTCACGTGATCGTAAGGTTTTTTACTGTAAAGCGTGTAAGGGATGCCCGTAAATCCGCCGGATTGGCTTTGTTGTTTATCGGGATTCTTTATACCATGGCTCCGGCAGTGTCGGTATTTGCAAAAACCAATTTGATAGAAACCGTAAGCAACCAACCTTATGAAGATATGCCTCAATGGTTTTCAAACTGGGAACAAACCGGATTGTTGAAGCATGAGGATAAAAATGGCGACGGACTTATTCAATATGTAGCCAATAAAGAAGAAAATGAATTGACCATAGACAATGATATTATGGTATTGGCAAACCCCGAAATTGCCCAATTGCCAAACTGGGTGATTGCCTTGGTGGCAGCGGGAGGATTGGCGGCAGCACTTTCTACGGCTGCAGGTTTGTTACTTGTGATCTCTTCGTCAGTATCACACGATTTAATCAAAAAGATGATAAAACCTGATATTTCTGATAAAGGGGAGTTATGGATTGCCCGTTTGTCGGCTACGGTTGCTGTGGTAGTAGCAGGGTACTTTGGAATCAACCCGCCCGGGTTTGTAGCGGCGGTGGTGGCTTTGGCCTTCGGATTGGCCGCAGCCTCATTCTTTCCTGCGATCATGTTAGGGATATTTTATAAGAAAATGAATAAAGAAGGTGCCATAACAGGGATGATAGTAGGTTTACTGCTGATGTTATTTTATATGTTGAAATTTAAGTTTGGTATCTTTGATGGAGGTAAAGAAGCCGTAGCCGGATTGGAATCCAAATGGTGGTTTGGGATTTCTCCTGAAGGCTTTGGTTCTGTAGCTATGGTGGTTAACTTTATCGTGTCACTGGTCGTTAATAAATTCACAAAGGAACCGCCTGAAGATGTACAGGAAATTGTTGAACACATCCGTATTCCTAGTGGAGCAGGTGAAGCGAGTGGTCATTAGGGTTTATGAAATAAAAAACAGCACAAATAAAAACTAGTAAATTACAATGAGTAATTATCACATTAAACATTTAGAAGAATACTATCAGGTTTATAGAAAATCAATAAGGAATCCCGAGGTGTTTTGGGAAGAAATAGCAGAAGAGCATTTCTTGTGGAGAAAGCGTTGGGATAAGGTGCTTAGTTGGGATTTTTCAAAACCAGAAGTGAAGTGGTTTGAAGGGGCTCAACTTAATATCACCGAAAACTGTATCGACCGTCACCTTGCTACTCGTGGTGATAAAACAGCCATTATTTTTGAACCGAACGATCCGAAAGAGGCGTCACAACACATTACCTACGGACAGTTATATGAAAAAGTAAATCAGTTTGCCAATGTGTTGAAATCCAAAGGTGTTCGAAAAGGGGATCGGGTGTGTATTTATTTACCCATGATTCCTGAATTGGCTATTTCCGTTTTGGCCTGCGCGCGAATCGGAGCCATTCATTCCGTTGTGTTTGCCGGATTCTCGTCTACAGCTTTAGCGACCCGAATCAACGATTGTGATTGTAAGATGGTCATTACTTCCGATGGATCCTATCGCGGTAGTAAAACCATCGATTTAAAAGGAATTGTAGATGAAGCTTTGAACGATTGCCCCGGAGTGGAAAGTGTGTTGGTAGCCAAGCGCATCAATTCTGATATCAACATGAAGGATGGACGGGATTATTGGTTACAACCTTTGTTGGATGCTGCTTCTAAAGAGTTGAAAGCAGAGGTGATGAATGCTGAAGATCCGCTATTTATTCTTTATACGTCAGGATCCACCGGAAAACCAAAAGGAATGGTACACAGTACGGCAGGGTATATGGTGTATACGGCCTATACCTTTAAAAATGTGTTCCAATACCGTGAAGAGGATGTGTATTGGTGTACGGCCGATATTGGTTGGATTACCGGACATAGCTATATTGTCTATGGGCCGTTGGCCAACGGTGCCACTACAGTAATGTTTGAAGGGGTGCCGAGTTACCCAGATTTCAGTCGTTTTTGGCAGATTGTGGAAAAGCATAAAGTAAATCAATTTTATACAGCCCCGACAGCTATTCGTGCCTTGGCAAAAGAAGGGGTAGGGCATATAGAGAAAAGCGACCTTTCGTCTTTAAAAGTACTGGGAACGGTTGGTGAACCTATCAATGAAGAAGCATGGCACTGGTATGACGATAATATCGGAAAGAAAAAATCACCTATTGTAGATACTTGGTGGCAAACTGAAACCGGAGGTATTATGATAAGTCCGATTCCATTTGCAACGCCAACAAAACCAACCTATGCCACCTTGCCATTTCCGGGAATTCAACCGGCTTTAATGGATGAAAATGGGAATGAGATCAATGGAAATTCGGTAGAAGGGCGTTTGTGTGTGAAATTCCCATGGCCGAGTATGGCACGTACCATTTGGGGGAACCACCAACGTTATAAGGATACTTATTTTTCTGCTTTTGAAAACAAATATTTTACCGGAGACGGAGCTTTACGCGATGAAGTAGGCTATTACCGAATTACCGGACGTGTGGACGATGTGATCATCGTTTCCGGACATAATTTGGGAACAGCGCCTATCGAAGATGCTATCAATGAACATCCGGCCGTGGCCGAAAGTGCCATTGTTGGTTTTCCACACGATATCAAAGGAAATGCCTTGTATGGTTATGTGATTTTAAGAGAAACGGGAGAAAGTCGTAAACACGAAAACCTGCGCAAGGAGATCAACCAGATTATCACAGAGCAAGTTGGGCCTATTGCCAAGTTGGATAAAATCCAGTTTGTGCCCGGACTTCCCAAAACCCGAAGCGGAAAGATCATGAGGCGTATTTTAAGGAAAATCGCTTCCAAAGATACCAGTAACCTTGGCGATACTTCCACTTTGTTGAATCCTGAAGTGGTACAGGAAATTATGGATAAAGCTTTATAGAAATATGTGATTACAGATATCCGAATGATTTGGGAATTGACACAAGAATGAAGAATTGAAGAGGGCGCCTAAAAGAGACAAGAATTGTTGAAATTTGTCAGGTTGAGCCTGCCTTTATCGGTAGACAGGCGCAGTCGAAACCTATTATATTTAGTTCTCGATAAGCTTCGCTTGGTATCTTCAATTCAAAATATATTTTGAATCTTGATAATGCTCGAACTGACAGTAAACAATCTTTTTTAGATAACCTCTTTTTATAAAAAGAAAAATCAACTACCTTGGGGCAAGCTTGTCTACCGATAAAGGCAGGCCCGCAAGGTATTCAAACAAATAAATCTCACCCCATTTCGATGCAGAGAATCGGGGAATAAAACCCACTTAGTGGGATTCAAAAGAAAATGACAAGACGATTTCAAGCCATAATATTTATATTGATCTGGACACTAAATTCTTGTACGGGACAGGAGAACAAAAATAAAGACAGTGAGATGGATGAAGAGCATGCTTATACCAACAATTTGATTCATGAGAGCAGCCCTTATTTGCTGCAACACGCCCATAATCCCGTGAATTGGTATCCTTGGGGTGAAGAAGCGCTTCAAAAGGCGAAAGATGAAAACAAGTTACTTATCATTAGTATTGGTTATGCTGCTTGTCACTGGTGTCACGTGATGGAACACGAAAGTTTTGAAGATGAAGAAGTGGCCAAATTGATGAACGAGCATTTTATTTCCATTAAAGTGGATAGGGAAGAACGGCCAGATGTTGATCAGGTGTATATGAATGCGGCAAACTTACTGACCGGTCGTGGCGGTTGGCCCTTGAATGCTTTGGCGCTACCAGATGGGAAACCGTTTTATGCAGGAACTTATTTCCCTAAAAATGACTGGTTGAAAGTGTTGAATTATTTTGTTGATCTGAAAGAGAAAGACTTTGCTTCTATAAAAGAACAAGCCGAAAAAGTAACACAGGGCATTAATTCATTGGATAATGTTCCCTTACGCGATGATGAAATCACTTTTTCAATAGAAGATGTGGATGCGGCCTTTAAAAATATGAAGTCGAGGATTGACTTTAAGAAAGGTGGTAAAGTGGGGGCTCCTAAGTTTCCAATGCCTTCGATATGGGAATATCTCTTGCAATACAGTTATCTAAGCGATAATGAAAAAGCCTTAGAGGCAGTAACCACGACCTTAGATAATATGGCTTTTGGAGGGATTTATGACCATGTTGGAGGTGGATTTGCACGTTATTCTACTGATGCCAAATGGCATGTTCCGCATTTTGAAAAGATGCTTTACGACAATGCCCAGTTAGTTAGTTTATACTCAAAAGCGTATCAACGTACCAAAGATTCACTGTATAAAAAGACGGTGTATGAAACCCTTAAATTTATTGAAAGGGAAATGACTTCACCCAAAGGCGGGTTTTACTCTTCGCTTGATGCCGATAGTGAAGGTGAAGAAGGGAAGTTTTATGTGTGGACAAAAGCTGAAATTGAAGCCGAATTGGGAGATGATGCTCCTTTGTTTATCGATTATTACAATGTGAAGGAGTCTGGGAACTGGGAGCACGGTAAAAATATATTGTTCAGAAAAGAAACGGATAAAGAGTTTGCTTCTAAAAATGACATTTCAGTTGAAGAATTGCAAAAAAACATTTCCGAAGGAAAAAGTAAACTGCTTGAAGCACGCAGTGAACGTGTCCGTCCGGGATTGGACGATAAGATACTCACCTCTTGGAATGCCTTGATGCTTAAAGGTTATGTACATGCCTATCGGGCGTTCGATGATGATAAATTCCTGGATTCAGCTTTAAAAAACGCCAATTTTTTACTGAAGAACGCCATTGCTGAAGATGGGGAACTCACGCGTAACCATAAAGATGGAAAATCATCCATTCAGGCCATGATGGATGATTACGCCTTTGTTATTTCTGCCTTTCTAGACCTGTATCAAGCTACTTTTGATGAGAAATGGCTTGAAAAAGCAGATGTATTGACAACTTACAGTATAGAACACTTTTTTGATGAATCTTCCGGAATGTTCTTTTACACACATGATGATCATTCCAATTTGATTTCCCGTAAAATGGAAATTCCAGATAATGTGATACCGGCTTCTAATTCAGAAATGGCCAAGAATTTGTTATTCCTTGGAAACTACCTGTACAATGTTGATTACTATAAAAAAGCAAAACAAATGCTTAATAATGTGCAGGATGATGTGCGTCAGAGCCCTAATTTTTACTCCAATTGGGGTATGGTGGAAGCACATTTTATCCATCCACCTTATGAAGTTGCCGTTCTTGGAGATGATTACGAAAACGTAAGAAAAGAACTGGACAGGAATTATTTGCCACAAGTCCTTTTACTTGGAGGAAAGAATGAAGGCAATTTGGAGTTGTTGGAAAATAAACTGGTAGAAGACCAAACCACTATTTATGTGTGCCAGGATAAAATCTGTAAACTGCCTGTAACAGAAGTTTCAAAAGCCTTGGAGTTAATGGAGATTAAATAGGACAGAGCGTAAAGGAAGCGTAAAGGAGGTTCGCTAAAAAATTATTGTCAACATCCTATTTGTCCTAAATTTGTTCGCGTGGCAAAACAGACTTTCAATCTGCTGGAAACTTATGGATTTGAAATCTAATCTTTTAGCGAGCTTGGTTTATTTGAATTAGATCACTTAAAAAAGGAAATTACTTTTTTAATCCCTTTAAAAATAAGTAAGGCTACAAGTCCCACGGCCAAACCAATAAGAAACTCTCTGAGGATACCGGGCAAACTTTCCAAAACGTGGTGCAGTTGATCTATATTGTGGATAAAAATACCACCGGAAACCAAAAGCAAGGCAAGGGTACCGATAATGGATATACCTTTTACAATTTTGGGCAAAGCCCTAACCAAGGCATTTCCTATATGGTATAGAGCATTTTTCTTCCCTTCACTGGTTTTTATCAATCGCAAACCAAAATCGTCCATACGTACAATGAGGGCTACTAGTCCGTAAACACCAACAGTGGCTATAATGGCTACAATAGAAACTACTATAATTTGAATCGTAAGGGTTTTGTCCATAACCGTTCCCAAAGCGATGATCACTATTTCTACAGAAAGTATAAAGTCGGTCAGGATAGCAGACTTTATCTTTTTCTTTTCAAGGTCCAGGATTTCTTTTTCCGAGAAGTCCGTTTCTATTCCGGGGATGTCGGGATGAGAGTGATGTGGCACGAAAAATTCATAAATTTTTTCAGCTCCTTCAAAAGCCAAATACACCCCGCCCAACAACAACATGCCAGTAATGGCCGGCGGAAAGAAATAGCTTAACAAAAACGCAATTGGTAGAATAATAATCTTATTCACCAAAGAACCTTTGGAAATAGCCCAAAGCACAGGTAATTCACGAGAAGATACAAAACCAGAAGCTTTTTCGGCATTTACAGCAAGATCGTCGCCAAGAATACCGGCGGTTTTTTTAGTGGAGATCTTGCTCATTACGACCACGTCGTCCATTAGTGCCGAAATGTCATCAAACAAAGCAAAAAAGCCTGAAGCCATGAAGTTGAGTTGTGATTAATGATAAAATAAATGA
The DNA here is from genome assembly GCF_026241135.1 of Galbibacter kalidii. Taxonomy (GTDB): domain Bacteria; phylum Bacteroidota; class Bacteroidia; order Flavobacteriales; family Flavobacteriaceae; genus Galbibacter. The sequence continues at coordinate 106,954 of NZ_JAPFGA010000017.1, forward strand.
GTCCCACTGCAAAACTCGTTCATTAGATTTTCTCTGTATTTTGCATCGGGAACTGCGTAAAGATATGTACTTTTATAAATATGAACAACCATAGAAAAAAACTAGAATGATGAACAGAAAAGAGTTTATAAAAAATTCAGCCATCATAGGTGGGGCAAGTATCTTACCCATTAACAGTGTGTTTTCGCAGAACGTTACCGAAAATGGTATTGACAAATTAGTAGATAACGATGGGAATTTTATTCAAAAATCACTACCGTATAACGAATCATTTTTAGAACCGCACATGGACGAAGAAACGCTTCATCTGCATTTTAAGTTCCACCATGGCGGTGCGGTAAAAGGGGCAAATAAAGATTTACAAAATATTAAAAAGCATTTGAAATCAGGAGACTTTGATCAAGCGGATTTATGGACACGAAAACTGTCCTATCACTTCTCCAGCCATGTTTTACATTCTATTTTTTGGACCAACCTCACCAACAAAAAAACGGAGCCCAAAGCAGAGCTTTTGAAGCAGGTGGAAAAAGACTTTGGTTCTTTCGACAGACTCAAAGCCTATATAGCAAAAGTTTCGAAGTCGGTTGAAGGTAGCGGTTGGGGCATTTTGGGCTATCAACCTTTTTCAGACAGTTTGACCATGCTACAGTGTGAAAATCATCAAAAACTGACCCAATGGGGTGTAATTCCGCTACTTGTAATTGATGTTTGGGAACATGCCTACTATTTAAAATACAAGAATAAAAGAGCTGATTTTGTGGATACATTGCTCGAAATCATCAATTGGGATAATGTTGCTGATAGGTTTGTGACAGCAAAACAACTGACGAAATAACTATTTTTTATGAATAAAAAATTAACGAACCCTAAAAAGATCCTTTAATTTCCCTTTTTCCTTTTTGTTCAATTTGGTAAGGATTTTTAAAAATGCAATCGCAGTGATCATGGCATCCCCGGCGGCGGTATGTCTGTCTTTTACTGAAATGTTTAAGTTTTCAGCTACTTGGTCAAGACTGTAATTCTTATCCCTGTCGATCAAGTTGGAGTTGATACGGGTGGCGCGGTATAAGGTCATAGTATCCAATACCCTGTTCTTCAGTTTTGGGAGACGAAGCCTTTTTAGCATTTGATTGATCATGGTGATATCAAAATTTGCATGATGGGCTACCAAAACAGAATTGCCGATGTAATCCAGAAATTGAACGAGCGCTTCTTCTTCAGTAAAGGTTTTGACCTTATCATTTTTTATAATCCCGTGTATTTTTACCGTCTCCGGATTGAATTTCTCTTGTTCGATATAAATTTCAAATACTTCGGAAATATCAATCACATTGCTTTGCAGGCTTACAGCTCCGATACATAAAACCCGATCCTTTTTAAAATCAAAGCCAGTGGCTTCGGTGTCGAGGATAACAAAACGGTTATCACCCACATATTCGGGAGGCTTTACTTGAAACAAAGCCTCGTATTTTTTCCAAAAATCAGGATGATTAGAAGGCTTTCTTTTGAAGAAACGTATCATATAAAACTGTGGACTTTAAAACGTAATTTGATCAATTCCTGTACTTCGCTCACTGTTTTGAAACAGCGTTTCAATTTTATTTTTTCTTCTTTTGAGAGTGTATCCAATTCAATAAACCGACCTGTGTCGTTATGTAAAAGTCCTTGCTTGGTTCTGAACTTCGACAAGGCCTTGGCGGTATACGAACACGAAAGATAGAGTTCTTTGTTCTGGGGCTCAAGTTCTGCCAGTTTTTCAAAACGTTCGGCCGTATTGTTGATGTTTTTGATTTTATGCTGAAGTATGAGAAGACGCCCGGCATCGGTAATAGGCATAATGGCTCTTTTTTTCAGATCAAAAAAGTCTTTGTATTCCCCGTTGGATTCCACCAAAAATTGCCTAAAAAACCCTAAAGGCGACGGATTCCGAAGAGCACTGGAAGCTAAAGCGGTCAAAAACAGCTGATTGTTGTCACTTAATTCAAAAATATGATCTGCAATCTGGTTGGTGAGTTCGATATCGCCATACGAAATATCATAATCGAAAAAGATAGAACACAGCAGGATCTCATCATCCCCGGGTTGTGTCATCCAATTTGTGAACTGTTCCTTCCATTCCGATAAAGACAAACACCATTTTGGGTTTCTGGCCATCATATCGGCATTACAATAGTCATACCCAATATTGTTCAAGCCTTTGTTAGCCTTTTTGGCGAGTTGGATATAATAAGCCCTGGTTTCTTCTTTGATATTGTCGGGCACATCTTCAAAAACAATAGCATTGTCCTGGTCGGTGTGCAGAAGTTGTTCTTTTCTTCCTTGGCTTCCGAGTGACATCCATGCAAATCGGGTAGGGGGAGGACTAGGCATTTTTTTGATGCTGCGCTCCAGCACCCTTTTGATGGTGGCATCGTTCAGTTCAAACATAATCCTCGAAACATGTGTCATAGGAATATCTTGCTGTATAAAACCATTCAACAAATGCATGATTCGCCCCCTAATGGATTTTAAAGTCTTGGTTTTGTTGGCTCTTTGGATAGCTTTTACTAATACCGCAGGGTTATTTCCTTGACTTACAACGATATCGTGTTCAGAAACAATCCCTATGGCTTTACTGTGGGGCGTTCCGTCTTTGGTGATGCAGATATGGCTTATTTTATGCTTCATCATAGCCACTTGTGCTTGAGCGATGGTCAAGCCTTTGGGGTAACAGATCACAGGCGAAGACATAATCTCTTTCACTGGGGCATCAATAGGGAAAAGCCCTATGGCGATGTTGTTTCTGATATCCTTATCGGTCAGAATTCCCAAAGGAATGTCGTTTTCGATCACCAAAATCGAACCCACACTATTCTCCGACATCATTTTTGCTGCTTTAGAAACGGGCTCGTCTTTACTGCAACTGATGATTTTTTTTACATAACGAACGGGTTGCAATTCGTATAATTCAGCTGTGTTTTGTACCATTTCCTCATCAGAATACAATTTTCCGCGATGTTCTCTTGAATACGGGGTTTCTGTATTGGATGCAAAGTTTTCGATCAAGAATTGGCCAACCCTGTAATTTTTTTTGACGATGGGTTTGAACGTATCTATTGGAATGGCATACAAAATCGATTCTTCATCGGTAATGGCACTCATCATATAATTTTCATGGGCAAACAACGGACGAAGTCCAAAGATATCCCCTTCGTCACATTTGTCTAAAGTTGCTACAACTTCATCATCTTTTCGCTGTATGGATACCGCCCCTTTGTGAACCACATAAAATTGTGAATGCCCTGTATCATCCTGTTTGAAGATCGTTTCTCCCTTTTGCGCATAAACCACCTTAACCCCACCGGCAATTTCAAGAAGCTGATCGGGTTTCAACACTTCAAAAGGAGGGAAGCGTTTTAAAAAATCCGCTATTCGTTCTGCTATGGTGTTTTTCGTCTTTTGCATATAGCTAATTTAAACAAAAAGAGGTTGTCTAAAAAGATTGTTTTTTGTCAGTTCGAGCATTATCAAGATTCAAAATATATTTTGAATTGAAGATACCAAGCGAAGCTTATCGAGAACTAAATGACTGTTGAAAATCAGGAGGTTTCGACTGCGCTCAACCTGACATATTCAGTTAAAATTACTTTTTAGACAACCTCGTTTGTGGAGGGTTATTGTTTTATCTTTTTCTGAATGGCTGTAAAAACCAGTTCAATATAATCCGATTGAAAAGGGACATAGTCTTTTAACAGTGAAGGATCATTCATGGCAGACAAATAGGTATCGACATTGACCAATTTGATGGCTGCAAGTTCACTTTCCTGAATTTTTAATTGTTCGATAGGAACTTTTAACTCCACTATATATATATGGTGAAATTCACAATCGATCAAATCTTTGCTATGAACCCTGGACGATCGATAGATTCCTGTTTTTTCCAATTCGTTTTCATTTATTGAAAGCCCGATTTCCTCTTCAATTTCCCTAATTGCTGAAGAAAGGGGATGCTCTCCGGCAGTAATATGCCCGGCCACAGACACATCCCATCTGTTCGGGTAAGTCTTTTTGTTTGCAGCCCTCTTCTGAATAAGGATTTTTCCGTCTTCGGTATAGATCCATATATGAACCGTAGGGTGAAACAGTCCTTTTTTGTGGGCTTCAGACTTTAAAAGCACTTTTCCGGTCGGATTACCTTCACTATCTAATATGTCAACTAATTCATCCAAAAAAATGAGATTTACTTAATCAAAATAACTGAATGATTGGTTTGCTTTTATTTTTAATAATGTTTCATAAATCAGCTGAATCACACTCTCCACATCATCCTTATGAACCGTTTCCACCGTTGTGTGCATATAGCGGAGTGGTAGCGATATCAATGCTGAAGCTACACCGCCGTTACTATACGCAAAGGCATCGGTATCTGTACCTGTAAACCTGGACGCAGCCATCCGTTGGAATGGGATTTTCTTTTCTTCAGCGGTTTCGATAATGAGTTCCCGTAATTTGTTCTGCACTGCCGGAGCGTATGAAATAACAGGACCTTTCCCGATTTCGGTATGACCTTGTGTTTTTTTTTCAATCATCGGGGTTGTGGTGTCATGGCAAACATCGGTGACAATAGCCACGTTGGGTTTAATGGTTTGTGTGATCATTTCGGCACCTCTTAAACCAATCTCCTCCTGAACAGAATTTGTGATGTAAAGTCCGAATGGCAACTCTTGTTTATTCTCGTGCAATAAACGGGCTACTTCGGCAATCATAAATCCACCGGCACGGTTGTCAATGGCCCTACATACAAATTTGTCCTTGTTCATCACAAAGAATTCATCCGGATAGGTGATAACACAGCCCACATGAACCCCCATTTTTTCAACTTCCTCTTTATCTTTGGCACCTATATCGATAAAAATGTTGTCGAGTTTAGGCGTTTTTTCCTTTTCATCTTTTCTGGTATGTATGGCCGGCCAGCCAAAAACACCTTTTACGATACCTTTTTTAGTATGGATGTTTACAACTTTTGACGGTGCGATTTGATGATCGCTTCCTCCGTTCCTTATCACATATATAAGTCCGTTGTCCGTGATATAATTCACATACCAGGAAATTTCATCAGAATGTCCTTCGATAACCACTTTATATTTCGCCTTGGGATTGATAACCCCAACGGCAGTTCCGTAGGTATCGGTAATAAAGGTGTCAACATAAGGTTTCAAATACTCCATCCATAGTTTTTGTCCTTCCGATTCATATCCAGTAGGGGCAGCATTGTTTAAATATTTTTCAAGAAATTGGATAGATTTTTTATTGATGATTTTCTTCTTCGCCATATATTATTGTTTTAAGATCACGAAAATACTAATATTCACATACATTTGATGAAGTGATTTAAACTTTTTTGATTGAAGCGAAAATTAACCATTTTGAGTTGCATAGTAGCGCTCTGGAAGGAAAAAAAGACAAAAAGTAGGCTCAAAAGGGCAATTTTTTAGCCAATTAAGAAAAGTTTAAATCACTTCAATAAGCCCCCCTTAAGTAATTTGCTATTTTTGAGAACAGATTTTAATTTTTTTTTAGTGAGGTATCTGGTACACATATTATTTTTCTTTGGTTTTATCTATACAAATGCGCAAGTGAAAGATAGAGATTCTACCACTATGATTGAAACGGACTCCTTGTCAACTCAATATTATTTCTTTGAAGGGGATTCCATTCCGAGGACCTCTATTGAACTTGATCCGGTTTATGTTTTTCAGCCATTACGGTTTTCTTCCTATAAAGAAAAAGTACGTTATTATATATTGAAGCGGAAAACGATCAAGGTGTATCCTTATGCTAAATTAGCAGCTGAACGGCTTATGGAACTTACCGAACGCTTAGATAAGATAAAATCCAGATCCAAAAGAAGGCGATATACAAAGATCATTCAGCGCTATATCGAAGGTGAATTTTCAGAAGAACTGAAAAAATTAACCCGGACTGAAGGGCAGATCTTAGTAAAATTGGTGCATAGGCAAACCGGGACAACTACTTTTAACCTGGTTAAAGAATTGAGAAGTGGTTGGCGGGCATTTTGGTACAACACTACAGCGAGCATGTTTGACATCACCTTAAAGATTGAATATCAACCGGAAACCGTTCAGGAAGACTATTTGATTGAAGATATACTACAAAGGGCTTTTGCTTCAGGAAGGCTGGAAAGACAAGAGTCAGCCTTGGATTTTGATTATGCTGTATTAACCAACAAATGGAAACATACGCCGTTGACAAATAAATAGTTGCGTGTTTCATTTTTTTTATCTAAATTGGGTATCCTTTTTCTGCCAAATTTATTGAAAGGAAAATTATTTTCAATGAATGTTTTTTTGAGTTTAAATGAAAGCTAAAAATAACTTTTAAAATATTTTTAGTTCAATGTTGTTGATTATCAGTGAGTAGGAAAAATATTTTTAAAAACCCCAAAAAACATTTGGAAAAAGGCGGGGGAAGTTTCTATATTTGCACCCGCTTTCGGAAGGATGGTAGATGTAGGAGAGGGAGCGGAAGTTCATTGTACAGCGGGTTTTCGGGCAGTCGAGGGGGC
>NZ_JAPFGA010000018.1:0-61265 GCF_026241135.1 Galbibacter kalidii
TCTTTCTTCATACTGTGTAAAATTTAAAATTAATAAAAAAATATCGGGGGTCATGACCCCCGATATTTTCTATTTACACAGTTTATGAGATGCTACCTATGTCAGGTTGAGCGCAGTCGAAACCTCCTGATTTTCAACAATCATTTAGTTCTCGACTGCGCTCGAACTGACAAGAAACAATCTGGCAAAGCCAATATCATTTTCAAGGAATAGTCACACTACCCCTCAAATTCCTTCAATGTCTTTTTAATAATCGACACACAATCGGCTAACTGTTCTTCGTTTATCACCAATGGAGGTGCAAAACGGATAATGTTCCCGTGTGTGGGTTTGGCCAAAAGACCGTTTTCTTTTAGTGCCACACAGATATTCCAAGCGGTTTCGCTCTCTTCGCTGTCGTTGATAACGATGGCGTTGAGCAAGCCTTTACCGCGAACTAGCTTCACTATCTTGCTTGTTTTTATATAATCGTTCAATCCACTTCTGAATTGTTGCCCGAGTCGCTCTGCATTTTCAGCCAATTTTTCGTCTTTAACCACTTCAAGGGCTTCCATAGCCACCGCAGCAGCGACAGGGTTCCCTCCAAAGGTACTCCCGTGCTGTCCGGGTTTGATCACATCCATAACCGCATCGTTTGCCAAAACAGCGCTAACCGGATACACTCCGCCACTAATGGCTTTTCCGAGGATCAACATATCGGGCTTTACGTTTTCGTGATCCACGGCGAGTAATTCTCCCGTTCTTGCGATCCCGGTTTGTATTTCGTCAGCGATAAACAAAACACCGTGTTTTTTACACAAAGCTTTTGCTTTCGTTAAATAGCCTTCACTTGGCACATATACTCCGGCCTCTCCCTGGATAGGTTCCACCAAAAAACCGGCAATATTTTTGTCCGATTCCAAGGCCTTTTCCAAGGCTTCTGTATCGTCATATTCAATTTTAATAAAACCGGGGGTGTATGGTCCAAAGTTTTTACGGGCATCTTCATCGTTGGAAAACGAAATAATAGTGGTTGTTCTTCCGTGGAAATTGTTTTTACAAACAATAATTTGTGCTTGCTCCTCAGGAATGCCTTTCTCTTCATAGGCCCATTTCCTACAGATCTTGATTGCTGTTTCCACTGCTTCGGCTCCTGTATTCATCGGCAGAAGCTTATCAAAACCAAAATAATCCGTCGCATAACGCTCAAACTGTCCGAGCATATCGTTATAAAACGCTCTTGAGGTCAGCGTGAGTTTTTTTGCCTGCTCAGTCATGGCATTGACAATACGCGGATGGCAATGTCCTTGATTTACTGCCGAATAGGCCGAAAGAAAATCGTAATACTTTTTTCCTTCTGCATCCCACATAAATACACCTTCACCCCTACTGAGTACAACCGGAAGTGGGTGGTAATTATGTGCTCCATACTGATTTTCCAACGCCATGGCGTCCTGAGAAGTGAGTTTTTCTACTACTGTCATTTTGAAATTGAAATTTTTAATCGTGATACTTTACAATTCCTTCTTTTTGGAGAGAAATCATCCATCTTTTTACCATTGACAGGTAATAGTAGTGCCTGCAATTTACGATAATTATGGAGATGCTGAAAATGATGGGATGGGGGATTTTGTTTTACATGCATTTGAAGTGGTTATCCTGAATTGATGAGAGAATAAATACTTATTGTAAATTTAAACGCAACCATACAGAAAAAATATCATCTAATAAAAAACGATTTATTATGAAAAAAATACTAACCCTAACTTTAATCGGATTTTTGTTTATAGGTTGTTCAAACGACGACGGTGATACAAATCAAATAACGGGTAATTGGAAATTGGTTGAAGCCAAATTTTATGGACTTGGAGATGGTAGTGTTTCCGATGGCTCAACTGACTACACAAATGAAAATATCATGTACAATTTCCAGACTAATGGAATTCTAATCGTCTCAGGTGGAGAAAATGCTGGATATCCAAGTGGAGAATATGAATACTCTTTCGAAAAGGGGAATTCAGAATTATTGGTAAAAATAAACAACCAGAACTGGACTTCTGCTTTTATAAACGGAAAAATGGTTCTTGGTGATTCATTTGCCGACGGTCCCGACCTCGTCTTTGAAAGAAAATAAATATGCCACTTCGCCTATGACGGGCTCACAACAAATCATAGGACTTTTAACCGCTAGGAACGCAAAGGTATACGCAAGGTTCGCTATGAATTGACAAAACTTATGCTCTCCCTCCACAACTCCCCCACTTCATACTGTGCAATCCAACTAAAAATCCTATTTTTGCGGCATGTCAAGAAAGCGTAAAAAACCATTTTTCGAACAGGTAGAAGTGATAGATGCCGGTGCCAAGGGCAAAGGTGTTGCCAAAGCTCCTGACGGCCGTGTGATTTTCCTTCCCTATGCCGTTCCCGGAGATGTTGTGGATGTACAGACCTTTAAAAAAAGGCGTGCGTATTTTGAGGGTAAAATTACCCGTTTTCATACCAAATCCCCGAAACGTACTGCTCCCGAATGTGAACATTTTGGGGTTTGTGGTGGTTGTAAATGGCAGAACATGGGCTATGAACATCAGTTGTTTTACAAGCAAAAAGAGGTGGAAAACAACCTGAAACGCATCGGAAAAGTGGATTTACCGGAATTTTCGCCTATCCTCGGTTCAGAAAAACAATATTTTTATCGCAACAAAATGGAGTTTTCATTTTCCGACAGCCGTTGGTTGACACAGGAGGAAATAGACAGTGGTGAAGAACTTGACGACAAGAACGCACTGGGATTTCATATTCCGGGGATGTGGGACAAGATATTGGACATCAAAAAATGTCATTTACAGGAAGATCCTTCCAATGCTATCCGTTTGGGGATTAAAAATTTTGCTGTTGAAAACGGATTCCAATTCTTTAACCCTCGCAATCAAACAGGTTTATTGCGAACGGTGATGATCCGCACCTCCTCTACCGGAGAGATTATGGTACTTATTCAATTTTATGACGATAATCAGGAGCAACGGGAACTGTTACTGAATTTTCTGAAAGAAGAATTTCCGCAGATCACTTCGCTACAATATGTGGTCAATCAGAAACAAAACGATACTATTTACGATCAAGAAGTGATTTGTTATGCAGGGCGCGATCATATTTTTGAAGAAATGGAAGGTTTGAAGTTTAAAATTAATGCGAAATCTTTTTACCAAACCAATTCAGAACAGGCTTACGAACTGTATAAAATAGCTCGTGATTTTGCCGGATTATCCGGAAACGAACTCGTATATGATCTTTACACCGGGACGGGCACTATTGCACAATTTGTAGCCAAGAAAGCTAAAAAAGTAGTGGGTGTAGAAGCTGTCCCTGAAGCTATTGAAGACGCCAAGGCCAATGCACAATTAAATGGTATCGACAACGTTAGCTTTTACGCAGGTGATATGAAGGTGGTATTTAATGACGAATTCATAAAAACCAATGGCACTCCTGATGTTATTATAACCGACCCCCCTCGTGACGGGATGCACAAGGATGTGGTCAAGCAATTATTGAATATCGCTGCGGAGAAAGTCGTATATGTGAGTTGCAACAGCGCCACACAAGCCAGGGATCTCGCTTTGATGGATGAAATGTATAAAGTAAGTAAGGTTCAGCCTGTAGATATGTTCCCACAAACACATCATGTGGAAAATGTTGTACTTTTGGAAAAACGATAAAGCAGATTTGGATAGATAACAAATGAAAAAAATATTAACAGTACTTTTTATAACCTCCTTGGGAACCGCCTTTTTTTCGGCTTGCGAAAGAGACGATATTTGTCCGCCGGGAGACCTGACCACCCCGGTATTAAAAGTAGGATTCTATAACCTACAGAATCAGGATAGTGAAAAAAGAGCAACGCGATTGCGTATTCGGGGGATGGATTCAGTAGGGGACACTTTGGCTGTATTAAATACTTTTCCGGATCGGACCCACAGAACTGAAGTCGATATCCCGCTAAAAACCTATGAAAATTCAAGTACTTTTCAATTTATCTTTGATTCGGCCAGTGATGAGGATGGGAACGAAACCGGAAACATCGACACCATACAATTCAATTACGTCAGGCAAGAGCGTTTTGTTTCCAGGGGTTGTGGCTATGCTGTAAGCTTTGATCGACTGGAAGCCGTTCTAAACCCTGAACAGGGTACCACTTCAACTGAAGGATGGATATCCTCCATATTTGTTCAAGACAGAAATATTCAACATCAAGACACCATCCATGTTAAAATATATCATTAACAGTTTATTTTTTCTCTGTGTTTTTATCGGTTTTTCCCAAGAGGAAAATCAGACTGAAACAGACACAACCGCTACCGATAGCATTGTTTATAAGCAACGTTATGGCTTGCGTGTGGGGATCGACCTTAGCAAACCTTTACGTACTTTTTTAGATGATAATTATCAGGGTTTTGAATTGGTAGGTGATTTCAGACTTTCCCATAATTTTTATGTGGCGGGAGAATTGGGAAATGAAAAAGTAACCCGCCAAGAAGATAATTTCAACTTTACAACCAGTGGAAGTTATCTCAAATTAGGTTTCGACTGGAATACATATGAGAATTGGTACGGGATGGAAAACATCATCAATCTGGGGATCCGTCTTGGACTTAGCACCTTTGAACATACGCTCAACGAATACCAGCCCTACACTCCCAACCAATATTGGAATGAAGCTGAAAGCGGTATCATGGGAGAAGAAATGTTGGGCGATTATAGTGGTTTGAATGCACAATGGGCAGAGGTTGTTTTAGGAATTAAGGTTGAACTTTTCCGAAATATATTTATGAGTGGAAGCGTACGCTTAAATTACCTCGTCAACGAAACCGAAGCCAGTCAGTTTCCCAACTTATTCATTCCCGGATTTAATAAAGTGACTGATGGAAGTAAATTTGGTGTTGGGTATAACTACACCCTTTCCTATTTGATCCCGATATTTAAAGCCAACAAACCCAAAAAGAAGAAAAGAGAAGAAGCTGTTGAAGAAGAGCCTTTACCTGAAAACTAAAAAAACAGCTTATTATTTCACATCGCGGAATCCTTTTAAAAAGATCCACTTCATTTTGATCTTTTCAACTCCATTTTCAGTAACCACAGCAAATTTTGGCGACAAAATACTGGCTGAAAATGCCGCTATCAAGACCAAAATCAAATGATTTAAAGAAAAAAGATACAAAAGGCTAAAGCGCACTATCAAAAAGATAGCTATAAAACCTATCATATTGTATATAAATGCTTTTGTTTTTAGGCTCATAGGCTTGAAATTTTGTAATTATCGGTTGAACTTTGCTTTTTTACTGCCTTCATAGATATCGTATTTCAGCAGTTTACTTTCCAACTTTCCATTAAAAAGTTTGATCCTTCTGGAAGGGCGTAATCCCACATTTTTGATCGCTTCCATATTCGCAGTGATAAACCAGGCTTCTGTATTGGGATAGTTTTGTTTGAGCGTGTCCCCTATTCCTTTATAAAAAGCTTCCATTTCTATAGGGAGTCGCTCGCCATACGGCGGATTGAAAAGCATGTGTAGTTTCCCTTCTGTTGTTTTTTCAGAATCAAAGAAATTGTTTTGTTCGATGCTTATATATTCCGACAAGTTGGCGTTCCTCACATTATCCTTAGCTTTTCTCACTGCTGAAGGCGCTTTGTCGAATCCGTACACCTTATGATGGAATTCCCGTGTTTTTTTCAAGCTGCTTTCTACTATTTTATCGAAAAAGTCTTCATCATAATCCCTCCATTTTTCAAAGGCAAATTCCCTTCGGTTAATGTTCGCCGGGATATTACAAGCGATCATCGCCGCTTCAACGAGAATTGTTCCGCTACCACACATGGGGTCTGTAAAATCTGTCTCTCCGTCCCAGCCACTCAACAACAGCATTCCCGCAGCCAAAATTTCGTTTATCGGAGCGATATTCGTCATCGTTCGATACCCACGATGATGCAACGAAGCTCCTGAACTATCCAGTGACACCGTACATATATTCCGTTGAATATGAACGTTGATCTGAAGATCAGGATGTTTCAAATCTACATTAGGGCGCCGTCCTTGTGTATTCCTGAATTTGTCGGCAATGGCATCCTTCGTTTTTAAAGCTACGTAAAGCGTATGATTGAATATATCAGAATTTACAGTCGCATCGATGGCAAATGTATTATCATGAGTAATATATTCCTCCCAATTCATTTTATAGACCTGATCATAGAGGTCCTGTTCATTTCTTACTTTAAAAGTTCGGATGGGTTTTAATATCTTGATGGCAGTACGCAGACATAAATTCGCCTTATACATAAAACCTGTATCTCCTTCAAAAGAGACACTTCTAACTCCTTTTTCAATGTTCATGGCGCCCAATTTCTTCAACTCCTCTTCGAGAATTTCTTCAAAACCGAACATGGTTTTGGCCACCATTTTAAAATTATTCCCCATAATATAACTACACTATAAGGCAAAAATACATTAATTTAGCTCCTTAAAAACTGTTCAACATATATTTTCAGCACTTTTTTAAATGATCTACTACATCCTGCCCATATTGTCTGTTTTGATAGGCTACCTTTTTGTGCTCACTTTTAAATTGAAAGAAAAAACCACACTCAAACTATTTTTAGCTTTTAGTGGGGCTTTCCTTTTATCTATCACTGTTTTTCACTTGTTTCCGGCGGTTTATCACGAAAAAAACACCAAAGAGATAGGCATTTTTATCATGTTGGGTATCCTTTTGCAGATATTCCTCGAGTTTTTCTCTAAAGGTGCTGAACACGGCCATGTTCATCTGCACAATGATATCAAGGTTTTTCCGTGGTTGCTTTTTATCAGTTTGAGTATTCATTCCATTTTAGAAGGTTTTCCTATCCATCAACACGAAACTTTGTTATACGGAATTATTGTCCATAAAATTCCCGTAGCCATTATTTTAAGTACTTTTTTCTTAAGCTCAGGAATGAGCAAAGGGAAAATTGCGGCTTTCTTGATTTTATTTTCCCTGATGACCCCTATCGGAAGTTTTATTTCTGAATATTTTCATGCTATAAAACAGTATTACCATCAAATTTCGGCCATCGTTATTGGTATTTTCTTGCATATTTCTACCGTCATTCTTTTTGAAAGTTCGGAAGGACATAAATTTAATTTACGGAAATTGCTGGTCATTGTTTTCGGAATTATAATCGCTTATTTTATTTAATATAGGACTTATCATGTTCAGTAGGGAAGAATCAAGAGCATTGCGAAAAGAATTTTGGGTCTCGTTTGGCAAATCGTTTCCCCGAAAATGGATCTTGTATCACACCAAAATCAAGCATTTTTCGTTCAAATTTCATTTCGACACCAAAAAGGCTATGGTGGTTTTGGATATTGAAGATCAAAATCTGGAAAACAGAATCAAATATTACGAAAAACTGGTTTCGCTCAAAAGTGTCTTACTGGAAAATTATCTACCCGAAGCAGTTTATGAAGATATTTACTTTTTGGATAACGGAAAGGAAATCTCACGAATCTATGTCCTAAAAGAAAAGGTTAGCATCCACAATAAAAATACATGGCAAGAGACTATGGAGTTCCTTAATAAAAAGATGCTGAAATTTGAAGAGTTTTACAGGGATTTTGAAGATTTTATCAAGTCTTAAAACAAAAAAAGAACTAGGAGTCCTATAAAAATACGACTCCATAATTCTTGTCAAGCCTATAAAAAAGCCAATTATATAGCTCCCACAAGACTAAGTACCATGGAAACAACAACCCATGATAAAATAGCGACGAGGATAAATACAATTGCTTTTAATGCGAGATTAAGAATTGTAGTTCCGTTATGTAATGAATGCCCCATAAAAAAAGATTTAATCATTAATAAATAAATTAACGATTTGGGGCAGTTTCGGTATTTACCTAAAAATACAAAATTTTATATAAAAAACAGAATTTCAATAAGGTAAAAACAAATCATCCTGTTGAAATGCAATAAAAACAGATGAACTAAATTGATACCCATTTACTATCTGAAGCGGCAGATTCGTATATTTTTTCGACGATATGAATATCTTTTAAACCTTCTTCTCCCGGAACCAACATGGGTTTCCCATTTATGATCGCCAAAGCGTCATCATCCATCTGTTTTGCCTGCTGATTTCCCTCAAAGGGTTTTAACGCTTTCCCGTCACTGGTTTTACCCCGCACTCCCGAATATGACTGAAAGGGTCTCAGGTAATACCATCCATTTTCGCAGTTCGCTTCCAGATTATTTATGTTTTCTCCCAAACTGGTTTTTCCATGGGCTGTGGTTCCATCAGCAAATTTCAGGTCAAAAATGGTGGTTTCGTCCACTTCAAAATATACTTTTGGTCTGTTGGTTTCGTGCCGTGCACTTACCGAAACAGGTTCCATTCCGGTAGTATAACGAATGGCGTTAAGCGGATAAACGCCCATATCCAGCATCGATCCGCCTCCCAAAGCTTTGTTTTGCTTCCAGTGCGCCGTCCGACTATCATAATAACCCGCTTCGGCAATTACATCCTGAATGGCTCCATAAGGTTTTGTTTTGGCCCATTTCATCAGGGTTTGTGTGTTCGGTTCGTGATGCATCCTATAGCCAATAGCGAGCTTTACCTTGTTCTTTTTACAGGCATCTATCAACATTTGACATTTTGCGGCACTTACATCCATCGGTTTTTCACACCAAACGTGTTTTCCGGCATTAGCACCGATAATTCCGTAGTCGGCATGCATTGCCGGTGGAAGTACGATATAAACCACATCAATTTCATCGTTATCTGCCATTTGGTGCATGTTTTCATAATTATACACATTGCTGTCCTTAATTCCGTATTTAGCTTGCCATCTCGGAATCTTCTCAGGGCTTCCGGTAACGACTCCTTTTAATTCACAATATCTGGTGAGCTGTAAAGCCGGAGCTAAAAGGTTTCGGCTGTAATTTCCCAGTCCTACTAGTGCCACGCCTAGTTTTTCTTTTTTCTTCGGAAATAAATAAGCGGGATATGGCATAATCCCCGCCGCTATTATCAAACCTGAATTACGTATAAATGTCCTTCTGTTTTGCATAACTATCTATTTCCCTGAAAGTTAAATATTTTTAATGCAAATCCATCAATAGAAAAAGTTAAAAATTGTTACGGGGTAAATGATCGTAAGACAATTTAGCATTCATGTTTTATCATGTAAAAAAAACACCCCTAATGAGCTACGCTCGCAAACCTCGCAACAAAATATATTTTACCACTCTGTTTGTCCTCAAGGGGACAATCCCTCTAATAATCTGGATTGCAAACCTTCAGAAAGCTCAAGGTGAATTGAATTGTAAAGTTTTAAGCTTGGAATTTGAATATTGGTTTACTCAAATTTAATCGACCTTGCGGGTGAGATTTTTGTAATGATATAAGAAGGTACCAACAACATCAGCATACAGAGGATCAAGGTTCCGACATTTAGCAGTACTATATGTACCGGATTGAGATAGACCGGAGCTTCAGATACGTAATATGAAGATGGGTCCAGCGAAATCAATCCGAAGTATTTTTGCAACAATAACAGACCAACCCCGATCACATTTCCCCAAAAAAGTCCGATACCGATCAAATAGGCAGCATTGTACAAAAAAACTTTTCTGATACTCCAATTACTGCTTCCCAAGGCTTTTAGTATTCCAATCATTTGAGTGCGTTCCAGTATCAGTACCAAAAGGGCTGTAATCATATTAATTCCACCTACAATAATCATAATACCGATAATGATGGCTATGTTAAAATCGAACAAGGCCAGCCACTCAAAAATGGTATAATATTTACTCGAAATGGTTTGTGAGTCCAGTGTAGATAAAGTAGAGCCGTAAATTTCGCGTCCCTTCTGTTCTATCTGATTAAAATCCTCTATAAAAACCTCAAAAGTGCCTATTTCATCATCTTTCCACCTGTTCATCCGCTGGATATGACGCAGATCAATAAAGATATAATTGGTGTCAAAATCTTGAAAACCGCTATCGTAAATCCCGACAATCTTTAGTTTGATCTGATTGGGGATATCGTTGACGTTATCTTTTAAGAAAAAAGCCCAAAACTCAGTTCCTAACTCAAATTTTAGCCGATTAGCCAAATATCTTGAGATCAATACCTCTTCATTTCTTTTTTCAGAATAGTCCGACAAGCGTCCTTCCACCAAAAACTCTTCGAAAGGTCCCCAGTTGTAATCATTCCCAACACCTTTGGCAATAATTCCTTCAAAAGTATCTTCAGTTCGAATAATCCCGCCTTTGGTTGCTACGGCCTGAACGTGTTTGATACCTTCTACATTTTTAAACTCCGGATAAAAATCTTGGTGAATGGAAATCGGGTTTACCGATACATCTGAAGTATTGTTGTCGTAGTTGAAAATTTGTATATGTCCGTTGAAAGCCGATATCTTCTCCCTGATCTTTTTTTGCAAGCCCACTCCGGTAGCAATGGCTATTAGCATCATAATAAAGCCCATTGCGATTGCTGCAATCGCAATTTTTATTATTGGTGCCGATATACTACTTTTATGCTCCTTGCCTTTGATAAGACGTTTGGCAATAAAATATTCTAAATTCAAACTATGACATACTTTATAGGATTCAAAAATACATTTTTATTCTTGTTTTTTTTAGTGATTTCCTGCGGGAATGGTCAACAGCAAAAAAATGAACCACAAAAAATGATTTCAGCAGAAAACGATCCTGCTGAAAAAATAGCAGTTGGTGCTAACAGAACCGATGCATACTTACCCGTTCTTAAAGGCAAAAAAATAGGTATTGTTGCCAATCAGACCTCTGTGGTCTTCAAAGATGATGGAGGTTACACCCATCTTGTCGATTCCTTGCTTGCACTTGGAGTTGATGTTCAAAAAATATTTTCGCCCGAACACGGGTTCAGAGGAAAGGCAGATGCCGGGGAAAAGGTAGAAGATAGTAAAGATCCTAAAACACAGCTTCCCATTGTTTCCCTGCACGGAAAAAACCGAAAACCATCTTCAGCAGTATTAAAAGATCTCGATCTGGTTGTTTTTGATATTCAGGATGTGGGGGTGCGTTTTTACACCTATACTTCTACGCTGCATTTGGTGATGGAAGCTTGTGCCGAAAACAATATTCCTGTGATGGTTTTAGACCGTCCCAACCCTAACGGGAGTTATGTTGATGGTCCGACTATGGAACCCGAGCACAGCGGTTTTCTCGGTTTGGTTCCTATTCCATTGGTGTATGGATTGACCATTGGAGAATATGGAAAAATGCTCAATGGCGAAAAATGGCTCGCCAATGGGGTTCAATGCGACCTCACCGTTATTCCTATTGAAAATTACAATCACGATAAGGACTACAGCCTGCCCATTCGTCCTTCTCCTAACCTTCCTAACGATCAGTCTATAAAATTATACCCTAGTTTAGGTTTTTTTGAAGGAACGCATGTGAATGCCGGGCGTGGTACCGAATTTCAATTTCAGCGGTACGGAGCTCCATTTTTGGACAAGAATGTGTTTTCTTTTCAATACACCCCTCATCCCAACTTCGGAGCGAAAGCGCCAAAACACGACGGAAAAGTATGTTATGGAGAAGACTTGAGCAATATCACCCCGCCAAAAAAGGTGAGTTTTCAATGGTTGATTAAAGCCTACCAGTATTCGACTGACAAGACTAAGTTTTTTAAAGACGTATCATTTACCCATCATGTCGGGAATGAAAAAGTGCGCCAGCAGATCGAAACCGGAAAAACCGATAAGGAAATCCGTGCTTCCTGGAAAGAAGACCTCGAATCATTTAAAAAAATCCGTAAGAAATACCTGATTTACGAATAAGCCTTAATCAAACTTGGCACCATTGGGAGTCCGGTATTTTTTAAAAGGGATTTTCAGCAGTTTAACCACATCTGTGTTTGAATCCACATCAGGATAGGTGTCTATTCCGTAGACGATCTCTTCATTTCGCATTTTCACAAAAGTGCCAAAAAGACGATCCCAAATGGAAAAAATATTTCCATAGTTCGTGTCGGTATAGGGTAACACATAATGGTGATGTACTTTGTGCATATCGGGGGAAACAATCACCCAACTGATGATATCATCCAGTTTTTTTGGTAATTTGATGTTCGCATGGTTGAATTGTGAGAACACGACCGACATGGATTGATACAGCAGTACGACCCCGATGGGAACTCCCCCAATCAAAACGCCCAGTGTGGTAAACACAAATCGGATTACACTCTCCCCCGGGTGATGCCGATTGGCCGTCGTGGTATCTACGTGATTGTCTGTATGGTGAATCAGATGAAACATCCACAGGGGTTTTAGCTTATGCTGTATCCAATGGGCAAACCAAGCACCTACGAGGTCTAAAATCAATAACCCACTCAAAACCGCAGCCCAGAGCGGCATATTGAGCCATTGTAGAAGTCCAAAATCGTGTTCTACCGTCCAATCTGATGTTTTTAACAAGATAAAAGCCAACACAAAGTTGACAATAATGGTCGTCAAGGTAAAAAAGATATTGGGCCACGCATGCCTGAACTTTTTGTAATCGAATTTAAAAAGCGGAACGCCATACTCCAACAACCAGAAAAAAGTGATTCCAGATATCAGTATCAAACTCCGATGTGAAGATGGGATGCTCTCAAAATAATTTACAATCGTTTCCATAGCTACAAGATACCAAAAAAATGAAATTCAGAAGGTGGTTGTTATTTCGGTAATCGTTTTTTTATGGCTTCCACAATATTGTATGCAGCCGGACAAATCGCAGTATTCTTTATGGTAAGATCAGAAATTTTGTGGAACTTCTTCCGATCGGTATGGGGGTATTCCCTGCAAGCTTTTGGCCTTACATCATAGATCAGGCAATAATTTTCAGCGTCTAAAAAAGTACAGGGTACTTCCTGAAGCACATAATCATTGTCTTCGTCTACCTTTAAATAAGTATTGATAAATTGTTGAGTCTTCATTTTCAAATGCTTTGAAATCCGCTCGATATCGGCATTGGTAAACAAAGGTCCTGTGGTTTTACAACAATTGGCACAGGACAAGCAATCCATTCTGCTAAATTCCTCATCATGCAACTCCTGCATCACATAATCGAGGTTTTTGGGCGGCTTTTTCTTCAGCTTCGCAAAATACTTCTTGTTTTCGTTATGCTTGTCTTTCGCTAGCTGCGGAAGTTGTTTTAAAATCTCCTTCATAATAATCAAATGCTATCCTTGCAAAAATAGCTAAATTACTTTCAAAAATTAGATATGATCTCCATTAAGCTTTAACTTTGTGCTTTCAAATGTTAGGACTCCATTCATGAAAGACCTCCTCGGCAAAGCCATTTCTGATTATTACTCCGGAAATTTTTCTGAAGACCTGTTAACAGAAACTTCCATTTCTGAGGAAGATGTCCTTCCTATAACCTATCTTTTCAGGAATTATGATGAAATGCCGGCTATCGAACAAAAAGCACTGGATGAAAGTTATGGAAAAGTCCTGGATGTAGGATGTGGTGCAGGGAGTCATGCGTTGTACCTTCAGAGTGAGAAAAAGCTGGATGTTACAGCTATGGAAATTTCCGAAGGTGCTGTTGAAACCTGTAAAAAAAGAGGCGTACAGCATGTAGTCCAACAGGATGTTTTTCAGTTGAAAGATGAAAAATTCGACACTATTCTTATGCTGATGAACGGCACCGGTCTCTTTGGAACCTATGCTGAAGTCCCTCAAAAACTCTTGCATTTAAAAGGGTTGCTCAACGACAACGGACAAATCCTGATCGATTCTTCTGATATTATCTTTATGTTTGATGAAGATGATGATGGTGGTAAATGGGTTCCGCTTAACAACGAGTATTACGGCGAGGTAAAATACACCTTAAAATACAAGGGAGAAACTGAAACCACTACTTGGCTTTATCTGGATTTCAACACCTTGAAGAATATCTGTGACGATATCGGTTTAAAATGCGAGCTCCTGACCGAAGGGGAACATTATGATTACCTGGTAAGAATCATGATTTAAACTTCTTCACTCCTACCCTAACCGCATAATCCAAATTGTTTTCGGCAGGTACGAGCGGACACGAATATTTTTCGTTGTATGCGCAATACGGATTATAGGCCTTGTTAAAATCGATCACAATGGAATCCCCTTTCGGAATCCGCAGATCGATATAGCGTCCGCCACCATAGGTTTCTTCTCCATTGGTCAGGTCTGAAAACGGCAAGAAAAGGTAGTCCCGGTATTCTTCCGTTAGTTTTAATTGTTGATTTTGATAAATATTCAACTGAAATTCTTTCCCGTGTAAATCAAATTTGACAATTCCATATCGCACTTCTTCTGTTTTTCGGTCGGTCGTCGTCGGCATCATAAAAGGTTTTTCGTTCGGGGTGCGCTCAAAAACAGCAGTCACACTATAGGTCGTATCGATCGGAAAGAAATCCAATCCCTGAAACCTTTTTCGGTCTTTTTCAGTTAAGGGCGAACGTTCAGCATCGGCAAATTCAGCATTCAATTCCTTTTGAAATTCCTCAATAGTACCCAAAACACTTTTTTCGGCTACCGGCTTTTCTTCCTCTACACTCTTTTCATCATGATATCGCTTATCACTTTTACAAGAAAAAAAAGCAAATGAAATTACTATGATCGGGAAATATATATTTTTAATCTGCATTTCGACTATTTTTAACAAGACAAAAGTACAACTTACAGATTTTTTATTTAGCTTTGTCCGTACAAAACAAGAAATAAGTATTAGAAAATGCGACTAATGACATCATATACTATTAAGAATACCAGCGTCGATAAGCTGTATCGAGGTCGGTGCTTTTATATGATGTGACGAGTCATAACTATAAATCATTATAAAAAGCCCGACGCCAAAAACGTCGGGCTTTTTATTTCCCACACAGTGGGTTTGATGTCAGAACGACATTGAAAAATCAAAAACAGCAGTTTATTTATCAATCAAAAATCAATCAACCAATGAGAAAATTGTACTTAAGCTATGTCTCTTCTTTTGAAGGGCTCTCGCAAGAAGTATGGTGGCTTTCACTAATTACACTGATAAACAGGGCGGGAACCATGGTAATTCCCTTTTTATCGCTCTATTTAACTCAAAAACTCCATTTTACGCTCGGTGACGTAGGCTGGATTATGACCGCTTTCGGACTTGGTTCTGTCGTGGGGTCATGGATAGGCGGGAAACTCACAGACAAGATCGGGTATTACAAAATTATGGTGTTTAGTCTTATTTCTTCCGGGCTCTTTTTTATCGTCATGCAATACCTTCAAACATTCTGGGGTATCTGTATAGGTATTTTTATGGTGATGATCGCCGCCGATATGTTCCGGCCGGCTGCTTTTGTTGCACTAAGTGCCTACAGTAAACCGGAAAACAAAACACGATCGGTTACTTTGATACGTTTGGCCATTAACCTTGGGTTCTCGGCCGGACCAGCCATTGGCGGACTTATCATTACCAATTTGAGCTACGGCGGATTGTTTTGGGTCGATGGCATTACCTGTATCATTGCCGGTGCTTTACTACTGAACGTATTGAATCCTAAAAAAGTAAAGGTTTTGGACGAGGTAAAAAACCATGCACCAAAATCGGCTTACGGGGATTTTCCGTATTGGGTGTTTTTTATTGCCATGATCCTATTTGGGTTTATGTTCTTACAATATTTTTCCTCCATTCCAATTTTTTACAAGGAACTGTTTTTCCTTTCAGAAGGTGAGATTGGACTTCTCTTGGGAATGAACGGTTTTTTGATTTTTGTGTTTGAAATGCCTCTGGTAAAATATTTTGAGAACAAGCCTTGGGGTGCGCTTACTACAATGATAATCGGTTGTGCACTTGTACTCTTGAGTTTTGTAGTGTTAAACCTCTCCACTTGGGTAGGGATATTGATCGTGGGGATGCTTTTAATGACTTTCGGGGAAATGCTGGTCTTCCCCTTTTCAAATTCCTTTGCCCTCACCAGGGCCAGAAGGGGAAATCAAGGGGAATATATGGCTATGTATAGTATTGCTTTTTCGGTTGCACATATCCTCGGACACAATTCCGGTTTACAGCTCATAGACACCTTCGGATTTGAATTCACTTGGTTTTTTATGACGGCTCTGGGAATTGTTACCTGCCTACTGATTTTCTATCTTAAAAGAAGGATTGCAAGGAATATTGATAAGGAATAATTTTAATTGAATTGAGATGGTTATCAGACCTGTCAGGTTCCGAAACCTGACAGGTCTTTGAAATTACGAAATCAATACAAAACCTTTAAACCGTGGGATTCCAATATCTCATTATATTCAGGCTGAATGCGTAGCAGGGTAATCCCCTCCTGCTCGTTCAGCCTTTTTGTATCTGTAAATCCGTTTTCCAACATTTGTTCCAGATAGTAATATGCTATTCCGTAGTGGCCATCCTTTACGGTATATTTTAGAATCTCCAAATAAGAATCATAGGCTTTTGGGTCTACCAATGTTTCAAAAATACTGATGTACAATAAGTTATCGGCATGTTCTTTTTCATTGTAGGAGTCCTTTATCGCATCTGTAAATACCTCCAAATAACCCAACACCCGTTTTCCCATTTTACGTTTGGCTGGTTTGGCATTTTCCAAGTATTCTTTTTTCAATTTTTTGATTTCATCTTCCCAATATGCCAAAGATTCCAATTCCCCTGAGGCAATATCCTTTGGCAAATAAGTAGAATAATCAAATGTGTAATAAGGTTCAGCCGCGTCGATTTCCTTTTGATCGTTGCGCTGTGTTTTATATAATTTGTTTTTTCGTATTTCTTTTTCCCTGCTTTTTAGGGTATCCATATCAAAATAAGGGCGATAATTGGCTTTTATCTCCTCAATATCATTATAGGCGTTAAGCATCTCGAGTTTAAGGATCAATTCCCTGTTAAAATCTAGATCCTCATTAAAAAACTGCTGAATCCGTTCTTCGTTTTTTGGCAGAATATTGTGCGTCATCGACTTTAGTGTAAGCAGTCGTACCGCCTTAATCATATAATTTTCAGGAGGCCATGTATGTCCGCCGGGGAAAATCAAAAGCTCAGCATCAAATTTCAATTTGTCAAAATACTCCATGGCAGTTTTCATTTCCCTGTAATTAAAATCTTCGTCCCCTACCAATCCTACATACAGAAAACTGTTTCGTTTAGGAATGTACAAATCATTATTGGCAAAAGAAGCCCCACAGCCAATCACTCCTTTGATATTTTTTGAGATTGTAGCAATGGCCACTGCCAATCGTGCCCCGCCCGAAAATCCTGCCAAGTATATCTTATTGGTGTCAACCGCATAAGTTTTGATTACCTTATCGTAAAAAGAGCGTGCAATATTGAAGTTTTTCTGATAGGTATCATTTTTTAAACTATTAGAACCCGCAACGATATAGCCGTATTTTTCCGCAGCTTCTACAAAGGGTGCTACAGCCAACTTTCCCTTTCCGGAGGGACCGAAAACCAAAATGACCGGCCATGTTTTTTCCGCATTATAATCTGACGGAAGATAGAGCGAATAACTCCCATTTTTGTTTTCAATGGCTATTGAATCTGTGATCACCCCAACTTCTGGAAGTTGTTCCTGAGAAAAGCCAACGGTGCTTATTAAAAAGAAGAAGATTATTTTTTTTAAATGTTTCATCATAATTCCATCCTAAATAAATTTCTATTTGTTCTTTTTTGCATTGCCCAAAAAAGAACCAAAAAAGTCTAGGCTGACGATAAAAACATAAGAAAATACTACGGAATCCCCAGCCACAGATAAAAATAACTCATTCCGCCTTGAGGGCGGAACTCAAACAGATTTTTATCTCTAGGCCACCAGTGCTTCCTTGATTTTCAATATTTTTATCGTAGGCCGGAACCAAACCCCAAACATTGAAGTTTAATCATAATTTGCAATTTCAGAGTATTTCAAAAACTCAATAAAAACGTTTTGGACGCTATTGATTTCATCATAATACTATTAAAGTAATTTTAAAATTATGGAAAAAATGATTTTAAACCGATATGATAAGACACAAATTCAATAAATAACTATCAAAACGATCATAATTAGTCCAGATATAATACCTTTGGTTTATCAATTCAACTGAAAAACAATTCGTCGGCTTAACTTCAAAAAATAAAAAATGCTCCGATTTATAGTCCACTATGGCATTCATTTTATTGTGCCCATACTTATAGCTTGGTTGTTTTACAGAAATATTTTTTGGAAAACCTGTCTTATTTTGTTGTTGGGAATTATCATTGACATTGATCATCTGTGGGCAAATCCAATTTTTGACCCTAACCGATGTAGTATCGGGTTTCATTTTTTGCATTCCTACCCTATGATCGCCGTTTATCTCGGTTTACTTTTCTTCAAACGCACACGGATTTTTGGTATCGCCTTATGTATCCATATCATTGCTGATCTGATGGATTGTTATTTGAGGTCTTTCAGCTTTTTTAATTCCTGAATGTCCAACAAGTCTTTAGGTCTTCCTGCCTTAATTTTACTGGTTATAAGATCTTCCATGGAAAGGACTCGCCATCGGATAATTTTATGCTTGTTTATTTCTGCTACTTCAGCTTCTTTATAGGCTTGTTCAAAAGATTTGTTGACAGAAAAATTGGTGATAAGTTCTAAATTGAGTTCTTCCATGGAAAATTTCACAGAGATGTTTTGTTGTTTATCTTTTACAGCTTTAGGGAAATCATTAATTTCATAACCCATTTCATTAAAAACTTTTATGAGTTTTTGAAAATTTGCCTCTGTAGTTTCTATCCAAAAATCCACATCAGCAGAATGCCTTTGATAACCATGAAAATTTACAGCTCCTCCACCTACCATGAGCATCCTTACACCATGTTTACTAGAAAGCTCGATAAAACTATCAATGTTCTCTTTCCATCTGTTTTCCATCGCGTCTGATTTCAATTAGGAAATTAGCCTTTTTTTTATGGCCTTTTGCTTTACTGGGAAAATCCTTCAGTCGTTCAGCCATATTCAGAAAAGCATAAAATCGCTCTGTCGGTTTTAATGCCAAAAATGCTGCTTGCTGCTCTTTATTGGTTATTTCCTTTGTGGTAAAAGTAATCTCCATAATATTTGTGGGTATTTAAAGCAATTTAATAAAGAATCAGTAATAATCCACATTCATTGATGTAAAAAGGGTCCCACAATACAATTGAAAGTTTTAAAATTCACATCAAATATCCAACTGTGAAATCACGGGATAATGGTCTGAAAACAGTTCGTATCGGTTTTTGTGTGATCTGACCGGGATTTCTTCATCGACAAAGATAAAATCGATCCTGAAAGGAAAATATTTGTAATAGTAGGTTTTTCCGGTGCCACTCCCCTTTTCATCAAAAGTATCTATGTCGTCTCCTTTGATTTGTCTGTAAATGGCAGAATATTGATTGTTGTTCAGGTCTCCACAGGTAATGGTCTTATACGGACATTCCGTTTTATGTGACAGAAAAATATCAGTCTGTACCTGTTGCTTTGAAAAAACTGCCCCCATGCGTCGCGCCAATCGTCCCGAGTTTTCCTGAGAGAGTTCTTCATCTTCGGGGTTGATATGAAACGACTGCATGTGCAAATTATACACCCGAATCGTATCATTTCCTTTCACCACATCAGCAAAAATGGCATCGTTGCCTGAATTGGGGAAATGTAATGAGCCTTTGTTAATGATAGGATATTTTGAAAAAATGGCCTGTCCGGTTTCCTTGGTTTTATAGTTGACAAATTTATATGGATAGTAATCAAATGCGTCTTCTTTTGTATGATAAAATTCCTGAAAGCACAAAATTCCGGGGTTTTCCTCTTTGATCATTCCCATCATCTCATCAAAAACACCATCACGGCCAATCCATTTGTATTCATCAAAAACCCGCACGTTATAGGTCATCACTTTTAAAGAATTGGCAGAAACCACTTCTTTTGTCCCCGAAAATTTATAAAGTGAGAACACCTGTTGATAGCCCAACAGTAATACCACAAACGACAAAATCCATTGTTTTTTCCGTTTGATGATCCAATACACCAAAAAAAGTATGTTCACGATAATGAGAACGGGAGTGACCAAACTAAAAATAGCTATCCGCGGAAAGGAGCTCAATGGAATATAGGGTGCCAGCAAACACAGTAAAAGAAGAAAAGCAAAAAGCGAATTTGCAAGAAAAACTCCTTTATGCAGCCATTTAAGTTTTTTCATGTGTTTTGAATGGTTTTTGTTTGGATGTTTTTTTATTCTTTTCCGGCTTTAAAAAGAAAATCTTTTTCTTCTTTAGAGAGGCTTTCATAACCACTCTTGCTTATCTTGTCCAAAATCGCATCTATTTTCTTTTGATGTTCGTCTTTGGAGGTTTTGGAAGTGTTACTACTTCGCTGTTTTGTTTTGTGAACCGTTTTCAAAGGTGATTTTTTCTTTTTCTTGAACAGGTCTCCGACAGAAGACACCGTATTTTCAAATCCAACACCTATATCGCGACCTTCCTGAAGTTTTTTAGCGTAAACAAATCCGAGTAATGAACCACCCAAATGTGCCAAGTGTCCTCCGGAATTCCCCATAGGCAATTGTATAAGGTCTATGATCACAAAAGCTGCGCCGATATACCAGAGTTTGATATTAAAGAAAATAACACGAACCTCCTGATTGGGGATGTATGTACAGATGAAAATCAAAATAGCCATTACCGCTGCAGAAGCTCCGATAAGTGAAGAGTTGATCCCTGAAAAGGCCGGAAAAATATTGTAGGCAAGCAAAAACAATAATCCGCCACAAATAGCCCCGAGGAAATACACATTGAGGAAACGCTTTGCACTAAAGAGGTTCAAAAAAATCCTTGACGTGAAATACAGTAAGATCATATTCCAAAAAATATGCATAAATCCCCCGTGAAAAAAGGCGTAGGTCACTATGGACCAAGGCTGAAGGATAAAACTTCCAAAACTTTTTGGAAGTTCAAACCAGCGCATGATAAAATCAGCATCCCACTTAAACAAGAACACTAACAAGGCATTGACAATAAAAATGGCGACATTGATCACGATCAATTTTTCGGCCACATTAAGTGTTGCAAATTTATAGCGTATGTCGTCTGATATGCTCATTAATCCCAGCGATTGTTTTTAAATTGATTCTTTCTCCAATACCACATCATAATAAAACCGAACAAAGCCCCTCCAATATGTGCAAAATGCGCTATTCCTGCTCCAAATATAGAGTATCCGGTAACTCCTGAAAACAAGTCTAAACCGATAAGCGCCGGAATAAAGTATTTTGCTTTGATGGGTATCGGCAAAAATATAAGCATCAGTTCAGCATTGGGAAACATCATTCCAAACGCAACTAAGATACCATATATTGCCCCAGAGGCTCCAACTGCCGGACTCATGTATGAACTCAGAAAATTATCCAGTGTATTTCCCGGCACTACATTATACCAACCTTTGTTATACTGTCCGTTCCGCAACAAATCCATAATCTCCGCTTGGCGATAGCCTTCGCTCAACAAGGCCTGCATTCCTTCATTAAAATAATAATAATTTACCAATGTGTGGATCAAAGCCGAACCCAAACCAGCCGAAAAATAGAAGAAAAAGAATTTTTTCCGTCCCCACATTTCTTCTAAGGGACTTCCAAAAGCCCAAAGTGCATACATGTTAAACAAAATATGCATAAATCCACCGTGCATAAACATATGCGAAACGATCTGCCAAAGTTGGAAGTTTTCGTTCTTCGGGAACCAAAGTGAAAACAACTGATACATTTGGTCTCCGAACAATAGTGTCGCTATAAAAAACAACACATTTACAATCAATAAATGCTTTACGGCATCTGTAATTCTTCCCATGAAATTGAGTTCAATATTATAAAAATCGTTTATCTATTTCTTCCACCGTCATTGTGATATAAGTAGGTTTGTTGAAGGGCGAAACCGTAGGGTCTTTAGTCGCAAAAAGATTGTTCACCAAGGCCTCTTGCGATTCCACACTCAGCAACTCCCCGCTTTTTACCGCCAGGGTTTTACACATGGCCTTTGCCAAAATATCGGCTTGGGAAAAGGAACTGTCAGGCACTTCCGCTTGAAAATCGGATAAAAGCTGATCGATCACCATAGCCACCTCACTTTCTGAAATATGAAGCGGAATACCACTAATCTCCACCTCATCACCTTTAAAATCTGAAAAGAGAAAACCTGTGTTTTCGAGACTGTCTTTCAAGTCTTTCAACAATTCGATCTCCGTTTTGGAAAAACTCAGTTTTAACGGAAAAAGTAATTGTTGGCTCACTCCTTTGTCAACCGTTATATTTTTCAGGAATTGTTCATACAAAACACGTTGGTGTGCCCTGTGTTGATTGATGATCACCATTCCTGATTTTATGGTGGTCACTATATATTTTTTATGTAATTGATAGGTTGTTGCCGAAGGCGTCTCTTCATTTTCGGTAAACAACGAACCCGTCACTTCCTCTGATTCCAATTCGATAGAACTAAAATCCTTTTTTTCATCCAACCCTACATACAATTGCTCCCAACTCCCTGTTTGTCGTTCCCGCTTCGGATAGTTTACAGTCGCCTTCCCTTTGTTTTCCTTTTCAAACGGATTAAAATTTGCGTCCACCTCTACCGTTGGAACATCGGGTCTTTTTGATTTGTAATCATATGGCGTATCCAAATTGGAATCCCTTTCAAAATCGAGTACCGGTGCCACATTGAATTGTCCTAAACTATGTTTTACAGCCGACCTCAAAATAGCATACATGGCGTGTTCGTCGTCGAATTTCACTTCGGTTTTGGTCGGGTGAATATTGATATCAATAGCTGAAGGATCCACCTTCAAAAAAAGAAAATATCCCGGATGTGTTCGTTCTTTTACAAGTCCTTCAAAAGCCGAAGAAACCGCATGGTGGAGGTATGAATTTTTAACAAAGCGGTTGTTCACAAAAAAAAACTGTTCCCCCCGTGTTTTTTTGGCGAATTTGGGCTTACAGATAAATCCGTCTATGCCTATCACCTCTGTATCTTCCTGTACCGGAACCAATTTTTCATTGGTTTTCCCTCCAAAAATATGAACAATCCGCTGCCTTAAATTTGTCGCTGGCAGATTAAAAAGTTCGCTCCCGTTGTTATAAAAATCAAAATGAATATCGGGATGTGCCAAAGCCACACGGTGGAATTCATCAATAATATGGCGCAACTCAACTGTATCAGATTTAAGGAAATTCCTTCTTGCTGGGATATTAAAAAACAAGTTTTTGACCAAGATTGAAGTCCCTTTTGGAGTAACAGACACCTCTTGCCCCACGACTTTACTTCCTTCGATCTTCAATTGTGCACCTACATCTTCATCTTCTTGTCTTGTGTTCATTTCCACATGGGCAATAGCAGCTATGGAGGCCAAGGCTTCACCTCGAAATCCTTTGGTATTCAGTTGAAAAAGGTCTTCGGCAGCTTTTATTTTTGAAGTAGCGTGACGTTCAAAAGACAAACGGGCATCGGTAGCACTCATTCCCTTACCATTATCAACCACTTGAATCAGGGTTTTCCCGGCGTCTTTTACGATCAGTTTTATTTCTGTACTGCCTGCATCTACGGCATTTTCTATAAGTTCTTTAACAACAGAAGCCGGTCTTTGTACCACTTCTCCCGCCGCAATCTGGTTAGCAACATGGTCTGGTAAAAGCTGAATAATATCTGCCATTAAAAAAGGTTGTCTAGATTAATATATTTGATTGCCACATAGGCAAACATAAAGAGGAATGCCAGAACAACAAGAAAACGAATCCTACTATTGAGATTTGAAGAAGATTTCCGAACTGTTTTCCAGTCATCGCGATAGCTTTTTCTACGATAGCCTTTAAAATAATCTTCATCAGAACGCTTCTCTTTACTTTTTTTAAGCTTCTCCAAACGTTCTTTTCGTTCATCATAATACCGTGGCGTATAGCTATACGACTTATTCCCTTTTTGCTTAAAAAGTGTTGGAAGTTTCATTGTGTTCTTTTCTTTTGCTTTATTTAAGTCCCGACAACTATCGGGAGGAATTCACCCTCGTTTACACCTAAGACACATCAGGCACAACATATTCATAACAGTTCCTTAAAACTCAAAATTACTTAAAAAGGAGCAGAATTACCGTCTATAATCCCTAAAAATTGTTAAGAAATAGGATAAAAACCTGAAGTCGGTTAATTCCCAAGTACGGCCATTTTTATAGCGGCAATGGCAGCTTCGGTTCCTTTGTTGCCGTGTTTGCCACCGCTTCGATCGATGGCCTGCTGCATGGTATTATCGGTAAGAACACAGAAAATTACAGGGGTGTCATACAACACATTCAAATCTTTTATTCCTTGAGCCGCGGCACTACACACAAAATCAAAATGTTTGGTTTCGCCTTGGATCACACTACCGATGGTGATAATAGCATCCGGTTCGTGTTTTTTGATCATTTTTTTAGCACCATAAACAAGTTCGTAGCTTCCGGGTACATCCCAGCGTATGATGTTCTCTTCTACAGCACCACAATCTAACAAAGCCGACACCGCGCCATTGAAAAGCCCTTCTGTTATTTCTGAATTCCATTCTGAAACAACAATCCCAAACCGAAGGTCTTTCGCGTTTGGGATTGTAGCTTTATCGTAAACAGACAAATTTTTATTTTCTGTCGCCATGTTTCTTATTGATTTGTTAAGTGCTATTTGTTGAACGTATTTATACGGCAACAATCATCACCAAACTATTGAAGCGTTTCCGCTCTACCGATGTAAATATCGATCGCTCTTCCTTCTTCAGAATCAGGATAGTCATTCTTTATTCTGTTGAAATACCGCAATGCTTTATCTGCATTTCCGTTTTGCATTATGATCACTCCGGCTTTGAACAGGAATTTTGGTGTTGTAAAAGCGTTATCGGCATGGGCTATCGCTTTTTCATAATAACCTACAGCATCTTCTTCTTGTCCCAATTGTACAAAAGCATCACCTATACCCCCTTTGGCCAAGGCTCCAAGAATCTCATCATCAGATTTGAAATCCTGAAGGTATTTTATCGCTTCATCGTATTGTTGCGTGTTCAAATAAGCCATTCCAGCACTGTAATACGCCAAATTTGCGGCTTTTGTCCCACTGTAGTTTGCTATGATATCCAACAAACCGTATTTTCCTTCAGCTCCATTCAACGCCAATCCGTATAGTGAATCTTTAGCTGTACTGTTCACAGCTTCATCAAAATACTGTTGTGCAAAGAACATTTCGTTGGATGCTTCAGCCTCTTTTGGTTTCAAAATGAATTGTTGGTATCCTAAAAATCCCAATACAACAAGCACTACGACTCCTATTCCACCAAGAATATACTTTTGGTTTCTGGAAACCCACTCTTCAGTCTTACCCGCACTCTCATCCAGCGTACTGAACACCTCAGCAGTTGCACTTTGTTCGTCATGCACTTGGTTTTCATCCTTTTTAGCTGATTTCTTATAGCCTCTTTTCTTATACGTTGCCATATCTACATTTTATTAAGCCCCGCAAAAATATGATTTTTATTCAAATAGGAAAGGGAATTTATTTGATTATTTTCAATAATTTGCAACACATTTCCCCATAAATTATCTTGGGGGCATCCCGATAGCTATCGGGACTAAATCTCACTTAGTGAGTAAAAACCTTTTATAAAAAAAGTTTGGTCTAAAATAAATGTACTTACAAAAGTTATCGCTTATAAATTACAAAAATTTTTCGTCACAGGACTTTGAATTCGATTCAAAGATCAACTGCTTTGTGGGGCAAAACGGAATTGGAAAGACCAATACCCTGGATGCGATCTATTATCTGGCTTTCGGGAAAAGTTATTTTAATCCGATAGCTTCGCAGAACATAAAGCACGGGGAGAACTTTTTTGTGATCGACGGGGAATTTATAAGGGACGAAAAGAACGAAAAAATAATTTGCAGCTTAAAAAAAGGGCAAAAGAAGGTCATGAAACGCAACGGAAAGGTCTACGACAAACTTTCTGAACATGTTGGATTCATTCCTTTGGTCATTATTTCGCCGGCAGATCGCGACCTTATCATTGAAGGAAGTGAAACCCGAAGGAAATTTATTGACAGCGTTATTTCGCAAAGCAATAAGCAATACCTCAAAACGCTGATCAACTACAACAAAGTACTGGCGCAGCGCAACTCCCTTTTGAAATATTTCGCACTGAACAATACGTTCAATACGGATACACTGGAAGTCTACAACGAACAACTAAACGAATACGGAAGCGTCATTTTTAAAGAACGTAGCGAATTCTTAGCCACCTTCAACCCGATTTTCAAAGAGCGGTATAGCGCTATTTCCGGAGGAAAAGAAGAGATTGATCTGTCATATAAAAGTCAGTTGTTCGATAAAGACCTCAAAACACTACTGGAAGAAAACCTCCAAAAAGACCGGGCTATACAATACACTTCCGTCGGGACACACAAAGACGATCTGAGCTTTGATATCGGTGGCTTTCCCATTAAAAAATTTGGAAGTCAAGGACAACAAAAATCGTTTTTGATCGCCTTGAAACTGGCACAATTCGACTTTATAAAAGTACAGGCCGGCCACACACCCATCCTTCTTTTGGATGATATTTTTGATAAACTGGATGAAAACCGTGTCGGACACATCATCGAGTTGGTGGATAAAGACGAGTTTGGACAGATATTCATCAGCGACACCCATCCCGAACGCACGGAAAATGTGGTAAAAAAAACCCATCAATCGTATAGGATGATCCAATTATAGGAAGTACGAAGTTAGAAGTACGAAATTAGAAATACGTACGTCCCTGATATAGGTTGACCATAGAATTTGAAATTTTGATTTCATTCAAGTATTGAATAATAATAAAAGTAAAAAAAACAGCTCCTCCCTTTAGACAAAGGGAGGTGGATTCAGTTTTGCGATAGCAGAACTGAAGACGGAGGGTTCTGAAATCCCAAGTCATTGGCACAAAACAAACACTTGGTGATTTAACTATAAAGCTTGGGCTTTCAAAACTCCCCTTTCTCCGCCTTAGGCGGATTCATTCCCCTCTTCATCTGAAGAGGGGAGCCGTTTGATAAATAATAAGAATATTATATATTCAAAAACGGTCAACACTAATCAGGGACGTACCACTCCTGACTTCGGACTTCGGACTCCCGACTTCCATCCATATCATTCACCTAAAATCAGACTACTAAATCCATATCCTTCCTTACCTTTGCAACATAAAAACGTAGTGCATTGAAAACAAACATCCTTATTCTTATCGGTTTTTTAACTATAGGTTGCAACACTTCAAAAGTAGAAGACCTCAATTTACTGAACGGTTATTGGGAAATCGAGAAAATGACCTTTGCTGACGGAAAAACTAAAGAATATACCGTAAATACGGTAATCGATTTTATCAGCATGAAAAATGATTCTGTAGGAACGCGAGAAAAAGTCATGCCCCGACTGGACGGCACTTTTGTCAATATGCAAGAGTTGGAAGATTTTACGATCCGAAAAAAAGACGGTAATTACTATATGCACTACAAAAACGAACTTGACGAAAGAAGCGAAGTTTTGATCAAACTCACAAAAGACCAATTTGTGGTTTCCAATGGGGAAAATAAAACGTATTTTTATAAACGCTTTGAAAAATTTGAACTGAAATAATGGTCGCAAAACGACGTAACGAATATATCTCCCTGAGTGATGCTTTAAAAGAGTTTGTCAACGAAAACAAACTGGAAAAGGGCATGGACAAGATTGATGTTCGCAACGCATGGCAAAACTTAATGGGCAACGGCGTCAACAATTATACTACCCAAATTCAATTAAAACGGGATACCCTTTATGTCTCTTTATCTTCTTCGGTATTACGGCAAGAATTGAGTTATGGAAAAGACAAGATCATCAAAATGATCAACGAAGAATTGGGGAAAGAATTGGTGAAAAGTATTGTTTTGAGATAGAAAATACTTTTAGGTTTTCATTTTAATCTGTCAGTCTGAGCCTGTCGAAGACTTTTTGATGTCATAGTGAAGTACACTTCGACAATGCTTCGACAAGCTCAGCATGACAATATTTTCAGGCTCTGTGAACTTAAAAAATTTCCCTTCCGGAGAAATGGAAAGCACTTTCTATAGCTGCATTTTCATCACTGTCTGAACCGTGCACCGCGTTTTCTCCTATGGAAGCAGCATACAGCTTACGGATGGTTCCTTCCGCAGCCTCTTCCGGATTGGTAGCACCTATTAAAGTCCTAAAATCGTCTACGGCATTGTCTTTTTCCAAGATAGCAGCTACGATAGGCCCGCGTGTCATAAATTCTACCAATTCGCCAAAAAACGGACGCTCTTTGTGGATTGCGTAAAATTCTTCCGCATCGCGTTTACTCAATTGCGTATATTTCATCGCAACGATCTTAAATCCCGCAGCAGTTATTTTATCAAGAATAGCCCCGATGTGTCCGTTTTCCACAGCATCAGGCTTGATCATTGTAAATGTTCTGTTTGTTGCCATTTTCTAAAATAAAATTTTGCAACCCTCCCTGGGGCTTTTTTAATTTGGCGCAAAAGTAAGGTTTTTATGTTTATTTCCTAGAAAGATTAATAAAAATCAATACACCTGTTCAAACTCATTCAACACCCGATTGCCATCGCCAATCATCTGCATAATAACCCTGTGGTTTTTCATATTCAGTTTTAGAAGTCCGAAACTCTTTTCTTTGACTACATCTCCTACTCGATACGGGTTTTCTTCCGAAGTAAAAGCCTCGTAGGTATGGGTGAGTCCGCTTGATGTAAAATCAACCAGCGGATAGCTTAATTCGCTCATGTTGATCTGTGAAAATTCTGAAATATGCCGGTCACCGGACAATAAAATCACCCGTTGTGCTGAACTGTTTTTTATCATGGTAAACAGTTTTTCGACCTCTCCCGGAAAGTTCCCCCAGGTTTCAAAACCGTGTTTGTTTGACAACACCTGAATACTGCTCACAATAATATTGAACGCAGCAGTAGAATTGTTCAACTCGCGATGTAGCCACAACCATTGTTTTTCACCCAAGATCGTCCCTACTCCTTTTGGGTTGGGCATAAAACGTTTACCACCGTCCCCGAGGTTTTTGGTCAGCGCACTCCTGAAATAGCGTGTATCCAACACTATGATTTTTACATCCCCGGCCGGAGTATGGTATGTTTTTGAATGATAAACCCCTGCCCTGTCGCGTCTCGGATCGTTTTTGGGAACATCCATAAAATTGAGGAACAACTCTTGGGATTCGGCCTTCTTCGGAAATTCTGCTCCGCCGTCGTTTAACCCGTAGTCGTGGTCGTCCCATGTCCCGATGACATCCATCGTCTTGGTCACCTCTTTATAACCGTCTTGATAGCGCTGTTCTTCATAATCCCTGCGCATTTGCCGCATATCGTAGGTATCGGAATAGATATTATCGCCTCCCCACACCCAAACTGCGGGCTGGTTTTTGACAACATCATCCCAGAGGAGGTTCTCTTCATATTGCTTGTTACAAGAGCCGAAAGCAATTACAAAATCATCGCCCGACAGGCTATAGGTCTTGTGTTGGGCTGTCTTACATCCTAAACATAAGCTTATCAGCCCAAAAAGAATAAATAATTTGCGCATAGGTATTAATCTGTTCCTTACAAAGATAGTATAAGTTTGGATGAACCAAATTTAAAAAATTGATAAATATACTTGCTGGATACATGTTAATTCTTGCGCCACTTTTTGGTAAGTTCAAAAACCTGATCGAGGATTTTCTGCTCTTCATCATTAAATTCAACTCCCCTGCGCTCCATCATGGCTTTTGCGGTTTGATATGCCTTTTGTGGTTTGTAGGTCGTGAATCCTGAAGCTCCTCCCCAGCTGAAACTCGGAATGAAATTTCGCGGATAACCACTTCCGAAGATATTGGCGTTCACCCCTACCACGGTTCCTGTATTGAACATGGTATTGATTCCGCATTTGCTGTGATCACCCATCATGAGTCCGCAAAACTGCCTGCCCGTCTCGGCAAAAGATTTGGTTTCATAACTCCACAAACGCACCGGACCATAATCATTTTTCAAATTTGATGTATTGGTATCGGCACCGATATTACACCATTCTCCCAAAACGGAATTCCCTAAAAATCCGTCATGTCCTTTATTGGAATTGGCAAACAAAACCGAATTGTTGACCTCGCCCCCTATTTTAGAGCCTGGACCTATAGTTGTCGGGCCGTAAATACGTGCCCCCATTTTTACGATAGCATTTTCCCCCAAAGAAAATCCACCACGGATATTACTCCCCTCCAACACCAAGGAATCTTTCCCCAGATAGATAGGTCCGTTTGAGGCGTTAAGCGTACAAAACTCTATCGTTACACCTTCTTCCAGGAATATATTTTCCGGGGCAATCACATTATTGCTGCTCGGCAAAGGCTGACTCTCCCTTCCTTTGGTTATCAAGTCAAAATCAGATTCCAAAGCTTCTCCGTTCTTGGAAAAAATGTCCCAGGTATGCTGGATTTGAACACACTCCCCTTCATATTCAATAGCTTTATATTTCTTCAAATCCACTTCTTCTTGGGCATCAGTAGTAAAAAAAGCTATTACTTCCTCATCATAAAAAATAGCTTGTTCGGGTTTCAAGCCTTTTATCTGTTCAACCAAGTCTTCATTCGGTAAAAAAGAAGCGTTGATCATCACATTCTCTTCCATTTCCACCATGGGGTATTTGTCCGAAAGATAATCTTCAGTAATGGTTGTTGTGGTATAGCCCAAGTGCTTCTCCCATTTCTCCCTGATCGTCAAGATCCCTATACGGATATCGGCTACAGGCCTTGTATATGTAAAAGGAAGTAAGGCATTGCGGGAAGGACCATCAAAAAGAATAAAGTTCATAGCACATGATTTTTGAGTTTAAAGATAACTGAATGTTCATAATTCCTGAAAAGATTGCGTTATAAAAAATAATTCATAGACAAACTACCTCATCAACTTTCGAAAACAAAAAAACCCCTGATAAAAATCAGAGGTTTTGAATCGAAACGGGTAAGTTTCTTATTTTTTGAACTTCTTGTATTTGTTTTTGAACTTATCGATACGTCCGGCAGTATCAACCAATTTGGATTTACCGGTATAGTAAGGATGCGATGATCTGGAAATCTCCAATTTAATCAGAGGATATTCCACACCGTCAACTTCCATCGTCTCTTTAGTCTCTGCCGTAGATTTTGTGATAAAAACATCATCGTTTGACATGTCTTTAAAAGCCACTAATCTGTAATTTTCCGGATGTATACCTTTTTTCATCGCCTTAATATTTTAAACTTCAGAATTTTTTCGAGGTGCAAATTTATATAATTATTTTAGATTACCAATAGTTTTACACCAAAAAAACGGAAGTATTTTTTTATTTGCCAATGTTGTAACAAATATACAGGAATATCTACTAATTTTATATAAAACTAATTCAACTATATAAGAAATCATGGAAAACACTCAACAACCAACAACGAAAAAATATGCATTGAACTACGGTCTCCTGATTGGAGGAGTTGGTATCATCTTTAGCCTAATGCTGCATTTTATGGATATGCAATACGATCAAAGTGCAGGCAAAACAATTATTTCTACATTGATTTTGGTCGTGCTTGTCGTCTTGGCTATCTATCAATTCAAAAAAGCCAATGGAGGTCTTCTTTCACTTGGTGACGCTTTAAAAGTAGGAATGGGGGCTGCCGCTATCGCCGCCTTGATTACCGTTCTCTACCTTTT
Organism: Galbibacter kalidii; assembly: GCF_026241135.1. Classification (GTDB taxonomy): domain Bacteria; phylum Bacteroidota; class Bacteroidia; order Flavobacteriales; family Flavobacteriaceae; genus Galbibacter. The sequence goes on from NZ_JAPFGA010000018.1 coordinate 31,804, forward strand.
ATTGTATGTCAATGTAATCGATCCGGATTTTCATGAAAAAGTAGCAGAAATGAGCCGGGCAGGGATGCTGAAAAACAACCCTGAAATGAGCCAAGAACAAATGGATCAAACTATAGAAATGCAACAAAAATTCTTTTGGGTTACATATCCGGTAGTTTTAATCCTTAATATTTTTGTAGGTTTTGTAGTATCATTGATTACCGGGCTTATTATGAAAAAATCCGATCAGCAACTCTAATTTAGCTACAGAATCTCCCAATAAACAGGGATAATTTATATCTTTGATTTCTATTTATTAGTGATCAAGCATTCATGGATATATCAGTAGTAATACCACTACTCAACGAACAAGAGTCTTTAAAGGAATTACATGATTGGATTGCAGACGTAATGCAATCCAATCATTTTTCTTATGAAATTATCTTTATCGACGATGGAAGTACAGACGACTCTTGGGAGCTTATCCAATACTTATCCACAAAAAATAAAGCCGTAAAAGGCATCCGATTTTTAAAGAATTTCGGGAAATCGCAAGCCTTGCATGCGGGATTTGATATGGCTCAAGGCGATGTGGTGATCACCATGGATGCCGACCTGCAGGACAATCCGGAAGAAATCCCTGGATTATATCAACATATTAAAAACAACAATGCCGATCTCGTTTCGGGATGGAAAAAAGTGCGGTACGACTCGGTTCTTACCAAAAACCTGCCTTCAAAACTTTTTAATTGGGCAGCGAGAAAAACATCGAGGGTATCCCTGCACGATTTTAACTGCGGATTGAAAGCCTACCGAAAAGAGGTGGTAAAAAACATAGATGTTCATGGTGAAATGCACCGCTATATCCCCGTATTGGTGAAAAATGCCGGATTTTCAAAAATTGAAGAGAAAGTAGTGCAACACCAAGCCCGGAAATACGGAAAGACCAAATTTGGGATGGAACGCTTTATCAACGGTTTTCTGGATCTTATCACCATTTGGTTTATCTCTAAATTCGGAAGGCGTCCCATGCACCTTTTTGGTGCCCTTGGCGTACTTATGTTCATAGTAGGATTTGGATTTGCTGCCTATCTGGGTGTCGATAAGCTCTTTATTAATCCCTACGGAAGACTTATTACCCAAAAACCACAATTTTTTATCGCACTTACCGCTATGATCATCGGTACACAATTTTTTATGGCAGGATTTTTAGGGGAACTCATTTTGCGTTTCAAACGCCATGAAAAACGATATAAAGTTTCTGAAACCATCAACTTATACAGTGAAAAATTGAATTAAAAGCGTCAGTTGCTTAACTTATACAAAAATACAACACAGATCATGACAGCAGAGGACATTACCACAAAAGCAAAAGGTTGGTTAACCGATTTTTTTGATGCTGAAACCAAAAAAGAAGTACAAAACCTCATCGATAACAAACCTGAAGAACTCAAAGAAAGTTTTTATAAAAACCTTGAATTCGGAACCGGAGGTATGCGTGGAATCATGGGAGTCGGCTCCAACAGGATCAACAAATACACACTGGGGAAAAACACACAAGGACTTAGCAATTACCTTCAAAAAATATATCCGGACAAAGAGCTTAAGGTTGCCATTGCCTACGATTGCCGTCACAACAGTGACACGTTGGCAAAAGTGGTGGCCGATGTCTTTGCAGCCAACGGAATCAAAGTGTTTTTATTTTCTGAACTGCGTCCGACTCCGGAGCTTTCCTTTGCTGTAAAACACTTGGATTGCCAATGTGGAATTGTACTTACTGCTTCCCATAACCCACCTGAATACAATGGATATAAAGTATATTGGACAGACGGCGGACAAATAGTACCTCCGCAAGATTATGAGATCATCAACGAGATTGAAGCACTTTCTTTTGAGGATATTAAATTTGATGCAGACCAAAGTAAGATGCAATATATCGACAAAGATGTCGACGAAGCTTTTATCACAGCCTCTGTTGAAAACGGAAACTTCAACACTCCCGGAAAAGACGATTTTTCTATTGTTTTCACTTCCCTTCACGGGACATCCATCACGCTTATGCCTGAAGTCTTAAAACGTGCCGGATACAAGAATGTTCATGTTGTAGAAGAACAAGCCAAACCCGATGGCAGTTTCCCTACCGTTATATCCCCCAACCCGGAAGAACCTGAAGCCTTGGCTATGGCTTTGAAGAAAGCGGAGGAATTAAAAGCCGATATGGTTATCGGTACCGATCCCGATAGCGATCGCCTTGGAATAGCCGTAAGAAACAACGAAGGAGAAATGACACTGCTTAACGGGAATCAAACTATGGTGCTTATGACCCGTTTTCTGCTGGAGAAATGGAAAAACGCAGACCGCATCAATGGCAACCAATTTATTGCCTCTACCATCGTTTCCACGCCGATGATGAAAGTGCTCGCAAAAAATTACGATGTGGAATATATGGAAGCCCTAACCGGATTCAAATGGATTGCAAAAATGGTCAAGGATTTCCCCAACAAACAATTTATAGGTGGTGGTGAAGAGAGTTTCGGATATATGGTAGGTGATTTTGTAAGGGATAAAGATGCCGTAACCGCATCGCTTCTAGCTTGTGAAATAGCCGCAAATGCAAAAGCTAGTGGAAGTTCGTTTTACAAGCAACTGTTGCAATGTTATGAAGAATTCGGACTGTACAAGGAAAAATTGATCTCACTGGTCAAAAAAGGTATCAGTGGTGCTGATGAGATCAAACAGATGATGATCGACCTCAGGGAAAATCCGATTGCGGAAATTGACGGTGCCAAAGTTAATTATGTAGAAGACTACCAGAGTTCAACCCGCAAAAATATGCTTACGGGCGATAAGGAAACCATTAGTATTCCAAAAGCGAACGTACTGATCTATTATACTGAAGACGGCACAAAAATAGCCGCCAGACCCAGTGGAACAGAACCTAAAATAAAATTCTATTTCAGTGTTAAGGGTGAAATAAGCAACACAGCCGATTACGACCATGAAGCTTCTAAACTGGATGCGAAGATCGATCGTATTATCGACGAACTGAAATTGAAATAACAAACAGTTTGTCAGGTTGAGCCTGTCAAAACATCATCAGGATATGGTTTAACACACTTCGACAGGCTCAGCGTGACATCGACATAAATTTATAGCCCTATCTTTGCTAAATTCTTTAACCGTACATTCACATCAAAACATATCATAGCCTAGTTAATGAATTATTTCAAAAAAATACTGCGTTTCGCAAAACCCTATCAGAAGTATGGTTTTCTAAATATCTTTTTTAACATTCTTTACGCGCTTTTCAGTGCGCTATCGTTTGTTGCATTGATACCCATGCTTGATGTTCTTTTTAAAGAAAGCGACCGTCTTTATGAAAAACCAACTTACCAGGGCATTGGTCAATTGAATGACTTCTACAAAGATTACTTAAACTATCAGGTCACTCAATATGCCGGGGAAGACGAAATGAAAGCCCTTGTTTTGGTGATTTCTTTGGTTATTGTCCTGTTCTTGTTCAAGAATATCTTTAACTATCTGGCTATGTACTTCATTACTTTTTTAAGAAATGGGGTTTTAAAAGATGTTAGAAACGCGATGTATAAAAAGGTAGTGGAATTGCCTATTTCCTATTATTCTGAAAAGAGAAAAGGAGATGTGATTGCTCGTATCACTTCGGATGTATTGGAAATTCAGCATTCTTTTTTATCGATTTTGGAACTGATTGTCAGGGAACCCTTGACCATCTTGTTCACCATCATTGTAATGTTTGCCATAAGTACAAAGCTAACCATCTTTGTTTTTATATTTATTCCAATCTCTGGAATGCTTATTTCCAGAATTGGTAAATCCCTCAAAAAGAAATCGGACAAAGTCCAAAAAGAACAAGGTACTTTTTTATCCATTATTGAAGAAACCCTTGGCGGATTACGCGTTATCAAAGCTTTTAATGCTGAAAACAGATTTGTAAAACATTTCAACACATCAACCGGAAGGTTTTTTAAATTTTCAAACAGCTTGTTGAACCGACAAAATCTAGCATCCCCAACCAGTGAATTTTTAGGAATTTTAGTCATCGGAATCCTATTGTGGTTTGGCGGAAAAATGGTACTGATAGACGAGACTTTGGACGCTTCATCATTTATCGCCTATATGGGACTTGCATACAACATCCTCACCCCTGCAAAATCAATCAGTAAAGCTTCATATGGGGTTAAAAAAGGAAATGCCGCTGCAGAAAGGGTCTTAGAAGTACTGCAAACCGAAAATACCATTAAAGATGCTCCCAATGCGATTGAAAAAACCGCCTTTGAGAAAAACATTAGCGTTAAGGATATGTCTTTTAAATATGAAGATGAATGGGTGCTTAAAAATTTCAACCTTGAAGTTCCAATAGGGAAGACTATCGCTTTGGTGGGACAATCCGGTAGTGGTAAGAGTACGATTGCCAATCTGGTGACCCGTTTTTATGATGTTAACAAAGGAAGTATCGAAATAGACGGTAAAAACATCAAGGAAATTACCGTAAAAAGCCTTCGTAACCTCATGGGTATCGTGACTCAGGATTCCATTCTTTTTAATGATACGGTTGAAAACAACATCCGCATCGGAAATCCGAACGCTACAAAAGAAGAAGTCATAGAAGCAGCCAAGATCGCTAATGCATATGAATTTATACAAAACCTCCCCAACGGCTTTGAAACCAATATCGGGGATGCGGGCGGCAAATTGAGTGGCGGACAAAAACAAAGACTTTCCATCGCTCGTGCCGTACTTAAAAATCCGCCTATCATGATTCTGGACGAAGCGACTTCGGCTTTGGATACTGAAAGTGAAAAACTGGTGCAAATGGCTCTGGAAAACATGATGAAAAACAGAACCTCTATCGTCATTGCCCACAGGCTTTCGACCATCCAAAACGCCGATCTTATCGTGGTGATGCAAAAAGGGGAAATCGTAGAACAAGGAACCCATCAGCAACTCCTCGACAAAAAAGAGGTCTATCACAAACTCGTGGAAATGCAGTCGTTTGAGTAGGGGTTAAAAATTTAATTGACAAAGACCTGACAGGTTTTCCCCACGATACCCTTCGACAAGCTAGAGTGACATGTCGGGACAAGTAAAAACCTGTGAGGTCTACTATTCCAATGAGTTGTGTATAATATTTGCTTAATTCAAAATTGAATTTGTAAATTATATGGACAAAAATTTAAAACAAATCAAAAAGGAAGTTTACGACAGAATTAAGCTCGAAATTTCTGATTATAGAATAGAGCAGGAAAGTAAAGAATATAATGCATGTCGATTTGAATTAAACGGACAAAATATAGTGTGCAGGAATGCCAAAATTACACCTAAAAAGAGTGGGCAATTCGTTACTTTTTGGAAACGAAACGGAAGGGGATCGATTGAACCTTTTAGCGAAACCGACCGAATTGATTTTTATGCTGTAAACGTGCGGACTGAAAACGAGTTCGGACAGTTTGTTTTCCCTAAGTCCGTGCTGATTAAAAAAGGTATAATCTCAACGGAAAGGAAAGAAGGTAAAAGAGCATTCCGAGTTTATCCGAATTGGGACATTGCGAAAAATAAACAAGCGGAACGAACTCAAAAATGGCAACTGGATTATTTCTATGAAATTAATGATTCAACGGACCTTAATAAAGTTGCAGAATTGTATAAAAATGATTGACATTTTACACACCACTTCAAGCAATTCAGGTTGCTTTGAATGACATAACAGGTTAGATTGACAAACACCACCTCCCAACACATCATCTGACTATCCATCGGGGTAAAAAACAGGTCTGGTATATTGATTTAACCATCCGTTGAGGTGAAAGACATCTCTGGATACGTTAGTAGACCTATATTTCGGGGTTAAAGACCTATCCAGATACGTTACCGGACGTATCCGGCGGGGTTAAAGACCTATCCAGATACGTTATCGGACGTATCCGACGGGGTTAAAGACCTATCCAGATACGTTACCGGACGTATCTGGATAGGTTCGGGAAGTGGGTAGCGTCAGGAGTGCCCTGTGGAGGATTGCGAAGCAATAGTACTCCACGGGGTGTATCGAGGCCCTTTTTCAGAATGCTTCTCGATACATTTTTATTCCGCAGAGCTCCATAAAAACACTCCTGACGGTATAAAATATTTTTAAGCCCTTGCCACAACAAATTTATTGCGATATCCAACGGGGGTCATTCCGGTTACCTTTTTAAAAGTCTCGCGGAAGGCTTTGGTGTCGTTATACCCCACATCATACATCACTTCGTTAACCGTTTTGCGTCCGGATTCCAAGTCTTTTTTGGCGGCTTCTATTTTTACGCGGCGGATATATTCCAATATCGTATTGGCCGTGGCTTTCTTAAACCGGCGTTCAAAAGTGCGTCGTGATACATTACTGCTTTCACAGAGTTCGTCAACAGTGATTTTCTCCTGAAAATTTGCTTCTATATACTGTTGAGCTTCCAAAACTTCAGCATCAGCATGTGTTTTTTGTCCTTTAAACATCATAAACGGCGACTGGCTCTCCCGATCGATATCCACCATAAATCCTTTGGATACTAAAACCGCTGCTTCCCTACCCGCATATTTTTCTATCAGATAGACCAATAAATTAGTAAACGAATAAGCCCCGCCACTGGTATATATCCCATCGGCATCGGTGATGATCCTGTCATCCCTTAAAATCGCCTTGGGGAATTGGTTTCTGAACTCGTTGGCGTATTGCCAGTGAGTAGAACAAGGTCTGCCGTCCAGTAAGCCGGCTTGTCCCAAAACAAACGATCCTATACAAAAAGTGACGATCTCCGCTCCTTTTTTATAGTGTTTTACCAACCAGGGCAGTAAAGACGCATTGTCTTTATATACCTTATCCAAGTCCCCGTGGATTGCCGGAACGACAATAATATCGGTTTCTGACACTTCTTCCAGGGTTTGCTGCGGATGGATGGTAAACAATCCGCTGGTTTGCGTCACCGGTTTGTCGACCCCCACCAGGTTCAATTTAAAAACAGGGGACTTCCCCATTTGCTCATAATAAGAATTCACCCAACTGAACATGTGGTGTGTCCCTTCTACATTCACCAAACTAAAGTGGCCTTTCGGAATTATAATAGATACTTGTTTCATTATTAGTATTAAAGTGGTTTATTTTTTAATAGAATGTATATTGTATAGTTCAAAATTCTGATATGCTTTGCCTTCGTTACAGTTAAATTTAACCGCAATGAGTGCAATGGATACGCAAAGAGCCTCTACTCTCTGTATAATTCTTATAGATCATCAATGCACGTCTCTTTATATTTTTAGTCTTAACTGTATTTTTTTAACACATTCAAATATAGGTATTTGCATTGTCGCAATCAACCCGTCATGTTGTCGTATTTACACGCCTTATTATCTACAACCGTTGCCTAACTTTGTATCAAACACAATTAGAAACGGTAAAAACGAATAGTTATGACAAAAGATTTCTGGTTTAATCTACCCGTAAAAGATTTGGAACGATCCAAGCAATTCTTCAGGGATATTGGATTTAAAGAAAACCCTTCAATGGCCAAGGCCAATCATCTAGGAAGTTTTTTTATCGGCGAGAAAAATGTCGTTATGATGCTTTTTCCGAAGGAAGCTTTTGAAGGATTTACAGCACATCAGATTGCTGACACCGACAAAGGTACCGAAGCATTATTCAATATAGATGCGGAGAGTAAAGAAGAGGTCGATACCCTGGCAAAAACCGTTGAAAAAGCTGGAGGTACTATCTATGCCCCTCCGGGTGAAAAAGACGGCTGGATGTATGCCTTCGGTTTTATCGATCCCGACGGACACCGCTGGAGTGTCTTGTATATGGATATGAGTAAAATGCCACAGTAAAAAAATTCTTGAAATTAACTATCCCTGGGGTAAGCTATCGGAGTATTTTGCTAGTTTCATTTTGACTTATGAAATCAAAAACCAAAATTCTGAAGACATGCAGAGAAGTGGTTGGCAATCCATTTTGGACAATTTTAAAAAATATGCTGAAACACTATAATCATTAATAATCAATTAAATATAAAATTATGAAATATAACCCTGTAGTTTGGTTTGAGATCTATGCTGACGATCTCGAAAGAGCCCAAAAATTTTACGAAAAAGTACTTGATCTTAAATTGGATGAACTTCCAATGCCTGAACCAATGGAAGGTGAAAATAAAATGGAAATGTTGGCTTTCCCAATGGATATGGAAGCAACAGGTGCCGGTGGTACTCTGGTTAAAATGGACGGAGTTAAAGCCGGAGGAAATTCCACCTTGGTCTATTTTGGAAGTGAAGATTGTAGTGTTGAAGAAAGCAGAATTGAAAAGGCCGGCGGAAAAGTATTGCAAACTAAACAATCCCTTGGAGAATACGGCTTTATGATATTGGCCAATGATACTGAAGGGAATATGTTTGGGGTTCATTCCCTGAAATAATTTTTTGTAAAACAAGTCATTATGAAACCCTCATAGAGGGATTTAGTATGGCCAAGATAAATTCCTCAACAAAAGAAGATGAATAGATAAAGGTTTTTATGAGATCGTGATTACTTACATAATTATGTAATAGACCTAAAATCAGATATTTAATTTAAATTTATTCGCATGAAACTAAAAGAATTAAACTTTTCGATTAGTATCAATGCTTCCAAAGACAAAGTTTGGGAGGCGTTATGGAACGACAAATCTTATCGTGAGTGGTCGAGTGCTTTTTGTGAAGGTTCGCATGCCGTTACCGATTGGGAAGAAGGCAGCAAAGTATTGTTTCTGGACAACAATGGAAGTGGCATGTACAGCAAAATAGCACAATGTACTACCAATGAATTTATGAGCTTTGAACATCAAGGAATCGTAAAAGATGGTGTCGAACAACCTCAAGACAGACAAACAAAAGAATGGGCAGGAGCCAAAGAGGAATACCGCCTTTCAGGTTCAAACGGAGAAACCCTTTTGGAGGTCCGTATGCATTCAGACAACGAATGGGCAGGCTATTTTAATAAAACCTTTCCGAAAGCCCTGGAAAGGGTAAAACAATTATCAGAAAAATAATAATTAATCAAATACATAAACAGTTATGAAAGCACAACAAATATTTGTAAACCTGGCAGTAAACGATCTTAAGAAATCCATGACATTTTTTGAAACCCTTGGATTTACATTCAACAAAAAAATTTCCGACGAGACCGCATCCTGTTTGGTTTTAGGTGAAAACCTTCATTCCATGTTGCTCACAAAGGATAAGTTTAAAGAGTTTACCAAAAAACCGCTAAGCAATGCCAAACAGCAAACCGAAACCCTTGTTGCCCTTCAGTTGGACAATAAAGAAGAAGTGGATAACATTGTAAAAAAAGCGGTTGACGCCGGTGGAAGCATCTATGCAGAACCTCAGGATTACGGATTTATGTACCAACACAGTTTTGAGGATTTGGATGGTCATCAATGGGAAGTATTCTTTATGGATGAATCAAAATTTCCTTCCTAGTTCCAACTGAAATTCTGTTTTGCCACAAATACACGAATGATTTTTAAATAACCATTGGTGTATTTGTGGCCAAAGCTTATGGAAACTAATCCCGATAATTACCGGGAACAATAACTCCGAAATTTCGGAGGCAGGGTTTGAACTTTTAACTTGATAATAAAAATGGTTGAAATCTTTAAAACAGATATTAATCGTGAAGACATAGCCCAACAAGTGATTGCTATGTTGAACGCTTACTTCCCGAAATCCGATATCAATTTCGATCTGGAAGATTGTGATCGTATTTTACGGATCGAAACCGAAACCATTGCCGTAAATACTGTAGAGCGCATTCTAAAAGACAGTGGTTTTTATTGTAAGGTATTGGATTGATTTTATTCGATTTGACAAGAAGTTGTTAGCGGTCATTGTAACCCGACACTGCACAAATACCAAACAAAACGATATTAAAAATATGAACAGATTAATCCTTGAAACACAAATAAGCATTGACGGATATATTGCCGATGAAAATGGTGGAACAGATTGGATGATTTGGAATTGGGGCCCCAATTGGAGTTGGGATAAAGAGTTGCAAGCTTACCATAGCAATCTTAACAAATCGGCCAATACTATTTTAATAAGCAGCCAAATGGCACAGGAGGGATTTAATGCCCATTGGCTAGAAGTTTCGAAAGACCCAACCGACACGAGGTTTGACTTTGCCAGCCATATCATTAATGCAAATAAATTCGTAGCAAGCAGAACTTTAACAAAGGAAACTCAAATTCCGGGCGGTTGGGACAATACTGCTATCCTAAGAGGAAATTTAGAGAAGGAGATTATTAAATTAAAAAATCTAAATAATGAAAACATCATTGTCTATGGAGGGGCGGAACTTGTTTCTTTTCTAATAGACTCAGACCTGATAGACGAATATCATTTAATAATAAACCCCGTAGCATTAGGAAAAGGTTTACCAATTTTCAAAAATCGGGCAAACTTAGAAATGGTAAATGCAACATCATTTCAATGCGGAATTATTGTTAATCATTACAAAAGACAAACAGAATATAATAACGGAGGAAAAACAAAATAGCGATAATATGTAAAAACAAGTTGAAGTACATTAAGATCCCGACGTTCGCTGCGCACCGACGATAAATGTCGGTGCAAGATCGGTCGGGATAAGCGACTCACACAAGTTTTGCTCCCATTCAAAAAAACAATGTGAAGTACACCAAGATCCCGACGTTCGCTGCGCTCAGTCGGGATAAGCAGTCTGCACAAATTTTTCTGCCCCGCCTAAGGCGGGTTGAAAAATTTGGCGACCTGCTTACATATTTCTTCTATACTGTCCTCCTACTTCAAAGAGAGCATTTGTGATTTGCCCGAGGGAGCACACTTTTGTGGCTTCCATTAAGGCTTCAAATATATTTTTATTCTGAATAGCTGAATTTTTTACCGTTGCGATTGTTTCGCTGGCTTCTTCCTCATAGACTTTGTTCAGTTTCTCCAAAGTCGCTATCTGCAATTGCTTTTCAGTTTCCGTAGCGCGGATGACTTCGGAAGGGATAATCGTTGGTGAGCCCTTACTGCTTAAAAAGGTATTGACTCCGATAATCGGATATTCTCCGGTATGTTTCAAGGTTTCGTAATACAAACTCTCTTCTTGTATTTTAGATCGCTGATACATGGTTTCCATTGCACCAAGCACTCCTCCACGCTCTGTAATGCGGTCGAACTCCTGTAAAACAGCCTCTTCGACCAAATCAGTGAGCTCTTCTATGATAAAACTTCCTTGAATCGGATTTTCGTTTTTGGTCAGCCCCAGTTCTTTGTTGATAATCAACTGAATGGCCATTGCCCGACGAACACTCTCTTCTGTAGGTGTGGTAATCGCCTCGTCATAGGCATTGGTATGTAACGAATTGCAATTGTCGTAAATGGCATACAAAGCCTGAAGCGTGGTTCGGATGTCGTTAAAATCGATTTCTTGTGCGTGCAGTGATCTTCCCGACGTCTGTATGTGGTATTTCAACATCTGGGAACGCTCGTTTGCTCCGTATTTTTCTTTTAATGCTTTGGCCCATATTTTCCGTGCTACCCTACCGATAACCGCATATTCCGGATCAACTCCATTAGAGAAAAAGAACGAAAGATTCGGACCGAATTTATTGATATCCATCCCCCTACTCAGGTAGTATTCCACGTAAGTAAATCCGTTAGCCAAGGTAAAAGCCAATTGTGTAATGGGATTGGCGCCAGCTTCGGCGATATGATAACCCGAGATAGAAACGGAATAGAAATTCCGAACATTGTTTTCGATAAAGTATTCCTGTACGTCACCCATCAAACGCAGGGCAAATTCAGTTGAAAAAATACAGGTGTTTTGCGCCTGATCTTCTTTTAAAATATCGGCTTGTACTGTTCCGCGGACTTGCGCTATGGTTTTTGCTTTGATGTTTTCATATACCTTTTTGGGCAGCACCATATCTCCGGTTACTCCCAATAGCATCAGCCCCAAACCATCATTTCCTTCAGGAAGACCTTCCTCTTCAGCACCTTCTGCACGGGAAAAACTATGATAACGCGGACGCGCTTCCTTTTTTGTTTTGTAAATCGCATCAATTTTAGCATTTACTTCATCTTCCAATCCGTTTTCCTTGATATAAATCTCACATTGCTGATCGATAGCTGCATTCATATAAAAACCGAGCAACATCGGTGCGGGTCCGTTGATGGTCATACTCACCGAAGTCATCGGGTCTGCCAAATTGAAACCTGAATACAATTTCTTGGCATCATCCAAACAGCAAACAGACACCCCGGCATTCCCGATTTTTCCATAGATATCCGGACGATGATCGGGGTCATTTCCATAGAGTGTTACCGAATCAAAAGCAGTTGACAAACGCTTTGCCGGCATTCCCAAACTCACATAGTGAAAACGCCTGTTAGTCCGTTCCGATCCTCCTTCTCCTGCAAACATTCGGGTAGGGTCTTCCCCGGTTCGCTTAAAAGGGTATAAACCGGAAGCGAAAGGAAATTCACCCGGTACATTTTCCTGTAATACCCAACGCAACACATCGCCCCAAGCTTCATATTTGGGCAAAGCTATCTTCGGAATTGGAGTATGTGAAAGCGATTCGCTATGGGTTTCTATTTTAATCTCCTTATCGCGGACTTTAAATGAATAGATCGGATCTTTATATTTTTTTAGTTTCCCTTCCCAGTTGATGATAATCTCCCAATGATGTGGATGAAGATTCATTTTTATCTGGTCAAACTCATTGAGAAGCATTTTTACCAAATCAGCTTTGTCAGACTTGGCGGATTGAAGCCCTTCACTCTCAATTCCAAATTTTGACAAGCTTAGTTTAGCATCAGCAACTGTTTCTATGGTTTTATAGATCCCGTAGAGTTTTTGTGCTACTGCCGCTTGTTCGGAAGCTCTTTTATCATATCCGCGGTTGTTTTCGGAAATTTCAGAAAGGTAGCGCGTACGATTTGGAGGAATAACAAAAACTTTCTCACTCATTTCCTCGGAAATTTCAAAAGCTGATTGTAAGTCTGCTTTTGTTTTATCAACCAGGGTTTTCATGATCGCCATATAAAGCGTATTCATTCCGGGGTCGTTAAACTGAGCTGCAATGGTCCCAAATACAGGAAGATCCTCGGCTTTGGCATCCCAAAGTCCATGATTCCGTTGATATTGTTTTTTTACATCACGAAGTGCATCCTGTGCTCCTCGTTTATCAAATTTGTTGATCGCTACCAAATCGGCAAAATCAAGCATGTCAATTTTTTCCAGTTGTGTGGCTGCGCCAAATTCAGGCGTCATCACATACAGCGACACATCTGAGTGTTCCAAAATCTCGGTATCACTTTGTCCGATTCCAGAAGTTTCAAGGATAATCAGGTCGTATTTTGCTGCTTTCAGGACTTCAACCGCTTCTTTTACATGCTTTGACAATGCTAAATTAGACTGTCGTGTGGCCAAACTTCGCATATACACCCTCGGGTTGTTGATGGCATTCATTCTGATTCGGTCACCCAACAAAGCCCCTCCTGTTTTACGTTTGGAAGGATCTACGGAGATAATTCCGATGGTTTTATCATCAAAGTCATTCAAAAACCGACGTACCAATTCGTCGACCAGTGAAGATTTTCCGGCGCCGCCTGTTCCTGTGATTCCTAGAACGGGTGTTTCCTCCCCTAGCCCCTCCAAAGGAGGGGAATTAAATTCCTCTTTAAACATTTCCGGGTTGTTTTCCGCCAGGGAAATCAACCGGGCAATGGTGTTTTTATCTTTTTCTTTAAGTTTTTTAGCAACATCTATTTTTTTTGAAAACGTATCGATAGGATAATCAGCTGTAGCTATCAAATCATTGATCATGCCTTGCAATCCCATTTCACGACCATCATCCGGGGAATAAATCTTTGTTATTCCATAATCCATCAAGGCTTCGATTTCCTCAGGAAGGATCACACCGCCACCACCGCCAAAGATCTTGATATGCTCCGCTCCTTTTTCCTGAAGCAAATCATACATATATTTAAAATACTCGTTATGCCCCCCTTGATAGGAAGTCATCGCAATGGCATTTACATCTTCCTGAATGGCCGTGTTCACTACTTCCTCCACACTTCTGTCATGCCCCAAGTGAATAACCTCCACCCCAGTAGCCTGAATGATCCTACGCATGATATTGATTGCTGCATCATGACCATCAAACAAAGAAGCCGCTGTTACAATTCGTATTTTATTCTTGGGTTTATATCGATTTATTTGCTCCATCAGTAATAAAATGTCTTATTTACGTCTGCAATTTACAGAATTTGCAAAATAATGTCGATTCTTTTTAGAAGTTTTCAAGTATTTTGACCTTATAATTTTTAAGTAAAACATTTACTTCATTTATATCACAAAATCATCCTTTATTTTAGCTGAATATTCATTATTTTGCCTCACCCGAATCCCGAGTTTCCGGGGTTCGACCTCTCCAAAGGAGGGGTAAAAAGGAAATTCCGGGACAAGCCTGTCTGATGATAGGAAAACTTGGGAGAATTATTTTAAATTCAATAAGTTCGTTGTTAACCAACCAACAATTATGGGAAAGATTACCATTTTAATTCACTGTAAGGACAGCTCGGGTATTATCGCCTCAGTTACTAATTTCATATACGAGAATCAGGGGAATATCGTTTATATCGATCAGCATGTAGACAGGCACAACAGCATTTTCTTTATGCGTTGCGAAAGCGAATTCGATCCACAAACTTTTGATTTGAATGCTTTTCGTTCTGATTTTAATGATCAAATTGCCGAAAAATATGTCATGTCATGGGAATTACACACTGATGATCACAAACCTAAGATGGCTGTTTTTGTATCAAAATACGATCACTGTCTTTATGATATCCTAGGAAGATATAATGCCGGGGAATTGAATGTTGAAATTCCTTTTATCATCAGTAATCACCCAGATCTAAAACATATTGCGGATAGTTTTAAAATCCCATTTCATCATATTCCAGTTATCTCAGCAACCAAAAAAGAAGCGGAAACAAAACAATTGGAACTACTGGAAAAACATCAAGTTGATTTTGTGGTCTTGGCGAGGTATATGCAAATTGTTTCTGAAAGGCTTATTCAGCATTATCAAAACAAAATTATCAATATCCACCATTCCTTTTTACCTGCTTTTGCGGGTGCAAAACCCTATCATTCTGCCTACAAACGCGGAGTGAAAATCATTGGCGCTACTAGCCACTATGTAACTGAAGAATTGGATGCCGGGCCTATTATCGAACAAGATGTTGCACGTGTTACCCACGCTCACGCTATCAACGATATGGTGATGAAAGGAAGGGATCTTGAAAAAATTGTCCTTGCACGGGCTATAAAACTGCATATCGATCGGAAAACCATGGTTTTTAACAATAAAACCATCATTTTTAGCTAAGGTTTGATAACGCAACACACACAAAGCATTGAATTAATACTTTCATAATTTCTACTTAACATAGATTACAACTCTATAACGGACATTTGCGTCAGGATGAGTTTCATACATTGAATGTTTGAGTTAGCAAATTAGTTAGTTTAGCAAAAACCGATTTTTTATAAAGTCGGTTTTTTGTTTTTTTATAAAAACTCTGCCATTTGCTGTTGTAGAGCCTCAGCTTTTTCGGCTGCTTTTTGAGCAAAATCCGTTTCGTTTGATGCGTATATGATTCCGCGTGAAGAGTTGATTAACAAACCTACATCTTTTGTCATTCCATATTTACAAACCTCTTCCAGACTCCCTCCTTGTGCGCCAACTCCGGGCACCAGTAAAAAGTTATCAGGAATAATCTGTCGTATTTCTTTAAGGTATTCTGCTTTGGTCGCCCCGACGACATACATCAGGTTTTCAGCATTTTTGTATGTTTTTGAAGTTTCGAGTACTTGTTGGTAGAGTGGCTTACCATTGACTTCTTTGGTTTGAAAATCGAACGCCCCTGCATTGGAAGTCAACGCCAACAGAATGGTGTGCTTATCCTTAAATTCTAAAAAAGGCTCAACGGAATCCCTGCCCATATAGGGCGCAATGGTCACCGAATCAAAATTAAGATCTTCAAAAAAAGCCTTGGCATACATCGTTGATGTGTTTCCGATATCCCCTCTTTTTGCATCAGCGATAGTAAAGATTTCCGGGTACTGTTTGTTGATATAAGCAATTGTTTTTCCCAGTGCCTGCCAGCCTTTCAAACCATAGGCTTCGTAGAATGCAATATTGGGTTTGTAGGCCACCGCCAAGTGATGTGTGGCATCTACAATTGCTTTGTTGAATGAAAAAATAGGGTCTTCCTCCTTTAATAAATGTGATGGTATTTTTTTTAAATCGACATCCAAACCTATGCAGAGAAAGGACTTTTTGGTTCGGATTTGTTCTACGAGTTCTTTGGTTGTCATTTTATTTTCAGCTTTTAGCGTCTATAAAAAATGCCATACTTCGACAGTCCTTCGACTGTGCTCAGAATGACATCAGCAACATTTAAAATAACCAGTTACATGGTTTCACTGGCTTCTTTGAGCTTTTCAGTATTTTCAGTCATTTTCAATTCGTCGATGATCTTTTCAAGATCACCATTTACAATATTGGACAAGTCGTAAAGCGTGAGTCCAATTCTGTGATCGGTGACACGACCCTGCGGATAGTTGTAAGTTCTAATCTTCGCACTTCTGTCACCACTGGAAACCATACTTTTACGTCTGGCTGCATCGGCTTCCTGTTTTTTGGCCAATTCGCGTTCATATAAACGTGAACGCAGGACTTTGGTTGCTTTTTCCAAGTTCTTGTGCTGTGATTTTTCATCCTGACAACGCACTTCAATTCCCGTAGGGATGTGTTGCAGCTGAATAGCCGAATAAGTCGTATTTACCGATTGTCCGCCGGGGCCCGTAGAAGTCGTTCTGATGATTTTCACATCGCTCATATCGAGTTCGACATCAAATTCTTCTGCTTCGGGCAATACCATTACCGTTGCCGCCGATGTATGTACTCGTCCTTGGGTCTCGGTTTGTGGAACACGCTGTACGCGGTGTACACCGGCTTCAAATTTCATAGTTCCGTACACATCCTCCCCATTCACTTCAAAAATGATTTCTTTATAACCCCCGGAAGTTCCTTCATTATAATCGACCACATTCACTTTCCAGCCCTTGCTCTCACAGTACTTGGCATACATTCGCTGTAAATCTCCGGCAAAAATACTGGCTTCATCGCCTCCGGTTCCTGCACGGATTTCCACCACAACGTTTTTGGCATCCTCAGGATCTTTCGGGATCAACATATATTTGATCTCCTCTTCAAGATCTGGCAACTTTTCTTTGGCTTCTTCCAATTGCAACTTGGCCATTTCTACCATCTCTTCATCGCTTCCATCTTCGATGATCTCTTCAGCTTCGGCAATATTATCGAGTATGGCTTTGTATTCCTCCCGTTTATCTACAAGCTCTTTTAATTCTTTGTACTCTTTATTTAACTTCACATAACGCTTTTGGTCTGCAATGATATCCGGTTGGATAATCAAATCTGAGACCTCATCAAAACGCTGTTTTACAACATTCAATTTATCTAACATAACTCGTTTCTATATAATCTTCCCTCAGGGGCGCTTATTGGGTTCAATTCGCAAATTTACGATTATTTTTAATGATTTTTGATCTAAATCGGATTGCAGCTTTTTATTCCACCCCGCCTAAGGCGGGCTTAGACCTACTAAGGCTACATTCTTGCTATTAATATTTCAGTCCTACGGACTTTACCTTACTTAAATAAACTTTACAGAATCCATACAAACATATCGTCGATGTTTCCGATGATCTTTACATCCTGAAAAACGGATATACAAAACTTATCAATTCCAGACAAGAGCTGGTTGAAAATCATTATTTGGTAAGTTGAATTTTAAAACCGAAAGCAGCCTTGAATTTTGAATCTTAAATATTAAACTTTAAATCGCTTTTAATACTCAAAAGTCCCGTGTCCGCTTGTAATAGTCAGTTTTTTATTTTCTGAAGCCTCTACGCGGCCGATGATCTGTGCGTCAACATCAAAAGACTTGGAAATATCTATAATATCCTGAGCGATATTTTCATCAACATAAATCTCCATTCTGTGACCGCAGTTGAACACCTGATACATTTCTTTCCATGAGGTTTTTGATTGTTCTTGAATCAATTTGAAAAGCGGAGGTACGTCAAACAAATTATCTTTTATTACGTGGACATCATCTACAAAATGCAACACTTTAGTTTGTGCCCCACCGCTGCAGTGTACCATTCCATCGATATCTTTGGCTGTATATTTTTTGAATATTTTTTGAATAACCGGAGCATAAGTCCGCGTTGGCGAAAGCACCAGTTTTCCGGCATCGAGGGGAGCATCAGCAACGGCATCCGTGAGTTTTACATTTCCTGAATATACGAGTTCGTCGGGAACGGAGTGATCAAAACTTTCCGGATATTTTTCAGCTAAATATTTTGAAAAAACATCGTGGCGCGCCGAGGTCAAACCGTTACTTCCCATCCCGCCGTTGTATTGGGTCTCGTACGTGGCCTGTCCGAAGGAAGATAATCCCACAATTACATTTCCGGCTTTGATGTTGGCATTATCGATCACATCTTTGCGTTTCATCCTTGCGGTTACGGTAGAATCGACAATAATGGTTCTTACCAAATCACCTACATCGGCTGTTTCCCCTCCCGTGGAGTGGATCTGTACCCCAAAATCCTTCAACTCGGCTATGAGTTCTTCCGTACCATTGATGATAGCTGAGATCACTTCACCGGGAATCAGGTTTTTATTCCTTCCTATAGTCGAAGACAACATGATATTTTCAGTCGCTCCTACACAAAGCAGATCATCTATATTCATAATCAATGCATCTTGCGCTATCCCTTTCCAAACCGAAATATCGCCGGTTTCTTTCCAATACATATAAGCTAAAGACGACTTGGTTCCTGCTCCATCGGCATGCATGATAATACAGTGATCCCTGCTTCCGGTTAAATAATCGGGGACAATCTTGCAAAAGGCATTTGGGAATAATCCTTTATCAACATTTTTAATCGCGTTGTGCACGTCTTCCTTGGATGCCGAAACACCTCTTTGTGCATACCTTTTGCTTATCTCAGAACTCATTTACAGAATGTTTTGTGCAAAAATAGCCATAAATAAAAAGCACACAAACAAAAGTTCGTGTGCTTTATAATTTTCGAAAGGTAGTTTCCTTTCAACCTTCTGTGATTTTTCAGCAAAAGCTTCACTTGCTTCCCAACTTCAAAATCACATTATTCAATCGATTAATAGCAATCCAAAGATAAAAAAATGTAACACTGATTTAAGGGGAAAAATCCTATTTCTCTCATTTTTAGACGAAAAAGTAATAAAATCGGATTAACTCATCGGTTTTATATCAAAAAGTAAAAATTCTTACAAAAACAATCCGCAGTGCCCTACTTACCGTGTAAACAACAACTCCCTATACTTTGTAAGTGGCCACAACGAATCGTCCACTAAGAGTTCAAGCTTATCACAATGGTAACGTATCTTAGCAAAATAGGGCAGCACCTTTTCACAGTATGCCTCAGCTTTAAGCTCAACTTTTTCTAATTTATTGGCTTTTTTCCGCTCTTCAACCATAAAGTTCACATTTGAGTTGATCTCTGAGATGTGATTGGATATCTCTTCTATCAAATCCAATTGTTCGGGAGCCAGTTTTTTAAAATCACTCCCGAAGACCTCTTTGAGCCCTTTCACATTTTCTATAAGTGTGTTTTGATATCGTATAGCCGTTGGAATCACATGATTTTTTGCAATATCGCCCAACACACGACCTTCAATCTGAACTTTCAACGCATATTCTTCCAATTCGATCTCGTGACGGGCACGTATTTCTACGGAATTCATCACTCCCATTTCTTCAAATAAGTCCACTGCTTTTTTAGAGACAGAGGCTTTTAAGGCCTCAGGTGTTGTTTTCTTGTTGCTCAACCCTCTTTTTTCAGCTTCTTTTTCCCAAGCGGCACTATATCCATCGCCTTCAAAGCGAATCTTCTTAGACGATTTTATGTACTCTCTCAACACATTAAAAACAGCCTCATCTTTTTTAAGTCCTTTTTTGTCGATCAAGCCATCTACTTCTTTTTTGAACTCTTGAAGCTGTTTGGCCACGATGGTATTCAGTACCGTCATAGGTTTGGCACAATTGGATTTAGACCCTACTGCACGAAATTCAAATTTATTCCCCGTAAAAGCAAAAGAGGAGGTTCGATTTCTATCGGTATTATCCAATAAAATTTCAGGTATTTTTCCCACCACGTTCAATTTCAGGTCTGTTTTTTCCTGTGGTGATAATTTTCCTTTGGAAACATCTTCCAACTCATCCAAAACCTTGGTAAGTTGTGACCCAATAAAAACCGAAACAATGGCCGGTGGTGCTTCGTTGGCTCCCAAACGATGATCATTGGACACCGAAGCCACCGAAGCTCTTAACAAGGCTTCGTTATCGTGAACCGCTTTGATGGTATTGATAAAAAAGGTCAAAAACTGAAGGTTTTTTGTCGGTGTAGTACCCGGACTCAGCAAATTGACCCCATTGTTGGTTGCCAAAGACCAATTGTTGTGTTTTCCGGATCCGTTGATGCCGGCAAAGGGTTTTTCATGAAAAAGTACCTTGAAATTATGCTTGTCGGCTATTTTGTCCATCAAGTCCATCAACAGCGAATTGTGGTCAACCGACAAGTTGGCTTCTTCAAACAGTGGCGCCAATTCAAACTGATTGGGTGCCACCTCATTATGCCTTGTTTTTACAGGAATCCCCAATTTCACACATTCATTTTCGAGTTCCCGCATAAAACTCAACACCCTGTCAGGGATCGATCCAAAGTAATGATCGTCCAACTGCTGTCCTTTTGCCGGGGAATGTCCAAGGAGTGTTCTTCCCGCCAATACAATATCTGGACGTGAGGACGCCAATACCTTATCGATCAAAAAATATTCTTGCTCCCAACCCAAAGTAGCATATACCTTGGTCACAC
Organism: Galbibacter kalidii; assembly: GCF_026241135.1. Lineage (GTDB taxonomy): Bacteria > Bacteroidota > Bacteroidia > Flavobacteriales > Flavobacteriaceae > Galbibacter. The sequence continues at coordinate 52,868 of NZ_JAPFGA010000018.1, forward strand.
TCTTATCAAAATAGCGAGCCACTTCGGTAGCTGCACCATCAATAGCCTGCAATGCCCTCAAAAGTGGCGCTTTATTGTCTAAAGCCTCTCCGGTATAGGAGACAAACACCGTAGGAATACACAAGGTTGTTCCGTACACAAACGCAGGAGAGGTCGGATCCCAAGCTGTATATCCCCGGGCTTCAAATGTATTTCTGATCCCTCCATGCGGAAAGCTGGATGCATCCGGTTCTTGCTGCACCAATTGATCCCCCCCGAATTTTTCTACAGCCTGCGAATTATTGATAGGCTCAAAAAAAGCGTCGTGTTTTTCGGCCGTAGCCCCTGTCAAAGGTTGAAACCAATGTGTATAATGTGTAGCCCCTTTTGACAAGGCCCAATTTTTCATGGCTGCAGCAATTTCATCAGCAAGTTTTCTGTCAATATTCCCACCGCCCTCTATGGCCGACATCACACTATTGAAAGCTTCTTTTGACAATACTTGACGCATTACCATTTCATTAAAAACACTGGTTCCATACAGCGCCGATCTTTTCCCATCTGAAGTAACTCCTAACGGTTTTCGTCCAAATGTCTCTTTAATAGCCTTAAACCTGATTGTTGACATAATATTTTTAGTTATAAAAAGTTGATTTTTAAGTTGATATGTTTAATAGATAACAAAAATGCGATTTTCATTTTTAATCCATTACTTTCAAGTAAATAAAATATTAAATTATTATTAACATATTTTTGAAAATTTACATAAAAATGAAAATACCCTGTCTAAAAATAGGGTATTAATAAAAATAATAATATTTTTTGAAAAACACCCCGATGATTTTCGGTATCAAACATAAAAAAACATATTTTTGCTAACTGAGTAAAGTTCAATTAAAACTATTAAAAAATGAGTAAGGCTAAACTTGAGTACATTTGGTTAGATGGATACTTTCCTACCCAAAACATGAGAAGTAAAACCAAAGTTGAAGATGATTTCAGTGGTAAATTAGAAGATTGCCCTATCTGGTCGTTTGACGGCTCTTCAACAAAACAAGCAGAAGGAGGCTCATCTGACTGTCTATTGAAACCCGTTGCTATCTACCCGGATCCGGCACGTAAAAACGGATATTTGGTGATGGCTGAGGTTTTAAACGCTGATGGAACTCCTCACAAAACCAACTCGAGAGCAACGATCGATGCTGATAATGACGAAGACTTCTGGTTTGGTTTTGAGCAAGAATATTTTATAATGGACACTAAAACCCAACTACCTCTTGGTTTCCCTGTAGGTGGATATCCGGGACCACAAGGAATGTACTACTGCTCTGTTGGTGGTAGAAACACTCACGGTAGAAAACTTGTTGAAAGACATGCCGACCTTTGTATAGAAGCCGGACTTAACTTTGAAGGTATTAATCAGGAAGTTGCTTCAGGACAGTGGGAATTCCAACTTTTTGCAAAAGGAGCTAAAAAAGCTGGAGACGAAATTTGGGTAGCCCGTTATTTACTGGACAGGCTTACTGAAGAATACGGTTATTATATCGAATATCACCCTAAACCAGTCAAAGGTGACTGGAACGGTTCGGGAATGCACGCAAACTTTTCTAATACCCTTTTAAGAACTGCCGGTTCTAAAGATATCTACGACAGAGTATGTGAAGCGTTTAGACCTGTTACCAAAGAACACATTGCTGTTTATGGTGAGTTCAATGACCAACGTTTGACCGGTGATCACGAAACAGCTTCTATAAACGACTTCAGTTATGGAGTATCAGATAGAGGAGCTTCTATTCGTATCCCAATTATTACAGTTGAAAAAGGATATAAAGGATGGTTGGAAGACAGACGTCCTGCTTCCAATGCAGATCCATATAAAGTAGCTGCTAGAATCATCGAGACAGTTAAAACTGCAGATGTGAAAGTAGAAGCAAAATTTTAATAATTAACCTACCTATTAGAATTTGTTAAGAAAGGTTGCCAATTTTATTTGGCAGCCTTTTTTTTATTTAGCCTGCTTACAATTTTTGAAGTAATCATATCTGAATGATACAGATGAACTAAACTAAATTCATTGCAAAGTAGTCCAGACAAAAGCTGCATACCCTCCAAGTAAAACCAAACCATCTCTCCATCCCAATCGCAAGCCTTTGGGGAAAAACACCAAAGGAAGAACAACAAACGAAATACCCAACATCCAATACATATCATTAGTCAGCAAACCCGTATCATTTACATGAATAGGGGCTATCATGGCCGTAATACCCAATACAGCTAAAATATTGAACACATTGGAGCCTAAAAGATTTCCCAAGGAAATCGCTTTTTCCTTTTTAATAACCGCTATAACCGAAGCAGCCAACTCCGGAACACTAGTCCCTATGGAGACAACCGTTACCGCTATGATACGTCTGCTTACTCCGTAAAACTCAGCCATCCCTACTGCTCCTTCGATCAACAATTCCGACCCACCCCAGAGTGCGACACCTCCCAAAGACAAAAACAACATCACTTTATACAGCGGAAGTTCCTCTTGGTCAGTTTCCTCTGCCAACACAGCTGGTTTTTGAAATCTGAGCAGATAGATTAGAAAAACGACAAGAAAACTGAACAAAATAATCCCTTCATAACGCTCTAAGACATGATCGAAAAATACAAAGCCAAACAACATCAACGAAGCCAGCATCACGACCGGCCAGCCTGTTTTGTAAAAACTTTTTTCAACATCGATGCTCGATAAAATAATTGTTATAGCCAATACCATACCTAAATTGGCTACATTAGACCCGATTACATTTCCCATGGCAAGGTCTGGAAAGCCGTCTAAAGCGGATTTCACACTTACGATAAGTTCCGGAGCAGAGGTCGCCAAGGACACCACCGTCATTCCGATAACGATTTTCGGGATATTTAATTTTATTGATAAGCTTACAGCTGCTTTTAAAAGCCAATTTCCGCCCAAAACCAATAGAAAAAGGCCGAGCACAACAAAGAGAAAGTTCATTTACAGTTGTTTTGCTACGAAGATATACAATTAGATAAAGCAACAAACTCTCCTCATAAAACTAATGAATTAGTTAAATAACTATAAAAATAGTTGTATAACTAAAAATATAGTTTATATTTGCTTTCGCATAAGCGTATAAAATGAAGTAGATGAAAAAGCTCACTAACAAAGAAGAAGAGGTGATGAAAATATTATGGAAGCTTGAAAAAGCTTTTGTAAAAGAAGTCTTGTCTAAAATAAAAGATGACAAACCACACTACAACACCTTATCGACCATTATTCGCAATTTGGAAGATAAAGGTTATGTGGGACATAAAGCTTACGGGAACACCCATCAATATTTTCCCGTTATAAAAAAGGAAGATTACAGAAAACGTTTTGTCGCTTCTGCCATTGAGGACTATTTCAACAACTCATATAAGAACCTAGTTTCTTTTTTTGCCGATGAAGAGAAGATCAGTATTAATGAACTGAAAGACATTATCAAACAAATAGAAAACAAAAAATAATGGAAGATTTTTTTACATACCTGCTTAAAAGCTACGGGGTTTTACTCATTTTTTGGTTGATTTACACCCTTTTCCTAAAAAAAGAAACCTTTTTTGTACAAAACAGGTGGTTTTTATTATCCGGTCTCGCTTTTTCCATATTATTTCCCCTTATATATTTTGAAAAAACAGCGCTGATTGAGATACAGCCAGAACTCTCTTTCAGTAACACTCCTATCAATTCAGCTGTAGAAAACCAAGGGTTTGATTTTATAAAAGCAATCTTCTATATACATATTATCGGTGTCTTATTTTTCCTAAGCCGGTTAGGGATTCAGTTAATATCACTTTACCGGTTTATCAAAAAAGGGAAAACGATTCAGAAAGCAAGCATCAAACATGTTCACGTTTCAAAAAAAGTGAGTCCCTTTTCGTTTTTCCACTATGTGGTCTACAATCCTGATTTATACAGTGAAAAAGAATTAAAAACCATATTAAAACACGAAAAGGTGCATGTGAAACAATTTCATTCCTTGGATGTCATACTTATCCATTTGTTCGCTGCATTCTTTTGGTCGAACCCCTTGGTCTGGTTTTATAAAAAAGACCTGACGCAAAATATGGAATACATAGCCGATATGGAGACAGCGGAAACAGCAAATAGCGACTTGAAAAACTATCAATATTTACTATTGAAACAATCATATGGAGACCAATTCTCCATCATTAATCCATTTTTTAATTCATTAATCAAAAAACGAATTCTTATGTTACAAAAACAAAAATCAAACAAAGTAAAATTATTACGTTATGCATTAATTGCACCTTTTTTATTAGGTTTTATGCTACTGTTCAGTTTTAAAACGGTTACTACCTATAAAGTACCTTCTGAAACCGCACAAAAAACAGCAATTACTCCACATAACGAACAAGATGATGATCCGATATATGTGGTAGATGGAAAAGTAGTTTCAAAAAGTATTATGGCAGCTATCGATCCTAAATCAATTGACAAAATAAACGTCCTCAAAGGAGAGAAAGCCGTAAAAAAATATGGTGAAAAGGCTAAAAACGGAGTTGTTGAAATTTTCTTGAAGAAAGATTCAAAAAACACATCTGCTAATACAGGAAATGGAATTAGCATCAAGAAAACCAGTGAGGCCAATACTCCTGATGCTTTATTGAAAAAGACAAAACTAGATGTTAAAGAAAAATTACTTATCATCGATGATAAGGAAGCTACAGAAGAAGAGCTATCTGAAATTAACCCAGACGATATTGGTAGTGTAATGGTATTGAAAGAAGCAAAAGCTATTGAAAAATATGGAGAGGAAGGCAAAAACGGAGTTATTGTTATAAAAACAAAATCGTCTGTAAAAGAATAACCTCTTCAAAAAACACAAAGGATGGGCATGGATATTTTTATCCGTGCCTTTTTCTTTTTGATTTTTATATATTTACGTCAAAATCAACCGCATGAAGAAAAGCATTTTTAAAATACTCGCAAGGATTAACAAACTCCTGCTACCCAGTTTTTCCAAACGTGGACTTGATTTGGCCAAAGCTAAAAAATGGCAACTCGCGCTCATCGGTTGGCGCGCTTATATTACCAAAAATGCTTTGAGCTGACCATAATATTTATTTAATCATCAACTAACAACACCAATGAAACTAAGAAACTTAATCCCTGTTCTCGCTTTAACACTTTTTTTTACACTGAATAGCTGTAATAACACTCCTGAAAAAGGCACGATAACCCATACTGTATTTTTTAAACTGAAACACCCTCAAGGCAGTGAGGCCGAAAAAGTGTTTATTGAAAAAGCTGTTGGTCTAAAATCCATTTCCACAGTGATGAATATGACCTGCGTAAAAGAAGTGAGCAAGAAAAATGATTTTGATTGGGGCTTGACCATGCAATTCAAAAACCAAGCAGATTACGATACTTACACCAAGCATCCCGACCATGTTGCTTTTGTCGAGAATATCTGGTTAAAAGAAGTCGAAGATTTTATGGAAATCGATTATGTTGATACGGAATAGCTAACAAGCAACTATCTCAGGGCAAGCCCAACGAGACGTTCAAACAACATTCCATAACCCATATCTGTATAGATTACAGGGAATAAAAACCCACTTAGTGGGGCTAAACAGGCTTTCCGTAAAGATCAAAATCTCCGGCATCTTCTATTAAAATATTGGTGTACTCCCCTACTTTTACGTAGTATTGAGAAGCATCAATAAGAACTTCGTTGTCCACATCCGGGGAGTCAAATTCGGTTCGCCCTACGAAATAATTCCCTTCTTTCCGGTCAATGATACAACGGAAGGTCTCCCCTATTTTTTCCTGATTTAACTCCCATGAGATCTGCGATTGGATTTCCATGATCTCGTTGGCGCGCTGTTGTTTTATTTCCTCCGGCACATCGTCTTCAAGCTGATATGCATGAGTGTTTTCTTCATGTGAATAAGTAAAACATCCCAAACGCTCAAAGCGCATGTCTTTTACCCATTGTTTTAATTCTTCATAATGAGTTTCAGTCTCACCAGGGTAACCCACGATCAAAGTGGTACGAATAGCCATTCCCGGAACTTTCTCACGGAATTGCTTTAACAGCTTCGTGGTTTTTTCATGTGTCGTGCCGCGTCGCATACTTTTTAATAAATCATCCGAAATATGCTGCAACGGAATATCAATATAATTACACACCTTAGGTTCATTCTTCATCACCTCCAATACATCCATCGGGAAGCCCGTCGGAAAGGCATAGTGCAAACGTATCCACTCGATCCCTTCCACTTTCACCAATTCTTTCAGAAGATCTCCCAGAACACGTTTTTTATAAAGATCCAAGCCGTAATAAGTGAGATCCTGGGCGATCAACACCAATTCCTTAACACCATTGGCGGCCAATTTTCCGGCTTCGGCTACCAAATCCTCTATCGGCGTACTTTTGTGTTTTCCACGCATCAACGGAATGGCACAAAAACTACACGGACGGTCACAGCCTTCGGCTATTTTCAGGTAGGCATAATTTTTCGGTGTGGTCGTAAGACGTTCCCCTATAAGCTCGTGTTTATAATCTGCTCCAAGGGCTTTTAACAAAATTGGCAGGTCTGATGTCCCGAAATATTGATCCACATCCGGAATTTCTTTTTCCAAATCCGGTTTATAGCGTTCGCTTAAACATCCGGTAACAAACACCTTATCGACAACACCTTCTTCTTTTTTATTTACGTATTCAAGAATCGTATTAACGCTTTCCTCTTTTGCATTGTTTATAAATCCGCAGGTATTGATCACTACAATATTCCCCTCTTCTTCATGCACAACCTCTTTCCCTCCGGCTTTTAGTTGTCCCATCAAAACTTCACTGTCGTAAACGTTTTTGGAACACCCCAGGGTTACCACGTTGATCTTATTCTTTTTTAGTGATTTTGTCCTCATACCAGCTTTTTAGCGGTGGCAAAATTACGATTTGAAAGCCTATTTTACGAAGATTAGCAGCTGTTTTTAGCTAACAAAGATTTATTTCAGCCAAAAATCCCTTCCAAATACGACATCAACTGTGATTCGTAGTAGCGGAGCAGCGATAGCAGTACAACACATATTCCGATGAAATACCAGTTATACGTATTTCTTTGGATGATCTTAAAACCGATAAAGGCAATGATTCCAAGAAAAACACCTATGATCACATTAGGCCACGGCCACATCCCTTTTATAATGGCATATACTTTTACAGCCGCATAAAAAAGACAATAGTAAGCAATGATCTTGGTTACAGTTACTGAAATCTTATTAGGCATCGAAATGATATTATTTAAAGAAGGAGTCTACAAATTCGTATTTATTGAACACCTGAAGGTCTTCTATCCCCTCACCAATACCGATATATTTTACCGGAATTCGAAATTCGTCTGAGATTCCAATCACCACACCTCCTTTAGCGGTACCGTCCAGCTTGGTAACAGCCAATGAAGTCACTTCGGTCGCTTTGGTGAATTGTTTTGCCTGCTCAAAAGCATTTTGTCCGGTAGAACCATCCAACACCAAGAGCACCTCATGCGGAGCATCGCCCACAACTTTTTGCATCACGCGTTTCACTTTGGTAAGTTCGTTCATCAAGTTTACTTTGTTGTGCAATCTTCCTGCGGTATCGATAATTACCACATCGGCATCTTGAGTAACTGCTGATTTTAAGGTATCGAAGGCCACGGAAGCAGGATCGCTTCCCATTTGTTGTTTTATAATAGGCACATCTACTCTATCTGCCCATATCTGCAATTGATCGATTGCTGCTGCCCTGAATGTATCTGCTGCGCCCAAAACCACTTTCTTCCCTTGTTTTTTAAATTGATAGGCAAGTTTCCCGATGGTCGTTGTTTTTCCAACGCCATTCACACCCACCACCATCAAAACATAGGGCTTTTTATCAGCTGGAACCACAAAGTCTTTTTCTTCACCCGAATTGGTTTCAGAAAGCAGTCCGGCAATTTCTTCCCTCAAAATCAGGTTGAGCTCGTCTGTTCCCAGGTACTTATCCTTTGCAACACGCTCTTCAATACGTTCGATAACCTTCAAAGTGGTGTTCACTCCCACATCACTGGTCACTAGCACCTCTTCAAGGCTGTCTAAAACCTCGTCATCTACCTTGGATTTTCCAGCTACTGCCTTTCCTAATTTTGAAAAGAAACTGTCTTTGGATTTTTCAAGTCCTTTATCTAAAGTTTCTTTTTTTTCTGATGAAAATATCTTTTTAAATAGACTCATTTCTGTTATTCGTTGATTGGGTTAATTGAGTTGATTGGGTTAATTGGGTTGATTGGGTTGATTGGGTTGATTGGGTTGATTGGGTTGATTGGGTTGATTGGGTTGATTGGGTTGATTGGGTTGATTGGGTTGATTGGGTTGATTGGGTTG
>NZ_JAPFGA010000018.1:61362-80831 GCF_026241135.1 Galbibacter kalidii
TTGATTAGGGTAATGAAAATAACTCTTTCAATCAAAAACAATCTTCCTAAAACAAAATTAACCATCTTTTTTCTTCTTTAGATATTTAATATAACCATTCAAAAGCTTGAGGGTTTTGTTGTGAATAGCTCTTAGCTCTTTTAGAATGGCTTCTGAGATATATTCTTCGTCAAAGGCAACAATACCATGATCTAATGTTTCAGCTAATGAACCCCTTGCAATACGGCAAAATTGAATGTTTTCTTGATAATGAAACCTCCCATGTCCTTCAGTAATGTTATTCCCTACAGAACGGGATGAACTTCTTATTTGATTAATTAATTTAAATTCGTCTTTGGGAATCCTTGGAACAATAACATCTTTAACAAAAATTCTGAGTCTACGGGCTTCTTTCCAACACTCCAAATCTTCAAAAGATTTAAATCTTTCCATATATGATAATCTTAAAAACGAAAACTACTTAGTCACCAATTAACTTAATTAACTCAGTTAACTTATAAAAAACTCTCCCAAAGATATAAAAACAAAAAGCTACTCTCTATGGAAAGTAGCTTCAATATATAATAAGTTGTTGTGAACTTTTATTTTTTCAACCAGTCGTTAACTGATTCCGGAGCCATTACTGATTCTACAAAAGTATATGCTCCTGTCTTAGGAGATTTAACCATTTTTATAGCTTTGGTCAATCTCTTTGAACTTGTCTGTAAAGTTGCTACTGTTTTCTTTGCCATGGCTTTCTTTTATTTGATATTTCTATAAAAAAGAAAAAATATCGAATTACTTAATTTCTTTATGAACAGTCATTTTGTTCAAGATAGGATTGAATTTTTTGATCTCCAATCTATCTGGCGTGTTCTTCTTATTCTTTGTAGTAATGTAACGAGAAGTTCCAGGTTTACCGGATTTTTTATGCTCGGTACACTCTAAAATAACCTGTATTCTATTGCCTTTCTTTGCCATCTTTATAACTTTTTAACGGATATTAATTACTTAATAAACCCTTTTTCTTTTGCTTCTTTTAAAACCGCGGTAATCCCTTTTTTATTAATGGTTTTTAACGCAGACGTAGATATTTTAAGCGTAACCCAACGATTTTCTTCCGGTAAGAAGAATCGCTTTTTTACAAGGTTAGCGTTAAATTTACGCTTGGTTTTGTTCATTGCATGAGAAACATTATTTCCCACCATCGCCTTCTTTCCTGTAAGTTCACAAACTCTTGACATTTTTCTAAACTTTAGTGTTATTTTAAAACAGGGTGCAAATTAACGAATTTTTTACCTGACAGGCAAGTGAGTATCTTATTTTTTTAAAATTTCTTTCCAAAGCAACTCCAAGGCCTTATTTACTCCTTTATTTATCACTTTTCCCCTTGAATTTCCAAAGTTAAACTTTTCTGAAAAAACGTCTGTTGGTGTAGCTATAGCAATAAAAGCCGTTCCCACATCAGCATCGGCATCACCTTTTGTAGGTCCTGCATTACCCGTAGTGGCTATTGCATAATTTGTTCCAAACATTTTCAGGGCATTTTGTGCCATAGCTTCTGCTACCTGAGCACTTACAACAGAATATTTTTCAACAAGCTCTTTATCAACTCCCAACACATCAATCTTGGTTTGGGTAGCATAGCTCACAACGCTCCCTTTAAAATATGCCGAAGCTCCCGGAACAGCTGTAAAAGTCGCTGCTATCCCTCCTCCGGTAAAACTCTCTGCCGTTGCCAAGGTCTCTTTCCTTTCCGCTAAAACCTTTCCTATAACCACCTCTAAGGCAGCCTCCTCTTCCATTCCGTGAAAAACATCTTGGATCAAAGGGGTAAGCGCCTCTAGCTGTTTTTTCATCTCTGCCTGGAGCAGTTCTTTGTCTTTTCCTTTTGCCGTGAGTCGAAGCCTAACCTTTCCCAAGGCCGGCAAATAGGCCAAGCGAATATATTCAGGTAAATTGTTCTCCCAATGCTCGATCCTTTCAGAAAGTGTACTTTCCCCAATCCCGTAGGTAAGGACCGTTTTGTGTAAAATATAAGGACGCTCATATTTTTCCTGAATCCTCGGAATAACCTCATCTTTTATCAACGCTTTCATCTCATAAGGAACACCGGGAAGGGAAACAAAGGTTTTTTCCTCTCTTTCAATCCACATGCCGGGAGCTGTTCCGAATTGATTCATCAAAACCGTAGCGGTAGATGGTACCAAAGCCTGTCTCCTATTCAAATCTGAAATAGGCGTAGAAATATATCTTTCGAAAAGATATTCCACTTGCTCCAATACTACCTTACTCTCGATCAATTCGTCATCAAAATATTCGCAAATGGTATGTTTGGTAATATCGTCTTTGGTAGGACCCAATCCGCCGGTAATAATGATAATATCGACCCGCTCTTCTGCCTCTTTCATGGCTTGAAGAATGTGTTTTCGGTCATCCTGTACCGATGTGATCTGATACACGGAAACGCCAATCTGATTGAGTTGTTTGGCTATGTAAGCCGAATTTGTATCCACTATCTGACCAATAAGAATCTCGTCGCCAATAGTAATTATTTCTGCCAGCATTTATCCTATATAATCTTTGAAGGCCGCAAAGGCATCTTGAAGTTCTTTTTCGGCAGCAGTTATCAAGGCACTGATTGCTTCTATGTCATAATCGCCTCGCGCATGTCTTTCTATTTCCAACATTTGATCCCTTACCTTGTTTATTCCCAGAAGATCAGCATTTGGTTTTATCTTGTGTGCAAATTGATATACTTGATCAAAGGCTTTACCTTTGGCCGCTTGTTCAAGATTTGATAGGTCGCTTGGGGTTTCTGTTAAAAATGTTTCTATTACTGAAGTATTGAATTCAACATCTCCTCCTGAAAGTTCATTAAGTTTTGATAGGTCGTAGTTCATTTGTTTATTTTTATTGTTTTAAATCGATTGGGATTAATTTATCAATATTCATCGTAATAAATTGACTTATTTTGTTATTTCCAACTTCATGTTATCTCACTTTGAGGGAAAGTAATTTCTTTTCCTCCAAAAACCCTTCTAAATGATCGTCGGGAGACACCCTACCCACTCCGGCCGGAGTTCCGGTAAATATAATATCCCCTTTTTTTAACGTAAAAAACATCGAAATATACGAAATTAACTCGTCAATTTTCCACAACATCAATGAAGTATTCCCATTTTGAACTGCCTTGCCATTGCGCAATAATTTAAAATTCAAGTCATTCACATCACCTAAGGAGTCTTTGGGCAACCAGTTTCCAACAATGGCTGAACCATCAAAAGCTTTTGCTTTTTCCCAAGGCAATCCTTTTGCCTTTAACTTGCTTTGCAGGTCCCGGGCCGTTAAATCGATCCCCAAACCTATTTCGTCATAATATTTATGGGCGAACTTGGTGTCGATATGCTTTCCTACTTTATTGATCTTCACCAAGACTTCTACTTCATAATGAATTTCACCAGAAAAATCGGGGATATAAAAAATCTGTACCCCTCTTAAAACAGCAGAATCCGGCTTCATAAAAATAACCGGATCTGTTGGTTTTTCGTTGGCGAGTTCTTCTATATGCTCGGTATAGTTCCTACCGATACAAATAATCTTCATATTTATATGTTTTTATTGGCTCAGTATCCGATAATACTTTAGGTGAAATAATTTCACGCAGAGAGTGCAAAGTTTCCCTGCAAAGAACACAGAGAATCGGTAACTTTTATACGACTTACCTTAAATTATCAATACTGAATCTACAATCAATGAAATTAATTCAGCTTATTATTCAGTTTTCGCAGTTTGACCGCTGTAAGCACCTTTTTTGTGTACAAGGGGAAATCGGCATTCAGTATCCATCCAAAATATCCCGGTTCTTCCTCCATTACATCTTCTACTTTTTTCCCTTTGTGCTTTCCAAAAGAAAAAACTTCTTCTCCTTCCTTGTTATAAACAATGAACCCTGCAAAATCGGCTGTTTGCTTTCTGGTAGTGAATTCTGACAAGGATTTCATGTTGTTTTCCAGCTCCTCATACCTGTCCAATTGCGCTTTTAATATCTCATAAGTGGCATTGGTATCCGCTTCGGCACTGTGGGCATCCTCCAGATTTTGATCGCAGTAAAATTTATAAGCAGCAGATAAAGTTCGCTGCTCCATTTTATGAAAAATGGTCTGTACATCCACCGATACCTTATTCCCCATATCAAAATCGATCCCTGCCCTTAACAATTCTTCCGCCAACACAGGAATATCAAATCTATTGGAATTAAATCCCGCCAAATCACTATCCTTGATCATGTTATACACCGTTTTTGACAACTCCTTAAAGGTAGGTTCATTGGCTACTTTTTCATCTTTAATCCCATGAATAGCCGACGATTCCGGCGGAATAGGCATTTCGGGATTCACCAACCACGTTCTGCTTTCCTTATTTCCATTAGGATATACTTTCAGAATAGATATTTCCACGATTCGGTCTTTGGCTACATCTATTCCTGTGGTCTCAAGGTCAAAAAAACAGATGGGTTTTGATAGGTTTAGTTCCATTATAATTTTTTGTCAGTAAAAAAGCCATTGCTATAAACAGGCTTTATATTTATTATATCTTTTTGTTAATGTCCCAAGATTCCAGATATTGGGCTACACGCTGAATAAATTGTCCTCCAAGTGCCCCGTTCACCACTCTGTGATCGTAACTGTGGGACAAGAACATCTTATGTCTTATACCTATAAAATCACCTTCAGGGGTTTCTATCACCGCAGGAACTTTTCTAATGGCTCCCAAAGCCAAAATAGCAACTTGCGGTTGATTGATAATCGGGGTTCCCATCACGCTGCCAAATGCTCCCACATTGGTCACGGTATAGGTTCCTCCCTGAATCTCCTCAGGTTTCAATTGGTTTTCACGGGCACGTTTGGCAAGGTCGTTTACCCGTTTGGCCATGCCCATCAAATTCAATTGGTCTGCATTTTTAATCACCGGAACAATGAGGTTTCCGTCTGGTAGTGCTGCTGCCATCCCCAAATTGATATTTTTCTTTTTGATCACTTTATCTCCATCAACAGAAATATTGATCATTGGAAAATCCTTAATGGTTTTGGCCACCGCCTGCATAAAAATAGGCGTAAAGGTGAGTTTTTCCCCTTCGCGCTTTTCAAATTCAGCTTTTACCTTATTACGCCAATTCCAAACATTGGTCACATCAACTTCAATAAAACTTTGTACATGGGCAGAGGTTTGTACACTTTGGATCATGTATTGGGAAATAAGTTTTCCCATTCTGCTCATTTCGATGATCTCATCTTCTCCGTTTACCGATACAGGAGTCGATGGTTGCGGCGCAGAAGGCGTTTCTGTTTTCTCTTCGGAAACAGCTTGAGGTGTTTCAACAACAGGTTCAGTTTTTACAGTTTCAGTCGGTTGAACACTGGCTTTTCTGTTTTCTATATACCCCAATATATCGTCTTTGGTCACACGTCCGTCTTTTCCGGTTCCCTGAATGGCTTCAAGTTCTTCCAGACCAATGTTTTCTTCTTTGGCGATATTTCTCACCAAAGGCGAATAAAACTTATCCGATTCAGAAAAATCAGTGGTCGCCACAGTTTCTTTAACCGAGGTGAATTCTTCTTCAATATGTGCAACCGCTTCTTCAGTTCCCACTTCTTCCTCTACATCCTCTATTTCCGGTGTTTCCTCTTCAACATCAACAGCAGCACCTTCTCCTTCAGTTTCTATAACAGCAAGCACATCCCCAACCTTGGCAACATCATCGACCTCAAAAAATTTCTCGACCAAGATTCCATCAACTTCACTGGGAACTTCAGAATCTACTTTATCAGTCGCAATTTCCAATACAGCTTCATCAGCCTCGATAGTATCTCCAACTTCTTTAAGCCATGATGTGATTGTCGCTTCTGCAACACTTTCGCCCATTTGGGGAAGTTTTAATTCGATTTTTGCCATATTAATAAATTGTAGCTTTTTTTTATATCCTTATTTTGCGAAAATAATAAAAAATATGCTTTTATGTTGTTGTTTTTCATTTCTAAAGCTAGAGCACTTTCTCAACTCTTTAATGAATTTTCAAAAGGAACTCTGTTCAAAATACTTCTGCCAAGCGTGACCTCATCGGCATATTCCAGCTCATCCCCAACGGCAATTCCCCTGGCAATAGTAGATGTGGTCACATGATACGGTTCCAGTTGTTTAAATATATAAAAATTGGTCGTATCTCCTTCCATCGTTGAACTTAACGCAAAAATAATCTCTTTTATTTTTTCCGCTTTTACTTTTTCTATCAATGTGGAAATATTCAAGTCCAACGGCCCTACACCATCCATAGGTGATATTTTCCCGCCTAAAACATGGTAAATACCTCTGTACTGATCTGTATTTTCAATCGCCATAACATCGCGGATGTCTTCTACCACACAAATCAATGATTCATCCCGCTTGGAGTTGGCACAGATGTCGCACAGTTCGGTATCGGAAATATTATGACAACTCCTGCAAAATTTTATTTCACTCCTTAAATTCTGAAGTGCCATTGCCAAATTTTTAGTCTGACTCTCAGGTTGGCGCAACAGATGCAACACCAATCGTAAGGCCGTGCGCTTCCCGATTCCCGGTAATTGCGACATTTCCTCGATGGCATTTTCCAATAATTTTGATGAGAATTCCATTATTGCGAAATTACAATTTTAAGCAGCATAAATGAATTTTATAACATAGTTTTGTAAATTCGATTTTGAAAATACTACCTCATGCAGCCAATTTATATCCTTTTAATTATAGCCGCTTATTTCGGAATGCTCATTTTAATTTCGCTCCTTACCGGTAAAGGAGAAGAAAGTAACGACAATTTCTTTAAGGCTAAAAGACAATCGCCATGGTATGTTGTGGCTTTTGGTATGATTGGTGCTTCTTTAAGTGGGGTGACATTTATCTCGGTGCCGGGCTGGGTAGAGGCTTCGAAGTTTAGCTATATGCAGGTAGTCCTTGGTTATATCTTAGGATATTTTATTATCGGAAGTGTTTTACTCCCTTTGTATTACCGGCTCAACCTGATCTCCATTTATACCTATCTGGAAAAACGTTTTGGCAATTACAGCTATAAAACCGGGGCTTCGTTTTTCTTGCTCTCTCGTATTGTGGGAGCCAGTTTCCGCTTGTTTTTGGTGGCTAATGTGCTCCAGATCATTATTTTTGATGCCATGGGCGTGCCTTTTTGGGCAACTGTAACCCTGACTATCATCCTTATTTGGGTCTATACTTTTAAAAGCGGGATCAAAACCATTGTTTGGACTGATACCTTACAAACACTTTTTATGCTGATCGCCTTGGGGGTTGCTATTGTAACGACCTACAACGATTTGAATATTAGCGGCGAAGGCATCATCAGCTATATTTCGTCAAGCGAATTGTCGCAGATCTTCTTTTTTGACGATTTTAAAAATGCTAATTATTTCTGGAAGCAGTTTGTTTCAGGTGCCTTTATTGCTATTGTTATGACCGGACTCGATCAGGACATGATGCAAAAAAACCTGACCTGCCGCTCACTAAAAGACGCTCAGAAAAACATGTTTTGGTTTACGATCGTACTTACGATTGTGAATTTCATTTTCCTGTGCTTGGGCTTATTGTTTACGGTCTATGCACAACAAAACGGAATCGATGCCCATAAAGACGATCTTTTCGCGGTTTTGGCTCAAAATCATCTGGGCATGGCCGTATTTGTTTTCTTCCTGATCGGACTTATAGCTGCGGCATATAGTAGTGCCGATAGTGCGCTTACAGCACTTACGACCTCGTTTAGTGTAGATATACTGGATATTGAAAAGAAATACGACCCAAAACAGCAGATTGCTATCAGAAAGCGTATTCATATACTCTTTTCGTTCATACTCATTTTTGTGATCATCGCTTTTAAATACATCATTAAAAACGAAAGTGTGATCGAAAGACTGTTTGTGTTTACGGGCTATACCTACGGTCCGTTGCTGGGCTTGTACAGTTTTGGCTTGTTTACCAAACTCAAGGCCAATGATAATTTTGTCCCCGTTATCGCTATTCTATCGCCTATCCTGGGCTATGTGATTAGTTTTTTATGCAGCAAGTTTTTCGGCTTCGATTTCGGATTCTTTATTCTTATCCTTAATGGTGTTTTAACTTTTATCGGTTTACTTATGATAAGCAAATCCGATCCCGAATGGAAAGGACAAACTGCTAATACTGCTTTGTAGCCAACAGCACCAAAGTACAGGCTACTTCAGCATGAATGCCATGTGATTCCAAAATGTTGTAAAACTCAGGATTTTCGGCTCCGGGATTAAAGATGACCCGTTTGGGTTTTAAGCCTACAATATAATTGTAGAACGTTTTTTGGTTCTGCGAATTCAAATACAGACTCACCGTGTCTATATTTTTATAAGAAAGCAACTCTGTATCGATGGAAATCCCGGCCACTTTCCCTTTTCGTTTTCCAAATGCAACCACATCTTCGCCGGCTGACACCAAGCGATTCACAGCCAAATAACTATATCTCGACGGATCTAAAGAAGCGCCCATCACCAATGTTTTTCCCATTTGTTAAATATTGTTAAAGATTCCTTTTTACTGTAACAGGATCATAAGATGGTCGTCAATTAAATAAACACCTTGACCTAAGTTCACGAAATTTTAGGCTAATCACCTAAAAAGGTTTCAAAACAAACGTTGGGGTATTAAAAATCTCACTTAGTGAGTATCAACGCAAGTTGAATTATCAATTCATCAATTAAAAAACAATCAACTCATGAAACAAATTATCATTATTTGTGTCGTATTATTTAGTATTTCCATACAGGCACAAAACAGTATTTCCAATGTAAATTTAGCTAAAATAGGTACTGTCACAGGTACAGTAATCGATCAAACATTACAAGAACCTATTCCTTATGCCTCTGTAGTTGTAAAAAAAGCAGGGGAAAACATTACGGGAGGCATCACTAATGACGATGGTACTTTTGAGCTAAAAAATATTGAAGAAGGGACTTATCTTTTTGAAGTTCAATTTATAGGCTACAACACTTTCTCAAAAGAGATCACTATTTCCAGGAAAAACAGAAAGATCGATCTGGGTACCATTACACTGGAAGAAAATGTCACGGAGCTCGAAGGTGTAGATGTGGTTGCCGAACGTTCAACCATCGAACAAAAGATAGACCGTAAGGTTATCAACATAGGGAAAGACCTCACCACAGCCGGGGCTTCAGCATCAGACATTATGAACAATATTCCTTCTGTGAGCATCGATCAGCAAACAGGGAATATTAGTCTTCGCGGTAATGAAAACGTACGTGTAATGGTAGACGGAAAGCTGTCTAACGTTCCTGTAAACCAATTACTGAAACAGATTCCTTCGTCATCTATTAAAAGTATTGAACTGATCACTAATCCATCAGCAAAGTATAACCCTGAGGGAATGAGTGGTATCATCAACATCGTACTTCATAAAAATGCCAATATCGGTTTTAACGGAAATATGAGTTTAGGACTCACCTATGATGAGAATGCTAAATTCAACAACACCCTCGACCTGAATTACAGAAACGGTAAATTCAACCTTTACGGTAATGTGGGCACCAATATTGGTAAAAACCACAACTACGGAAATATTTATAGGGAGGTAGAAAACTCAGAGCAATTGTTCGATTTTTTGAACAACAACAAATCGTATTTATACAAGGTTGGGGTTGACTTTTTCCTGAATGATAAAAACACCATTTCTTTCTTTACCAATCAAAATATATATGATGGTAAATTCACTGGGGACACCGATGTTCTATTCTACGATAGTCCCTCAAATAATTTTTCGCAACTTGCCTTTAACAAGTCAGACAATAACAGTCAGCAATACAATTTTGATTATAAAAGAGATTTTGAAAAAGAAGGTCACAACATAGAATTGGAAGCAGACTATAATATTTATAACAGTGACAACGATTTTGATTTTATCAATAGCGGAAACACCGATCAGGATAATTACTCCGATTTTGTGGGTACGGATAGGACGCAGTTTATCGCTAATCTGGACTATGTAAATCCGCTTTCTGAAAAAACCAAATTAGAACTAGGTCTCGAAGCCAGATTGTACGAATCGGATGTAGATTATAGCTCAACCGGACTGTCATACAACCCGGACACTGAAAGTTTTGGACCTACTCCGGACAGAAACTTCCTGTACAACATGGATATCTATTCAGCTTATGCCACTTTTGGGCAGAATTTTGAAAAGTGGGGTTACCAGATTGGTACCCGTGCCGAAACCGTAGATATCAATGCCGATTTGAATGAAGAAAGTGCTTTCACTGACGATTATGTACAATTGTATCCTTCCGGATTTTTAACCTATACCCCTAGCGAAAAGAACCAATACCAATTGAGTTTCAGTAGAAGAGTAGACCGCCCCAGTTTAGGTCAGGTAAATCCGTTCAGGGAATGGAGCACTCCGCAAATTTCATCATTCGGTAACCCGGAATTGGTACCACAATTCACCAACTCTATCGAAACCAATTATACTAGAAGATTGGAAAACGGAAGTATTACTGCCGGTGTCTTCTATAGGATTATTGAAGATGAAATCAATCAAGCCGTGTACATCGACCGTGTTGAAACCGAAAAAATAATATTGACCCATGATAATTTTGACCGCACTACCGCTTACGGACTTGAAATATCATCAAATTACAAACCGACAAGCTGGTGGAATTTTAATGCAAGTTTCGACCTGTTTTCCCAGACGCAACGAAGCCTGACGGAACGATCTATTTCTCCCGATGATGAAATTACGGAGGATGAAATTGTAAATGAAGAAGTTGAAGTTGACAACACCCCTTGGAACTTTAGAATGAACAACAACTTTACAGTCACCAAAAAGTTAACCCTTTCACTTTTCGGAATGTACAGATCGAGCTCCAAAGGTATTCAGTTTGAAAGAAAACCCATGTATTTTGTAAACACAGGTGCCCGTTACAGCTTTGCAGACGGTAAAGGAACCATCAGCCTGAATTACAACGATATTTTCAACACCATGCGATTTGCTTTTGATGCCACCAATCCGTACAGGCAAGAGGGTTCTTTCCATTGGGAAAGTCAGAGTGTTTACCTCGGACTTTCATACCGGTTCGGTAGTGGAAAAAACAGAAAAGCAAGCCGCAAGCAAAGAGACAGCAACACCAAACAAGGAGGCGACGGTATCCTTTAACAAGTTTGATAACCAGCAATATCTTATAGTTGATGGTTAGTGTTAATTGCGGGTTATTGATAGAAATCCCGAAGGAGTTTCTCCTTTGGGATTTTGTTTTTTAGCCTATCAATACTCAAAACGCTTAAAAGCCTCCATAGCGGCATAATCTGCCAATCCCAGGTTTCTGTAGTGTTCGGCTGTTTTTTTATTTCTGTCTTCGGCACGCACCCAAAATTCCCTCAGGTCTTCCCCTTGGAACATCACCCCGTCTTTTTGCGATTGATGGAAAAAGATGGCTTTCCGCTTGCGCAACACCTGGTCGGGACTCATTGGAACAGTCATATCGATCTCATGAATCTCCCATTCGTGCCATGCACCTCTGTATAGCCACAACCAGCAATCTTTCATATAAGATTCCGATTTAAGTGCTCCCATGGCGTGAAAAACAGCATCCAAACATACTTTATGCGTACCGTGAGGATCAGCCAGATCGCCTGCCGCATATACCTGATGTGGTTTTACTTTTGCGATCAGTTTTTTTACAATTTCAATATCCTTTTCACTTAACGGATTTTTCTTTACGGTTCCGGTCTCATAAAACGGCATGTTCAAAAAGTGTACTTGTTTGTCAGGAACTTTCAGAAAGCGTGTCGCCGCAATGGATTCCCTTTTTCGTATAAATCCTTTTAACTGCCTTACCGACAAGGCATCAATCTCGTTTTCTTTCTTTTCATTGATACTTTTTATAACATCACCCAATGTTTTTATTTTTTCCTTCGGAAGGAAATCCATCGCCACTTCAGCAAATTTCAAAGCATCAGCATTCGACACTGCAATATTCCCCGAAGTCTGATAAGCAATATGCACCTCATGACCCTGTTCTACCAATCGGTCGAAAGTCCCTCCCATGGAGATCACATCGTCATCGGGATGCGGACTGAAAATAATGACTCTTTTCTTCTCCGGCACCGCTCTTTCCGGTCTGTGGGTATCATCAGCATTGGGTTTTCCTCCGGGCCATCCTGTTATGGTGTGCTGCAATTCGTTGAACATATCGATATTCAACTCATATGAAGAGCCTCTTTCTGCCAAGAGCGATGCCAATCCGCTTTCGTTATAATCTTTGTCCGTCAGCTTTAAAATTGATTTTTTCACCTTATCACACAACCACACCACAGCCCGTTTGGTCATATCGTCTGTCCAGTCTACAGCATCTACCAACCAAGGCGACTCGAAGCGGGTAAGCAAAGAAGCAGCCTCCGTATCCAAAACGAAAGTCGTGTTGCCATGCTCCTGAAGATAGGTGGCGGGAATGCTCGACGACACTTCACCCTCTACTGTTCGTTTTATAATCTCAGATTTTTTGTGCCCCCAAGCCAGCAGGACAATCCTTTTCGCATTTTTTACGCTGCTCACCCCCATGGTAATGGCCTTTTTGGGCACATTCTCGATTCCGAGGAATGAAGTAGCCGCATCTTCCCGTGTTAGCTGATCCAAGGTAATACTACGCGTAATAGAATTATAGTGCGAACCCGGTTCGTTAAAACCGATATGCCCTGTACGCCCAATACCCAACAATTGAAAATCGAGTCCGCCGTATTCAGCGATTTTCTTTTCGTAAGCCAGACAATATTCCGCAAGCTTATCCTGAGCAATTTTTCCATCAGGAATGAAAACCTGACCCTTGGGAATATCAATATGATTGAATAAATGTTCATTCATGAAATAATGGTAACTGTGGATGCTCCCCGGATTCATCGGATAATATTCATCTAAATTAAAGGTCACCACATTCTTAAAACTCAAGCCTTCCTCTTTGTGCATCCGCACCAGTTCTTTATAAACACTTACCGGAGAGGATCCGGTAGCCAAGCCCAAAACACAACGTTCGCCCTTATCGTTCTTTCTACGGATCAGATCTGCGATTTCCTCGGCGACAAGGCGTGAAGCTTCAGATGATTTCTTAAAAACCACATTGTGTATCTTCTCAAAACGGTTGTGTTCGTGAGTTCCAATCTTTTCATATTTAATACTGCGTATTGTTCCCGGATGTGTTTGCATTGCTGGATTGTTTTGGAGTTATATAAATATACTAAAAATCCGGTGCAATCTGCTATTAACTATTAACATTGCGCTCCTAGCGGAGCTCTTATCGAATGCGGGGTATAACAACTATTAATATTACGCTCCTAACAGAGCTCTTATGGAGTCACGGGATAAAAACCCTATTAATATTACGCTCCTAGCGGAGCTTTTTGTTTTCCATTAAAAAAACAGCGACCAAAAAGCCGCTGTCTTTACATCAATTTATAATATTTCTTCTGTTCACCATTTTATGATGGCGCTTCCCCAGGTAAAACCACTACCAAAGGCCGCCAACACAACGATATCTCCTTTTTTTATCTTTCCTTGCTCCCAGGCTTCAGTTAAAGCAATTGGAATGGAAGCTGCAGTGGTGTTTCCGTATCTCATAATGTTATTGAACACCTGATCGTCCGTTAATTTGAATTTCTTCTGAATAAACTGTGAAATCCTAAGGTTCGCCTGATGCGGCACCAACATATCGATATCATCCGGACTGAGCTTGTTGGTCTGTAAACCTTCCATGATTACCTCACTAAAGCGAACTACGGCATTTTTAAACACAAATTGTCCGTTCATATACGGATAATACGAAGTATCTTCAGGGTCATCATCTGCCAAAATATCGGTTACCCAACGTCTTCCCATTCCGGGAGCAACAAGTGAAAGTTCTTCAGCATGTTCTCCTTCAGAATGTAAATGTGTAGAGAGAATCCCTTTTGTTGTGTCCTCTTCCCTGCTTAAAACGGCAGCACCGGCACCATCACCAAAAATCACGGAAACCCCGCGACCGCGTGTAGTCATATCCAATCCGGTGGAATGCAGTTCTGAACCTATCACCAAAACATTCTTGTACATTCCGGTTTTAATAAACTGATCGGCTACCGAAAGGGCGTAAATAAATCCAGAACACTGATTTCTAACATCCAGTGCACCTACGGTTTTTAATCCTAGCTCACGCTGTACCAACACCCCAGGGCCGGGAAAATAATAATCCGGACTCAAGGTAGCAAAAACAACAAAATCGATATCATCTTTGTCCAATCCTGAGCGTTCTATGGCTATTTTTGCCGCTTTTACCCCCATGGTTGTAGTGGTATCTCCATCGCCTTTTACCACATGGCGGCGCTCTTTGATCCCGGTACGCTCCTGAATCCATTCATCATTGGTGTCAATAACCTTAGCCAAGTCGTCGTTGGTCACTACATTTTCGGGAACGTAATAGCCTAATCCCGTTATCTTTGAGTTGTACATGTAAACTTAATTTCTGAAAAAATATAAAATATATCGTTAGTAAACTACGATTCAGCTAAAAAATAGCGCCGCAATTTAAGCAATATTAATTAATCGCCCCTGCTGTACTATCGCTTTGAGACTGACCACTATGCTATTCCGAAGAAAAAATCAGGAGTTTTATTTTTTTTAAGCCGAAAATTCTTCTTCAAAGTTTAAAATGAAATCGTTGATGTATTTTTTGACCTTGTCCGATTTACGGACAACTAAGTAGTGATTTCTTTTTAGTCCGTTCTTTCCTATTTTCTTAAATCTCAATTCATCAGACAATTTAAACGATTTCAAGGCCCATTTGGGAAGGCACAAAACCCCAAAGTTGGCATTTACCATTTCCAAAGCCACCTCGGTAAGCGGAACGGCGGAAATTTTACGGGGTAATATTTTGTTGGGTTTTAAAAATTGCTCGTACAACGATACTGTTTCCAGTGGAAAGGAATGGATAATCAAATGCATATCAGAAAAGCTATCGGCGTCGATATAATCACGTTGGTTCAGTTCGTTTTCCTTGTGCATAATGGCAAATATCTCATCTTCAAAAACGTTTATACTCGACAATAGTTCACTTTCGGGCTTTTCGGTCACTATGGCAAGATCCAAATCATTGGACAGTAGTTTTGATATGGGCTGATGGGTGCATTCGGGGACTAGATCAACCGTTATATCTGGATACAAGGCGCCCATTTTCTGAATAAAACCCGGCAAGCCACGATAGAACGTATAGCATTCTGTGCTTACCTTGATATGACCTGTAGAGCCGTTGCGCAATTGTTTTATGTTTTCAAAGCTTTTATCAATGCTGCTGAGGATGTTGTTTCCCAATTGATACAGTTCTGTCCCCTCTTCGGTCAGCTTCCATTTATTACGGCTGCGGTGGAACACTTTAAAACCCAAGCGTTCTTCCAATTCCTTGAGTTGATGGCTTAAAGCCGATTGGGTGAGAAACAGTTTTTCAGAAGAATTGACCAAACTACCTTCTTCAGCTATCGTTTTTATCAGCCTAAAGTATTTAATTTCCATAAACCCAAAGTTAAAACAATACCTCATATGTTGTATATGAAAAATCCTCAACTACCCATTCAAATCATTCAACTTCAAAATTATGCCTGTGTAAACATTGACTATAGTTTTGTGTCAAATTATAAACATAAAAACCATGCAAAAACAAATTGAATTTTACGAAAGTAAACTGACTTACGAGATGGATCCATCTGATCTATATGATGCTTTTGAAAACAGCACCGATTACATTGCTGTAGATGCACGGCAGGCGTTCGGCTATGAAAAAGAACACATCCCAACGGCCATCAACTTACCGCACAGGGAAATGACGGCAGAAAGCACCAAACACCTCGATAAATCAAAAATCTATGTCTGCTATTGCGACGGTATTGGTTGTAATGCGTCTACAAAAGGAGCGCTAAAAATGGTAAAATTAGGATTTATGGTTAAAGAACTCATGGGCGGCATCGAATGGTGGAAATTTGACGGCTATGCCACCGAAGGTACGCACCCGGTCGAAGGTTCAGTATTTGAGTGTGCTTGCTAAAGCATATAACCTCGGAATAGTTATTCATTTATCAAAAAACTAATCTCCCCCTACTTTTAAGGATGTGCGTATCGTCCCGACTAAATCGGGGACACGCAAATGAAACACTATTTTCACAACCAAAACAAAAAACAATCATGAACAAAACAATAGCCATTTTTGGTGCTGGTGAAGGCATCAGTTTTGAAGTCGCCAAAAAATTTATCGATGAAGGCTTTTCGGTGATATTGGTCAGTCGAAAGCTCGATAAACTAGAAAAATTAAGGAAGCAGTTAAAAAGCAAAAAGGTAAAGCTATACGCCGCCGACTTGTCTGATGAAAATCAATTCGCCAAAACCCTTGAACTGATATTGCAAGAGAACGAACGCATCGATGTCATTTTATACAATGCTGCCCGTGTCAAACCCGGAAACGTTTTAGAAGAATCTTTTGACGATTTGGTCAATGATTTTAAAACCAATGTTACCGCTTTATTGCCTATTGTAGCCAAGTTTAAAGACCGATTATTCCAAACAAACGGAGCATTATTGGTTACCGGAGGAGGTGTTGGCATCAATCCCAATCCCGAATATGCTTCCTTGTCCCTTGGCAAAGCCGCTTTGAGGAACCTGACACAAACTTTTGCCAAAACACTGTCAGAAGAAAATATTTTTGTGGCAACTGTCATCATTAATGGTTATGTTCAAAGAAAAAATCTCATACACAACCCCAAAGCCATTGCCAAATTGTTTTGGGGATTGTATACGGACAGAAGTGTAAACGAAATAATTATCTAAATCTATGGAGATCAGATTTGCGCGCGAAAGCGACATCACACAACTGGTAGCATTATGTGCCCTACATGCAGCTTTTGAAAAAGCGGATTTTAACCTGAAGAACAAAGCAGAATTATTGAAAAAACACCTATTCGACAAGCAAAACCTTGTAAAGTGCTTGGTTATTGAGACTGAAGGTGAATTGATGGGCTACGCCACATTTATGAAGCAATTTTCCACTTGGGATGCCGGATTTCACGTCTATCTGGATTGTTTGTACCTCAAAGAAAGTATCAGGGGACAAGGCATCGGCTCGCAACTCATGAAAAAAATCAAGGATTATGCTGCTTCAGAAAATTGCGGACATATCCAATGGCAAACACCTGATTTTAATGAAAAAGCCATTGCTTTTTATCAAAAATTAGGGGCGGTATCCAAAACCAAAGAGCGGTTTTTTTGGGATGTTGAATGATTTTATGTCAATCTCCTTTTCCTCTTATTATTAAGCCTCTGTTTTTTCATCAACATAATCTTGCAGATAACTGAACCGTTCTGTGAGTTTTCCATTTTGAGTCATACGGGCGCGTTCCAGAACCCCGTCCTTGTCCCCGTTGAAAAAAGCAGGGATGACATGTTTGACAAAACTCTCGCCAAAACCTTCGCTGGCATCACTTGGCAGTTCACAAGGCAGGTTATCGACTGCCATAACTGCTATGGCATTTTTATTTTTGAAATCTGTTTCTGTTTCTGTCTGCGGATCATAACCATAGATGGGATCGGCAATGGTGGACGCCCGGATCGTCGTTGCCACCGGTCCGTTGATATCACAACTGATATCTGCCACTACTTTGATGTTAAAATCGGCTGACTTCACATCCTCACGAGTATAAAGATAGGGAGCGCCATCTCCGTAAAAATGTCCGGAAATGTACATATCGGTTACCTTAGCAAAACGCATAAAATCGGATTCATACAATTCCGGGTTTTTATAAAAATCTATTATCTGTTGTGATGTTCTGTCTTTGCGTTTGTTGTAATCCAACACATCGATCTGGCAATAAACAGGCGTTTCAAATTCGTTATTCAGATATTCGTCTACCGAAACCGCTTTGATCTTCATAGTATCCAGTACTTCTTTAGCCCCATTACCAACTCTGCCTTTTCCTGTGAGCAGGATTTTTATCGGCGGCAGGTGAATCCGAAGCAGGGCATCATAAAGAGCTCTACTCCCGGGGAGTGTTTCCGCCTTTGGCAGTTGGAAGCGATCAAACTTCAATCCGTAGGTCCTAATCCCATTATACGCCCCTACAATCCCGGCATAACGTCCAAAAGCCACTAGGCGTATTCCCTTTTTATTGGTGATCACTTCGTGGTCATACAATTCTATGTTTTTTTCGAGTACCGCTTGCAAAAGTTTTCTGTTATAGGGTTGCTTTTTTATGGTATGAGAAAAGAAAAAATATTTTTTATTGGGAATCAAAGCCGATATGGGAACCTCTTTTACCCCCAGAAGTACATCACAGTCATCTATCGAACCGGAAACCGGAATGTCAAGATCTTTATATTGCTGATCGTTAAAAACACGGATATCTGAGGGTTCTACAACAATTTTGGCATCGGGAAACTTCTTTTTGACAAGCTGGCAGGCTTTGGGGGATAACACTACCCTGCGATCGGGCGGGTTTTTTCGTTCTTTGATGATTCCAAACTTCATAAACGGATTTTGGTATAAATTTTGTTCTAAAATACGTGCTTGGGTGTAAATCTACAATTTTATAATAAATTGTATTACATTTGCATCCGCATTAGGGATAGCAGCGGCATCCTTTTTAAAATTGTCATTCTGAGCTTGTCGAAGAACAATTTTAAAAAGATACAGCGGATAGCCCGACCCTGTAGCCGACCAAACGGGAGGTGTCAGGGGAATGCCCTAAAAAATGTTCTTAAACAAAATTGGATGGGTACTGAAACAAGTTCAGTACAAATTCAATAACGCAAAACAAATTTTGCTATTTCATTTGGGGTCGACTGGTTTTGACAGCGGGTCTAATTGAAGTGTAAGCATGCAGAGCGCTGGGATACAGCTCTTTAATCTCATATTTCACATTTTTTAAATGGCGAGAATAACTACGCTCTTGCTGCCTAATCTGAAGTTATAGTAAGATTTTTGGCCACGTCCCCGCAAGGCGGGGAGGCGAGATGTCTCTGGAAAGCCCTTGTTGACGGCGCTCCATATAGAGACACCATAAAAGTCAACATAGGAATGGTGTAGCTTCGGCATTGTTTCAAAACTTTAAGAAGCTAAGTGTGTAATGGGCGGTTTTCGGTCAGCTACACATCGACAATTAAACGAAGACTAAGCATGTAGAAAGCATTTTGGTTGCTTGTTTGGACGGGAGTTCGAATCTCCCCGACTCCACAAATAACCCTCATAGGCACAGTGTTTATGAGGGTTTATTTTTTAACGGACATTTAGGTTGTTTTATGAAAGATTTTAATGGATCAAGCACAATTGTTGTGTTTATGCAAAAATTGTTGTTAATCTATACAGGAAGAACTCTACATTTTTCACTCCTCTAAACTGTGCTCTAAAGGC
>NZ_JAPFGA010000019.1 GCF_026241135.1 Galbibacter kalidii
TTTTAAACCAATTTTTAACTATATTTGAAAAAAGGGTTCAGCTCTAAAAAAACCAAACCCTCGATTTATAACTTACACACTTTTTGGGATAGTGTCAAATAAAAATTTATTTCACTTCATCCAGCGTTCAGTTTACACTCTCTTTTCAGGTCGTAGATGATTTCTCAGTTTGCTGCTATTTCATTTATATCTTCTTAATAGTACATAAATTAACAAGAATTTCTTATTACTACTTTCCTATACATTCGTCCTCTATCAAGGATGTGTCTTATTCTTGATTTAGTGCATGTTCGTCGAAGTGTCAATTATATGAGATGAAATCCATTGTTGACTTTTTTTGTCTGTTCAGATTCCCGAAAATGGACATGCGTTTCTTTTTTAGAGGCTTATACTACCCCTTACTTTGCCACGAGTCTTTGAATCCAGCCAATTTAGATTAATGATGAAATTAAATAATCACAGAGTTGATTTAAAACAAGGGATGGAGAAAACTTTTAGAAATTAAAAGAAAATATCTATGAAGCACTTTTACATGTTGATGTTAATGAACTATAAACTTTGGAGGGACAATACATCGGTTAAGAGGAATGTATTTAAATCTTGTTTTGGATTGCAGATTATAGTAATGGTTCTGTTCTTGGGGAGTGATAGTCTCTTTGCAGGAGGATCTAAAGATTTGTGCCTAAATGGCGCAACAGGAATAAAATCACATTTACGTTCTGGTACTGAAACAGCTGAATACCCGCTTTTTGAACATGAATGTACTGAAGATGTTGAAGGTGAAAATTTTTCATTAAGTGATGGCGAAAGTGTTACTTTTAACCAGCCAGCAACAAACTATGGTTTTCAATTTGACATTTACACGTTGGATAACTCTTTTAATTTAAATATTAATGGGGTTGATTTAGCCACACAAGAATTAGAATTTCAATCATCAGGAACAAGTGGTATAAATGTTCGTTTTCAAGATGGAGATGAATATGAAACAGATACAGAAGGAGATATTTGGGAAATGAACGGTACTGCTTCAGCGCCTTTAATCAGGGTGGTAATCAGTCCGTCAGGAACCATATCGATGTTTGGTAGTAAAACTTCAGGTGGGTCTCTTGAACCGCTTGAACTGTTCAATGGTAATACATTCAATACCATTTCTTGGAACAGTGCCTCTTCAAATACGATTGTAGGAAGCCAATCGGTGGTTGGAACCACTTATATGACAGGTTATGGCAGCGGAAAGAATATAATCCCATGTGACCCAAACATCAGCTTGGAAAAGACCGGGACCTTCAACGATACCAACGGCAACGGCTATGCGGATACCGGGGAGACGATTACCTACGGCTTTGTTGTGACGAACATAGGTAACGTTATGGTAACCAACATCACGATTAATGACCCGCTACCGGGTATCGTATTGAACGGCGGTCCGATAAATCTGGAACCGGAGGCAAGCGATAACGGTACGTTCACAGCGACCTATACCATTACCCAAGCGGACGTAGACAACGGAAGTGTAACAAACCAGGCAACAGCTACAGGTCAAGACCCAGATAATAATAATGTGAGCGACGACTCGGATGACCCAACGGATACGACCGACGACGACCCGGACGGCGACGGTGATCCGGACGATGAGACAGTAACCCAACTAAACCAAGATCCAGGACTAACGGTAACCAAAACAGCAACGTCCAATGAAAACACTTTGGGCGGGACCATCACCTATGAGATCGTGGTAGCCAATACCGGGAATGTCACCCTTACCAACATAGAAGTCACCGACAACAATGCGGCCATTACCGGTGGCAGCCCAATAACCAGTTTAAGTGTGGGCGAGAGTACAACCGTAACGGCCGAGCATACCATTACCCAGGATGACCTTAATGTAGGCTATGTGGAGAACACCGCAGTAGCCACAGGGGACAGTCCAAGCGGTACGGACGATGTGACCGATAGTTCGGATGCGGGCGATGAAACGACAGAAACACCGGACGGCTCCGGTAATACCGACGGGGACCCTACGAACGACCCTACCGTAACCCAACTGAACCAAAGCCCGGAGCTTACGGTGACCAAAACAGCAACGTCCAATGAAAACACTTTGGGCGGGACCATCACTTATGAAATTGTGGTAGCCAATACCGGGGATGTCACCCTTACCAATATAGAAGTGACCGACAACAATGCGGCCATTACCGGAGGCAGCCCAATAACCAGTTTAAGTGTGGGCGAGAGCGCTACGGTAACGGCCGAGCATACCATTACCCAGGCGGATATCGATGCAGGTTATGTGGAGAACACCGCAGTGGCCACAGGGGACAGCCCAAGCGGTACGGACGATGTGACCGACAGTTCGGATGCCGGCGATGAAACCACAGAGACACCGGACGGCTCCGGGAATACCGACGGGGACCCAACCAACGACCCTACCGTGACCCAACTGAACCAAAACCCGGAGCTTACGGTAACCAAGACGGCTACCGGCAACGGCAATACCTTAGGGAGCACCATCACCTATGAGATCGTGGTAGCCAATACCGGGGATGTCACCCTTACCAACATAGAAGTGACCGACAACAATGCGACCATTACCGGTGGCAGCCCAATAACCAGTTTAAGTGTGGGCGAGAGCGCTACGGTAACGGCCGAGCATACCATTACCCAGACGGATATCGATGCAGGCTATGTGGAGAACACCGCAGTGGCCACAGGGGACAGCCCGAACGGCACCGATGATGTGACCGACAGTTCGGATGCGGGCGATGAGACGACAGAGACACCGGACGGCTCCGGCAATACCGACGGGGACCCAACCAACGACCCTACCGTGACCCAACTGAACCAAAACCCGGAGCTTACGGTAACCAAGACGGCTACCGGCAACGGCAATACCTTAGGGAGCACCATCACCTATGAGATCGTGGTAGCCAATACCGGGGATGTCACCCTTACCAACATAGAAGTGACCGACAACAATGCGGCCATTACCGGTGGCAGCCCAATAACCAATTTGGGCGTGGGTGAGAGTGCAACCGTAATGGCTTCACATACCATTACCCAGGATGACCTTGATGTCGGCTATGTGGAGAACACAGCCATGGCCGCGGGAGATAGCCCGAACGGCACCGATGATGTGACCGACAGTTCGGATGCCGGTGATGAGACCACAGAGACACCGGACGGCTCTGGGAACACCGACGGGGACCCTACCAATGATCCGACGGTAACCAATATATCGAAAGAACCTTCAATGGCTTTGGTGAAAACAGCAATTTTTAATGATGAAAATGGGGACACTTATGCACAAGAAGGAGAAACCATTACTTATACCTTTATTGTAACCAACATCGGAAATGTAAGGATGGAAAGCCTGGTTATTAATGATGAGCAATTAGGTATAACAGAACTAACGATAGAACCTCAAAGCTTGAACCCAGGCGAAACAGGAATGATAACAGCTGATTATACTATTACAACAGGAGATATCGATGTCGGTTCTGTAAGTAATACAGCTTTGGCTGAAGGTTTAGATCCGGAGGGAAATCCAGTTACCGATATTTCAGGAACAGCAACGGATAATGATGAAGAGACCATAACAGCCCTTCTTGTTATAACTATTGAACCTCCAATGGCAGCCAATGATGAGGCTACCACACAAATGGGGCAACCGGTAACTATAACAATTATTACCAACGATTCTGGTAATGGGGCTGAGTTGTTGCCCACAAGTATTGAAGTTGTAACTCCTCCTCAATACGGTACAGTAAGTGTAAATGAAAATGGGCAGGTAGTATATACACCAAACAAAGGATCAAAATATGTAGGAGAAGACACCTTTACTTACCGCGTTCAAGATGAAAACGGAAACTGGACCAATATGGCAATGGTAACAGTTACTATAGAGGGACTATTCATTCCAAATGTTATAACCCCTAATGGTGATGGTAAGAACGACACTTTTGAAATCATTGGAATTGACTCTAACTCGAAGGCTAAAATCATCATATATAATCGTTGGGGTAACGAAGTATATAAAAACTATGAATATGATAATTCATTTGGAGGTCACGGCCTTAACGAAGGAACCTATTTCTATCAACTTAGCCTAATCGATTCGGAAGGTAATGATCGACAATACACAGGATGGATATTTATAAAACGTTAAGCGGCAATAATATTAATAGTAGAATGATTAGAAAGAAAACAATGAAACAGTATAAAAATATATACCTTTTACTTTTCGCCTTGGTATTTTTTAAAACGTCAGAGCTAAGAGCACAACAAGAGGTTCAGTTTACTCAGTATATATTCAATACCCTTAGCATAAACCCAGCTTATGCAGGTTATAAAGAAGAATGGTTTGCTCAGATGGCCTTACGAAATCAGTGGGATGGACTGGAAGGAGCCCCAAAAACAGGGCAGTTTTCCATAGATGGAGTAGTATCACCATATTCAAGGAATGTTGCTTTAGGACTACAGGTAACCTCAGAAAAAATAGGACCTCAAACCGCTACTTCGGTTTATACCAATTATGCCTATCGTATCAGGTTGAATGATGCTGATACCAAACGTCTGAGCTTTGGACTTGGTGTGGGTCTAGCACAATACGGACTTGACGGCTCTAAATTTAATCCTGTAGATGGTACCGATCCTGCCTTGGGTTATAGTGATGAAAATGTTTGGAAATGGAATTTACGATTTGGGATGTACTATTATAGCCCGAAGTGGTATGCAGGGGTTTCGTTAATGGATGTACTAGATAAAGAAGATAGCTATGTTTTTAACAGTGATGACGCTAACTATAATATCTATCATCGCAAACACTTGTACTTTATTACCGGAGCTTTATTTGATTTAAACCGATCTTTTAAACTTCGTCCGAGCTTAATGGTAAAAGAGGATTTTAAAGGACCTACAAGTTTAGACCTTAATGCCATGTTTATTTATAATGAACGTTTCTGGTTTGGTGCTGGATATAGGACTGGAGTTAAGATTTGGGAAAATGATTATAGTAATTATACCCCCGATAATATTTCTGTAACTAACGCTATTTCAGGAATTGTACAGTTCTATGTTTCCAAACGTTTTCGAGTAGGATATTCATACGATTATATGTTAAACGATCTTGGAAATGCCGAAAACGGCACACACGAACTTACTCTTGGGTATACATTTCCACTTCGAGGTAAAAGATTATTAAGCCCAAGATTCTTTTAATTAGACCAAACTAGTTATTAAAAATAAAATAACAAATTATCAAAATATAAAAGACGTTCTGATGAAAAATCGAATCACCATATTTGCCTTAATGTTACTAACCTTAAACGGGTTAGCGCAGGAACAGCCTGGAAACAGGGAAAGAGCATACAGGCATATTTATGAATACCAATATGCAAGGGCCATTCCTTTATTGTTAAAAGAGGTAGATATAAAGCATCCCCGTGTTAAAGATATGGAACAACTGGCAAACAGCTATTATCAGGTTAACGATTATGTTCAGGCCTGTAACTGGTATGCCAGGGTGCTGGAAACTCCTGATACCAATCCGGAAAACCTGTTAAAATACGCTCAAAGTTTAAAGCAAATCTCAGAATATGACGAAGCAAAGAAAATGTTAGGGCAGTATGCCCAAAAAACAGGAAACAATCAAGCAATAGTACTCGAAATTGCCGGGTGTGAAGCGGCTATCAAATGGCTTGCTAATCCTAAGGCTTATACTTTACAGAATGAAAAAGAGATAAATACCGAAAAGTCTGAGTTTGGAGCTTATCCTGTAGATAACCAGGTGTATTTTACCGGAGAGGCAGGAGGAGGACGTAAAAAACATTATGGCTGGACTGGAAATTCCTTTCTTAAGGTATTTAAAGCAGGGATAGATAGCGAAAAACAGTTAATTCAACCACAATTAGTAGGATCGATAAATAATAAAAGTAAATACCACGTAGGTCCGGTAAGTACAAACAAATCCGGAGATATTTTTTATGTAACCCGTACCTATTATGGTAGAAAAGAAAATAAAGGTAAAGATGGCAACAAGAAATATTTAAGCAACAAACTGGAATTGTCTATCTATAAACGCAATACTTCCGGAGATTGGCAGACTACCCCGTTTCCATATAACAATGTAAAGGAATATTCAACAGGTCATGCAGCATTGAGTCCTGACGGAAAAGAGCTTTACTTTGTATCCGATATGCCCGGAGGTATGGGAGGTGCTGATATCTGGTATTGTGAGTTGGACAGCCAGGGTAACTGGACCACCCCAAAAAATGCCGGAAACATTATAAACAGTCCGCAAGATGAAATGTTTCCAAGTATAGCTCCTGATGGTACCTTATATTATTCGAGCAACGGCTTTATTAATATGGGCGGTTTAGATGTGTTTAAATCAGAAGGTAGTAAAGCGTCGTGGTCTGCCCCGGAAAACTTACAGTATCCTGTAAATAGTGGGGGTGATGATTTTGCCTTTGTAGTGTCGAAGATGGAGGGCGAAAACCTATACGGTTATGTTTCTTCTAACCGGGCAGGTGGTATTGGAGGTGATGATATCTATTCATTTACCTATGCTAAGCCCAAAATGTATATCGCTTTAGAAGGTACTACTTATGAAGGTAAAAGCACTGAAAAAATACTTGCACAAACCGCGGTTACATTATTTAATAATGTTCAGCGACAATTGATTGCCAAAAAACAAAGTACAGCTACGGGACAATTTATTTTTGAAATCGATCCGGATAAAACCTATAAAATATTGGGACAAAAACAACGCTATTATAGTGATTCGTTGATGGTTAATACCAAGGATGTAAAACCAGGTGATACCCTTAGGATAGCTTTACACTTAGAGCCTTTGTTCGAAGAAGGGAAAAAGTTTGTATTAGAAGATATGCATTACGATTTTGATAAACACAATATCCGAAAAGATGCAACAATCATACTTAACGAACTGGTAACAATAATGCGTAAACATCCAACTTTAAAAATAGAACTATCGTCTCATACTGATAGCCGTGGAAACAATGCATATAATATGTCATTATCTCAAAGCAGAGCCCAATCGGCGGTAGATTACTTAGTAAGCAAAGGAATTGCAAGAAATCGGATGACGGCCAAAGGATATGGTGAGAGCCAACTGTTAAATGAATGTTCAGACGGGGTATCATGTTCGTCGGAAGCCCATGAGGAAAACAGGCGAACCGAAGTTAAAGTTTTGGCTTTCTAAGAGGGATTAGTAAATACTAGTGAAAGCCATTTGCAGCTTTGGTTACCTTCAAGGCTGCAGTTATTGGAAGCCGGTTTTTCAGCCGGCTTCTTGATACTAACTTTTTTGTCCGCAAACTTTGGTGAGATTAATAGATAAAAATGCCCAAGCTGTCGAACTACATGAGCTCCGTTCCCTGAACGGGAACGTTCCAAATAGGCCGGGATATTAAACTTTTCACAGAGTTTGATGGCTTTTTGAGACTGTTCTTGCCAATCTTTTTTATCAAAATCAGCAGCAATAAACCAAGAGGTGTTGTCTTGTAAAAGTGGGTATATCCCAGCAGCCTGTCTTCCTTCAAGATGTCTTGACAGTTGAAAATCATCAAATCTTAAATACGTTTTGTCCTTGTAGTCCTTAAAAGTACCCCCTCGCTGTTTATGGAGCCGGTACATATAGGGATCGTATGAATAGGCAGGCATATAACCACTTTTACCCGATTTTTCCTATCGCAGTGCAAAATACATCTTCGCGCCCTTTGAAAAGGTTTCGGAAAAGGTCTATTGTCTCTTTTTCGGGAAATCCATCCATATTCCATATATTATATGGTTATTTTCCAATACCCTCTGGTACCTCCAATTCTTTTGATAACACCCTTTTCTTTGAGGGCGTTGAAATGTGCCTGTACGGCAGAATTATTTATGCCCAATCTTTGAGCAACTTCCCGATAAGCTATTTTATTATTTGCCTTTATGAGTTCTATGATCTCTACCTGTCTTTCGGTCAAATCACCTATTGCACCACCTATTGCACCACCTATTGCACCACCTATTGCACCACCTATTGCACCACCTATTGCACCACTGATGGATTTTGGGAAGGTTATCCTCAAAAAATTGTCTGAAAACCTAAAACAATCCTTACTGTATGCTTCCAGAATCCTGGGAACACCAGAGCCTAATTGTTCCACCAGTTCAAGATCTTTATAGATACGCATGATACCTTTGTTTCTTTGAATGGAATAGCCTTCGAAGAAATCTTCCTGACTTAAACCATTTGGTAGACCTCCTGTAGACGTGATTTCAATCCTATCGTCAAAGATTTCAAATTTCGGGGGAGCTTCTGTGGTATAGTCATTATGAATTATGGCATTAAGTACAGCTTCCCTTAACGCTACCGGATTCCATAAGCGTTCACTTATACGCTCTTTTGAAGTAATCTTGGTACGGGTGGTGTTTTCCACTTCCAATTTGTTCAGGATATTGTTTGTGGCTTTTATTAGGGAACAATAGCCGTACTCTTGATTTTCGATTAGGTCAACTCTGTTGTTTCCACTATATTTTGCCAATTTTATAGAGTTGCCATTTTCATCAGCCATCAAATAGGCTACATAATTGAATTCCTTGTTTTCAGTTAAAAGCTCTAAATTAACCGCAAAATTTTTATTTAAAGGCGTACCTCTTTCTTCGTAATATATCTTTAATTGCTCAAAGGTGAGTTCCTGTCGATTGGACCGTATCTTGCTTATAGAATTTCGAACACGTTTTGCAAAGAGTTCGTCTATCATTCTTTGAGGCATTGGCTCCGAAGCTGTACCTACCCGAATAAAACAGCCCTTTTCGGTCATACCGTATTTCTTCTTAAAATACGGTTTCTCACTCCCACTAGCTACAATAATTTTAATAAGGGTCTTACCATTCTGTTCTTCCGCTACTACATCGAATAGCCCCATAGCGGATGGTGATATATTGTTTTTAATACGGTCTTTGATTTTGAGCATATCACCGTCAATATCAGCTAAGCCAATTGTTGTCCCATTTTTGTCAACACCTATGTAAATTAACCCTCCTTCCAAGTAATTGAGAAAAGCTATCACTTCTTTTTCTAAATCTAGGTCTTTGGTTAATTTTTCTTTGTATTCTACTCGATTGGTTTCAGGCATTACAGAGGATTTAATGTAAAAATAATTTTTTTATACATAAACTATGGTATCTGCTTTAAAAATATGAAGCTTGAAATTTTAATACAAAGAAACTACAAGTAAAGGGTCAACTTAATAAAGAGATTCACCAAATGGGAATAAACATGTTTGAATTGAAGCACAAGGAAAAGACAAGAATACTGAAATTATTGAACGGTATAGTTCTTTACTATAAAAAATTCAATAAAGACCTCGAGACGATACCTATAATTATAATCCATGTGGCATTAAGCTCTTTGAAGACATCATTTAACTGAAATCTCTTTTATGCTCTTTTAAATATTGCTCTACAGCAATTTCTGCCATGTCATAAAGAAACTCAAGAATAAATTCAGCTTGTTCTTCAGTGACAATGATACCATCTTTTGCCAATAAATTAACAGCTCTTGCCGTACTCATTTTGCACACTGGCCTATCAAAATTATTGTCCATGGTTTTGAAATTTTTATTGAAGCCTAGTTGTAATCGAATTAAGAGTTTGACCCCAACGGCACTTGAATCATTTATGTGATTAATTATCAATAGATTACAATAAAATTTACAAATCGGGTGAAAAAAAGACTAAAATTATTGAATCGCTGTAGTGAATGTATGTTTAAACGGTATGGTGTTGATGTACAGTTGGTTGAAGATGAATAAAAACGGGACAAATCAAAAAAATATCGATTTGTCCCGTTTGGTACTCGAGGCGGGACTTGAACCCGCACGGCCGTTGCTGGCCATTGGATTTTAAGTCCAACGTGTCTACCAATTCCACCACTCGAGCGATTGGTAATTATTGAGCGAAAAACGGGATTCGAACCCGCGACCTCCACCTTGGCAAGGTGGCGCTCTACCAACTGAGCTATTTTCGCATTTTTTAAAGTATAAGAACTCTTAGCTTTTGACTAAGCAGGTGCAAATTTAATACAATTCTGTAAAAAGCAAAGCTTTTTTTTAAAGAAC
This sequence comes from Galbibacter kalidii, assembly GCF_026241135.1. Lineage (GTDB taxonomy): Bacteria > Bacteroidota > Bacteroidia > Flavobacteriales > Flavobacteriaceae > Galbibacter. Next base: position 10,128 of record NZ_JAPFGA010000019.1, read on the forward strand.
TCGCTTAAACTTTTTCAACCTGTCCGTTCCCCGCCAGAATGATTTGTCTGGCTGGTGTTAAGGTAGGTTGGCTGGAAAATATTTTTTTGGCGCTGTTTTCTTGACGTTAGGTTCTGTCTTTTCATAGCGCTACAAGATGCTATAGTATTAAGAGGTTGTTTTCGTTAGCCTAGATTTTTTTGGTTCGCTTTTTTTATCAACGAATTCAGCAATCATGAATACCTATAAAACAATAAAAAGAGAGGTGAATAAAAAAATGAACATAATAAATATTAATAAAGCTAAGATTTAAAATAAAAATAATGCGCTCTACTTTTTAACAAGCATCCGCTTGATTTCATTAAGCTTCATTAGAGCTTCTACCGGAGTGAGCGTGTCGATATCGGTATGGAGGATTTCATCTTTGATTTCCTCCAAAAGTGGATCGTCAAGATTGAAAAAGCTCAATTGCATTTCGTCTTGTGAGGCTTTAAGATTATCGGTTAACTCTTCGCTGCTATGCGATTTCTCCAGTTTTTTCAAGATCTTATTCGCCCTTCGGATGACCTGCTGGGGCATTCCGGCCATTTTGGCTACGTGGATTCCGAAACTGTGTTCGCTACCACCCGACACCAATTTTCTAAGGAAAAGTACAGTGTCTTTCAGCTCTTTTACCGAAACGTTGAAGTTTTTGACCCTGTCAAAAGTTTCTGTCATTTCGTTTAGCTCATGGTAGTGTGTAGCAAACAGGGTTTTTGCCCTTCCGGGGTGTTCGTGGATATACTCGGCAATAGCCCAAGCGATGGAAATACCGTCATAAGTACTGGTACCACGACCGATTTCGTCCAACAACACAAGGCTGCGTTCCGAGAGGTTGTTCAAAATGGAAGCCGTTTCGTTCATTTCGACCATAAAAGTCGATTCACCCAAGGAGATATTATCACTGGCACCCACACGGGTAAATATTTTATCCACAATACCGATTCGTGCAGAAGCTGCGGGCACAAAACTTCCCATTTGTGCAAGGAGTGTGATAAGGGCGGTTTGCCTTAAAATAGCCGACTTACCACTCATATTAGGTCCGGTGATCATAATAATCTGTTGTTCGTCCCGGTTGAGGGTGATATTGTTGGCGATGTAGGCTTCTCCCGGCGGTAATTGCTTTTCTATCACCGGATGACGCCCCTCTTTGATCTCCAGATCAAAAGAATCGTCCATTTCCGGCATGGTGTATTTGTTGTCTTTTGCCAGTTGTACAAATCCGCATAAACAATCCAATTGTGCAATCAAAGCAGCATTGGTTTGTATCGGGAGGATGTATTCCCGCATCCAAACCACCAGTTGACGGAACAATTCCTGTTCCAGGATGGCAATTTTTTCTTCTGCTCCCAGGATCTTGGCTTCATATTCTTTTAATTCCTCGGTGATATAGCGTTCGGCACTGACCAGGGTTTGTTTGCGGATCCAATCCTCAGGCACCTTGTCTTTGTGGGTGTTGCGAACTTCAATATAATACCCAAAAACATTGTTGCTGGCTATTTTTAAGGAAGTAATTCCGGTGTTTTTCATTTCCCTTTCCAGCATATTGTCCAGATAGTCCTTACCGGAAAAAGCGAGTCGGCGTAGTTCGTCTAGCTCTTCTGAAAATCCGTCGGCGATAACATTACCCTTAGAGAGAACCGCCGGGGCTTCTTCCTTAACCGTTTGTTTGATACGGGCCCTTAACACATCACAAAGGTTCAATTGGTCACCAATGACCTTCAAGGCTTCATTTTTACTATCACTAGCCAAAGTTTTTATAGGAATGATGGCTTCGAGGGAGTTTTTCAAAAGCACAACTTCACGCGGACTTATCTTCTCGGTCGCAACTTTGGAGATCAATCTTTCTAAGTCGCTGATTTGTTTTATTTGCGAGCGGAATTCATCAATCACCATATCATTCTCCATAAGATGTTGAACAATATCGTGGCGCTGTTTTATCATTTCGATATTCTTCAGCGGCAATGCCACCCATCTTTTCAGTAAACGTCCGCCCATAGGCGAAATGGTCTTGTCGATGACATCCAGCAGGGTTACAGCATTGGCAGAAGGAGCATAATACAGTTCCAGGTTTTTTATGGTAAACCGGTCCATCCACACATATTCCTCCTCAGCAATGCGTGTAAGTGCCGTAATGTGTTGCAATTTGTTGTGCTGCGTTTCCGAAAGGTAATGCAGGGCTGCCCCCGAAGCAATGATTCCGTGTTCCAGATGCGCCACTCCAAACCCTTTTAACGATTGTGTTTGAAAATGATCGTTAAGGGTTTCGTGGGTATAATCTTCCTGAAAGATCCAATCTTCCATGAAAAAAGTGTGAAACTCCTTCCCAAAAGCCGAAAGAAAATCGCTTTTGTGCTTTTTGGACATCAAAACCTCGCTCGGCGCAAAATTTTGCAAGAGTTTGTCAATATATTCTTCGTTGCCTTCAGCAGTTAAAAATTCCCCGGTGGAAACATCCAAAAAGGAAACGCCCAACAGTTTTTTTCCGAAGTGAACCGCACAAAGAAAATTATTGGTTTTGGCAGAGAGAATGTCGTCGTTCAACGCCACTCCGGGAGTCACGAGCTCGGTCACCCCTCTTTTTACAATTTTTTTGGTCTGTTTGGGATCTTCCAGCTGGTCACAAATGGCCACACGTTGTCCCGCTTTTACCAATTTAGGCAAATAGGTATGCAGTGAATGGTGCGGAAATCCGGCCAATTCAGTACGGTCGCCACCGTTGTTCCGGTGGGTAAGCACAATCCCTAAAATTTTAGACGTATGAACGGCATCTTCTCCAAAAGTCTCATAAAAATCCCCCACACGAAAGAGCAACAGTGCATCAGGATATTTAGCCTTGATGCTGTTGTATTGCTTCATCAACGGAGTGACTTTCTTGCTTTTTGTGGTTGCCAAATCTTAAAAATTAGGTTTTAGCGAAAGTATGATTTTTTATCTTTTTTTGCGAACCCTCGCCACACGTATTATAAACAACTTTTGTTGATAGCCCTTGGTTTTCTTTTCAGGAGCCCGGAATTATGGAGATTTTCAGTTATTGTTATTTCCCGCTATCGCCTTTACACGCCTTTCAGGCGGGGTATCGGCTCTATCGGGGCTAGCAGCAGTTGTTTTTTTGTACAATGAGAATGGCTAACTTTGGCATCAAAATTCTGATAACATGCGAAAACTAAAGAACAGCGAACTGGACAGATTGGATGTAGAAGGCTTTAAAAAAGCAGAAAAGATTCCTTTGATCATCGTGCTGGATAATATCAGAAGCCTGAATAACATCGGTTCGGTTTTCCGTACCGCCGACGCCTTTCTCGTAGAAAAAATATACCTCTGTGGCATTACGGCTACACCGCCGCATAAAGATATCCATAAAACCGCTTTGGGAGCTACCGAAAGTGTGGAGTGGGAGTATGTGGAAGATACGCTTACTTTGGTCGAGCAACTAAAAAAAGAAGAGGTGATCACCGTGGCGATCGAACAGGCCGAGAACGCCATCATGCTCAACGATTTTAAAACCGACCCCGGAAAAAAATACGCCCTCATCTTCGGAAATGAAGTAAAAGGCGTTAAGCAAAATGTGGTTTCGTCTTCCGATAATGTGGTGGAAATCCCTCAGTTTGGCACCAAGCATTCCCTAAACATTTCCGTAAGTGCCGGGGTGGTGGTATGGGATTTTTTCAGTAAGCTAAAACTGTAATTTAACCCTAAGTATAAGCCGTCAATTCGAGTGATTTTTTCGTAGCTCTGCGAAGAAAAAATTGTATCGAGAATAGACTTTTGAACAAAAACCACTTGTTCTCGATACATTTTTTATTCCGTTATCTCTCCATAAAAAAATACTCGAACTGACGTGATTTTTTAACCAATTAGAAAGTCAAGGTGAGTTCTAAAAAAAGGGATCCGGTAATACCGAATCCCAGTCAAAATATATTAAGTAAAGTTAGCTAGTTTAAAGCCTAAGTGCTCTACGAATTAAGCAAACCTTTGGCAAAAAACCAAAAATTTTATTAAAAAAACATCGGATTTAACAATTAAGATACTTGGTTTTAAAAGTGTTTCTTGGATAAGAAATCTCCTTGCTTTTTGTTGGGAAACCTCTTTTTTATCAAAAACCTTGTGATTGTTTCAGGTAATAATTCAATAATGAAGAAATGTCTTTCATACGGTTAAAAAGACAATTCTTATTTTAATCGTTTTTTCTTTACGAAAACGTTTGAAATGGGTACTTTTGCGGCGAAAACAGAAATTAATTCTTATTCTAAAATCACAACACAATGAGCTTTAGCGATACTTATGAAAATGAACTCGTTTCACAGGCCAATAGACGTAGGGCTTCCGTAGAATTCATTAAAATCGTAAACGACCTTTGGTACGACAAATCCATCGAACTGGTACTTTTCAGAAATCAACTTATCGACAAAAACGTAAGTGAAATCATCAATCTGCATGAATATGCCTGCGAATTTGTCGAAAAACCCATTCCAGTTTTTGATTCTGTAGAAATAGCCAAGGCTATAAATTCGTTAAACCTGCCACCGGCCAAGATCGATATCGGGAAACTAACCTACGAATACCACCTTAAGGATAACAAATACAACAATAACAAAGCTTTTGTGATTGATAAACTGAGCGATGCCAAGAATTCATCTGAAATTCAACCTAAAGATGTGGTATTGTACGGATTTGGTAGAATCGGACGTTTATTGGCCAGGGAACTGATGCTAAAAACCGGAAAAGGAAGTCAGTTGCGTTTACGCGCCGTTGTTACCCGAGGGAAAATGACTGCCGAAGTACTCGAAAAAAGGGCGGCCCTGTTGCGAAACGATTCCGTTCACGGACATTTTCCGGGTACGGTAGTCGCCGATCATAAAAATAAAGCGCTTATCGTCAACGGTACCACCGTACACATGATCACAGCCGATAAACCGGAGAGCATCGATTACACCAAATATGGAATTGATGAGGCTTTAGTAATTGATAATACAGGGGCATTTCGGGATGAAAAAGGATTGGGCAGGCATTTGAAAGCTAAAGGAACACACAAGGTGCTGCTTACTGCTCCCGGGAAGGAAGTACCAAACATTGTTTACGGGGTAAATCAAAAAGAGTTCAACCCTGATAAAGTCGACATCTTTTCTGCGGCTTCATGTACCACCAATGCCATTACCCCTATCCTAAAAGCTGTCGAAGAATCGCTGGGGGTGGTCAGGGGACATTTGGAAACTATACATGCCTATACCAACGACCAGAATTTGGTGGACAATATGCATAAAAAATACCGAAGGGGGAGAGCAGCCGGACTTAATATGGTCATTACCGAAACCGGTGCCGGAAATGCAGTTTCCAAAGCCTTACCGTCACTGGCCGGAAAATTGACCTCCAACGCCATCAGGGTTCCGGTGCCCAACGGATCCTTGGCCGTGCTGAACCTCGAACTGGAAAAAAAGACTTCCAAAAGTAAGATCAATGCCATCATGAAAAAATATGCCTTGGAAGGTGATCTGGTAGAGCAGATCAAGTATTCGTTGAGCAACGAACTGGTTTCTACCGATATTGTTGGGATTTCGGCTCCTTCCATATACGATAGTAAAGCTACGATTGTAGACGACCAGGGTAAAAATGCGGTGTTGTATGTTTGGTATGATAACGAATACGGGTACAGCCATCAGGTGATACGCTTGGCCAAATACATCGCCAAGGTAAGGCGGTTTACTTATTATTAAAATTAGAATACGTTAAATGAAAAGACCTGACAGGTTTCTGAAACCTGTCAGGTCTCTTTTTTTTATAAGTACATTTATAATCGAAATGCAAGACTATATTGCTATGGTTTTGTGTTAGAATTGCTTAACGGAGATCTTCCGATAGGGAAACTTTAAAATTAAATCAATAAAAATGCAATGGATTATCAAAACATCGTCTTTATAAGTGAAGACCGACCAAAATAGGTTTTTAAATGACCTCGGAAAGAGAAAACAATAAAAAACTAAAAGAATTTTTTAGTGAAGAATATCATTCGCTTACGGCCTATGTGAACTCTAAGATAAGAGCCAGTGTAAACCGTGATGCTGAAGATATTATTCAGGATGTTGCCCTGAAATTATTTTCCGGAGCCGACAGGTATTCGCCTATAAATAATGTTGCGGGATTCGTTTACCGATCGGTTAAAAATAAAATCATCGATGTGATGCGTCAGCAAAGAAAACCGGATAACGCTGTCACTGATTATGAAAACAAATTGATTGAATTTACAGAACTGTTCTATGGGAAACCTGATAATTCCTATTCCGAGGAAATAAAACGCGAACTCAAGAAAAATATTCTGGGTCTAAAACCGAATTATCGCGATGTCATTAGGGCTATCGACTTTGAAGGATATACCTATAGGGAGTTGTCGATAGAAACCGGAATTCCCGAGGGAACGTTAATGTCCAGACGACATAGGGCGATCTCGATGTTGTATAAAAAACTGGAATCAAAAAAAGAAGATCACTAAAAATTAAGATAAAATGACAAATTTTTGGAAACACAAAATGAGAACTAAATCCCCGGGGGAAATTGCGGGGTGGATCATATTAGCGGTCATAGGCATAGCCGCACTGGCCATATTGTTCGGCTATGTTGTGATGTGGCTTTGGAACTGGCTTATGCCGGAGTTATTCGGACTAACAACCATTAATTACTGGCAGGCTGTCGGGATTTTTATACTGTTCAAATTCCTTTTTGGTGGGGGTTGCGGAGGAGGTGGAAGTAAGGATTCTTCCAAAAAATCAAAGTCCGATTGTAAAAAGAAAGATAAAAATGATTTTTCCAAATGGAAATACTATGACAAGTTTTGGGAAGAGCAAGGCGACCAGGCATACAGGGAGTATGTGGAGAATTTGACCAATGAAAATGGAGATAAACCGGAAAAAGACAAATCAGAAGAAGAATAAAAATTAAGAATTATGAAATGAGCCATAACAATTAAGTTGACACCAATCGAAACCGGAGGTTCAACGACTTCAGAAAAAACTAATAACGTGGAGTTAAATGTTCAATGGAGAATTCCATCTGACCACTAAAAAACAATAAAAAAGAACAGATGAAACTGCTGATATTTCGCACCGATATAAAAACAAAGAAAAAAGTAAAATCCTTAAAACCGATCCTTAAAAATCAATCCACCATAACTGAATGGACTGTTGATACAGAAGACATAGATAATGTGTTGAGGATTGAAGCCAAAGAAACCTTAACCGAAAAGGAGGTTATCCACCTATTAAAAAAGAACGGTTATTATTGTGAACCTTTGCTTGATTGATATTAGGGTGGTTTGATCGGTTTCTTAATAGGTATCAAGGCGGAGAAAGGGGTGTTCTGATAGCCCGCGTTGTGTGTCATAAGAATCGAGCACATAACTAATCAAAAACGGAAAAAATGAATTCAGAAGAAAAAATTGAAAATAGAAAAGTGATTTTATCTACACTATGGATATTCGTTACATTAAATTATCTGTATTGCGATGTTTTGACATTGATGTCCGCTGAAATGTTAAACGCATTATTAACAGGGGAAGTCGGTGGAATTAATATGAATCAAAAAACTTTGTTAGTAGCAGGTGTAATTATGGAAATTTCGATTGCTATGGTTTTGCTATCAAGAGTTTTGAAATACAAAATAAATCGCTTAGCAAATATTATAGCGGGTTCTATCAAAACAATAATAATGATTGGAACACTGCTTATGGGAGCTAGTTATCATTATATGTTTTTTGCAGCTATAGAAATAGCAACAACATTGTTTATAGTTTGGTATGCTTGGACTTGGGTCGAGCCTAAGATTTTGGGAAGTAAGTTAGAAAACAATAATTAATTTGTCTGCAAAGCTCCGGAATCTATCTGCCCAACGCTCCCGCGAATTTATAACTCGTGGCATTCTCAAACAGTAGATTAATCACGGGGAAACGGATGCTCGTGAATCTTGTCGATGATATATTGATAATCGTTTTTGTTTTGTAGGAAATCAAGATCTGAGATATCAATAATCAGGGCGTTGACCTTGGGATGGGTCTTGATAAACTCCAGATAACCACTGTTGATGGAATCCAAGTATTCAGCAGGAATATCGCGTTCATAATCCCTTCCTCTTTTTCTGATGTTTTGCAAAAGCCGTTCGGTATTTTGATATAGATACACATAAATATTGGGCTTTACCACCTCTTTATACATCAGGTTAAAAAGCTTTCGGTACAATAAAAATTCATCCTTTTGAAGGGTGACTTTGGCAAAAATGAGTGACTTAAAGATGTCGTAATCACTGATCATAAAATCTTTAAAAAGGTCGGGGTGGGAAGTGTCGTCCGTAAATTGCTGATAACGATCTGCCAAAAACGACATTTCCAAAGGAAAAGCATAGCGGTTTCGGTCTTCGTAAAATTTTGGAAGAAACGGATTGTCCGCAAAGCGTTCCAAAATAAGTTTTCCGTTAAAATCTTCAGCAATTTTTGTAGCCAGGGTGGTCTTTCCGGCACCGATATTCCCTTCAATAGCAATAAAATTGAATTTGGAAAAGTCATTTTGCACCAGTGAAATCTCCAGATCAGTTTTGCTGAGGTCACTTTCGTCCGGACATTCATCCAGCAATTCAGCAACCGATTTTTTCAAAACAGGATGTATTTTCCCCGGAGCAATATCGGCCAGGGGTTGTAGTACAAACCGGCGTAGGTGCAACTGAGGATGGGGCACCACAAGATCCGATTCTTCGATCACGGTATCTTCATAAAAAAGAATATCCAAATCTATGGATCGAGCCTTGTATTCTTTAGCATCGCTGCGTATACGTCCCAAATCTTTTTCAATATCCAACATTGTCTCCAAAAGCTCCCGAGCTTGCATTTTGGTGTCCAGGGCGATACAGATATTATAAAAATCATCGCTGTCAAACCCCCATGCAGGAGTTTGATATATGGGAGAACTCATCACGGCATTTCCGGCTCGGTTTTGTAATAAACGAACGGCTTTTCTAAGGTTTTCAAGCTTGTTTCCCTGATTACTCCCTAAGGAGAGATATGTGCGATTGTACCCTTTCATAATGACAAAGGCAAAGTAACAAAGAACTCGCTTAAACTTTTCTCAATTGGCTAAAAAATTATCCTTTTTTGTCCATGGGCTTTTCGCTTCAATTAAAAAAGATTAAACGAGTTCAAAAGAAAAGCGAATCTTGTAGGGGTTTATTGAGCTTATTTTGTTTGCCTGAATCGTAAAAAAATAAGTTATTTGCTTTTCATATCTTCTGATGTATCTTTATGACTTAATTAATTCACGCACATGAAGTTTTTGAGGAACCTTTTAGCGGCCATTTTGGGGACGCTTATTGCTTTAGGGATCATTTTTATGTTTTTTCTCATTATTGCCACTTTGACGGGCAGTAGTGACCAAACCGTTGCGGTTAAAAGCAATTCCGTATTGGAGATCAATTTTAAAGAACCCATTAAAGATTACGGAGGAAAGTATAAATTTACCGATATTGATTATAAATTTGAGGAATACAACGGACTCAACACTATCCTTCCGGCTATAAGGGCAGCTGCGAAAGATGATAAAATAAAAGGAATCAGTATTAATAATTCGTTTTTAACCACCGGAGCGGCGAACACAAAAGCCATAAGGGATGCTATTGAAGAATTCAAGGAATCCGGGAAGTTTGTCTATGCCTACGGCGATATTTTTCTTCAAAAGGATTATTATCTGGCTTCGGTGGCCGACTCGGTATTCTTAAACCCTGCCGGGGAACTGGATTTTAGGGGATTGTCTTCGGAAGTATTGTATTTAAAAGACCTTCAGGAGAAATCGGGAATAAAAATGGAGGTAATCCGCCACGGAAAATACAAAAGTGCGGTTGAACCTTACTTGACGGACGAAATGAGTGATGAAAACCGGGAGCAGATATCAGAACTGTTGTCGTCTGTTTGGAATACTTATCTGGAAGATATTGCTGAAAGCCGTGGACAAAGCGTGGAACAACTGAATGCATTTGCAGACGAATTGGCGGCTCGATCACCTGAATTGGCCTTGGAAAATAATTTTGTGGATGGTTTAAGTTATGTCGACCAATACAACAAGTTATTGAGGGAGAATTTGAATTTGAAGAAAAGAGATAAGATCAACTCGGTAAATATTATCGATTATGCCGAGTATGTTTCCAAAAAGAAAAAGACTGCAGGAAAGGATAAAATCGCTGTTGTGTATGCACAAGGAGAGATTGGCTTCGGAAAGGGAAATGATAATTATATCGGACAGGAAGTCATGTCCAAAGCATTAAAAGCTGCTCGGGAAGACGATGATGTAAAGGCTATTGTGCTGCGCATCAATTCACCGGGAGGAATGGCCTTGACTTCAGATATTATTTGGAGGGAGATCGAAGTGACCAAGAAAGTAAAACCTGTCGTGGTTTCCATGGGGAATTTGGCTGCATCAGGAGGGTATTATATGGCTGTTGCCGGCGATAAGATCTTTGCCGAACCTGCAACGATTACCGGTTCGATTGGGGTTTTTGCCACAATACCCAATGCGAGTAGATTGGCAGAAAAATGGGGAATCAATGCCGAACAGGTAAACACCAATGAAAATGCTACAGCCTACAGCTTGTTCGAACCTGCAAGCGATAGCTTTAAAGCTTTTGCGAAAGAGGGGATCGAAGATTTTTATCAAGATTTCCTGCAAAAAGTAGCTGATGGCAGGAATTTGTCTGTACCAGAGGTAGATAGTGTGGCCCAAGGAAGGGTTTGGAGCGGAGTTCAAGCAAAAGAACACAGACTTGTGGACGAAATAGGAGGACTAAACAAAGCCGTTGCCTATGCAGCTCAAACTACAGGGGCGGAAGATTACGTTGTGGCGAATTATCCCGTATATGAAACCAATATTAAGGAGCTGTTGCAAGGTGCTTCAGGTCTTGGTTTTTTGGAAAGTAGGGAAGATGTGTTGAAAGAAGAACTCGGGGAAGAGATATATAACATCATGCAACGGATAAAAGCCGTATCAACTCAAAAAGGATTGCAGGCGAGAATGCCTTTCGAAATCAACATCAAATAATTTATGGTGCATAAAGATAAGAAGCTGGCATTCAAAATATACCTGTATCTCGGAGCGTTGTTTATCACTTCCTTGGTGGTTTCAAATCTGATCTTTCAAAAATTCTTTTATTGGTATCCTTTGGGCGAAGATGTAACAATCTTCGGGGCTCCCATTTTTGAACTTTCAGTAGGGATATTACCCTATCCGATTACTTTTTTGATTACCGACCTGATTTCTGAGATCTACGGACAGAAAAAAGCGAATCAGGTGGTGACGGCGGGAATCTTCGCTTCCCTGTTCTCCATGGCGATTATTTTTATGGCCGAATTTATGCCTGCGATGGAAACATCGCCTGTACAGGACGCTACCTTTACCAAGGTTTTTGCCTTGTCTCCAGTAGCCGTGTTGGCTTCGATGATCGCCTATTTGTGTGCACAATATATAGACATTACGATTTATCACTTTTGGAAACGTCTGACCAATGGAAAATACCTTTGGTTGCGTAACAATTTATCAACATTCACCTCACAATTTATAGATACCTTTACGGTGGTTTTGTTATTGTGTGTTTTTGGAGTGTTGCCTTGGTCATTGTTCTATGGCTTGGTGATCAGCGGGTTTCTGTTTAAGGTGTTTATCGCTGCTCTGGATACGCCATTGTTGTATTTTTTCGTGTTTTTGTTCAGAAAACGTTTCAAATTGAAGCCCGGAGAAGAAATATCGTTAGATGTTGGATAATCTTAATACATCAGAATTTCGTATGTATAGATAGGAACATTAAAGTTGTATTAAAATTGGTTTTGCAATATGGGATTTATCCCAAATTTGCTTAATATAGTTATGTGGAAAAATTTTAGGATTCAAAAAGCAAACACATGAAAAAGATATTAAAAATAATAGCGGTTTTATTTGGACTGTTTATCATTTTTCTTATAGCCGCCCCTTTCCTGTTTGAAGGAAAAATAGTGCAGCTTATGAAAAAAACGGTGAACAATAATATAAACGCCAAGATGGATTTTGCCGATGCGAGCATCAGTTTGATCCGGAATTTCCCCAACACCTCTGTGTCGGTGAAAGAGTTGAGTATTGTGAACAACGCTCCTTTTGAAGGCGATACCTTGATTTATGCAGAGCGGGCGGATATCAGTATTCCTTTTATGCAACTTTTCAACGATGGAGGGGAGCCGTATTCAATAAACAGTTTTAGTATAGACGGTGCACAAGCAAATATCCTCGTAGATGAAGAAGGGAATGCAAATTATGATATTGCAAAGGAGTCTGATGAAGGTGCAGAGGAAACAGCTGCTTCAGAAGAGGATGTAAAACTGTCTATCAAAAAATATGAGATCAGCAATTCAAAAATCACTTATTATGATGCTGAAGGAAAACTGTCCTTTGTGTTGGACAGTTTGAATCATTCGGGAAAAGGCGACCTTTCTGCATCACAATCAGAATTGGATACCGAAACAAATGCTTTGGTGTCTTTTGAATTGGACAGCGTGAGTTATTTGAAAGGACATCAGATTCGGTTGGATGCTTTGTTGGGGATCGATTTGGATCAGAATAAATATACCTTTTTGGAGAATAAGGCGCTGATCAACCAATTGGAGTTGGTTTTCGACGGATTTGTAAAGGTAAACGACGACAATCAGGAAGTGGATATTTCTTTTAAAACGCCATCATCCGATTTCAAAAACTTTTTGGCGGTAATGCCAGAGGAATATTCCAAGGATATTGAAAACGTACAAACCACCGGGGATTTTGCAGTGGAAGGAACATTTAAGGGTATTGTGGACGAGACCCATATTCCTACTTTTGATATCACAATTAACTCTGAGAATGCTTCTTTTAAATACCCCGACCTTCCACAGTCGGTAAACAATATCCATATCGACACAAGAGTGGCCAACGAGTCAGGATTGACCGAAGACACCTATGTAGATATCAGCAAGCTTTCGTTTAAGATTGCTGAGGATGTTTTCAATGCAAGGGCTAACATTAAAAATATAACGGATAATCCTTTGGTGAATGCCAATTTAAAAGGAAGGATCAATTTGGCCAATTTGTCCAAAGCATATCCATTCCCGATGGAAGAATCCATGAAAGGAATCCTTGATGCCGATGTTAATACGTCTTTTGATATGAATTCCATAGAGAAAGAGCGATACGGGAATACAAAAAACAACGGTTCAATGACCTTAAAAGGCTTTGAGTACAGTTCGAGTGAAATGAAAAACCCTGTGCAGATTTCTTCTGCGGATATGACCTTCAACACCACTGATGTGACGCTAAATTCTTTTGAAGCGAAAACAGGTCAAACAGATTTTTCAGCCAAAGGGTCTATACATAACCTGTTGGGGTATATGTTTAATAAGGAATTGTTGAAAGGGAATTTTACGTTGAATTCCAACACCTTCGCCGTAAACGATTTTATGACAGAAGATGAGAATGGGAATGGAGAAGGAGGATCAAACGAAACCGAAGAGGAAATAAAGATTCCGTCGTTCTTGGATGCAACTGTGGCAGCCAAAGCCAATACTGTGCTTTATGATAATTTAAAACTGAAAAACGTTTCGGGAACTTTGATCATTCGGGATGAAACTGTCAATATAAAAAACCTGACGTCCAACCTTTTTGGAGGAAAAATGGCGGTGAATGGTTCTGTATCGACCAAAACGGAAACACCTATTTTTAATATGGATTTGGGAATGAACGATTTTAATATCTCAGAATCCATACAAAATTTGGAGCTATTACAGGCTATTACGCCTATCGCCAATGCATTTGTGGGAACCTTAAATTCTAATTTGTCTGTAAAAGGGAATTTGAATAACGATTTTTCGCTCAATATGGAATCCATATCAGGAAATGCCCTGGCAGAGGCTATAATTAACGGATTTAGCCCCGAGAAAGGGCAGTTATTGACGGCTTTAAGTCAGAAAGTTGATTTTTTGAATTTCGGTGAGGAAGCCGTTAAGAATGTAAAGACCGCCCTCACTTTTGATAAAGGGAAAGTAAACGTAAAACCCTTTCATATAAAATATAAGGATATAGATGTTGAGATTGCCGGAAGCCATGGTTTTGACAAATCGGTTGATTATAATGCGACTTTCAATGTTCCGGCGAAATACTTGGGTAAGGATGTAAATAATTTGATTGCAAGATTGGATGATCCAGAAGCTGAAAATATGCTTGTTCCGGTAACAGCGACTATTGGAGGAACATATGGGAGTCCTTCAATAAGCACTGATCTTAATTCTACAGTAAGCACACTTACCAAAAGATTGGTTCAAATGGAAAAAGAAAAACTGATGAACAAGGGGACGGATAAGGTAAAAGGGGCACTAACCGATATATTGACCGGGACAAAAACCAAAGATACAACTGCTTCAGGAACACAAACCGAGACCACAGCAACTAAAGATTCTACACGAAATGAACAAATAAAGAATGCGGCTGGCGATTTGATCAAAGGCTTGTTTGGTGGAAAGAAAAAAGATACGACAAATGAGTAAAAGTTTTTGAGTCGTACATTTTTTCTTTGCGTTTGCAAAGAACACAGAGAACCATTAGCTTTTAGGATGCTTCCCTTAAATTAATTAAACTTCTATACACAAACCATATAATGACAAAAATATTGAAGAATTGTATTTGTTCGTATAACTCAAATAATGTTTTTGCATAAAAGCATCACTTTTCCGGTGTTGAGCTATCGGTTGAGGTCAGTGGTCTAAAAATATTTAAGATCGGGTAAGAATTATGGATATTTAGACATAATCAACCCAAAATGGACCAAAACACCTTAAAAATACTTTTTACACTGGTTTTTTTTAGTGGCAGTTTGTTTGTGGTGTCGCAAAATGAACAAAAGGTCATATTCCCCAAAAGTTATGTCGCTTATAAAACTTCAGAAGTTATCAAGGTCGATGGCAAAGGAGATGAAGTGTCGTGGAAAAATGCTGAATGGACATCTCGTTTTATCGATATCGAAGGCGAAAAAAAACCGTTTTACGATACACAGGTAAAAATGCTTTGGAATGACACATATCTTTATTTTTACGCCGAAATGGAAGAGCCTCATGTTTGGGCAACTTTAAAACAGCGCGATACGATTATCTTTCACGACAAGGATTTTGAGATTTTTATCGACCCCGATGGTGATACGCATAACTATATTGAATTTGAAATGAATGCACTCAATACGGTTTGGGATCTTCTTATTGTGAAACCGTACAGAGACGGTGGCCCGTTTATGAATCACTGGGATATCAAAGGAATGAAAACAGCGGTTCATATCGATGGGACACTCAACGATCCAAATGACGCAGATAAAGGGTGGAGTGTTGAGGTCGCTATGCCATGGAAAGCGCTTACAGAAACTACAAAAAGGAAAACTCCCGAAAACGACTATTGGCGCATTAATTTTTCCCGGGTCAATTGGCAACACAATCTCGTAAATGGGGAATATCAACGTAAGAAAGATGATCAGGGAAATTTGTTACCTGAATATAACTGGGTGTGGTCTCCGCAGGAGGTTATCAATATGCACGAACCGGAAAGATGGGGGTATGTCTATTTTTCGACGGAAAAGAAAGAAGAACTATTTGCAATACCTAAAGATGAAAAGATAAAATGGGAGTTGTATCGATTGTACAGAAAGCAAAAGCAATTCAGACGTAAGGAAGGAGAATGGATATCCACAATCGATAATCTGGTATCGACCCCACTTCTAATTGACGGACAAAAAATAGAACCCGAATTGGAAGTGCACAGTCAGGGGTGGAACATAAACGTGTTGAGTCCGTTTTCAGGAAATGTACTGACTGTCCGTGAAGACGGAAGATTTATAAATGAAAACAGTAAAGAGTAAATATAAATATCATGTACCAGCTTAAACTTATTTGTATAGCCATTGTATTGAGCGGACTCGTTTCGTGTAACCAAACTGCGGAAAAAAAGAACACTTCTCAGCCTGTAGCCGAAACAGAGACCGATACTGTTCAAAATGATTTTAAATATTGGACATGGATCACTGCCAGTAGTAAAAAAACAGATGAATCATACAAAGAGGAGTTTACCAAATATTCTTCCAACGGAATAGATGCTGTATTGATCAACACCAATACCGATCCCGAATTGTTGAAACGCCTAACACCCATTGCAGAAAACGCCGGTTTGGAGGTTCACGCTTGGATTATGGCGATGAATCGGCCGGGAGACGGTGTGGCATTACAACACCCGGATTGGTATGCGGTGAGTAGGGATGGGAAATCCTGTTTTGATACGCGACCTTATGTAGACTATTACCAGTGGTTGTGTCCTACCCGAAAAGCATCCAGGGAGCATGTTTTAGATTTGGTAGAAGGTTTGGCTAAAGTTGAAGGTATTGCCAGCGTACATTTAGATTATATCAGGTATCCCGATATCTTTTTGCCTGTCGGATTACTTCCTAAATATGATTTGAAACAAGAAACTGAGCTCCCCGAATTCGATTTCTGCTATTGTGATGTTTGTGTAGCCGAGTTTGAAAAGATCCATCATAAAAATCCGCGTGATTTTAAAAACCCTGCGATTGACATGGAGTGGAAGCAATTCAGATTGAACAAGATAAAAGCAGTAGTGGATGATGCGTATAAAATTGCGCATCAGTATGATAAAAAATTAACGGCTGCTGTTTTTCCATATCCTGAAATGGCAGACCATATGGTACGCCAGCGATGGGACAAATGGAATATCGATATGGTTCTGCCCATGATCTACCATAATTTTTACAACGAAGAAACAGATTGGATAGGTTACGCCACGGCTCAGGGGGTAAAAGATTTAGAAGGTAAAGGTGTTGAACTGCATACCGGAATATTCTTACCTGATATGCCCACGGATGAAGTTGCTCAAGCTATTCAATTGGCAAAAGATAACGGAGCCAAAGGTATCTCTTTTTTTGACGGCAATGCCATTACAGAAGAACATTTTAAGGTGATAAAAGTGTTTAAAGAATAAATCCATACCAAATAAATGAACCTAAGATATATTTACATTGTATTGTTTTTATTGATCGGTTGTAATCAGCAAACAAAAACTGTTTTTACTGAAACAGATATAAAAATAATACCTAAGCCACAAGAACTGACATTGAATGAAGGATCTTTCATTTTTAATGCTGATACTAAATTCGTCGTAACCTCAGATATACAATTACAAGCGGCCCAAATATTAGTTAATCAGTTTAAGATTGCTGCTGATTTAGATCTTGGAATTACAAAAGAACAGCCTGAGTCGAATTTTCTAGTCTTGAAGGATAATTCTAACCTTAGTCCTGAAGCCTATACACTTACAGTTAACAATGATAATGTAATTATTGAAGCTTTTAAGCTGAATGGATTTGTATATGGAATAGAATCGGTAAGACAGTTGCTTCCTGTAGCAATAGAAAGTCAAACTGTAGTTTCTAATGTTCAATGGGAAATTCCTAATGTTAAAATATCAGATGCGCCAAGATACAAATGGAGAGGATTGATGCTCGATGTGTCCCGACACTTTTTTGATAAAGAATATGTAAAGAAAACCATCGATCGTTTGGCGTATTTAAAAATGAATACCCTACACCTTCATTTGGTAGACGACCAGGGATGGCGAATCGAAATAAAAAAATATCCTAAGCTTACTGAAGTGGGGGGATTCAGGGTAGACCATGAAGACAAGCACTGGAATGCCCGACCAGCTAAAGAAGGAGAAAAGGCAGCTTATGGCGGCTTTTACACTCAGGAAGATATTAAAGAGATTGTAGCTCATGCACAGAGCAGAGGGATTACCGTGGTGCCCGAAATTGAAATGCCGGCACACGTAATGAGTGCGATCGCATCTTACCCGTATTTGTCGTGTTTTGAAACGCCTATTTCGGTACCATCCGGTGGAGTTTGGCCAATTACTGAGATCTATTGTCCGGGAAAAGAATCTACTTTTGAATTCTTAGAAGATGTATTGATAGAGGTGATGGAGCTATTTCCTTCAAAATACATACATGTTGGTGGCGATGAAGCTACAAAAACCAATTGGAAAAAATGTCCGCATTGTAAAGCTCGAATGAAATCAGAAGGACTGAAAAATGTAGAAGAGTTACAGAGTTATTTTATTAAAAGAATGGAGCGTTTTATCAGTTCAAAAGGACGAGTACTTATTGGTTGGGATGAAATATTAGAAGGTGGATTGGCGCCAGGAGCAACCGTAATGAGCTGGAGAGGTGTAAAAGGAGGTTTAGAAGCATCTGAACAAGGACATGATGTGGTGATGACCCCAGGAACACATTGTTATTTTGATCATTATCAGGGGCCACAAGATGCCGAACCGGCTGCATGGGGAGGATATTTACCGCTAAGCAAAGTATACGAATTTGACCCTGTGGTTGAAGGAATGACCGAAGAACAGGCTAAACATGTGTTGGGCGGGCAAGCAAATTTGTGGGCCGAGTATATCCCAACTACAGATCAATCAGAATATATGATCTTTCCTCGTATTGCAGCACTTTCAGAAACACTTTGGAGTTCGAAAGAAGAGAGGGACTGGAACGAATTTACCACACGTATCATTCCAATGTTCGATCGCTTTGAAGCTATGGGTATCAACTACGCAAAGAGTATTTATACTATTAGAGAAGAAGCAATTGTTGATGAGAAAACAGGAAATGTTTCCGTTTCGCTAAGTAATGAAATTAAAGGGTCAGATATTCGATACGTTCTAGATGAAGCTGATTTGGAAACTGATGCTATTAAATATGAAAAACCAATACAAATTACCAAGACAACTACCATAAAAGCAGCTTATTTTGAAAATGATAAGCCGGTAGGAGCTGTTTTTGAGAAAACATTCAAATATCATAAAGCAGTTGGTAAAAAGGTTACTTATAACACGGAGGTAAACAACAGGTATCAGGGAACCGGAGAAACCACACAGGTGAATGTTTTAAGGGGAACTAAGAATTTTCATGATGGACAATGGCAAGCATGGTTAGGGAATGATATGGAGGTGATTATCGACCTTGAAGTAGCTGCTGAAGTTTCAAAAGTGTCTGTAGGCGCTTTGGAAAATCAAGGACCGGGAATATATTTTCCAACAAAAGTTGAGGTATGGTTGTCTGATGATGGTGAAACCTATACCGAAGCCGGTAGTATGGAAAGACTTTTTAAAGCAACAGGTGATGCCACATTAAAAGATTTTGTAGTTAAATTTGATGCCCAAAAAGCTCGTTATGTAAAAGTAAAGGCTACGAATTTAAAGCAAACCCCAACGGGCGGCGGTGTATTTTTATTTGTAGATGAAATTATAGTAGAATAAATAAGATGGATAGGCGTGTAGAGAGCCCTTCGAGGGTTTGGAACCCTCGAAGGGTTAACCTAAATAGTGGTTGTCTTATATCATAAGTCAAAACTAAATAACCAATCAGTAAAGATGAAGTTACCAAGAATTATATATAGCATTCTCCTAATCAGCGGAATTACCATCGCCCAAAAACAACCTGTAGATTATGTGAATCCGTTTATCGGCACTTCCAATTATGGCGCTACCAATCCGGGAGCGATAGCACCGCGTGGAATGGTAAGTGTTTCACCATTCAATGTGGCGGGACCGCAAAACCTTCCGCAGGAAAAAGACAGCAGGTGGCTTTCCAATCCGTATGTTAATCAAAATACTTTTTTAACCGGATTTACCCATGTGAATTTAAGTGGTGTGGGTTGTCCCGATCTGGGCGTTATCATTACCATGCCGACCACAGGTGAGTTGGAAACCGATCATTTAAAATATGGAACAACCTATACCGATGAGGTTGCTAATGCCGGTTATTATTCGGCGCATCTTTCAAAATATGATGTAAAAGCAGAAACTACAGCATCAACCAGGGCTGGAGTTTCCCGTTATACTTTTCCGGCAGGAAAGTCTAACGTCCTTTTAAACCTCGGGTTAGGACTTACAAACGAGCAGGGCGCCATGGTAAAAGTAGTTTCCCCAACCGAAATAGAAGGACTCAGAAAAATAGGTTCGTTCTGTTATTACAAACCCGAAGAAGTCTATCCTGTGTATTTTGTGGCTAAGTTTTCTGTTCCGGCTGATGAATACGGTGCTTGGGAAATCCCGCATCGAATCTCAGGTCCGGAAGCCGGATTTATAGAAGAGTTCGGAGGAGGCTATAACGGAAAGACACGTATCAAAAAAGGTTTTACCAGAGAGGTTGTGGGTGATAGTATTGGAGCGTATTTCTCATACAATTTTGAAAAACAGACCCAGGTAGAGGTAAAGATCGGTGTTTCGTATTTCAGCATTGAGAATGCCCGCGAAAATCTTGAAAAAGAAATAGGAGACAGGACTTTTGATGATGTTTACGAAGCAACAAAAAATGAATGGAACAAAACTTTGTCGACCATCGAGGTTGAAGGTGGTACAGAAGACGAAAAAACAGTGTTCTATACAGCTTTGTACCATACCCAAATCCATCCGAATACGCTGAACGACAGTAATGGCGAATATCCCGAAATAGGAACGGGAAAAATTGGCAAAACAAACGGAACTAGGTTTACGGTTTTTTCACTTTGGGATACTTATCGAAACTATCATCAATTGATGTCGTTGTTGTATCCCGATCAGCAATTGAATATGGTAAACAGTATGTTACAGATGTACGATGAAAACGGCTGGTTGCCAAAATGGGAATTGAATTCAACAGAAACCTTTACTATGGTGGGTGATCCGGCTTCAGTGGTACTGGCCGATACTTATTTAAGGGGTATTACAGGTTTCGATACCGAAAAGGCTTATGAAGCCATGCTTAAAGGCGCAAATCAGTTAGAAGGGAATCCGCTTCGCCCGGGTTTAAAAGAGTATATCAAAAACGGGTATGTGAGTGTCGACAGTAAAATATCGGGCCCGGTTTCAACCACTCAGGAGTATAATATTTCAGATTATGCCATTGCTCAATTTGCTAAAGCATTGGGTAAGAAAAAAGATTATAAAACCTATTACAAGCGTTCGTTATCATACAGAAAGTTATTCGACAAGGAATTCGACCTTCTTCGTCCAAAATATAGTGACGGTACATGGTATAGTCCGTTCGACCCAAATGAAGGAGCTAATTTTGAAAAGAATGTTGGTTATATAGAAGGAAATGCATGGCAATATGTATTTATGAATCCACATGATATAAAAGGAACTATTAAATTAACCGGCGGAAATGATGCTTTTGTAAAACAACTGGATCATATTTTTGAGATCGGTCAATTTGATATGGCCAACGAGCCTGATTTTGCCTATCCCTTCCTGTATAATTTCTGCAAAGGCTATGAGTGGAAAGCCCAGGAGAAGGTACATCAGTTAATTGGAGAATACTTTACAAATCAACCTGCCGGACTTCCCGGAAATGACGATACCGGAACCATGTCTGCCTGGGTTATCTATGCTATGATGGGAATTTATCCCATTACCCCCGCTAACCCGATGTATACCTTAACAACTCCTGTTTTTGATAAGGTGACCATTCATCTTGATAAAAATTATTACGAAAACGATACGCTTATTATTGAAAAAAAGGGAAAAGAAGGTAGCATAAAAGAAATCAATTTAGATGGAAAATCACATAACAATTTTTTTATAAGTCATGATGATTTGATTCAATCGGAGAAATTGAAAGTAATCCTTGAATAATTCAAATAAACCAAAACAATGATTAAAAAGTTCAGCTTAATATTATTTTTGATAGGAAGCCTTAGTATTAACGCCCAAAAATATCCCTATCAAGACGCTTTTCTTCCCGTTGAAGAACGAGTGCAAGACTTGTTGGACAGAATGAGTCTTGAAGAGAAAGTCCGCCAGATGGATATGTACAAAGGCGAGTTCTTTAAAACTGATGAAGCTTTTGATAAACGTAAAACTTCAGAGCACATAGGCAAGCTTGGCGTAGGGGCTATACACGATATTTATCCGCGCTCTGCAAAAATGATCAACGAGCTTCAGAAGTATGTTGTAAAAAACAACCGTTGGGAAATCCCTGCATTGATCATGGCCGAAATTCTTCACGGATATGTAGATGATGGAGCTACCGCCTTCCCTATGAATATAGGACTAGGTGCTACCTGGGATACTGATTTAATGGAACGTGTTGGAAATGTTATTGGAACTGAAGCCCGGATCCACGGTGTGCATTTTGGTTTGGGACCTGTTTTGGGAATTGGTCGTGAACCACGCTGGGGAAGGGTGGCAGAAACGTTTAGTGAAGACACCTATTTGGCAAGCGAAATTGGTTTGGCAATGGTTAAAGGGATTCAAGGTGATGCCTTGGCATCGCAAACATCTATTATAGCCGAGCCCAAACATTTTGCAGTGCATAGTTATCCGCAGGCAGGGGGCAATTCATCACCTGTTATTGTGGGCGAACGTACTGCCAGGGAAGATTTTCTTCCCGTTTTTGAAAAGGCTTTTAAAGCAGGTGGAGCCTTAGGAACTATGTGTGCCTATTCGGAGTTGGATGGTATTCCCTGTGCTGCCAATAAATGGTTGCTTACCGATGTGTTGCGTAACGAATGGGGTTATAAGGGAATAGTGATATCCGATCTTGGAGCCATAAAATATGTACAAACTACCCACTATGTGGCCAATTCACCTAAGGATGCAATAAAACAGGCTGTGGATGCCGGGGTAGATATGCAATTCTATGATTTCTCCAATGAATTTTGGCAAAAAACACTTGTCGATCTTGTAAATGAAGGTGAATTATCGATGAAAGCTATAGACAGGGCAGCCGGAGGTGTCTTGCGACTTAAATTTTTGTTGGGTCTTTTTGAAAACCCGTATACTGATGCCAAATTGTTCAACAGTTTATATCATGCAAAAGAGCATCAGGAGATAGCTTTGGAAGCAGCACAGAAATCTGTAACGCTGCTTAAAAATGAGAACAAACTTCTTCCGCTTAAAAAAGATCTGAAAACCATTGCTGTTATTGGCCCTAATGCTGATGCTTCCCGCCTAGGAGGTTATGCTGTACGAAATAAAGAAGCGATAACGGTATTGGAAGGTATCAAGGAAAAAGTAGGTGATGATGTTGATGTGATCTATGAAGAAGGAGTACCGTTGATTATTAAAGGACAAATAATTTCTTCTGAAAACTTATGGACACCCGATGAATCTTCTAACGGATTAAAAGGAGAGTATTTCAATAACCGAAAATTAGAAGGAGAACCAGTATTAACCAGAATTGATAAAGAACTGGAATTTGACTGGCCATGGTCGCCGGGAGAAGGCGTTCAAGACGACCAATTTTCGATCCGGTGGACAGGCTTTTTAAAACCGACAGCGTCGTTTGAAGGCTGGTTAGGGTTGAGTTCTGATGATGGAGTGCGTATGTGGGTAGACGATAAGCTTATTATCGATAATTGGACCAAAGGTTCAACAAACATCGTGACTTATCCCATGATCTTTGAAGCAGGACGAAAATATAAGATCCGCATCGAGATGTGGGAAGGTGGCTGGGGAGCCCGTGCTCATTTGCGTTGGAACTTAAAGAAGGTCAATTTTAATCCTGCAATGGAAGCTGCAAAAAAAGCCGATGTTGCGGTGGTGGTTCTTGGAGAGTCTGGAGAGCTTGTTGAAGAAAACAGGGATGTAGCTACGCTAAATTTACACGGAAAGCAATTAGAGCTCATACAAGCTATTCAAAAAACCGGAAGGCCTGTAGTTTGTGTGTTGCTGAATGGCAGACCCTTGTCAATAAACTGGATTGATGCCAATGTTCCTGCTATTGTTGAAGCCTGGTTCCCGGGCGAAAAAGGCGGACAAGCAGTAGCTGACGTGTTGTTTGGCGATTATAATCCGGCAGGGAGGTTGTCTGTCACAGTACCCAAATCGGTGGGGCAATTGCCTATTTACTACAATCAGAAACCATCGGCCATACACAGATATGTTGAAGAAAGCGAAGAACCTATATACCCGTTCGGATATGGATTGAGTTATACTTCTTTTAAATACGATAACTTAAAACTAAGTTCAAAAGCCATCAACAAAAATGAAAGTATAACAGTGAGTATTGAGGTAACCAATACCGGTGATCTTGATGGTGAAGAAGTGGTACAGTTGTATATAAACGACGTGTATTCATCGGTAACCACTCCGAAGAAAACATTAAAAGGTTTTAAGCGTATCAGTATTAAAAAAGGGGAAACCAAAAAAGTGACTTTTGAGTTGACCCCTGATGAACTTGCCATATGGAACCGGAAAATGAAAAGGGTTGTTGAGCCTGGTGAGTTTGAAGTGATGGTAGGAGGAAATTCAAAAGATTTGATAAAAACCACATTTGAAATAAAAGAGTAAAAACAAATAATTATGAACATTGCTAAAATAAAAAAGAGCTTGGCTTTAAGCTTATTTATGGTTATATCCCCGGGAATTTTTGCCCAAGCAGTATACGAAGACGAGCGTTATGTACCGGAGACAGACCCAGTAGTATTGGAAAAACTGGAAGAATGGCAAGGATTTAAATTTGGTCTGCTGATGCACTGGGGCGCCTACAGTCAGTGGGGTATTGTAGAATCGTGGTCCTTATGCCCGGAAGAATACGGCTGGTGCGAACGTACAAAAGGATCGAATCCTGATGATTATTTTGCGTATAAAAAAGAATACGAAGACTTGCAAAAGACCTTTAATCCGATAAAGTTCAATCCTGAAAAATGGGCAAAAGCAGCCAAAGATGCCGGAATGAAATATGTGGTGTTCACTACCAAACATCATGATGGCTTTTCTATGTTCGATTCAAAATATACCGATTATAAGATCACCGATGAGAAAACACCTTTTTCATCTAATCCCAGAGCCAATGTAACCAAAGAAATCTTCGATGCTTTTAGAAAAGAAGGTTTATGGGCAGGAGCATATTTTTCAAAACCCGACTGGCATTCGGAATATTATTGGGATCCGTATTTTCCGCCAAAAGACCGTAATGTGAATTACGAACCGGAAGCTTACCCTGAAAAATGGAATAATTTTATCGATTTCACCCATAACCAGATATTGGAATTGTTAACGGACTATGGCAAAGTAGACATCCTTTGGCTCGATGGTGGTTGGGTAGCGAAGAAACCAACAAGTCAGATCACTTCCTGGTATGAAAGACAATTAAAAGATAATGAAAACGGCTACATAAAACACCGTATTATAAACCAGGATATCCGCATGGACGAATTGGTAGAAAAAGCAAGGGAAAAACAACCCGAACTCATAGTGGTTGACAGGGCTGTTCATGGTAAAAACCAGAATTACTTAACTCCCGAGAACAGAGTACCCGAAAAACCATTGCCATATCCTTGGGAATCGTGTATTATTTCCGGCGGTGGCTGGTCGTGGACACCAGACGCCAAATATATGAGTGGCAGGGAAGCGATTCATTTATTGGTCGATATTGTAGCAAAAGGAGGTAACCTTTTATTAAATGTGGCTCCTAATGCACAAGGTGAATGGGATGAAGGAGCATATCAACTCCTTGAAGAGATTGGTGACTGGATGGAGGTGAACAGTGAAGCTATTTACGGTACAAAACCAATGGCACCTTATAAATTTGATAATATTTGTATCACTACTAAAAAAGATGGAACAATTTATTTGTTGTATTTGGTTGAAGAAGGACAAACAAATATCCCTTCAGAAATTGAAATTCCTTTCGAAATTATATCTAATGCTCGGATTAAAACATTGGACAAAACCACAGAGTTGAAATTTAAAAGAGAATTAAACAAAACCATATTATATATTCCTAAATCCCTAACAAAAAAAATTGCGAACTCTAATGTTTGGGTTGTTAAAATCGAACAATGAATTCGTTTAAACTTTTTTCAATTGGCTGAAATAGCCACTGGCTGTTTTCTTAATGTTTGGTCCTCCTTTCGTAGTAGCATTTCGAGGGATGAAAAAGTAAGTTTTCTTTATAATGAAAAGAGGTTTTTTTCGAATTCTTTTTAATTCAAAAGAAGTTGCGTAATTATAATTTTCATGTCGTTTGTTTCACATGAGCTGTTGTTCGTCGAATTTTTTTTAGTTTGGTTAAGTTTTTTTTAACATTTAGTAAGCTTGTCTTAACACAGATTTAAGTGTTTGGGTCAAGTTCTAATCAATAAAACTAATTAAACTTTAAATTTATGCGCAAAAAGTTATTGCCTATTTTGGTGTTTGCGTTCTTGTTGCTAAGTCAGGGATTATTGGCGCAAGACCAAACAGTTACAGGTACAATTACCGATGCTGATGACGGGATGCCTTTACCCGGTGTAAGTGTGGTAGTACAAGGTACCAATACAGGAACTTCCTCAGATTTTGATGGAAACTATACTCTGAACAATGTACCACAAGATGCGGTGTTGGTTTTTACAATAATTGGATATGCTCCTCAGCAAATCAGTGTAGGGGGTAGATCTTCAATTAATGTAACGATGAGTGCCGATACGGAACAATTGGATGAGGTGGTAGTAACCGCCTTGGGTATTGAAAAAGAAACAAAAGCTTTGGGGTACTCTTTAACAGAGGTAGATGGTGAAGAGCTTTCAACCATTAAACAAACCAATGCAATTAACTCCCTCCAAGGTAAAGTAGCGGGGGTTAATATTACTCAAAATGCTACGGGTGCTGCCGGGTCGAGTAGGGTTATTATTCGTGGTGCAAGCACAATGACAGGTAACAACCAGCCACTTTATGTGGTCGACGGAATACCAATTAGTAATGTAAACAATGGTTCTGCCGGTCTTTGGGGTGGTTCAGATGGAGGTGATGGTATTTCCAGTTTGAACTCTGATGATATAGAATCTGTTAGTGTCCTTAAAGGTGGAGCAGCATCAGCTTTATACGGATCAAGAGCCTCAGGAGGTGTTATTGTGGTAACTACAAAATCTGGTAAAGGCCAAGAAGGCCTTGGACTAGAAGTAAGTAGTTCTGTGACTTTTGATCAGGCTGATACTTCAATCTACGATTTTCAAAGGGAATACGGACAAGGAACTCAGGCAAGAAAACCTGCAAATCAAGAAGAAGCACTCGATTTGGCTAATTCCTCTTGGGGAACAAGACTAGATGGTTCAAATACAATTCAGTGGGATGGGGTACAAAGGCCATATTCGTATGTAGGAAGTAATGTAAGACATTTTTACAGAACAGGGACTACATTTATTAATACAGTGGCGCTCACTAAAGCAACTGATAATTTGAACTATAGATTTTCTGCTTCAGATTTGACAAATAACGATATAATACCAAATGCCGGATTGAACAGAAAATCCTTTTCTTTAAATGCTGGGGGTGTTTTGGGTGATAAGTTGACAACTCAAGTTAATGCAAAATATATTGTAGAAGATGTGCAGAACAGACCGAGGTTGTCTGATGCACCGGGTAACGCAAACTACACGGTGGCTAATTTACCAGCCAATGTCGATGTAAGGTTTATGGAGCCGGGGACAAATGAGGACGGTACAGAACGTCAATATACATCCAACACCTTTTCCCAAAACCCTTATTTCGCAGCCTACAATTTCAGGAATGAAGATGTGCAGAACAGAATTATAGCATCTACGTCGCTGCGTTATGATATTTTGGATTGGATGTATCTTACCGGTCGAGTTGGTGTAGATCACTACACGATAAGGAGAACATCTGTGGAGCCATGGGGTACGGCATATAGACCTTTGGGAGCTATTAATGAAGATGAATTTAGATATACTCAGGTGGATGCAGATTTAATGTTGGGTATAGATAAAGATCTATCTGATAGCTTTGCCGTTTCTTCTTTCTTTGGAGCGAACAGCAACCATGTAAAAAATGAGACTTTAGGACAAAGAGGAGAGAACTTTATTGTTCAGGGAATAGAAGACGTTGGGAATACAGAAAGCCAATCGAGAAGCAGGGTATATGGTGAACGGAAAATCGGATCTTTGTACGGATCGGTTGAATTATCATATAACGATTATGCATATATCACTTTTACAGGAAGAAATGACTGGTTTTCTACCTTGTCATATCCGGGTAAAACATCTCCAAATAATGACTTTTACCCTTCAGTTAATGCGAGTTTGATTTTATCTGATGCATTAAATATGGGAGGAGCTGTTAGCTTCTTAAAGTTAAGAGGAGGATACTCTGAAGTAGCAGGGGGCGCGCAAGATCCATATCAGTTGGCTTTGAGTTATGAAATTTTTGCACAAGGTCACTTGGGACAGCCAATGGGAAGAATAAGCAATAGCTCTGTGCCTAATGCTAATCTAGTTGCATTTAGCAAAAGCGAATTGGAAGTTGGTGTAGATGCCAGGTTCTTTAACAATCGTTTGTCGTTTGATGTGGCTTATTATGAAAATGAAACCACTAATGATATTGTTCCGGTTTCTGCATCGGTATTTTCCGGCTACGGAAGTGCTTTGGCCAATATTGGAATTGTAGAAAACAAGGGAGTTGAATTCTTAGTTTCAGGAACTCCTGTGCAAACAGAAAACTTTAGATGGAACCTTAGTTTTAATGGAGCGTTTAACGAAGGAAAGATTATAGCAACCAACGAAGAGGGTGGTGATATTAGTTTAGGTGAGCCAAGAACCAGAAATGTTGAAATAAAACAGATAGTGGGTGAACCTTTTGGTGTGATCTATGGAGTGTCTTATGTAAGGGACAATGATGGAAATATTGTTTATGATATTACTGATGATGGAGTACCTTTGGCGCGACAAGGGGAACGTAAAATATTAGGAGAGGGTGTGCCACCTTGGACTTTTGGTCTTACCAATACTTTCTCATACAAAGATTTTATCCTTAATTTCTTAATAGATGCTAAGTTTGGTGGTCAGATATTTTCAGGGACCAATGCTATAACAACCGGAAACGGACTTCACAAAAATACATTGGAAGGAAGAGAAAACGGTTTAACCGTATCCGGAATCGATGGAGGGGACACATTTGATAATGAAACCGGAACGGGTGGAGAGCCTTTTACAACAACAATTGCTCCTGAAGATTTGCAAACGTATTACGGCAGGATTAGCGGTATAGCAGAAGAGTTTGTTGAAGATGCCGATTATATTAAATTCAGACAATTAAGTTTGGGGTATAATCTTCCACAAAAAATGTTGGAAAACACCTTCATCCAAAGCGCTAATATTTCAGTTATAGGACAAAACTTATTCTATCTGAAGCGAAGTGTGGATAACATAGATCCGGAGAGTGCATATAATGTTGGTAATGCACAGGGGCTTGAATATTTTGGACTACCTCCTACTAGGAGTTACGGACTTAATTTAAATGTTAAATTTTAAAAAGGACTAATTATGAAAAAGTCATTATATATACTATTTTTCGCAATTCTTTTGGTCGGGTGTGATAAGGGGTTTGAAGAACTCAATGTCGACCCAACAAGACCAAGTCAGATTGACGTCACCACCAAGCTTACCTCTACACTGTTGTATACATCTGGAGGGCGTTATGAAAATTGGCGTGCAAACTTGATATATTCTTCAACCATGATGCAGCATTTTGCTACAACGGCAGGATATTGGGCTGGAGATAAATATACCTGGAATCAGGGTTATGCCTCTTCTTTAATCGATGCATATTATGGTAGTGCCGTAAAAACGGTAGAGGATATGCTTGTTCAGATAGATGAAGAAGGATTGCCGGAAGAGATGAGATCCATTACCAGGATCATGAGAGTATTTATTTATCATAGGTTGACAGACCTTTATGGGGATGTTCCATATAGTGAAGCCGGTAAAGCCTATATTGAAGGTGTTACGAGACCTAAATACGATCGTCAGAGTGATATTTATGCAGACATGCTAAAAGAACTTGAGGAAGCAACTGCTGCCTTGGGTAGTGGAGCATCAGGTTATGGTTCTGCCGATGTTATGTTTAATGGCGATCAGGGAAAATGGAAACGATTTGGATATTCCATGATGCTTCGATTAGGTTTCAGGCTGATTAAAGTAGATCCTGCTGCTTCTCAGCAGTGGGTTACAAAAGCTATCAATGGGGGTGTGATGACATCAAATGACGACACTGCATACATTGAGCATACAGCAGGACCAGATGGAGTCAATAGAAATGGAAATGGTGAAGTTTTTACGGCTGATGCTAGTATGCGAATGAGTAAAACGTTTATCGATTTTCTACAAGATGACCCAAGGTTAACAGTATTGGCATCCTTACCTGAGAATACAGGTGAGGAAGACGCTAATGAGGAGCCAATTTTACGTACTGAAGAAGAAAGATTAGATCCTGCCATGCAAAAAGGGCTTCCGAATGGATTGGATGCAGATTTGCTACAGGATATGACAGGAGAAGAAAATATACAAGCTTATTCTGAACCAAACAGATTACTGATTACCGCCGAAGATACCCCTATGTTCTTCCAAACCTATGCGGAAGTTGAGTTTATGTTGGCTGAAGCAGGTGTACGTTGGGGATTGGCTGGAGATCCGGCAGCTCACTACGAAGCAGGTGTAAGAGCTGCTATGAAAATGCTGGAGCTTTATGGAGAAGGAGGGATTATCGCCGATGCAGATATTGATGCATACCTAGCGGCAAACCCTTATGATTCAGCTAATGCTCTAGAACAAATCAACACCCAATATTGGGCGGCAACATTCTTAAATGAATTTGAAGCTTTTGCCAATTGGAGAAGAGTAGGTTTCCCGGATTTAGTTCCTGTTAATTACCCGGGGAATGTTACCAATAGTACTATACCAAGGAGGTTAACATATTCCACCAGTGAGCAAAGTGTTAATAAAGAAAATTATGAAGCGGCAGTAGCTGCTCAAGGTCCTGATGAACTGACTACCCGAGTTTGGTGGGATGTTCAATAGGAAATACTATTTGTTTTATAGTATAAGTAGTTAGTTTGATTTGAATAAAGGAGGGGAAACTCTCCTTTATTTGATTTGGCTTAATATGAAGTTGATGTGATATAAAACAAATGAAACGAATATTTTTTCAGAATTTTAATTAACTTATTTACATGTGATTATAAATTTTTGAACAAATGAAAAATAAGATTGCCGCTATATTTGCTCTTTGCTGTTGTTCTTTATGGTCTCAGGAGAGGAAACTTTTTACTGAGATGACATCAGAATATACAGGTGTTAATTTTGAAAACACTGTAGTTGATGATAAACAACGCAACATATTGCTTTATGCCAATTTCTATGGTGGTGGGGGAGTAGGTGTAGCAGATTTTAATAAGGATGGGTTAAGCGATATTTATTTCGCGGGAAATATGGTGGATGATGTACTCTATTTAAATGAAGGTGATTTTAAATTTAAGGACATCACTAAAAATGCTCATTTGGTTAATGATGGAGGATGGTCTACAGGCGTTACCATTGCCGATGTAAATAATGATGGGTATCCCGATATTTATGTGAGTAGGGAACTTTATGACCATCAACCGGAATTAAGAAGAAATTTGTTGTATATCAATAATGGCGATTTGACCTTTACCGAATCTGCTGAAAAATATGGGGTAGCCAATACACAACGAACTCGACATGCCACTTTTTTGGATTACAATAAAGATGGACATCTCGACCTATTCTTGCTAACACAACCGCCCAATCCGGGAAGCTATTCAGAATATTATGGCACAACACTACAGAAGCCGGAATATCACTTGGTGTTATATAAAAATACAGGCAAGGGTAAATTTATAGAGGTAAGTAAAGAAGCGGGGGTTGCTTTAACAGGTTTTCCCAATGCGGCTTCTGTTGCTGATCTGAATAATGATGGGTGGCCCGATATTTATGTGGCAAACGATTTTTATGCTCCGGATTTTCTACTGATGAACAATCAGAATGGAACATTTACCAATGTTGCCAACACAGCTTTAAACCATATGTCTTATTACAGTATGGGGGTTGATGTGTCTGATATTAACGATGATGGCTTTCTTGATGTGTTTGTGGTAGATATGGTAGCCGAAGACAATTTCAGGCTTAAAGCTAATATGAGTGGGATGAATCCAAAAGTTTTTTGGAATGTAGTGAACAATGGCGGGCATTATCAGTATATGTTCAACACCTTTCACCTTAACAATGGAAACAGAACCTTTAGTGATGTTGCACAAATTACCGGCATGGCAGCTACTGATTGGAGCTGGGCAAATCTTATAGCCGATTTTGATAACGACGGATTAAAAGATGCATACATCACAAATGGATTGCTAAGGGATATCAGGAATACGGATGCTGACAAAAAACTCGGGGAATACGTGATCGATGTCGCCAATATTTGGGTAAAGGAAAATCCCAATGCCGGCGATATCAGTATTTGGGATATACTGGATTTAGAAAAGGCGCTTTCCATAATACCATCCCAACCCATAGCCAATTATGCTTTTAAAAATAACGGGGATTTAAATTTTACCGATGCGGGGAATGATTGGGGCTTAGACCAAAAGTCTTTTTCTAACGGTGCTGCTTATGCCGATTTTGATAATGATGGAGATCTGGATCTGGTGGTAAATAACATTAATGATAAAGCATTTTTATTTAAGAATAATAGCCAAGCTACCAATTACATCAGACTTAAACTGGCTTCAAAAAATAATTTACCAACTTATAGCTCAAGAATAGAGTTACGTACAGGAGACAAAAAACAATTTTTTGAAACAACTAATGTTCGGGGTATCTATTCAACCAGTGAGGATGTAGCTCACTTCGGATTAGGAGATCAGAATAAAGTAGACGAGATTACTGTAACCTGGTCCAATGGTAGGGTTACATATTTGGAAAATGTTGATGCCAATCAGGAATTGGAATTGTTCTTGGAGGATGCTAAAAAAGATAAAAAACAAACCTCAAACTCGACCGATACATTTTTTAGTGATATAACTACAGAAACCGACCTTCAGTTATTTCACCGGGAAAATAAATTTAACGATTACGATTATCAGGTGCTCCTTCCGCATAAAATGTCTCAGTTTGGGCCTGCTCTTGCAGTAGGGGATGTTAATAACGATGGAAAAGAAGATGTGTTTGTTGGCGGGGCAGCCGGATTTTCTGCAACATTATATGTGCAAGAAAAAGGCGGATTCAAAAAAACAAATCAAAAATTATGGGATGCCGAATCGGAATATGAAGATGTAGATGCCGAATTTATTGATGTTAATAATGATGGAAATCTTGATCTCTATGCGGTAAGTGGAGGAAATGAATTTGAAGAAGAAGATGTAAAATATAAGGACAGACTTTATTTGAATGATGGTAAAGGAAACTTCACCAAGGAAGATATTGGTAATCTAAAAAATATAAGCGGAAGTATTGTAAAAGCCATCGATTTTGATAAAGACGGTGATCTCGACCTTTTTGTAGGGGCGCGTCTAAAGCCCAGAAAATATCCAGAACCGGTTAGTTCAATGATACTGGTCAACGAAAACGGAAAGCTGATAAATAAAACCAAAGAAATAGCGCCTGAGCTAAAAAATCTGGGAATGGTAACCGATGCTATTTGGGTAGACTATGACGACGATGGCTGGGAAGATCTTGTCGTTGTCGGAGAGTGGATGCCTGTTACTGTCTTTAAAAACAAAAATGGAATATTAGAAAAGGAGAATATGTCAGACCTGAAGAACACCAAAGGATGGTGGTTCAGTATTGAAAAAGGGGATTTTGATAATGATGGTGATATGGATTTTATTGCCGGAAATATAGGTCTAAACTACAAGTACAAAACATCTACTGAAAACCCTTTTGATGTTTACTATCACGATTTTGACAGCAATGGTTCCAACGATATTGTATTGGGTTATTATCAGGAAAATAAACACTATCCGCTTCGAGGGTTTTCTTGCTCATCCCAACAGGTTCCGAGCCTTAAAAATGAGATTAAAAAGTATGATGTTTTTGCTTCTTTAGAATTGGAAGAGGTGTACGGAGAGGAAAAACTAGAAGAGGCGCTTCATTACACTGCCGATACATTTGCATCAGTATATATTGAAAACAGAGGAAATGGACAATTTAAAATTTCCAAACTTCCAAATATGGCTCAGCTATCAAACATCAATGATTTTCTGATTAATGATTATAACAATGACGGGAATATAGATGTGCTGGCTACGGGGAATTTGTTTGTGTCTGAAATAGAAACCACAAGGAATGATGCTGGAACGGGGGTCTTGTTGTTGGGTGATGGAAAAGGAGGTTTTAGTTTTCAGGACAATACCAAAAGCGGTTTTTTTACAAGAGGAGATGCAAAAAAAATAAAGTTTATACAGGATAAGGTTTGGGTCATAGTAGGAAACAATAATGATATGCTGCAAATATTTAAGTTTAACCATTAATTATTAAAAACATTATGACCTAAACTTTATAAAAAGTACCGTAGTTGTGTTGGCGACACTTTTTGCTGTACTAGCATGTGAAAAAGGAAGAATTTTTACAAGAAACCCCCATTGGGGCAAAACCTCTTTTAACGACAACAAAGGCGGGTGTTTTGACGATGAATATGTCGGTTATGGTAATAATGGAATGCCTCTGGTAAACGATTATTCGTTTGTGATGTTGGCACAAGAGCTTCGCAAGTTGATCCCCAATAAAATTATTTCTTTCTATTTTATCGGTCCGGCTTCACAAAATCAGGAGTGGAACAGAGATTGTATTGGGAATCATGTTGATTATAGCTGCCTATTATGGAACGTATTCGGTTCCCGGTGTTCCCACATTAGGTCCAGAAAGGCTAGTGGCTTAAATCGGACTTACGTTAATTATAATTTTCATGTCGTTTGTTTCACATGAGTTGTTGTTCGTCGAAATTTTTTTAGCGCTATTAAGTTATTTTTAACATTTAGTAAACTTAATCATAACATGGATTTAAATGTTTTGATTGAGTTCTAATCAATAAAACTAATTTAAATCTTTAATCTATGCGCAAAAAAATATTACCTATTTTGGTGTTTGCGTTCTTGTTGCTAAGTCAAGGATTATTGGCGCAAGACCAAACAGTTACAGGTACAATTACCGATGCCGATGACGGGATGCCTTTGCCCGGTGTAAGTGTGGTAGTACAAGGTACCAATACAGGAACTTCCTCAGATTTTGATGGAAACTATACTCTGAACAATGTACCTCAAGATGCGGTGTTGGTTTTTACAATAATTGGATATGCTCCTCAGCAAATCAGTGTAGGGAGTAGATCTTCAATTAATGTAACGATGAGTGCCGATACGGAACAATTAGGTGAAGTCATCGTAACAGCATTAGGTATCAAGAGAGAGAAAAAATCTATAACATATTCTGCACAAACGGTATCAACTGATGCCTTTTCTGAAGCTAGGTCGCTAAACGTTGCTAACTCACTTTCAGGTAAGGTAGCAGGTCTAAATTTCTCTACTACCAGTAGCGGTGTTGGTAGTTCTTCTAGAATTACAATTAGAGGTAACCGGTCGTTAACAGGAAATAACCAACCACTATATGTGATAGATGGTGTACCAATGGATAATACCGTTTCTTCTCCTTCTGTAGATATTGGTGGTCGTACAAGTTTTGACGGTATTTCAAATATTAATCCAGAAGATATCGAATCTTTATCAGTATTAAAAGGTCCATCTGCTGCTGCTTTATATGGATCACGAGCTAGCAATGGAGTAATTGTAATCACAACGAAGAAAGGTTCTGCTACTGATAAAGCACGTATTACAGTGTTTTCTAATCTTATGGCTTCAAGTGCCTACAATTTATTAAACCTACAAAACGAATATGGACAGGGTAATAGTGGGGTTTACGATGCTTTATCTAAAAGCAGTTGGGGACCTAAAATGGATGGACAGTCTGTAGCTGCATGGCAACTTGAACACAACCCTGATTATGTTGGGCCAGCGACTTATGCCTTTAACCCACAGCCAAATAATGGTATGGATTTTTTTCAATCGGGCTATAACTGGTCTAGAGGATTATCAGCTTCCATGGGAACTAAAAAAATACAAGGCTATTTTTCTTATACAAATACTGAAGCTGAAGGTATTATAGTAGGGAACGAACTCGACAGACATAACGTTAATTTGCGTTTAACAAGTGATTTGACAGATAAGCTACATTTAGATGTTAAAACAAATTTTATTTCACAAAAGATTGAGAATGCTATAGGTGCTGGAGAAGGGCAAATTGGTGAAGCCGTATATACAATGCCAAGAAGTTTACCTTACGGGCAATATAAAGATTTTGAGTATGTTGATGATGCAGGTCAATTAAGATACAATTATATAAATGCAAATACATTAAGTACGCTAGGTAACAACCCTTTTTGGCTTGCAAAAAGAAATTTAAGAACAGACGAAAGAAATAGAATTATTACTTTTGCTTCGTTAACTTACGATTTTACAGATGAATTAAGCTTAATGGTGAGAACAGGTTTAGATCAAGCTACCAATAAGGCTAAATCTTCTCGTTATGCAGCTGTTGCAATACTTAATCAGGATTTTGGAAGTTATTCCGAATCTATTGATGAAATTACAGAATTAAACTCCGATTTTCTATTAACTTATAATAAAGATTTAGGAGATTTTAAATTAAATGTAAATGCTGGTGGTAATGCTCTAATTCAAAAACGTACAGGAATAAGCAGTGGAGGTACTTTAAGTAGAAGAAACTACTTTGCTCTTACTAACCTTCAGAGTACGACGGTTACTCCTGATTATAGACATAAAAAAATCAATTCTTTGTATGGATCTGCACAAGTTGCCTTTAAAGAATATTTGTTTTTAGATGTTACGGCGCGTAACGATTGGTCTTCATCTTTACCTGCATCAGACAGATCATTCTTTTATCCATCAATTGGTTTAACAGGGATACTTACCGATATGTTCGATATTAAATCTGATGCTTTATCGTTCTTAAAGGTGAGAGGTTCTTATGCTCAGGTAGGAAATGATACCGATCCTTATCTTTTAGCAAACCAACTCACTTATTATGGTTTTAATGGGGGGGTTGTACAATCTTCAACATTACTTAATAACCCTAATCTTAAGCCTGAAATTTCTAGTTCAGTAGAATTTGGTATCGATGCTCGCTTTTTAAACAATAAAATTGGTTTGGATTTTACTTGGTTTAAAACCAACACTACAGATCAAATCTTCACAATTAATGTACCCGAATCTTCTGGATATTCCAGACAAGTAGTAAACGGTGGTGATATTGAAAACAAAGGTATTGAAGTTGTTTTAAATGCAAATCTTGTAGATACCGATAATTTTTCTTGGGATGCAACCGCTAACTTTGCAACTTACAAAACTGAAGTTTTAAGTATTTTAGATGATCGTGAAGAACTAAATCTTTCTACAGGAGCTGAAAGATTAGCACAAGCCATTGTGAAAAAGGGAGGAAATTATGGCGACTTATACATACGTGGTTTTAACCGTACAGATGATGGTGAAATCATTGTTAATGCTGATAGTGGATTGCCTGAGTTCACATCAGGGTTTGATGTGTTGGCCGGGAATTTCAATCCAGACTGGACGGCCGGTTTACATAACCAATTTAGGTATAAAGATTTCACCCTTGGCTTCCTTCTTGATTTTCGTATAGGAGGAGAAGTAGTATCTTATTCTCAAGCAAGAATGGCTGGAGCCGGAGTAAGTGATATTACCTTAAATGGTAGAGATGGTTTTGTTGTTGATGGAGTGGTTGATAATGGTGATGGTACATATTCACCTAATGAGACATCAATTACTGCTGAAGATTATTGGACACAAGTGGCTAGTAGAGATCCTAGATCTGCTGAAGATTTTGTTTTTGATGCAACAAACGTTAGATTACGAGAACTAGTATTAGGATATTCATTACCAAGTAAATTCTTAAAAAGCACGCCTTTCTCAGGTGTTAATCTCTCTATTGTTGGTAGAAACCTATTTTTTATTACCAATAAAGCTAAGTACTTTGACCCGGAACAAGGGGTAAGTGTAGGAAACCTTCAGGGTATAGAATCTTATAATATCCCATCCACTAGGGACTTTGGATTTAATGTGAAATTAAATTTTTAAAAAAATAAAATATGAAAAATTATATAATCAAATTTTTTACAGTAGTTTTCCTGTTTCAAATAACAGGATGTACCTCTGATTTTGATGAAGTTAATACAAATCCAAATTCATTAACTTCTGATCAGTTAGATGCAACATTAGCCGGACCAGCATTTGCGAATGCTTTATACAAAGGAACAGGTAATGCTTCTTGGAGCCTTCCAGGCGATGATTATGGAACATATGGATTGGCAACTGCCTTACACTCAATGATGTTTGCACATTATATGGCCCCAGGTTGGGCAGCAGAAACTGACGCCAATGGAATTAACGATGGATGGAGAAGTAGGGGCTGGTTAAGGTTTTATACAATAGCAGTACCTTCTTTGTTGAACACATATAAAGCAACTGAGGGAAATGCAGAAGCAACTGCTATTCTTGACATTTGGAAAGTTTATATGTTCCATAGGTTTACAGATCATTGGGGACCTGTTCCCTATTCTGAATCTGGTATTGGTGGATCGTCAGTAGCTTACGATTCCCAAGAATCTATGTACACCGATTTTTTCAACCTTTTAGAGGCTGCGAATGCTACTTTAAGCGCAACTTCAGAATCTACTGTTAGCATATTTCAAGATTATGATGCAATCTATAGCGGAGATATTGAGAAATGGAGAAAATTTGGCAATTCGTTGAGATTACGTTTAGCTTTAAGAATTTCTGATGTAGATGCATCGAAAGCGCAAGCTGAAGCTGAAGCAGCTGTCTCTGCTGGTGTTATGCAATCTAATGATGATAGCGCTTATTATGCAGTAACTCCAGATACATATAATAATTTTGTTGATATTATGAAATTTTGGGGTTTTTATATGACAGCCGATATGGAAAGTATACTTAAAGGGTATAATGATCCCAGAATGTCTATTTGGTTTGGTACTGTTTCAGGAGAAGACTCTCCTTACTTAGGGGATTATGTAGGGTTGCCTAATGGAGGTGGTGCCTTACTAGATAGAGATGGCAATAATTTAAGTTTAACAAATCAAGTAGATACATTTGCAGATAATACTGCAAAAGACATAGAGGTTATGATGGCTTCTGAGTCTAATTTTAACCGAGCAGAAGGTGCTTTAAAAGGCTGGAACATGTCTGGAATGGCACAAACACTTTATGAAAACGGTATCCGTTTGTCACTAGAACAATGGGATGTTAGTAGTACAGATATTGACACTTATATAGCTGGAACAACAACAGGGGCTGTACCTACATTTGGAGATTTGTATGCAGATTCTACACCTCCGGTTGATGTGCCTGTAGCATGGGCTACTACTGAAGGTGAGCAACTAAAACAAATAGCTGTACAAAAGTATTTAGGACTTTTCCCTGAATCCTGGGAAGCTTGGTCCGATTTACGTAGAACAGATGCTGACATATTATATCCGCTGATTACCACTTTGGATCCTACAATAGGTCATGGTGTAATGAAACGTGTAACGTATTTACCTAATGAATATAGTACTAACGGTGACGCTGTCTCTGATGCAACTAGTCTCCTTGGAGGCTCAGATGATGGAGGCACAAATGTTTGGTGGGATGTAAATTAATAAAGTATTATTGTTGATTCATCATTAGCTTAAAGGCTCCTCTATGGAGCCTTTTTCTGTATAAATAAGTCTTGTGGTTATGTCGAAACACCCACATGCAATCAGACTGAGAAAAAAGAGAATACTTCACAGCCTGTAGTCGAAACAGAGACCGATACTGTTCAAAATGATTTTAAGAGCCTAATATTTGAACAATCTCATTATGCCCTTGCATTTTTGCATGGTCTAAAGCAGTGTTACCACTTGCGTCTTTATGGGGAGCATCAGCTCCTTTATCCAACAACAGCTTGACAATCTCCACTTTGCCAAAAGTAGCGGCATAGATCAAGGCCGTTGCTCCATTTCCGTTGAATAGATTAATATCGGCTCCGTTTTCTATAAGCAAAGCTGCAATCTCGGTAAAACCTTTAAAGCAAACGCCCATCAATGCTGTGTTTCCTGAAGCATCTATAGCGTTAACCTCCGGATTGAATCTTAGAATAGCTTTGACAATATCGGTGTTTCCGTAATAAGTAGCCAAAAGGAGAGGGGTAGACCCACGTTGATCCTTTTCGTTGATCAATTCCGGATGGGAAGTCAATATGGAAACGACGTCTTTTTCTTCTTCTGAACGGATGGCATTAAATAACTTTTCGATCTGCATAAATGGGTTGTTTTCTGGATTAAAGAAGGTAACATTACTGTAATAGAATATCCCCAATCAAAAATACAATTTTATTTTTTTTAGAAATAAACCCTTGAAAAATAGATTAATCGGAAATAAAACCGTTACTTTGCAGTTAATAGCAAGTAAGATCGTAACAAAATTTGGTACTTATACCTTTCCAAAATCGTATTTCCCACTTTTTTTAGACTTTTTGCAATAGATACAATGACTCCTTTATTGTTGGTAAAACAACAAAAACAACGGAGGAATTGATATCGCATTTTTAACATTTTAAATTATTACACAATGAAAGAAGGAACAGTAAAGTTCTTTAACAGAACCAAAGGGTTTGGATTTATCACAACAGCAGAATCAAACGAAGATATCTTCGTACACGAAAGTGGTTTGATCGACAACATCAACGAAAATGACAAAGTGAAGTTTGAAACCGAACAAGGAAAAAAAGGATTGAATGCGGTTAATGTAGAAATCATTGACTAAGCATTTCCTAAAAAATAAAACCATCCGAAACGGGTGGTTTTTTTATTATTAACTTATAAATAGATTGCAAGGATGCTTATAATTCCAATAAAAGAGGGGGAAAATATCGATAGAGCCCTAAAAAGATACAAACAGAAGTACAGAAAGACAAAACAGTTGAAAACCTTGCGTAGTAATCAACACTTCACTAAAAAATCGCAGCAGCGAAGAGAAGAAGTTGCTAAAGCGGTTTATAAACAAGAATATCAAAGAAAGTTAGAGGATTAATCTCTAACTTTTTTTGTTTTAGCCATATTATTCAGGTTTTTCAACCTCTACTTCTCAATACTTATATTCACTACCAAGCCTTCATTGGCTCTTACATTAAACACGGTCTGGTCTTCAAAGATCAAATACTGACCTTTTACACCTTTTAAAACTCCTGTGTATTCCGGTGTTTTCGACAAATTCAAACTTTTTGGCTTTTTAGGATATTCAATAACCGGAAATTCTATGTTGGTTTCTTTGTTACTTTCTATAAAATAGGGGAGCACTTCCTCCGGAATGTATTGTTTCAAACGATTCCGATAATCGCTA
Source organism: Galbibacter kalidii (assembly GCF_026241135.1). Taxonomy (GTDB): domain Bacteria; phylum Bacteroidota; class Bacteroidia; order Flavobacteriales; family Flavobacteriaceae; genus Galbibacter. Next base: position 51,504 of record NZ_JAPFGA010000019.1, read on the forward strand.
AGTTCCTCATCAATAATATCATTTTTAAGCATTTTTCGCCAATTGGTCTTGTCTGAAATATGATCTTTCAGGGCTACTTCAGTGATTCCTGCGAGATACCTGTTCGGTACCTCTACAATTTCAATAGCTTCATGAGCCCCTTGGTCGATCCATCGTGTTGGCACCTGACTTTTTCTGGTCACACCTACTTTAATGTTACTCGAATTGGCCAAATAAACTATATGGGGTTGCAGTTGTATTTTCTTTTCATAGTCCAAATCACGATCCTCTTCATCCAAATGTGCTTTACTCAATTCGGGTTTCATGATCCAATCTGCCGCCTGAGGGATATCAAAAAAGCAACTCTTACAAAAACCTTGACGGTAAATGGGTTTCTCCAGGTGACAGTTCAAGCATTCATACTTTACAAATTTTATACTGATCTTTTTATCCAATAACTGGTTGAAATTGATGTAGTTGTTTTTAAAAACCAGATAGTAATTTATCGGTTGAGTAAATTCTGTTTGCATTTTGGTGAGGACGCCTTCTAACATGATAAATCTTTTTTCCTATTTTTATCAAAAGTACATCATTTTTTTCATTGAAAGTTATAGGAAAGTAAGAATCAAAAAAAGAGATGTACTTAGCTATGATGAAACTAAAATTCGTATTTTGTAGTACGATTTTTAGTGTTTTTACAGAACTCGTTTAAACGAGTTCAGAAGAAAAATAATTCAACAAAATGCCGATTCCATTATTCAATTCTATAGCTTCGTGGTTTTTAAAAAAGCGGTTCCATCAAATGGAGCTATTTTTAAAATACCCTCAGGAAGTACAAACAGAGGTGCTTACCCATTTAATGACCATGGCCAAGGATACGGAAATGGGGAAGAAATACGCCTTTGGTGAAATGAGGAAATATGAGAATTTCGCAGAGCGCGTTCCTATTGTGCGTTATGAAGACATAGAACCTATGATAGAGCGTGCCCGTATGGGAGAGTCTAACATATTCTGGCCTGCACCCATTAAATGGTTTGCCAAAAGTAGTGGAACGACCAACGCTAAAAGTAAATTCATTCCGGTGAGTACAGAGTCACTGGAAGAATGCCATTTTAAGGCCGGAAAAGATATGCTGTCGCTTTACTTTAATAATAATGACGACTCTAAACTTTTTACCGGAAAGAGTTTGCGGTTAGGGGGGAGTAAAGAACTGTATCACGATAACAATACTTTTTTTGGTGATCTGTCTGCAATCATTATCGACAATATGCCTTTTTGGGCAGAGATGAGCAGCACACCAAGCAATAAGGTTTCTTTAATGAGCGAATGGGAAAGTAAGCTGGAGGCAATTGTGAACGAAACCGTAAAAGAAGATGTTACCAGCTTGGCTGGAGTGCCGTCATGGATGCTTGTTTTATTGAATCAAGTATTGGAGAAAACGGGGAAGAATCACCTTTTTGAAATCTGGGAAAACCTGGAAGTCTATTTTCATGGAGGGGTTAGTTTCAATCCGTATAGGGAGCAATATCAGCGCTTATTGCCGAGAAAGAACTTTAGATATTATGAAATTTACAATGCTTCGGAAGGCTTTTTTGCCATCCAGGACAGAAACAATTCTGAAGAATTACTTTTAATGCTCGACTACGGAATTTTCTACGAGTTTATTCCAATGGACACCTACGGAACGCCAAACGAAAAAGTAATTCCGCTTTGGGAAGTAGAACCAAATAAGAACTATGCAATGGTGATCACCACCAACGCCGGATTGTGGCGTTATCTTATTGGCGATACTGTTCGTTTTACGTCTGTCGATCCCTACCGGATAAAAGTAACAGGACGCACCAAGCACCATATCAATGTTTTCGGGGAAGAATTGATCATTGAAAATGCAGAGGAAGCTTTGCGAAGGGCTTGTAGGGAAACCGGAGCCGAAATTGTAGATTATACAGCCGGACCTGTTTTTATGAAAGGAAAGGAAAAAGGAGCGCACGAATGGCTCATCGAATTCAGTAAACTACCGGACGATATGGCGAAGTTTGCTGAAATCATGGACGATAACTTAAAGACACTTAATTCAGACTACGAAGCAAAACGCTACAACGATATTACACTGACTAAACCGACCTTACACTCTGCTCGCAAAAATTTGTTTTACGATTGGCTTAAAAAATACAATAAGCTGGGCGGACAGCATAAAATTCCGCGACTTTCCAGTAACAGACATTATTTGGAAGAGCTTCTGGGAATGAATGCACAATCCCACTAAGTGGCTTTACTCCTCAATGATCTGCGTTGAAAAGCTAAGGCAAGCTTTTTGTTTGAACCTGCCCGACTATATCGTTCAGGCGGGTATCTCACGGGCCTGTCTTTGCTTGCCCTGAGGGAGTTTAAAAAATAAGGATAATATTACAGTTTGAAGTGTTTTCCTAAAAACTTCTCATTCACAACAATCATAATTGTTTTCGATATCGAATCACATTGACTATAAATTATGCTGATATTATCATTATAACATTTTATTTAATGCTCGAGATTAAGGATTGATTTTTTTGTAATTTTGAGTGTATCTAATTGTGAATTCAGTAAAAGATTAATAAAAAATTCAAAAAAATGGGAGACAATTCAAATGACATTAGCAAGTGCCCGTTTATGGGTGGTGCTCCAAAGCAAAGTGCTGGGGGTGGAGCAAGAAACCGTGATTGGTGGCCAAATCAGTTGAAAGTAAACATACTACGTCAGCAATCTTCCTTATCCGATCCAATGGGGAAAGATTATAATTATGCTGAAGAATTCAAGAGCCTTGATCTTAAGGCTGTGAAGAAGGATCTTAATGATCTGATGACCGACTCACAAGATTGGTGGCCGGCAGATTTTGGTCACTACGGTGGTTTATTTATTCGTATGGCATGGCACAGTGCCGGGACCTATCGTATTGGTGATGGTCGTGGTGGTGCCGGAGCCGGACAGCAACGTTTTGCTCCCCTTAACAGTTGGCCTGATAATGCCAGTTTGGACAAAGCGCGTAGGTTACTTTGGCCCATCAAACAAAAATATGGTAAGAAAATATCATGGGCAGACCTTATGATACTTGCCGGAAATGTAGCCTTGGAGTCCATGGGCTTTGAAACTTTTGGTTTTGCCGGTGGACGTGAAGATGTATGGGAACCCGAAGAAGATGTGTACTGGGGTTCTGAATCTGAATGGTTGGAGGATAAACGCTATTCCGGTAAACGCGATTTGGAAGATCCATTGGCAGCGGTTGTTATGGGACTTATCTATGTGGATCCGGAAGGGCCTAACGGAAATGGTGACCCGATTTCTGCAGCTGTCGATATTCGCGAGACTTTCAAACGTATGGCAATGAATGATGAAGAAACCGTAGCTTTGATCGCCGGTGGGCACAGTTTTGGTAAAACCCACGGTGCTGCCGATCCTGGTGAATATGTAGGTCCGGAACCTGAGGCTGCTCCTATCGAAGAGCAAGGTTTTGGTTGGAAGAACAGTTTTGGTGCAGGAAAAGGTTCGGATGCTATTACCGGTGGTCCGGAAGTGACTTGGACGGAAACACCAACACAGTGGAGTAACAACTTCTTTGAAAACTTGTTTAAGCATGAGTGGGAACAAACCAAAAGCCCAGCCGGGGCTATACAATGGGTAGCGAAAGATGCGGAGGAAAGCATTCCTGATGCGTTCGATTCTAATAAAAAACACAAGCCAACAATGTTGACTACAGACCTTTCGTTGCGGCTTGATCCTGAATACGAAAAAATATCGAGACGTTTTTACGAAAACCCGGACGAATTTGCAGATGCATTCGCTCGAGCATGGTATAAATTAACGCACCGTGATATGGGACCAAGGGCTCGTTATCTAGGTCCTGAAGTACCGGAAGAAGAGTTGATTTGGCAAGATCCAATTCCTGCTGTTGACCACGAATTGATCAATGATCAAGATGCAGAAGCATTAAAAGCTAAAATATTGGGTTCGGGATTGTCTGTTTCTGAGTTGGTTTCTACTGCCTGGGCTTCAGCTTCTACCTTTCGTGGATCAGATAAGCGTGGTGGTGCCAATGGTGCCCGCGTTCGTTTAGCGCCTCAAAAAGATTGGGAAGTGAACAATCCGGCTCAGCTTTCTAAAGTGCTTCAAACCTTAGAAGGCATTCAAAAAGACTTTGGTAAAAAAGTATCCTTGGCCGATCTAATCGTATTGGCAGGTAACGCCGGAGTTGAAAAAGCAGCTAAAGATGCCGGAAAAGATGTGAAGGTACCTTTTGCTCCCGGACGTATGGATGCTTCACAAGAGCAAACCGATATAGAAGCATTTACATACCTTGAACCGGCTGCGGACGGTTTCCGTAACTATCGCAAAACCAAATTTTCAGTATCAACAGAGGAATTGCTTGTCGATAAGGCACAGTTGCTTACACTAACTGCACCTGAAATGACAGCTCTTGTTGGTGGCTTACGCGTATTGAACACCAATTTTGATGGATCTAAGCATGGGGTATTTACCGACAAACCGGAGACATTGACTAATGATTTCTTCTTGAACTTACTCGATATGGGTACGGAATGGAAGCCTGTTTCTGATGATAATGAAGTATTTGAAGGTCGCGATCGTAAAACCGGTGAAGTGAAATGGACTGGTACACGTGCCGATCTAATTTTCGGATCGAATTCAGAGCTACGAGCCGTTGCAGAAGTCTATGGATGTACTGATTCTCAGGGGAAATTTGTACAAGACTTTGTTGCAGTTTGGGCTAAAGTGATGAACCTCGATCGTTTTGACTTGGCTTAAGAAGAGTCCATAGTCCGACATAAAAAAAGGTGGCCTGATATCGGCCACCTTTCGTTTTTATAAAATCGAATATGTTATATTATCTAAGAAACTGCTTTCAGCTTGTTTATAGTTGATTTTGTGAGTTTCTCTCCTACATATGCTTTGTCTACTTTAAGCTGTGTTTTCTTTGAACTTGGCAAATCAAACATGGCATCAGTGAGCACGGTTTCGCAAAGCGAACGCAATCCTCTGGCTCCCAGTTCATATTCAACGGCTTTCTCTACAATATAATTCAAGGCTTCGTCTGTAATCTCGAACTTGATATCATCCATTTCAAACAATTTAGTGTACTGTTTGATAATGGCATTTTTAGGTTCTGTAAGTATAGAACGCAGCGCTTTGATGTCCAGCGGATCCATATGGGTTAACACAGGGAGTCGACCTATGATTTCAGGGATCAATCCATATTCTTTAAGGTCTTTCGGAATGATATACTGCAAGAGGTTCTCGCGATCAACAATCTCTTTTTCATCTACGCTGTATCCAATGGCCTGCATATTCAATCGTTTGGAAATATGGCGGTTGATACCATCAAAAGCCCCACCGGCTACAAAAAGGATATTCTCAGTGTTTACCTCAATAAATTTTTGATCCGGGTGTTTTCGCCCTCCTTTAGGTGGAACGTTAACAGTTGTTCCCTCCAAAAGCTTCAAAAGTGCTTGCTGTACCCCTTCACCCGATACGTCACGTGTGATGGATGGGTTGTCACTTTTTCGTGCTATTTTGTCGATCTCATCGATAAAAACAATACCTCTTTCCGCTTTTTCAAGGTTGTAGTCTGCTGCCTGCAACAAACGAGTTAAGATACTTTCAACATCTTCACCAACATACCCGGCTTCGGTCAGTACCGTGGCATCTACGATGGCCAAGGGGACATTCAGCATTTTGGCAATGGTTCTTGCCATAAGTGTTTTACCGGTACCGGTTTGCCCCACCATGATGATGTTGCTCTTTTGTATTTCAATATCGTCGTTGGATGCCGGCTGTAATAGTCTTTTGTAATGGTTGTATACCGCTACAGACATTACCTTTTTGGTTATATCTTGCCCAATAATAAACTGATCCAAATACTCCTTTATTTCGGCAGGTTTCTTTAAAACCAATTCAGATGACAGCTCTTGATTTTTGGATTGTTGGGATTCCTCAACAACAATGCCATGTGCTTGCTCGATGCAACGGTCACAAATATGAGCGTCTAGACCTGCAATGAGCAAATTGGTTTCCGGTTTTTTACGACCGCAAAACGAACATTCTAAATCTTCTTTAGCCATTTTTTTACTGTTGTGAAAACGCAATATATACGTTTTCTATTTAAAAATAGAATTTTAAATACTTGATTTTATGGTTAGTACGTTTTTTTTGGAAAAACTTACTTGCTTCTTTTCAGTACTTCATCGATCATTCCGTAGTCTTTTGCTTCTTCAGCTTTTAACCAATAATCACGGTCACTGTCTTCAGTTACCTTTTCCATGGTTTGTCCGGAATGTCTTGATATGATTTGATACAATTCATCCTTGAGTTTAAGGATTTCACGAGCTGTGATCTCGATATCACTGGCTTGTCCTTGGGCACCACCCAAAGGTTGGTGTATCATCACCCTGCCGTGGGGTAAGGCAGAACGTTTCCCTTTTTCTCCGGCACATAACAATACTGCACCCATGGATGCAGCCATTCCTGTACAAATGGTAGCCACATCAGGTTTGATATACTGCATGGTGTCATAGATGCCTAAACCGGCATAAACACTACCGCCGGGGGAGTTGATATATATTTGAATATCTTTTGAAGAGTCAGCACTTTCCAAAAAGAGTAATTGCGCCTGAATGATATTGGCCACTTGATCGTTGATAGCCGTTCCCATAAAAATGATCCTATCCATCATCAATCTGGAGAAAACATCCATGGCGACTACATTCATTTGTCTTTCTTCAATAATGTTTGGGGTGAGTCCAACAGGAGTCATGGCACTGATGATCTTGTCGTAATACATGCTGTTTACCCCTCTATCCTTAGTGGCGTATGCCTTAAATTCTTTTTCGAAATTCATATACTTATTTTGCTGTTTTTTTAGTACGTAAAAAGGCGTCAAAACTAACAGTTTAACGCCTTAAAGATACTTAAATTATTTTAAGAAATTTACCCGTAAACTTCTTTAACAAAGTTTTCATAGGTTACTTCTTTGGTCTTTAAATTCGCTTTTTCTTTGTAAAGATTTACCAGTTTTTCGCTCATTAGCTGCTCTGATAATCTTTTGGCTTCCTCCTGATTTGAAAGTACTCGTGTGGAAATGTTTTCCAATACTTCTTGCTCCGGATTGGTTTGTCCGAATTGTGCCATTTGCATGAGCACGTATTTTTTGGCAAAATCTTTCAATTCGTCATAAGTTACCTGAAGATCATTTTCGTTGATGATTTTACCTTCGATCAACTGGTATCTCAATCCTTTTTCAGATTTTTCGTATTCTTCATTGGCTTCTTCATCAGAAAGCTCATTTTCACCAGTGACCTGGATCCATTTTTTAAGGAAATCAGCCGGAAGATCAAATTTTGTATTTTCTACCAATGTTTCAGTAATGTCATTTAGTAGTTTTTGATCTGATTGTTGAATGAATTGCTTTTCAGCATCCTCTTTTATTTTCGCTCTCATTTCCTCTTCTGAAGAAACAACACCTTCTCCGAAAAGTTTGTCGAAAAGTTCTTGATTCAATTCAGCGGCTTCCCTTAAATTGATTTCGTCGATAGTAAAGGTGACTTCGATATCCAAATCGTGAGCTTCATCGTGTTCAACCTTCAAGAAGTTGATCAAGTCGTGGTCGTCTTCAAAAAGACTTTTTGTCTTCAAAGTAATGGTGTCGCCCACTTTGACCCCTACAAATTTGTTGAGGTTTCTTTTACCTTTTATTTTATCTAATGAGAAGGTTACACGGTTTTCAATTTCTTTTTCTTCGTTTTTGAAAACACCGGTCACTTCACTTTCTTCTGTGATTTCATCCTGAGAGATCAACTTGCCGTATTGTTTGGCAATTCGATCTATCTGCTCATCGATCATTTTATCGTCGGCAACAATTTGGTAGTGAGTAATCGCCTTTTTAGTCTTTAAGTTCACCTCAAAAGCAGGAGCAAGACCCAATTCAAATTCAAATGAGAAATCCTCTGCATCCCAATCAAGGTTATCTTGCGCTTTTGGAAGTGGATTTCCAAGAACGTCTAATTTTTCTTCGGTTAGATATTTGTTCAATGAATCTTGTAAAAGCTTGTTTACTTCATCAACCAAAACGGCTTTTCCGTATTGCTTTTTCACCAATCCCATAGGGACATGTCCCTTTCTGAATCCGGGGATATTGGCTGTTTTTCTGTAGTCTGTTAAGATCTTATCTACTTTGTCGCTGTAATCCTCCTTTGTAATCGCAACTTTTACAATTGCATTTAAATCGTCAATTTGCTCTCTTGTAATATCCATTCTCAAAAAATTTAATAGCCTCTAAATTGGCATGCAAAAGTAATACATTTTAAAAAGCTAACCAAGTTTTTAAAAGTCTGAAAAACAAAATATTAATTTTTGTTTGAAAGAGGCCTGTTTTGTCTTTAAAAGATAGGGTATAGGTGAACGAAGAATTATAAAAAAATGCCCAAATTCTTTTTTGAAAATGGGCAAATCGAAACCTTTTTCAGTAAATAGTAAAAAACGAGTGCCGATTTTTTTAATCAGTTGATACCAAGGATTCAAAAATAGATTGTAATACAGAAAGCAAAAGACTGAAGAGCAATGCCCACCAGATATTACTTACTGAAAATCCACTTATTAAAGCATCGGCTATTAAAATAATAATGGCATTGATGATAAGTAAAAAGAGCCCTAGGGTAATGATGGTCACCGGTAGGGTGAAAATGACCAAGATCGGCTTTACGATAAGGTTTAATAAACCTAATACCACTGCTACGATTATGGCAGTTAGGTAGTTGTCTACTCCCACACCGGGAAGTACATTAGCAAGAATGATTACTGCTATGGCAGTTAAAAGTATTTTAATGATGAGTTTCATATGTATTTTTTCTTTAGTGGTTAATAAAATAAAGATATGAAAAAAAGGTCTAAAAGTGATGAAAACTGGATTTTGTCAGGTTGAGCATTGCTTGAAATAAAATATATTTTTATTGAAAGCACATGGTGTAGCCATCGAAACCTATTTGTTTCAAAGGTTATATAGTTATCGATAAGCTTCGCTTGGTATCTTCAATTCAAAATGTATTTTGAATCTCGATAATGCTCGAACTGACAGAAAATGATCTTTTTCAATTTGGCTATTCCACAAAAACTGTTGGGAATGTTCCCGGGTTTAAAAGTGGAATAGTTGCGTCGTATTTGTCGTTGATAGCTTCAATAAATGCATTGGCTACAACGGCATATCCACGTTGTGTTGGATGAACCCCATCCAGCGAAAATGCACCGCCTGAACCAAAAGTATTGGCAATGGTCCCGCCGTCAAATGAAATACCGCCATTGGCTACTTGGGTCATCAAAGCTTTGGTGTCTGCAAAAGCCAATCCGTATTGTTCTGCCAATGCAGCTATGGTGGTGTTGTATGCAGTTTGTGCGTTGACTACCAATTGAATTTCAACCTCGGTCAATGCCTGACTGTCGTTCAATGGAACACCTACACCGATAACCGAACTCGGATTTTGAGGATCTGCCAAAGTTCCTAAAACGGAAGAAGTGGTAAGTGGCAGTAAATCTTCAACAGTAGCTTGACGTAAATTTCTTAACTCAGGGTTCAGAGCAGTAAGGTCGGTCAAATCTTCATCGAGAATGACCACTGCGTTTTGTCCGGCGCTGAAAGAAATTGTACGTTGCTGAGCTTCTTCAGCAGTAATCATACCCGCACCCTGTGCCAATAACAAGGCGTTGTTATAATCCGAGTAACTCTCGTTGACTGCAGTAGCAGTTTGAGCATCCATTGGGATAGCATTATAAGGAACCGTTGTAAAAAACGGAATAGAGGTTACATCAGGGATGTTGGTGACTACTCCCTTAGCTCCGTTGGTCGTTAATGTTTCCAAAAGTGTGTTGTATGTGCCAGTAAATACATTCGGATCTGTAATATCGTTAGGGCCATAAGTAGTTGGATCTATATTTCCTGTTTGGTCTACTCCTACACCTCCGGAAGTAGCAAATCCGAGGATATCATTATTTCCTATCCAAAGGGAAAAGAAAGTTGGTTGCTGACTAGCAGCATCTTCAATCACAGAAGCATCCGGAGAAGAAGCCATTCTGATAAAATATGGGTTTGCCTGTCCTGCTTCCAAATTTGCGATGTTTCCGTAACCGTTGGCTAGAAGGTGAAAACTTTTTGCTCCCGGAACCCCTATATTGTTAAACGGCCCTTCCAAAATATTTGTAATATCTGTGGTAGGAGTGCCTTCCAGAATTACCGGAACCTGACTGCCATCGGCACCTATTCTTAAAACCCTTCGGTTGTCCTGAATTTGTTGCCCGCCTGCCAAAAGACCTCCCAAATTGTCGTTGACCAGAGGTTGAGTAAATTCCCCGCCTCCGGCATGTGCGAATTGTCCGGCAAGCATATATGGTAACGAATTTTGTTGTCCTTGAAGGTATAAAGCACCGTCGGCATATCCGGCGGTCAACGAGTTACCAACGGTCACAAAATTTGAAAAATCTGCTTCACCACTGGTGTAAAAACCTTGCTCGTCTACCGGATTGTTAAATTCGGGTTCACAAGCTGCAATAGCCAGAGCGGCAAATGAAATATATAGTAGTTTCTTCATTTCTTTAAAAAATTAGAATTCATTAAAATCCGTAAGTGATTCCTAAGCCCGGGATGAAAGCATTGTTCTTGTATGTTCCTCCAAAAGGTACATTTTGTCCGTTTTCCTGATAGTGGTTGTACGATTCGTCGATCTCGTCAAAGTGAATGTATAAAAACGAAGCGTCGAGTGCAAGACGCTGACTTAATCGTAAAGTGAATCCTCCGGTGAAATTGTTGGAATCGTTCCTTGGTGTTTCAGGAGCAAAATATCCGGATTGTACGGGGGATTCGTCAAAATAATACCCGCCTCTTAATGTAAAACGTTCGTTGGCTTTATACTGAACCCCGAAACGATATACAGAAGAATTCTTGTAATTACGCGGATTTAAGGATTCCAGTCCGTTACTGAATTTTACATCCAAAGCTTCATAAGCATTCCAATATACCCTGTTGAAGTCGAAAGCGACAAGCCACCGGGGATTGATTTCGTATGCAAATCCTACTGATAATTCAGCAGGTAAGGGTAGAGTGGCATCAAAAGTTCCGTCGGCATAAACACTTTGTAGACTTGAAGGGATATTTTGAAAATCGGCTTTCCCGTCTTTTGCATCCATAGTGATCTCTGAACGGTAGTTGATTCCCAGTGTAAAATCTGTTGTGGGGCGGAACATCATACCGAGATTGTATCCCCATGCACTTATACCGCTTTGGTCTATGGTGACGTTGAGTCGTTCTCCTTCTGTATTTGTTGTACTGCGATCCAGGTTTCTATTGAAGTTAACATTCCCCGTAGCATAAATAGGGCCACCGCCAATGCTCAGCCTTTCATTTATTTTAATAGAAAGTGTAGGTTGGAAAAAAATAGCAGACAGACTAATGTCGTTAATAAGGTGTGAGCCTTCCCAGTTGGTTGGGTATTCTACACCACTTCCATATGGGGTGTAAACTCCAAAACCCACACTGGCCCAGTCATTTATTTTGTATGCTGCATAAGCATTAAACGGAGTGGCTATGGGATTATCTGCTTCGGTGCTCCATCCGAACTGTTCGTTTTGGAAGCTGATATTAGTAAAAATTGCGTTAGCTCCAACACTGGCAGTAAATTCCTGATTTAAAAAAGTAAGTCCGGCCGGATTAAAGAATACCAATTCAGACGAATTGATAACCGCAACACCGGTGTGTCCCATAGCAAGTTGTCTGTTACCTTGTAGGGCAACCCGATATCCGCCGGCATAAGTATAGACAGTTGTAAGTAACACGACCGCCAACAGCATGAGTTTTTTCATGTGATGAAAATTTAAGATTAGTGAAATTAGCGGTATCAAATTTATAACATTATTACTCTCAAGCAATTTTGAACCTCCTAATATTCAAAAATATTTAAAAAATTAACATTTAACTGTTGAGGAAAGCAATTGATTTTTGGAAGAATTGTTTCGGGTTTTCAGCATGGATCCAATGTCCGGCATTGTCAATATCCGCTATAGTTGCTTTAGGGAAATACGAAATAATGAGTTCCTTGTCTTCTGCTTTGATATAATTTGACTTTTCGCCTTTTAAAAACAGGGTTTTCCCGGGAAAACTTTTACCGTCTGGCAAGGCTTTTCCTATGGTTTCCTGAGCATGGGTGAGCACTGGTAAATTAAATCTGAAATCGAGCCTTCCTTTGGTTTTCCAATGCAGATTTTTCAATAAAAACTGTCGTATTCCCCAGTCTGAAATATATGCTGAAAGCTGTTCGTCTGCTTTTGAACGGGAGTCGATCTCGTCGAGATTTAATGCGTTCAATCCGTCTAAAATAGTTTGATGGTGTGGGCGATAGTATTTTGGTGCGATATCTGCTATCAAAAGTCTGTTGACGATATCTGAATGAGTGACCGCCAGAAGCATGGCAACTTTTCCACCCATGGAATGACCAATGATATTGATGTGTTCCAAATCGTTGAGATCGATGTAGTTTAACACATCGTCTACCATCAATTCGTAAGAAAATTCGTCGGAATGAAAACTCTTACCGTGATTTCGTAAATCCAGTAAATGCACTTCAAAACCATTTTCTGCATATTGGTTTCCCAAGGTTTTCCAGTTGTCGGACATGCCTAAAAAACCGTGAAGAATGAGAAGCGGTTTACCTTTTCCTATGATTCTAGACTTGAGTATTTTCACACGAATAATTTTAAGTTAAACATTTGTTTTTAGGTATCTCACATATTTTAAGCAAGTAATCGCAACCCCATAAAGCCCTTTGCTTTATTCATCTTCTTTTGTTGAGGCAATTGCCTTGGCCATACTAAATCCCTCTATGAGGGTTTCATGAGATAGTTTTATGTCAAATTTAATGAGATTAAAGTGTATTGTGGAAAGAGATGGTTAATAAACGGTAAAATTTATTTCAATCGGTTTAAATACATCTGCACCACATTTTCCAATCCTAAATAAAGGGATTCGGCAATTAAGGCATGGCCAATGGATACTTCCAATAATCCGGGGATGTTTTGTTTAAAATATGCTACATTATCCAGGTTGAGGTCGTGCCCCGCATTGATGCCCAAACCAATTTCGTTGGCTACTTTTGCCGCTTCGATATAGGGAGCGATTCCGTTTTTGTTTCCTTTTTCATAGTCGGACGCATAGGCTTCAGTATAGAGTTCGATACGGTCTGTTCCGGTCTTTGCAGCGCCTTCTATCATACTCACAACCGGATCAGCAAAAATGGAAGTCCGAATATTGTTAGCCTTAAATTCAGCAATAACATCAATGAGGAAATCCTTGTGTTTTATCGTGTCCCATCCCGCATTTGAGGTAATGGCATCTTCAGCATCGGGAACCAAAGTGACTTGTGTGGGTTTGACCTCCAGTACAAGATCGACAAATTTCTTAATGGGGTTTCCCTCTATATTGAATTCAGTATAAACCACACTGGGCAAATTCCTTGCGTCTTGATACCGAATATGGCGTTCGTCGGGTCTTGGGTGGACGGTAATACCTTCAGCACCAAAATCCTGAATATCCTTGGCGGTTTTGATCACATCGGGAATATTGCCTCCACGTGAATTTCTTAGCGTAGCTATTTTGTTGATGTTAACACTTAACTTAGTCATAAAATGTAGATCAAAATGAATTTTGAGCACAAAAATACGAACTAAACCCTGCTTAATTGTGATAGAAATTGATTAATTTGCCAAAGAAATAAAGTTGTGATGAATTTACATTCTTATATAAATAATGATGTGTTGCCATTATTGCCAAATTATCCGGTAAAAATGGTGAGGGGGATGTTTTCTGATTGTACAAATACGCATATTCCGGTGGTGGAAGATAATAAATTGCTCGGGAATATTTCGGAAGACGATGTACAGGGATTTGATCCTGATAAAAAAGTAAGCGATTATCTGTATGCTTTAGACCTGTTCTTTGTGCAAAAAAATGATAGTTGGCTGGATGTGCTGGAATCTTTTGCAAAATTCAACGCTAATGTTTTACCGGTTTTGGATGGACATAATATCTATGTGGGTTATTACAATCTGATTGATGTGGTGAGCCTGTTTAAGGAAACGCCTTTTTTGAGTGAACCCGGTGGGATTTTGATTGTGGAAAAAGGAAATACAGACTATTCTTTCAGTGAAATATCACAGATTGTGGAAAGTAATGATGGAAAATTATTGGGGGCTTTTATATCAGCAAATCACGATGATGTGACCCAGATAACCATGAAAATAGGAAATTCCGGTTTGAACGATATCATTCAGACTTTTAGGAGGTATAGCTATAATATTGTGGCAGGAAATGAAGAAGATTCTTATGTGGAAGGCTTGAAAGAAAGATCTAATTATTTGAATAAATTTCTCAATATTTAAAATGATGTTCTATCCAAATCGGTATGGCTAACCGTATTTGTGAATTCACTAAACTTTATTTTTTCTTTACTGATAATAAACTAAAACCCGATCACGTGAAAGTTGGTATTTACGGTCAATATTATAAAGAAGACTCGAAAAAATATATTCATACTCTTTTAAGTGTTCTAAAAAAAAATAAAGCGGAGGTTTTTCTTGAGACAACCTATCTGGATCAGATAAAAGAGCCGCTTTCTATTTCTGAAAATTATCCTACTTTTTCTTCTTTTGAAGATCTTGACAATTCTTTTGATATTTTCTTGAGTGTTGGGGGAGATGGAACCATGCTTCGTGCGGTGTTGTTTGTTCGGGATTTGAACATCCCTATTCTAGGGATCAACACAGGAAGGCTGGGGTTCTTGGCTACGGTTCAAAAAGAGAACCTGGAAGAGGCCGTTGAAGAAGTGCTCAACAACGGTTTTGAAGTAAAAGAAAGAACTCTGCTTCAGATCGCAACCGATATGCCTATGGAGGGTGAAACTGAAGTGAATTTTGCATTGAACGAGATTGCTGTCAGTAGAAAAAACACCACTTCCATGATCACGATAGCCACTTGGCTGGATGGAGAATATCTTACTTCCTATTGGGCAGACGGACTTATCGTTTCCACACCAACCGGGTCCACCGGATATTCGCTGAGTTGTAACGGTCCTGTCATTGCACCTAGTACCGATGCCTTGGTTCTTACGCCAATCGCACCACATAACCTTAATGCGCGCCCGTTGGTTATTCCTGATAAAACAGAGATCAAACTTAAGGTCTCGGGGCGTGAAGAGAGTTTTTTGGTTTCTTTGGATTCCCGTATAGCTACACTGAGCAATGAGGCTGAAATAACAATAACTCAAGCGCCTTTTAAGATAAAATTGGTAGATCTTGCCGATGAAAGCTTTTTAAAAACACTTCGGAAAAAATTATTATGGGGGGAAGACAAGCGCAATTGAACGAATAATGCTACTTAAAAACAATAAATTCTTTCAAAAAATGTTTTACCTGCACATTCATTTTTTATGATATTACTCATAAAATATCATAATGTATATATTTGCAAACTTTAAAAGGTATGAAATTTAGGATTTTAGCCATAGTAGTATTGTTTGGAACAAGCATGTCTTATGCGCAGATGTTTGAAATAGGAGCATTTGCAGGAGGAAGTAACTTCATAGGCGATGTAGGTGCCGAATGGTACATCAAACCCAACAGTTTGGCTATTGGCGGAGTCGCTAAATGGAATATCAGCAAACGGTATTCCTATCGGGGATCCCTTATCTATTCGAAATTACATGCGTCTGACACCGACTCAGGGAGTTCGGCAAGACAAACGCGCGGTTACAATTTTTCGAATGATGTATTAGAAGGATCGTTGGGAATGGAGTTTAATTTTTTGGAGTTCGACTTGGATAATTTTTCCAGGTCGGTGACACCCTATTTATACGGCGGTGTTTCTCTTTTTTTACATGATCTGCTATATTATGACAATGATATTGCAATAGATTATGGAAATAAAACTACATTTGCAATCCCAATGGCTATTGGAGTCAAAGGTAGGTTGAACACTCGTTTTGTCCTTGCGGCAGAAATAGGTGCGCGATATACCTTTACCGATAATTTGGATGGGAGTAACCCAAAGGAATTTCCGGAATTAAGGTTTGGAAATATCTTTAGCGACGATTGGTATGTTTTTTCAGGAGTGACGTTAACCTATACTTTTGGACAAAAACCATGCTATAGCTGTTATGAGTAATGAGTAATGAATGAAAAGTTAATCAATAAGGAAAAGCTTCCTGAACATATTGCTATTATCATGGATGGCAATGGAAGATGGGCGAAGCAACAGGGGAAGCTCAGGGTTTTTGGTCATGAAAATGGGGCTAAGGCTGTGAAGCGTGTGGTAGAAGGTTGTGCCGAACTGGGCATAAAAAACCTGACCTTGTACGCTTTTTCTACTGAAAACTGGAAACGCCCTAAAATGGAGGTGGAAACCTTGATGAAACTGTTGGTGTCTTCGCTTAAAAAAGAACTCAAAACCTTACTTCAGAACAATATCAAACTCAATGCTATCGGGAATATAGAAACATTGCCTAAAAAAGTGCAATCAGAACTCTTGGAGGTAATGGAAAAAACAAAGGATAATAACCGAATGACACTCACTATGGCATTGAGTTATGGAGGGCGAGAGGAAATCAAAAATGCTGTAGTTGAGCTGTGTACTAAAGTTAAAAATAATATAATTTCTCCCGATATTATTGACGAATCAATAATAAATAATCATCTTTACACGCAAAATTTGCCAGATGTTGACCTGTTGATCAGAACCAGCGGGGAGTACAGGGTAAGCAATTTTTTGTTGTGGCAGATTGCTTATGCTGAGTTGTATTTTACTAAAACGCTATGGCCCGATTTTACCAAAGAGCATTTGTGGGAAGCAATAATAAACTATCAAAACAGAGAACGTAGATTTGGAAAGACAAGCGAACAACTTAACTAAGAATATCATGCTGAAACGATATTTGGGTGTATTTATTTTACTACTGTTAACCTTTACTAAACATGCTACTGCGCAGGAAACGACTTTTGATAAAGGAGAGAAATATATTCTTGGTGGCATAGAAGTAACCGGTGTAAAAAGCTTTAACAAAGAAACCGTCATTACCTATACAGGATTGCGCACAGGACAAGAAATAACCGTTCCGGGTGAACAGATCAGTGAGGTGATAAGCAAATTGTGGGGGTTGAACCTCTTTAGCGATATCAATGTCTATAAAACCAAAGTAGAAGGTAATAAAGTGTTCCTTGAGCTGAATGTTACTGAATTGCCGGTAATTTCCGATATAAAAGTAACCGGAATTAAAGAGCGAAAGGTTGAAGATCTCCTGAAAGAAGCTGACCTTAAAAAAGGAAAAAAACTTACAGAAAGCTTGATTGCCAACACCAAAAACTTTTTGGTGAATAAATACAAAAAAGATGGATACCTCCATACAAAAGTCAACATCAATACCTTGGCTGATACTACAGATGCCAATATGATGAAAATGGTAGTGGCTATTGACAGAGGTGAAAAGGTGAAAGTCCGCGATATTGTTTTCAACGGAAATGAAAAGCTGAAATCAAGAAAACTGAGGAAAGCCATGAAAAACACCAAAGAGAAGGTCTTTGGGCGTTTTTGGAAAAAATCAAAATTTATCCCGGAAGATTATAAAACAGACCTGAGCGCTGTTATCGATAAATATAAGGAGAACGGATATAGGGATGCTAGAATTACATCAGATACGGTAATTTATAATGGCGATAATACCATCGATGTCAATATAGATCTGGAAGAAGGAAATAAATATTACTTCGGAAATATCGATTTTGTGGGTAATGCTGCTTATACTGATGAACAACTGGGAAGAGTATTAGGACTGAAAAAAGGAGACACTTACAATGGGGTTCTGTTTGACAAGCGAATAGCCGATAATAGCAAACCCGACGGACAGGATGTAACCAACATGTATCAAAATAACGGGTATTTGTTCTCGCAGATCAATCCGGTTGAGGTAGCTGCCAAAAACGATACTATTGATTTTGAGATACGGATCATTGAAGGAAAATTAGCCTATTTTGAAAACATAAGTGTTAAGGGTAATGACAAAACCAACGACCATGTTATATATAGGGAGTTGAGGACCAAACCTGGACAGTTGTATTCAAAGGACAATATTGTAAGGACCATTCGTGAACTTGGGCAATTGGGTTATTTTGACCCGGAAACCATTGACCCACAAATTATAGATCCTAATCCGCAAACCGGAACCGTTGGGATAGAATATAATGTAACAGAAAAAGGATCGAGCCAGATCGAACTGCAAGGGGGTTATGGTGGCGGAGGTTTTATCGGGACACTCGGTTTGTCTTTCAATAATTTCTCCATCAGGAATATCTTTAACGGAGAAGCTTATAAGCCGGTACCAATGGGAGACGGTCAACGTTTGTCTTTAAGATTACAGGCGAGTAGATTCTATCAGACTTATAGTTTCTCATTCATGGAACCATGGATGGGAGGTAAGAAACCAGTGCAATTTTCAACTTCGATCAACAGAACTTTGCAGTTCAGGTATAATCCACGTACAGGAGAAGCCGATAAAGATCAGCGCTTCGTAATTACGGGGGTAACCGTAGGTTTGGCAAAACGTTTGCAATGGCCGGATAACTTTTTCCAGTTGTCACATTCTTTGAGTTTCCAACACTACGATCTGCAAAACTATAACACCTCGCTCTTTACTTTTGGAAATGGATATTCCAACAACTTGGCCTATACCATTGCATTGTCGAGAAACAATACCTCTGTAAACCCGATCTTCCCAATGGCAGGATCAGAATTTAATGTCAGCTTGCGATTGTCGGCTCCATATTCTCTTTTCAATAATATCGATTATGCCAATTTGGGAGATGATCCGGAGTATCAAAGAATTAATTCACAGAATGAAGTAGTGCCTGATCAATCAAAAATTGATCAGGAAAAATATAAATGGTTGGAATTTTATAAGGTAAAGTTCAGTGGAAACTGGTACACCAACCTTGTGGCTAAACTGGTATTGAAAACCGGAGTGGAATTCGGTTTCCTCGGTGCGTATAACGAAGATAGGGGAGTGATTCCTTTTGAGCGTTTCTTCCTTGGAGGTGACGGACTCGGGAATTATACTTTGGACGGAAGGGAAAATATCGCTTTGAGAGGATATCCTAACCAGTCCCTGTCAGGGAACGACGGTTCGACAGTTTACAATAAATTTTCAATGGAATTGCGTTACCCGATTACGCTAAAACCGACGGCTTCTATCTACGGATTGACATTTGTAGAAGGAGGTTCGGCCTATCAAAATTTTGAAAGTTACAATCCGTTCAACCTAAAAAGATCAGCCGGACTTGGGGTGCGTATCTTTATGCCGGCATTTGGTCTGTTGGGGATTGATTTCGGATATGGATTTGATCCAATTCCGGGAGAAGTTGAACCAAGTGGATGGCAAACACATTTCATTATTGGACAGAATTTTTAATTTTTGGCACGATATTTTCTATGGATAACATGCTTTACAATATTTGTTTATTGAAAAGTATCTCTGATAGAAAAGTTGATAAATAAGAATTTTTTGTTTTCTTCGTATACAGAAACAAAAATTTTTAACAAATGAAGACACAAGTTCTTTTATTATTGTTAGTTTTAACGGCTTTTTCCGTAAATGCACAACGGGGAGTCAGGATTGGCTATGTCGATATGGATTACATTCTTGAAAATGTAGAGGAATATCAAATGGCCAACCAACAACTGGGAGAGAAAGTGCAAAGATGGAAAGCTGAGGTAGAGGAGCAGGAGGCTACCATCAAAAAGATGAGAGCCGACCTGAATGCTGAAAAGGTTCTCTTGACCAAAGAGCTTATTCAAGAACGTGAAGACGAGATTGATGAGTTGGAAGCCAAGATGAAAGAATACCGACAGGATAGGTTTGGTCCTAATGGAGATCTGATCATGCAACGAAGCCAATTGGTAAAACCGATACAAGATCAGGTTTTTAATGCGGTACAGGAGATTGCGGCAAATAAGAAATACGATTTTGTCTTTGACAAATCGGCCGATGTGGTCATGTTGTATTCAGACAAGCGCTACGACATCAGTGAACAAGTGCTGAGGAGTATCAATGCGACACGAAAGAGAACAGATAGAGCTACTGCTGCGGAACAACCTAAAGAGGTGGATCCGGAACTCAAAGAACGACAGGAGGCCTATCAGCAGAGAAAAGAAGAAAGGCAAGAAGAGATTGAAGCGCGTAGAGCCGCTAAACTGAAAGAGATTGAGGCCAGAAAAAAAGCTTATGAAGAACGCAGGAAGAAAATGTTGGAAGAGCGGGAAGCGAGACGCAAAGCCAAATTGGAAGAGCGGGAAAAACTAAAAGACGAAAACACAAATACAAACACGACGGAAAACGAAGAGGGAGAATAATTAATTTAATAACAAAAGTTAGTAACAACAATTTAGAAATTTTAGAAAAAGATGAAAAACTTAAAAACATTAGTAATTGCAGTTGTATTGGCAGTAGGATTGGTAAGCTTTGCGAATGCGCAGAGTAAAGTGGCGCATGTCAATGTACAACAATTGATGTCGGAAATGCCGGAAATGAAAGCTGCACAAGCAGAACTTCAGAAATTGCAAGAAACATACCAAACCGATATCAAAACAAGCTATCAAGAACTTCAAAACAAAATGACGTTGTACAAAAATGAAGCTGGTACAAAATCGGAAGCAGAAAATAATAAGAGAGCGCAAGAAGTAGAAACCGATAGGCAAAATATCATGCAAGCACAACAGCAAGCACAACAACAATTGCAAGAAAAAGAATTGGAATTGTTAGAGCCTGTTTTGAAAAAAGCAAACGATGCTATTCAAAAAGTAGGAAGAGCTCAAGGTTTTGACTATGTGTTGGATTCTTCCGGAGGTTCTGGAGTTATCTTGGCCGACGGTAAGGATATTCTGGCCGATGTTAAAAAAGAACTTGGATTCTAAAAACAACATATCAAAAAATAATTTTGAACTGTCTGCATTTCTGTAGGCAGTTTTTTTATTTTTACACGTGATGAACGATCCCATTGGTATTTTCGATTCAGGAGTTGGTGGTACTTCCATTTGGAAGGAGATCCACCAATTACTCCCTATGGAATCGACACTCTATTTGGCCGACAGCAAAAATGCTCCGTATGGCGAACGATCCAAAGATGAAATAATCCACCTTAGTGTTAAAAACACAGAATATCTTTTGGATAAGGGCTGTAAACTTATTGTAGTGGCATGCAATACCGCAACGACCAATGCCATAGATTATCTGAGAAAGAATTACAATGTTCCTTTTATTGGGATAGAACCTGCCATAAAACCGGCCGCATTAAAATCTGAAACCAGTGTGGTGGGTGTGTTAGCAACGCGAGGTACGCTGTCGAGTAGTTTGTTTTCAAAAACTTCGACCCTGTATGCAAAAGACAGAGAAGTGATCGAACAATTTGGTGACGGACTCGTACCGCTCATTGAATCCGGAAAAATTGAAAGTCTGGAAATGAAGCATTTACTTCGGAAATATTTACAACCCATGATCGATAAGAATGCTGATTATTTGGTGTTGGGCTGCACCCATTATCCGTATTTGATTCCGCAGATAAAAAAAATACTTCCTCCCTCGGTAACCATTATCGATTCTGGTCAGGCTGTAGCCAGACAGACCAAGGCGGTTTTGGAGAAGAATAATCTTTTAAATATGTTACAAGATCAACCTACATTCAATTTCTACACAAATTCCAATGTCGAAGTCTTGAAAATGTTACTTAGCGATGTCCAGTCTGAATTAAGCGTAGGGAGTTTGGAATTCTAAGTAACCTGAGTTCGATTAAATATCTAAAAATAATAAGGATGAAAGAACCATTAAGGCATTAAGTTGCTTAATGAAATACCTTAATTCTCTTAACTCCTTAATGGTTTACATTTTTTCACAATACCATAATAGTATATCTAAATATCTGATTGAAAAGCAAAACAGTATAAATCGAACTCGCGTTAAGTATATTTCTTCAGAATACTTTCAACCGATCTTAAATACCCGCCACCAAACAGGTTGAGGTGCACGAGCAGATAATAAAGTTGCCATACATCCAATCTGTTTTTCCAATTTTCAGCTAGTGGAAAGATGCTGTTGTATTGGTCAAATAGCTCGCGGTCAAATCCACCAAAAAGATGCATCATGGCAATATCCATTTCCCTTGAAGCATAGCAGACAGCCGGATCGATAAGGCAAGATGCTCCGTTGTTGTCGATTAAGAAATTCCCGTTCCATAAATCGCCGTGGATCAAAGCCGGAGGTTCAATAGGGATGATGCTTTCCAGGTTTTTAAAGAACAAATCGGTGTTTTTAAACGAATAACCATTATTGTGAGCTCTTTTTAGTTGAGGTTCCAGCCGTTCCAAGATGTAAAAATCGATTCCACTTTTATGTAGATTGTTTTGCTGAGGAAGGCTTCCGATGTAGTTGTCGCTTTCAAAACCGAAAAAATCTTGTGTTTTTTGATGCAGGCCAGCGAGTTCCTTGCCAAAATTCGTCCAAAAATCCACACTTTTTTCTCCCTTAGGGATATCTTCCATGATCAAAAAAGAAGTGGAGTTGAGGGTGCTGCAGTGTTTCACCTTTGGGATACGAATGCAGTCTGCTACAGAAAGTGTGGTCAGTCCCATGGCTTCCGCTTCAAACATTCCGGGGAATTTCCGGGCATTGTTCAGTTTAATAATCAGCGATTGAGAATCGGTGGTAATGCGGTAAACATCGTTAATGTCACCACCTGAAAGTGGATTAAAATAAATCTGATTCGTATTGAGGACACCCTTGAGGTGTTCTTTTAATGATTGGTCAATCAACAAAGCCTTTCTTTTCTGATGTAGGTAAGGTAGGAAAAGTCAAACCGATGTTTTCCATCCTTAGGGTGATGCTCAGAAGCGGCCAATTCCCATTCATCTTCATCGATTTCCGGAAAAAACGTATCAGCCTCAAGTTGATGATGGACCCTTGTGAGTTCGATCTTGTCGGCAAATGGCATCCCTAATTTATATATTTCCCCACCACCAATGATAAAAGGCTGCTGGTCATTTTTGGCAGCTTCAAGCGCTTTTTCCATAGAGTGCACTACAATACAGTTTTCTGGCTGGTAATCTTTTTGTCTGGTGATAATGACATGTGTCCTATTGGGAAGCAATTTCGGAAAACTCTCAAAAGTTTTTCGCCCCATGATAATATGATGCCCAGTGGTGAGCTCTTTAAAACGTTTAAAATCATCCGGCAGATGCCATACCAAATCGTTGTCTTTACCAAGGGCGTTGTTTTCTGCTGCAGCAGCAATCATTGTGATCATTAATCAAGAAATATTTTCAGGGTTATCGGAATCGGAATGTTCCTTCTCTATTTCCTCTTGCAATTTAGCAATTCTGGTTTTTTGTTTTACAACCAATTTTTCGCGTTGTTTTCGTTCCCATTCTTTTCCCATGAATTTGTGTGTGATAAAAACATTGATAAAATGAATGATAAACAAAAAAGCCCAAATCATGATTGCCCAGACAAACCAGTTAAGATTCTCTCCGTACTTAAGGATCTTGTTTGCAATAATCATAAAGACACTACCGATAAGGAAAATCACAAAATGATAGTAGAGTCTTTTCTTCTGTTTGATGCGAGATTGAGCATTTTCAAGTAATTCGTGTTGCTCTTCATCAACCTCGTTCAAGGTTTTGTTCTTGTTTTTTGAAAACATAAGATGGATATTTTGTCATAAAGATACAAAATCCTCAATACCCCTTCCCTTTGGGGAAGTTAGGAGGGGATAAAAAACTTTTTTCCGGCTAACCCCAAGTTTATCAATGGGTTGTGTACAAGGTTCAAAAAAACCGCAAAAAACATTTGGAAAAATTCGGGGAAAGTTTCTATATTTGCACCCGCTTTCGGAAGGATGGTAGATGTAGGAGAGGGAGCGGAAGTTCATTGTACAGCGGGTTTTCGGGCAGTCGAGGGGGC
>NZ_JAPFGA010000002.1 GCF_026241135.1 Galbibacter kalidii
GCCTTTAGAGCACAGTTTAGAGGAGTGAAAAATGTAGAGTTCTTCCTGTATAGATTAACAACAATTTTTGCATAAACACAACAATTGTGCTTGATCCGATAAACTTCTCGTCCTCACCAGCCATGTTTTTCAAAACAAAAAACCCAACTCAATTGGGAGTCGGGTTTTTTGTTTTGGCAGTTGGCCTACAAGGACTCGAACCTTGAACGACTGGACCAAAACCAGCTGTGTTGCCAATTACACCATAGGCCATTAAACCTTGCCCTAGGACACCTGGTCTGTAAAAGCAGGTGCAAATTTATAACAAACTTTCATTTGCACAAATAAATTTAATAATAATTTTCGCTTAAAATAGGTTTCTGCTGTTAACGTTTTTCAAAAGTAGGCAACATTCGCTTATTATTTCTTAAATTCGCCTGCATTATAAGAAAATATATATGTCTGCCACTCAATTTAAAAAATGGGATACTATTCTTGGTTGGATAGTTTTTTTAATCGCATTAATTACCTATCACCTGACCGTAGAACCTACTTCCAGCTTTTGGGATGCAGGGGAATATATTGCCACTTCGGCCAAATTACAAGTAGGACACCCACCGGGAGCTCCCTTCTTTCAAATGATCGGTGCTTTTTTTGCCATGTTTGCCTCAGATGCAGAAGCTGTGGCGGTGACCGTGAATCACATGTCGGTTTTTTCCAGTGCTTTTGTAATCCTTTTTATGTTTTGGTCCATTACCAACATTACCCGAAAGCTCGCCTTAAAAACAGGGGAACTTACTCCGGCAAAACACATCGCCATTTTGGGAAGTGGATTGGTCGGGACACTAACCTTTACTTTTTCAGATAGTTTTTGGTTTAATGCTGTAGAAGCCGAAGTTTATGCCATGGCCATGCTCCTTACCTCGCTCATGGTTTGGTTGGGACTGAAATGGGCAGACGAAATACATACGCCTCGGGGACATCGTTGGTTGGTTTTGATCGCATTGGTGGTCGGACTTTCATTCGGAGTTCATTTTATGGCATTGCTGACTATTCCTTCTTTGGGGATGATCTATTATTTCAAAAATTATAAAAACTACAATGCCAAGTCCTTTATTATAGCCAATATCATTTCCATAGCCATATTGTTATTCATCTTTAAGCTTTTGCTTCCTAATGTGATGAAAGTATTCGGATATTTGGAGGTCTTCTTTGTAAACAGTATCGGATTGCCTTTCAATTCGGGGACGATCATTGCCGGTATCATTATCATCGCTATTTTTTATTATGCACTATCTTATACCCGCAAGAAAAATTATAAACTGATCAACACCATAGTACTTAGTGTGCTATTCATCCTCATCGGTTTTTCTACGTGGATGATGGTTCCCATACGTGCCAATGCAGGAACGGTCATCAACGAAAATAGCCCTACGGATGCACGTCAGCTTTTGGCGTACTATAATCTGGAGCAATACCCGGAAACGCATTTGTTCTACGGTCCTATGTATTCTGATGCTTTTGCAGGGCAAGATCCGGACAACCCCTACATGGACGATAAACCTAAATACGAAAGGGATTATAAAACCGGCAAATATGTTATCGTAAACAAATACAAAAATTCAAGGGTTGCTCCCAATAGTGCTCATGAAGGTTTTCTGCCGAGAATGTGGAGCAGCGAACACGCGGCTAACTACATGAAAATTACCGGGCCGCTCAATATCAAACCCAAACCGCAATATCGAAGTGAAAAACAACTCACCGACGCCATCAGCCAGTTTAAACGCGATTTGGAAAACCGCACTATTGATGAAGAAGAATACACCAATTTCATCAAGCAGTTTGGGGAGTATATCACCGTTGAAAAACCGAGTTTCTGGCAGAATATGCACTACCTGTTTGAATTTCAAATGGGTTATATGTACTGGCGTTATTTTATGTGGAATTTTGTAGGCCGTCAGGATGATGTCCAAGGAAAATTGGATAACCACGGGAATTGGCTCAGCGGAATAAAATTTATAGATGAATGGCGTTTAGGATCACAGGACAACCTCCCATCGGATGTGCTGGACAACAAAGGCCGAAACACTTATTTCTTCTTGCCACTTATTCTCGGACTGATCGGTTTTATCTTTCTTTTAAAATCGAGCAAGCAACAATTCTGGGTGTTATTCGCTTTGTTTTTGTTCATGGGGGTGGCACTGAAAATATATCTGAACGAAAGGCCTTTTGAACCCCGCGAGAGGGATTATGCCCTCGTAGGATCGTTTTTCGTGTTTTCCATGTGGGTTGGTATGGGTGTTTATGCCCTTTTTGAAGAGTTTAAAAAATACCTCAAACCAAAAATTTTGGCTCCGGCTATTACTTTGGTTTGTCTGTTTGCCGTTCCAACGGTGATGGCTTATCAAAACTGGGATGATCACGACAGAGCCAATCGCTATACGGCACAGTCGATGGCAAAATCATATCTGGATTCTATTGAAGAAGACGCAGGCGCCATGTTGTTTACCATTGGGGATAACGACACCTTCTCTTTATGGTATGCCCAGGAAATTGAAGGTTACCGTACCGATGTAAGGACCATCAACACCAGTTTGTTTGCTACGGATTGGTATATCGACCAGATGAAGCGTGCTGCTTATGAAAGTGCTCCGATACCTTCGCAGCTTACACACGATAAATACGCTTTCGGAATCAGGGATGCTGTTTACCTCCAACAGTTGACCGATGAACGATGGGACATCAAAAAATTTATGGACTGGGTGGGCAATGACCAAAATACCATTCGCAATCTCATCAAAAAACAAGGTGGTGATACGAGTCAGTATCCGGAGAACTACCTCAATATTCATTTTTACCCTACCAACAAGATACGGGTACCTGTCAATAAGGCCAAAGTGCTTGAAAACGGTTTGGTAAAAGCAAAGGATTCTGCCGATGTTGTGGATTATATTGATATTAACCTTCCAAGTGCGTTGACCAAAAACAGATTGTTAATGCTCGATATTTTGGCAAATAACGATTGGGAACGCCCTATCTATTTTACCGGAGGAAGTTTTGACAAGGCCGAATATATGTGGATGAAAGACTATTTACAACTCGACGGATTGGTATACAAGCTCGTTCCTATCAAAACGCCGATAGCCCCGAACAACCCATACGAAATGGGAAGGATAGACGAAGACCTGATGTATGATATTGTGAAAAAATGGGATTGGGGAAATTCAGAATCGCCGGATATTTATCACGACCCTGAAACCCGAAAGAACAGCATCTCATACCGTGGAAACCTTGCCCGATTGACCGAAAAATTGATAAAAACGGATAAAAAAGACAAAGC
Organism: Galbibacter kalidii; assembly: GCF_026241135.1. Taxonomy (GTDB): domain Bacteria; phylum Bacteroidota; class Bacteroidia; order Flavobacteriales; family Flavobacteriaceae; genus Galbibacter. The sequence continues at coordinate 3,320 of NZ_JAPFGA010000002.1, forward strand.
AAAAGATATTTTGGACCTTGCGATGGAAAAAATGCCGTTTGGTTATTTTGGGTATTACGTCTTTTTAGAACCCTATGTTGAAGGCTATTATCTGGTAGAAGAAACGGAAAAAGCCCGCAAGCTTTACAAAGACATTGCTAAAAAATATCAGGAACAACTCGACTTTTATAGCAGTATGGATATTGACACACAATACAATTACGCATCAGATATTGTGAGTAATATTGAACGTTATAGAGCCTTGCTCGACATTGTTGTTGAAAACGACAGTGAAGAATTCGGATTACCGGAGACCAAAACTTTTAACGAGTATCTGGAGCGTTTCAATCATTTTTACAGAAGTCAGCAACCATCGCAACAACAAATGATTCCGCAAGAGAGTCCCGATTTGGAGGGTGAAACGGAAATTCCGGTAGAAATGGATACGGTAACGGTTGAGGAATAATAATTATTTGATTTTATTCAGACCTCACAGCACAGGTTTTCTCGACGAATACCCTTCGACAACCCTTCGACAAGCTCAGGGTGACAAGGGTGACATGTCGAGACAAGCGAAACCTGTGAGGTCTTAAAACTTTTACAGTGAAACCCTATTTGGTCAAAACCCCGGCGCTTATCAAATGGATTTTCCCAAAACTATGTTGGGATATAAAAACCAACCAAAAGGATATTTTTTTGACCTTCGACGACGGTCCCACTCCCGAGGTCACTCCTTTTGTTTTAAAGGAATTGGAAAAATACAACGCCAAAGCTACTTTCTTTTGCATCGGTAAGAATGTTGATCAACACCCTGATATCTTTAACAAGATTGTAGTGGCAGGCCATGCCATAGGCAACCATACCCATAATCACTATAATGTAAAACATCATTTACTAAAGGATTACTTGGAAAATATTGATTGGGCTGAAAAAACCATTGAAAATTATCACCCGAAGAAAATGGAAAAACTATTCAGGCCTCCTTACGGAAGGATTTCAAGAAAAGCCACGAAAGCCATCAGAAAAAAAGGGTATAAAATTGTGATGTGGGATGTGTTGAGTGCCGATTTTGATGTTGACAACAGCCCCGAGCAATGTCTCAAATATGTTTTAAACAACATACGCCCCGGAAGCATCGTCGTTTTTCACGACAGTGTGAAAGCATTTGAAAAACTGAAAGTCATCTTACCAAAAGTGCTGAAAACACTTCACGAAAAAGAATACAACTGCAAGGTTTTAAGGAACTAAACGTATTCCTGCAACAAACCAATTAATGTGTTTGCGTCCTGCTCGCCACTTTGGCGCCACACCATTTCACCACTTTTGTAGATCATCAGTGTAGGCAGGCCTTTTACACGTAATGCATCGGCCAACTCCTGATTTTTATCAATATCTATTTTGATCACCCTTGCTTTATCACCAAGAGCGGCAGCCACATCTCGCAACACGGGATGCATTGATGTGGAAGATTCATTCCAATCTGTATAAAAGTCCAGTAGCACAGGGATATTTCCGTCAATTAACTCGCCAAACTTTGACATATATATTCTATTTTAACAACTTGTTCAAATCAAAAATATTAAAAAAAACGATAAAATACCTTAAACAGACTGTTTTAGAATACTTTTAATGCTAAAATCTAAACTGTTCCTTTAGTTTTTCTCTTTAATTCTATTACTGATACTTCGGGCCATATCCCTACTCTTCCGGAATAACCTATGAATCCTAACCCGCGGTTTACGTTGATGTATTGTCCCATTTCTTTATAGATTCCTGCCCAATATTTATAACGCCATTTTACCGGACTCCACTTAAACCAGCCGGGGATTTCAACACCGAATTGCATTCCGTGTGTATGTCCGCTCAACGTTAAATGATAATGATATGGATGATCGATCACTTCATATTCCCAATGCGATGGATCGTGACTCATCAGGATCTTAAAGTCATTCGCATCAATATTTTCAATGGCTTTGTTCAAGTCACCTGCTTTTTTAAATCCGCCTTGACCCCAATTCTCCACACCGATAAGTGCTATACGCTGACCGTTCTTTTCCAAAAATCGGCTTTCGTTCAACAGCAAATCAAAATCCATCTCTTTTTGGATCTGTTTCAACTCTTCAAGGTTTTCAGCTTTAGCAGCTTCACTTTCCCACTCGGCATAATCCCCATAATCGTGATTTCCAAGGATTGAGAATTTCCCGTCTTTTGCTTTCAGATTTGCAAAAATCTCTTTCCACGGATGCATTTCACGAGCAAGATTATTTACCATGTCTCCGGTAAACAACAAAACATCGGAAGCCTGTTCATTGATCAAATCCACAACATATTTCACCTTCTCTTTATTGTCAAAACTTCCACTGTGAATATCGGATATCTGAGTGATCGTATACCCATCGAAAGCATCGGGGAGATCGTCAAACTCCAATGTGTATTTCAGCACTTGATAATCATATTTCCCTTTGTACATGCCATAAAAAATGGATAAAAACGGAACGGCTGCCACGCCCAACGCCAAACTACTTACAAACTTCCTTCGGGAAGGAAAAACCATTGTGTTTTCACCCCCTGATCCCAACTGAAAAACCTTCCCGAAGGCCCAACTGAAAAACCGGACTACATCTTCCACCAGCATAAAGATCCCCGAAAAAAGAGCAAAGAGTAAAAAGGCCAAAAACAATCCTATGGCTAAACTCATGGCAGAAGTTAAGCCCTGAGAACGATCAAAATAATTAAACTGAAAATACAGATTGACCAAAACACCTATAAAGCAAAGTCCGTAGGCTATCTGCAAATACGGGTTTTTAACAAGTGTTCTAAAAGCTTGAAAACCGTAGAAGGCGGTAATCAAATATAGAATGACCAAAACAATAAAAAAGCGCGACATATTATTCTTTCTCGGTTTATAATGAACTCATTTAAACAAAAATATCTTATATGGAGAGACTTACAGTTATTTTAGAGTTTATTTAACTAAGTTAACCAACGTCTGTACTGTTTGTAAGTCGGTGTTTCTCAGATAACTTTCATCAAAAACATGATTGTTGAACGAAATTTTCGGCGTTGTAGTCAGGTTTTTTTTCAGTTTGCTTGCCGAAAAATGGATCTCTTTAAACCCTTTTTCTTTAAAAGTTTGAATGTTTGCTGCGTTCACTCCGCTTCCCGGCATCAATTGTATTTGATTTCCATATTTTTCATTCCATTTTACGAGATCACCCAGTCCCGCTTCAGCTTTGGGTTTTTGTCCGCTCGTCAAGATCCGATTGCAACCCATGGCAATCAATTGTTCAATAGCCTCATCAGGATTTGGCAACCAATCGAATGCCCGATGAAAGGTAAACGATAACGACCCTGAAAGCTCCACCAATGCTTTGGTACGTTCCACATCCAATGTGTTATCGGCATTCAACACCCCCGAAACGATTCCGTCGCACCCTATTTCTTTACAAAATTGGATATCCCGCTTCATCACTTCAAACTCCGTTTCAGTATAGGTGAAATTTCCGCTCCGCGGACGAATCAGCACATGCACAGGAATGGAAAGTTGTTCCCGAACCAAGGCAATTACACCATAAGAAGGTGTTACACCTCCCACTTCCAATTCGCCACATAACTCAATTCTATCCGCTCCTCCTTTTTGGGCGTTTAGTGCAGATTCAACGGAATTGGCGCAAACTTCTATGATCATATTTTATTATCTTTAGCGTCATTAAATATAAAGAACCCTTTTTTATGCAACGAAGAAATTTTTTAAAAAAGACCGGATTAGGCTCAGCCGGATTGATTTCAATTCCATTTTTGTCTTCATGGAGTAAACCGAACAGTAAAATTGATCCGAAAACCATCAAAAAACCTATCCGACCGGTGGTGGTCTGTACTTGGAATTTTCACAACGCCACAACAAAAGCCTGGGAGGTTTTAAGTGGTGGAGGGAATTCCCTTGACGCCGTTGAACAAGGCGTGATGATCGAAGAAGCCAATGTAAACAACCAAACCGTCGGAAAAGGTGGTCGCCCCGACAGGGATGGCAATGTAACTTTGGATGCCTGTATTATGGACAAAGACGGAAATTGTGGTTCGGTGGTCTATCTACAAAACATCACCCATCCGGTTTCAGTAGCCCGAAAGGTTATGGAAAACACTCCACATGTGATCCTTGCAGGAAAAGGCGCAGAACAGTTTGCATATGAAAAAGGATTCCAAAAAGAAGATTTGCTTACCGAAAAATCGAAACAAGAATGGTTGGAATGGAAAAAGGAATCCAAATATGAAACCATTATCAACATAGAAAACCACGACACCATCGGAATGCTTGCCATTGATGAAAACGGAGATCTTTCCGGAGCATGTACTACCAGTGGTATGGCATACAAAGTAGGTGGACGCGTAGGGGATTCCCCCATTATCGGAGCGGGGCTTTTTATCGACAACGAAGTAGGTGGCGCTACTGCAACGGGTGTTGGGGAAGAAGTAATAAAAACTGTAGGGTCTTTTTTGATCGTCGAATTAATGCGACAGGGCAAATCACCACAAGAAGCTTGTGAAGAAGCTGTTAATCGTATCATTGCAAAAAACAAAGAGAAGCATAAAGATTTTCAGATAGGTTTTCTTGCCATTGACAAAAACGGAGAAACCGGCGCCTATTGCATTCACCCCGGATTTAGTTATAGTAAATATGATAGTACCGGACAAAGCAATAATCCTTCAGGGGCCTTTGTGAAAGAATGATCCCATATATAAAACGATTACAACTAACAAAGGACATCTTTAACATAAATATCACCTCGCTGACTTTGTTTTTTTATGAATAAAATTGTTTTTTTACAAAAAATAAATAATGAATACATCTCCGAAATATTTCCCTTCCATCCTGAAAAGTAACAGCAGTCAAGTTGATTTTACCTATTGGGATCGTGTAATGGATTTTTACGACGCCAAACAATACAAAGAAACAGCAATTGGAGTGATTCGATATGCAAATCCGACACTGTTTGAAAAATTTGGCAATGCCGATAAAACTGAATTCAATATCCCGCATGGATCGGTGGTGATCAATATAAGGGTTACCGATGAAACGTTTAAAGTAAGCGCACCTTTTTTGATCATCCCAAGAGAAAATCCTATTCCTCTTTACAGGCAAGTTGCTCAACTCAATTTTTCACCTTTAAATCTGACAAACATCCTTTTAAAAGGAGAGCAATTGTCTTTTGAATATGAATGTCCTATAGAGACCTGTGAGCCTTATAAAATCTGGGATGTTCTATATGACATTTGTATTTATGCAGATAATTATGACGATAAATTCATAGAACAATTTAACGCGGAACGAATCAACGAACCTATTGTCAAGAATCACCCTCCGGAAAAACTGACGGAACTCTACGATAATGTCATGACAATAGTGGATGAAGCCCTTCAGTACATCAGTCATTTTGAACAAAAGCGCTGGGAGTATTTCACCTGGGATATTATCGCGATTACCCTTTTTAAGATCGACAATTATTGTTTTCCACAAGGGTTTTTAAGAACTGAACTGGAAAAAGAAATCAGTTATCAAATGACTTCCCAGGATCCAATTCCCCAACGAATTAATTACGCCAAAGAGTTTTTGAAGAAATTACAAGATTGGGATGCCGAAAAATTCAAGAACGATCTGTATGATATTGAGAATTTTGTATCCCCAAAAAGAAGTGCTAATGACGAAGCCGTTAAGGGAATTATCAAAAACATCTATGAAAGGGCCAAAAAAGAATTCGACAAGAAAGATTATTTGGCTTGTAGCCTGTCTGTTCAATATATCTTTTATTACTTGCTCTATTATAACACTGTCGAGGACAAATATTCCAATGTAATATATAACGCACTAAAGAAAGTAGGAGGAAAACCTTGGGAAGAATCGGGCAAAATACTTTTTAAAGCCATAGATAATATAATGACCGGCAACTTATCAGCGGTTTCTTTCAAATCAGGTAAAAAAGGATTTTTCGCAAGATTATTTAACAACTAACCCCAATTTTAAAACAATCATTCGGTTATGAACAATGTTTCAGATTCAATTTTCAAAATAAACACTGCATCAGGAAGTGGTTCAGGATTTTATATTAAAGAACACGATATCATAATAACCAATTATCACGTCGTTAATGGGAACAGGGAAGTCGCTGTCGAGAACACTACAAAGGATCGTTATCTAGCCAATGTTGTTATGGTAAATCCTGTTACAGATCTTGCCTTTCTGAAATGTAGCGACAGTTTTAATGCTGCAGGAGTCAAGATCAACAAAGAAACTATTCCTGCCGGAAGGGATCAGGTTTTTGTACATGGGTTCCCTTTCGGAATGCCCTACACCGTTACCCAAGGTATTATTTCTTCACCTGATCAATTGATGGATGGAAGACATTTTGTTCAAACGGATGCTGCAGTAAACCCCGGAAACAGTGGAGGTCCAATGCTTAATAACAATAATGAATTGGTAGCTGTTACGACTTCAAAATTCAACCATGCCGACAATGTAGGTTTTGGTATTCCACTAAATACCGTTATAGAAGAACTGGATACTTTGTCATCTATAACCGATTACTCTACCTATTCTTTAAAATGTGATTCCTGCGGAACACTCATTTCTGAAAGGATTGAATATTGTACTAGCTGCGGAAACAACGTCGACACCAAAGTTTTTGCCTTTGAAACCAATCAATTGAGCAAAATAGCTGTATTCGTGGAAGATGCATTGACACAGGCAGGAACCAACCCGGTTTTAGCAAGAAGTGGTGCCAATGTATGGGAATTTCATCACGGTAGTTCCCTGATAAGGATTTTTATTTTCAAGAATAATTACCTCTATATCACATCGCCATTGAACGAATTACCAAAAGGTAATTTAGGTTCTTTACTCGAGTATATACTACAAGATAATGTAAAACCCTACAAATTGGGAGTTCACAAAGACACCATCTTTATTTCATATCGCGTAGCCATAGCCGATCTGTTTTCACCAAAAGCCAACGAAATAAAAAACAATATCACACAAATGCTTCAAAAGGCTGATGATTTGGATGACTTTTTTGTGGATAATTACAATTGCAAAATGACTTCATTTTCTAAAATTGTAGAGAAGCAGTTGTAAATCGTACTCCCTCAATTGAAGGAGCGTCCAATCCTAATTCCCTTGCCCTGTTATCGACAATAGGGCAAGGTGTGTTTATGGTTTTTTCTGAATAGCTGCACGTCTTTTCAGTTCTATTTATTACTAATTCTTCTGCTGAAACAGTTAAGGGATCAGCTATGCCTAAAAATTGATGACTGCTTTAGCATTTCCCTATATCTTTTAGTTACTTTTCATTTCACTATACTCTTTAAACTTGTTAACTTTACAACTTTCAACTTCAAACACCATAGAAAAATGTCAGATCAAAAAAGGCTGTTTCTTTTAGATGCATATGCTCTAATCTTTAGAGGTTATTATGCCTTTATCAAAAACCCGAGGATCAATTCCAAAGGAATGGACACTTCGGCCATTATGGGATTCATGAATTCCGTATTAGATGTCATCAAAAGAGAAAATCCTGATCATCTTGCAGTTGCTTTTGACAAAGGCGGGAGCAAAGACCGCGTTGAAATGTTTGAAGAATACAAAGCCAATCGTGACGAAACACCCGAAGCCATTCGGATAGCCGTACCTATTATTAAGGATATTTTAAAGGCTATGCACATTCCCTGTATTGAAAAGGAGGGATATGAAGCCGATGATATTATAGGAACACTGTCTAAACAAGCCGAAAAGGCCAACTACAAAGTCTACATGGTAACACCCGATAAAGATTTTGCCCAGCTGGTTTCTGAAAATATTTTTATGTACCGCCCGGCGAGAATGGGTAATGGTATTGAGATATGGGGCATCCCCGAAATACAGAAAAAATTTGAAGTTGAAGTTCCCGAACAGGTGATCGATTATCTCGGGATGATGGGTGATGCGGTTGATAATATTCCCGGACTTCCCGGTGTTGGTGATAAAACCGCCAAGAAATTCATCAAACAATTCGGGAGTTTGGAAGGTCTTTTGGCCAATACCAATCAGCTTAAAGGGAAAATGAAGGAAAAAGTGGAGACCAATGCCGAACAAGGCATCCTTTCAAAAAAACTGGCGCGTATCATGCTGGATGTTCCAGTTGAATTTCACGAAGAAGATTATGAATTGAACACACCGGACATTCCTAAAGTAAAAGAAATTTTTCAGGAATTGGAATTTAGAAGGCTTACGGAAAACCTTTTGAAAACTTTCAATCAAGAACCTGCTTCTGCAACGGATAAAGCACCTGAGAAAAAAGCAAAGGTAAACGATAAACTCGATGTGCAATACGATCTTTTTGGAAGTGATGCTGATGAAGAAACACCGGAAACACCTGCATCGGGATACAAAACCATCGAACAAGTACCGCATTTTTACCAACATGCGAATACGCCACTAGCCAGAAAATTGCTTTTATCAAAATTACTCCAACAAAAAAGCGTTTGTTTCGACACGGAGACCACCAGTATTAAATCCTTGGAAGCTGAATTGGTTGGCTGTGCCTTTTCATGGGAACCCGGCACCGGATTTTACGTTTCCTTTCCGGAAGACCAGGAAAAAACAAAAGTCATTTTGGAAGAATTCCGTCCCTTCTTTGAAGATGAGAACATTCAAAAAGTAGGACAAAATTTAAAGTACGATATCAAAGTACTCTCCAACTACGACATGCCTGTTCGAGGACCTATTTTCGACACCATGATCGCACATTATCTCATCAATCCGGATATGCGCCACAATATGGATGTGTTATCAGAAACCTATTTGAAATATTCGCCGGTTCCCATCGTAACCCTGATCGGTAAAAAAGGGAAGAATCAACGTTCTATGCGAACGGTCCCCGTAGAACAACAAACCGAATATGCCGTAGAAGATGCTGATATCACCCTTCAGCTGAAAAATATTTTCGAACAGGAATTACCCAACCGTAACGCTCAAAAATTATTTGAGGAGATCGAAGCCCCTCTGGTTCAGGTCTTGGCCGATATGGAAATTGAAGGCATCAATTTGAATGAAAAATACCTCCATTCGTTGACAAAAGATCTGAACAGCGATATTTCAAGACTGGAGAAAGGCATATACAAACAAGCCGGAGAGACTTTCAACTTAGCATCGCCAAAACAATTGGGCCCTATTTTATTCGACAAGTTGAAATTGGTTGACAAACCAAAAAAGACCAAAACCGGACAATACTCCACCGCAGAAGATGTGCTTTCCTATTTGGCAAAAGACCATCAGATCGTGGCCGACATTCTGGAATGGCGACAGTTGAACAAACTAAAAAGTACCTATGTCGATGCACTACCCAACGAGGTCAACAAAAAAACCCATAGGATCCACACCGTTTATAGTCAGGCGGTAGCAGCCACTGGGCGACTCAGTTCCAACAATCCGAATTTACAGAACATCCCGATCCGCACAGAAAGAGGCCGACAGGTAAGAAAAGCATTTGTGCCGAGAAATAAAGAATATACACTACTCGCAGCCGACTACTCTCAAATTGAATTGCGGATTATAGCCGCCTTAAGTCAGGAAGAAAACATGATCAAAGCCTTTAAAAATGGCGAAGATATTCACGCCTCTACCGCCGCACAGGTTTTTAAAGTAGATCTGGACAAAGTCACCCGCGAACAACGAAGCAATGCAAAAACGGTCAACTTCGGCATCATTTATGGGGTTTCTGCATTCGGACTCAGCAATCAAACTTCCCTTAACCGAAGTGAGGCAAAAGAACTAATAGACACCTATTATGAAACCTATCCGAAGTTAAAAGCATACATAAGCAAACAAGTACATTTTGCTCAGGACAACGGTTATGTAGAAACGGTTTTAGGCCGCCGACGGTATTTAAAAAACATCAATTCCCGCAACCACGTAGTGCGTAGTGGAGCAGAGCGAAATGCCGTGAATGCTCCCATACAGGGAAGTGCTGCCGATATCATCAAAATCGCCATGATCAACATCCATAAAAAACTGAAAGAAGGCAATTTTAAAACAAAAATGTTGTTGCAGGTACATGATGAATTGGTTTTTGACGCCTATAAAGAAGAATTGGAAGAGATAAAACCATTGATCAAAACCGAAATGGAAAACGCCTACAAACTCAGCGTTCCCCTAGATGTAGAAATGGGTCATGGTGATGATTGGTTAGAGGCGCATTAAGCATATTAAAAACCATTTCACTACCTCCTACAAACCACCCCATTTAATTATTCAAATAATTCACAAGCCGCTATTTGCTTTTAATAGAAATAGTTGTACTTTTGCACCCCCATTATCCCGAGTTGACATTCAGGGGTAAGGGAATGGAATGTTTAATTTTTAAAAAAGTTAGTGTGGATACATTAAGCTACAAAACAATCTCAGCCAACAAAGCTACTGTAGACAAACAGTGGGTTTTGGTGGATGCTGAAGGTCAGACGTTGGGCCGTCTTTCTTCCAAGGTAGCCAAGCTACTTAGAGGTAAGCACAAGCCTAATTACACGCCGCATGTTGATTGTGGAGATAATGTTGTTATTATCAACGCAGAGAAAATCAATTTAACCGGGAAAAAATGGGACGCTAAAGAATATGTGCGTTACACAGGATATCCGGGCGGACAAAGAATCACAACCGCGACAGAGCTTTTCAAAAAAGACCCTACGCGTTTGTTGGAAAAATCTATTAAAGGAATGCTTCCTAAAAACAAATTGGGTGCAGAGCTATTCCGTAATTTGAAAGTGTATGTTGGTCCAGAGCACAAACAAGAAGCTCAAAAACCAACTGCAATTAACTTAAACGATCTTAAATAAATGGAAGTAATTCACAAAATCGGCAGAAGAAAAACTGCAGTTGCACGTGTGTACGTTTCTGAAGGTAAAGGAAACATCACTATCAACAAAAAAGAATTTACGCAATACTTCCCAACACCAACATTACAGTACAAAGTAAAACAGCCATTGTCTTTGACAGAGAACGCTGATAACTTTGACGTTAAAGTAAATGTTTTTGGTGGAGGTGTTACCGGACAAGCAGAAGCTATCCGCTTGGCTATTTCCAGAGCACTTTGTGAAGTAGATGTAGAAAACAGAAGAACCCTTAAACCAGAAGGATTGTTGACAAGAGATCCGAGAATGGTAGAGCGTAAGAAATTCGGTCAGAAGAAAGCACGTAAGAAATTCCAGTTCTCTAAACGTTAATTGTATCCTGTCCCGAGGATTCGGGAGTTTCAGGATTTGTTTAAAGATTTCTTGGCATACTGAACCAGAATTAAACTCAGTGAAATATTGAAAAAGATGCTGAAATAAATTCAGCATAAATTATTAAAACATGTCGTTGCTCCGTTTTCCGCAAGGAAAAGGAGGTTAGTTTAGCATCCAAATGCTAGAGGCGATCGGTAAAACGTGACCACTTTAACATTGCTAAATAAACAAGCCTGACAACAATCGGGCACCAAACCCACACAGTGGGCAACGGAACGTAAACTATTACAAAAATGGCAAATAACATAGAAGTAAAAGACTTACTGGAAGCAGGTGTACACTTTGGACACTTGACCAGAAAATGGAATCCAAACATGGCTCCTTATATCTACATGGAGCGTAACGGGATTCACGTAATCAATTTATACAAAACAGCCGCTAAGATCGAAGAGGCCAACGAAGCCCTTAAAAAAATCGCGGCATCAGGTAGAAAAATCCTATTTGTAGCTACCAAAAAACAAGCAAAAGATATCGTTGCTGATAAAGCAGGAGCTGTAAACATGCCATACATCACAGAAAGATGGCCCGGTGGTATGCTTACCAATTTTGTTACGATAAGAAAAGCCGTTAAAAAAATGGCTGCTATCGACAGAATGAAAAAAGACGGTACTTTTGATACACTTTCAAAGAAAGAAAAACTACAAGTAGATCGTTTAAGAGCCAAGTTGGACAAAAACTTAGGTTCAATTGCAGATATGACCCGTTTGCCGGGAGCATTGTTTGTTGTAGACACCATGCGTGAACACATCGCTGTAAAAGAAGCACAAAAATTAAACATTCCAATCTTTGCGATGGTAGATACAAACTCAGACCCAAGAGAGGTTGAGTATGTGATCCCATCAAACGACGATGCTTCAAAATCTATTGAAAAAGTCCTTGCCCACGTTACAGGTGCTGTAGCAGAAGGACTAGCTGAAAGAAAAGCTGACAAAACTGCTGCTGAAGAAAAGAAAGCTGAAGAGAAAAAGGAGAAAGAGGAGAAAAAAGCAAAAGCAGAACAAGAGGCTAAAGACAAAAAAGCTGAAACAGTAGAAACTGAAGAAAACGAAAAGAAATAATAATTTCGTAAAGTCGTTACCCACACAGCTTTCATACTTTTGTAATGAAACAGAATAGGTAACGACTTTAAACTATTAAAACTGAAAAAGAAATGGCAAAAATTACAGCCGCTGAAGTAAATAAACTAAGAAAGTCTACCGGTGCCGGTATGATGGATTGCAAAAACGCCTTGGTAGAAGCTGATGGTGATTTTGACAAAGCAGTAGAGATCCTTCGTAAAAAAGGACAAAAAGTTGCAGCAAAAAGAGCCGACAGAGAGTCTTCTGAAGGTGCTGTGATCGCAAAAGTAAATGGAAGTAAAGGAGTTATTGTTTCCCTTAACTGTGAAACTGATTTCGTTGCCAAAAACGAATCATTCGTTACCCTTGCCACCAATTTGGCTGAATTGGCTTTGAATTGCGATTCAAAAGAAGCCCTACTTGATGCTGACTATGAAGGTATCAAAGTTTCAGAAAAATTGACTGAGCAAACTGGGGTTATCGGTGAAAAAATCGAGATCGGGGATTTCAGGACTTTGGAAGCTCCTTTCGTAGGTTCATACATCCATGCTGGTAACAAAATTGCTACCTTGATTGGTCTTTCTGCAGATGTCGAAGGAGCAGATGTTGCCGCTAAAGATGTAGCTATGCAAGCAGCCGCTATGAATCCTGTTGCATTGGATGAAAGCGGAGTTGATCAGGAAGTGATCGATAAAGAGATTGAAATCGCCAAAGACACCCTTAGAGCCGAAGGTAAACCTGAAGCTATGCTTGACAATATCGCAAAAGGTAAATTGAAGCGTTTCTTTAAAGACAACACTTTGATAAACCAAGCATTCATCAAAGACAGTAAACAAAGCGTTGCTGATTACGTAAAATCTGTAAACGGCGAACTTACCATCACTGCTTTTGAAAGGGTTGCTTTAGGGTAACAAATAAATATCATCCCTCTTTTGGGGAGAAAAATCAAGCCGCTTTTGAATCTATTTCAAAAGCGGTTTTTTTATGTTCGCTAAATCTACAATCCATCGCTTAATTATTTTGCTTATTTTTGCTTGGAAAATTTTCAGGAACAAAAATCCATCCAGATAAATATGCAATACAAAAGAATACTTCTAAAACTAAGTGGAGAAGCCCTTATGGGAGAAAAACAATATGGAATAGACCCAAAAAGGCTGAAAGAATATGCGGAAGAGATCGGTTCGGTTATCGAAAAAGGTGTAGAAGTTGCTATTGTGATTGGTGGAGGAAATATTTTTAGAGGTTTGGCCGGTGCCAGTAGTGGAATGGACCGTGTACAAGCTGACCATATGGGAATGCTCGCAACGGTAATCAACGGTTTGGCACTGCAAAGCGCTCTCGAAGACGAAGGCATCGAAACCCGCTTGCAATCGGCTATTAAAATCAACGAAGTGGCCGAGCCTTTTATCAGAAGGCGTGCTGTAAGGCACCTTGAAAAAGGCCGTGTGGTCATTTTTGGTGGCGGAACGGGAAATCCTTATTTTACAACCGATTCGGCCGCGGTTTTACGTGCTATTGAAATTGATGCCAACGTGATTTTAAAAGGAACAAGGGTAGATGGCATCTATACCTCAGATCCTGAAAAAAACAAAGACGCAACCAAGTTCGATTTCATCTCGTTTGAAGATGTCATCAAAAAAGGATTAAAAGTAATGGACACCACTGCTTTTACATTAAGTCAAGAAAATGAGTTGCCCATTATTGTTTTTGATATGAACAAACCCGGAAATCTCCTAAAAGTGGTATTGGGGGAAAATATTGGTACTAAAGTGAATCTTTAACTGGTTTGGTTTAAATAGCCGAACTATTTAAAAAATTACATAGTTATGAACGACGAAATTAAATTTATACTGGACACTACCAAAGAATCGATGGATGGTTCTTTGAAGCACCTTGAAAAAGAATTGGCAAACATACGCGCCGGAAAGGCTAGCCCTTCCATGCTATCAAGTGTGATGGTTGACTACTACGGTTCCCAAACACCTTTGAATCAAGTAGCCAATGTAAATACTCCTGACGCAAGGACTATTTCTATTCAACCTTGGGAGAAAGCGATGCTCCAAGAGATCGAAAAGGGAATAATGATGGCCAATCTCGGTTTTAATCCTATGAACAATGGGGAAATGGTAATTATCAACGTACCGCCTTTGACCGAGGAAAGAAGAAAAACCCTCGTAAAACAAGCTAAAGCTGAAGCTGAAGACGCCAAGGTTTCCATCAGAAATGCAAGACAGGATGCTAACAAGGAGATAAGAAAACTCGATGCTTCTGAAGATCTTATGGCAAATGCCGAAGTTGATGTTCAGGAATTAACCGACAGTCATATCCAAAAAGTAGACGATATCCTGGCTGTAAAAGAAAAAGAAATCATGACTGTTTAACTTACCTATCTATTATATGAGTTAAATTACCTTAAGGAAAGCCCACGAGACATTAAGAAGAAAACCTAAAAACGTTTTAACGCAGGTCTGTCTGCCGACAAAGGCAGGCGTTGGAACATATCAAATCTCACTTAGTGAGTTAAACTTTCACTAAAATTATAAAGCGGCTATAAAAAGTCGCTTTTATTTTTTGTAACATTACGTTACGTATGTATAACAGTCACATTCCGAATGAAACACTTGATATCCCTCTTTTTTCTATTATTTATCGTTAACGTGAATTTCGCTCAGGATATCATTTATGGGACTGTTGTCGACAAAGAGAAAGCACATCCCCTTCCATTTGCCACCATTAACATCAACACAGGGAAAAACACTATTTCAGATCTTGAAGGGAAGTTTGAAATTGCCAAAGACAGCCTAACACAAACACTATTCATCAGTTATATTGGTTATGCCCCCCAAGAAGTTAAGATCACTTCAGCAAATATAACAGTCAAGCTGAAGAAAAAAGTGGACCCCTTAAGTGAAGTTGTTCTCAAAGAAAATGAGAATTCAGCAACAAAAATCATACAACAGGTCATTGAGAGAAAAGAAAAGAACAATCCTGAAGACATTTTAAAATCGTTTAGCTATACCGCCTACAGCAAATTATTGATTACTGCCAATCCAGATTCTATCAACGGAGCCATCGATTCCATTTATAAAACAAAAAGGGGTGTCCTTAAATTCAAGGAAGTCGATTCAACCAATTATCAGCTAAAAAAACAACTCGAAAAATCCCACCTCTACATCACCGAAAAGGCTTCCAATATTTCTTTTACACAAGAAAAAGGAAAACGGGAAACTGTATTGGGAACACATATGGCCGGGTTTAAAAACCCAATTTATGAAGTCATGGCTTTGGAGCTTCAGTCATTTTCATTCTATCAAAAGCGTTACAAGGTTTTTGGCACGGAGTTTATAAGTCCGCTTGGTCAAAAAGCATTAAAAACCTACCGTTTCAGAATTTTAGACACCATACAACAACAAGGCCGAAAGGGTTATATGATCTACTATTTCCCAAAAAAAGGCAGAGAACAAATAGGCTTGGAAGGGGTTTTATATATCGATACTGAAAGTTATGCCCTACAAAAAGGGATTTCGCAACTGAATGCTGCCATAGACGTAAAAGCTACTCAAAACTTCATCTATTTTCCGGAGGAAGACATTTGGTTCCCAAGCCACAATGAAATTATCGTAGGAAAAGGCGAAAACAATAAGGTAGTCAACCTTTTTGGTAAACTCAGGATCGTTTCAAACGAACAAAAAACTGATTCGATTACGGTTAACACCAACCCCAATGATGTCACCCAAAAGATATTCCTGAAAGCCAAAACAAATCATTTTAATGTCCAATTGAACAAAGAAGTCATCATTGAACGCAGCGGTGTTGCTATTGAACTCATGGATGTCGCTACAAAAAGAGATGAAGATTTTTGGCAAGAATACCGAACAGACAGCATCACGCAAAGGGAACTGGAAACCTATGCAGCTGTCGACAGTCTTGTAGAGGCCAGAAATTATGAAAAGAAGATTTCCTTTGTGCGGAAATTCATGGTCGGCTATATCACTACAAAATATATCGATTTTGATTCCAAGTCCCTGATCAAATTTAACCGCTATGAAGGTTTCAGGCTCGGGATGAGCGCTATTACCAACAACACCTTCTCCAAAAAATACAGACTACATGCTTATGGGGCTTATGGAACAAAAGACAAAGACTTTAAATACGGTTTTGGAGCAGAAAGCAGACTGGACAAATATGATGACACCCGTATTGGCATCAATTATAAAGATGACCTCACGGAGACCGGAAGTTTAACTTTTATTACAGACGGAAGGGCTTTTTATCTTTTTGAGCCGCGTTTGTTCAACATCAGTCAGTTTCACAAAACAAAAGACCTTAGCGCTTACCTCACCCATGAATTTACGCCTAAGATTAATACAAGATTACAATTCTCCCATCAAAATGTAACACCTACATTCAACTACACCTACATCAAAGATGGTATTACGACATATGAAACCTTTCAAACAAGTACGATTACCGCTTCTTTCCAGTGGAATCCGTTCAACACATACATGCAAACCAGTGAAGGAAAGGTGGTGATCGATAATAAATTCCCGCAATTTACTTTTCAAGCCACCCAGGGTTTTGAGAATATAACTGATAGTGATCTTAATTTTTCAAAGTTTGCTTTGCGGATGAGACACGAAATACAACCATTGAACAAAGGAAAAACAAGTCTACTCTTTCTTGGAGGCATCAATTTTGGCGACTTGCCTATTACAGAATTATATAATGCTTCGCCCAACCAACCCGACGGAGAGGTTATTTTAAGACGTTTTTCTGTCGGTGGCAGGGATAGTTTTGAAACCATGTATTTTAATGAGTTTTTTTCAGATAGGTATGCTGTACTTCAGGCCAAACATTATTTCAAGCGGTTTGGTATTACTAAAAAAATACGTCCGGAACTTGTTATTATCTCCAGATTTGCCATTGGAGATGTTTCCAACAGGGAAAACCATACGGGGATTGAATTCAATTCTCTCGAAAATGGCTATATGGAAAGCGGTTTAGAGCTGAACAAGATCTTCAAAGGTTTTGGGCTTCATTTTATGTACAGGTACGGCGCTTATCATTTACCCCATTTTGACGACAATATTTCCTTCAAATTCACGTATTATTTTAGTTTGGGATTTTAGGCAGAAACACATAGGTTTTCTACCTTTGCTCGGAATTTTTTTCGGATGATAAACAAGATCACTAAAGGCTTTTGGAAGACTACAGCGAGGATTATTCTTCGCAATCGCATAATTATATTAATATTGGTTCTTGGAATCACCGTTTTTCTTGCCATGCAATGGAAAAACATGCGATTTACCTTTACTGAAGCCAACCTTTTGCCCGATCATCACCCCATCAATCTGGAATACAACAAATTTCTTGATACTTTTGGCGAAGAAGGAAATCTGATCGTAATTGCCATTAAAGACAGTAGTCTTTTCACTCCTGAAAATTTTAACGAGTGGAACAAACTGAGCAAACAATTGCAAGCAGAACCCGAAATATCACTCGTCGTTTCGACCGATAATCTGCAAAAACTGGTCAAAAATACCGACAAAAAACAATTTGAGCTTCAACCTTTAATTCAGAACAAAATACAAGACCAAGTAGAAATGGATAGCATAAAGGAAGAGATTTTCCTAAAATTGCCATTCTATCAAAGTTTATTGTACAATAAGGAAACACAAACCATAAGAACTGTGGTGTATCTCGATAAGGAGATCGTGAACACATCGGTTAGGAGGGATTTTATTTTTAACGACTTTGAACCCCTAATCCAGGATTTTGAAAAGAACACCGGACTGGACGTTAAAGTGTCGGGGATGCCTTATATCAGGACATTAAATTCGCAAAATATCATAGACGAAATAAGCATGTTCATAGGGGCTGCCCTTGGAATCACCTCACTTATTTTCTTTTTCTTTTTCAGGTCGTTCAGAGCTACTTTTATTTCCATGATCGTGGTGATCATTGGTGTAATGTGGGCCTTCGGGATTCTCGGTCTGCTGCATTATGAAATTACGGTGTTAACAGCACTTATCCCGCCTTTGATTATCGTTATTGGGATTCCAAATTGTATTTTCCTTATTAACAAATACCAACAAGAAGTCCAAAAACACGGAAACCAGGCAAAATCATTACAACGGGTAATCTCCAACATAGGAAATGCCACCTTGATGACCAATATGACCACTGCTGCTGGTTTTGCTACTTTTATTATTACTGAAAGTAAACTGCTGAAAGAATTTGGTATTGTCGCTTCCCTTAATATAATTGCCATTTTCATACTGTCTCTGCTTATTATTCCTGTGATATACAGTTTTATGCCATTGCCTAAAACCAAGCACCTGAAACACCTGAACAAAACATGGATAAGCATGTTTGTAGGTTGGATGGAAAACACGGTAAAAGAACACAGGATAGCAATTTTTATTATCTCACTTATCGCTCTTATCGGGAGTATTATTGGCATCTATCAAATACGGATTTCAGGAAGCCTGATTGAAGACATGCCTAAAAGTGCCGCTTTCTTTGATGATATCCGCTTTTTTGAAAAGGAATTTGATGGTGTGTTGCCGGTAGAAATCATGGTGGACACCAAAAGGAGAAACGGAGTGATGAAGCTCTCCACACTTCGCCGGATGGAAGACCTCGAAGAACTCATCAAAGAGATTCCCGAGCTTTCAGACCCGATTTCTATCACCAGTCTCGTAAAATATTCCAAACAGGCATACTACAATGGCAATCCTAATTATTATCAATTACCCAATAATCAAGAAAACACCTTTATACTTTCGTATGCGAGAAAATCTTCCAACAGTTCCGGTTTACTGAAAAGCTTTGTCGATTCTACCGGACAAACAGCGAGGATCACCACTTTTATGCAAGATATAGGAACCGACAAAATAGAAGGTATCGAAGCCGACCTTTGGAAGAAGATCAACAAGGTTTTACCGGAAGATCGATACGACGTTACCCTAACGGGAAAAGCTCTTGTTTTTATGAAGGGAACAAAATATCTGGTTAAAAATCTGGTCATGTCCCTGACTCTGGCCATTTTTCTTATTTCCTTATTTATGGCCTATATGTTCCGGTCGTTTAAAATGATTATCATATCCTTGATCCCAAACATATTGCCCCTTATCATCACTGCCGGTATGATGGGATTTTTAGGGATTCCCATAAAACCTTCAACTATTTTGGTATTTAGTGTGGCCTTTGGTATTTCCGTAGATGACACTATCCATTTCTTGGCTAAATACAGGCAAGAACTTACCAAAAACAGATGGCAGATCAAAAAATCGGTGTACAACGCCCTAAAAGAGACCGGAGTGAGTATGTTCTACACTTCCATAGTGTTGTTCTTTGGATTCTCTGTCTTTATGCTCAGCAGTTTTGGCGGCACCAAGGCATTGGGTGGTTTGGTTTCGTTTACCTTACTTGTCGCCATGTTGGCCAACTTGATTTTGCTTCCGGCACTCTTACTTGCCTTAGAACGGAATATCGCCAACAAGAAAGTATTGAAAAAGCCAAATATCGATGTACTTCCCAAAAACGGAAAAGAAGAAGATCTCTAAATTGATCATAATGGAGTCCTATCTCTCTATCGAATCACGAGTAAAAAACAAGAGCAAGAATCAATTTTTCTAAAGATAAATAAGTTATAAATTTTCTTTTTCTTTTATATAAAAACAAAAAAGTCTGCCGAAACGAATTTCGAGCAGACTTTAAGGTTCCCCCAAACCTACAATTTTAAATATCATTAATTACTGAAAATCAGTGACTTCAATAATATATATCAAATTTACTTCTTTTATTTCAAATTTTCACTGGTGTTTTTCTCTATTTTAGATTTATAGAAACGATTTTAACGAAACAAAAGATATTGTAAATATTCGTAAAAACAAAATTGGAGTAGGTAAAATCTTACTTTTAACACTAAATTAACAAATTTAAAAATAACGAATAATTGCTCAATTATTTTTTAGATTTTATAGCCATATTAAAATTTAATACTCACATTAAAAATTTTATCTTTGCTCCCAATTACTGAAGTGAATAAAGATGAAGTTACACAGTGTAAAAGAACTGCTGGCAGGGGATAAACTCCTACAGGAAGTAAAAGTTAAAGGTTGGATAAGAACATTCAGAAGTAATCGTTTTATTGCATTAAACGACGGTTCAACCATCAATAATATTCAATGTGTTGTAGATTTTGAAAAAACTCCTGAAGACACCTTAAAGCAATTAACTACCGGAGCGGCAGTTTCCATTACCGGAGCCATAGTTGAAAGTCAGGGTAGAGGGCAAAATGTAGAGATTCAGGTTTCAGAAATAAAAATTCTGGGAAAGGCAGATCCTGAAGAATACCCTATTCAGCCTAAAAAGCATTCCTTGGAATTCTTAAGGGAAAAAGCACACTTGAGAATTCGCACCAATACGTTCAGCGCTGTAATGCGAGTGCGTTCGGCTTTATCTTTTGCCGTACATCAGTATTTTCAGAAAAACGATTTTTACTATGTAAACACCCCTATCATTACAGGGTCTGATGCTGAAGGCGCCGGAGAAATGTTTAGGGTATCGACCTTAGATCCCAAAAATCCACCCTTGACAAATGACAAGGAGATTGATTATAAAGAAGATTTTTTCGGTAAAGAAACCAACCTGACCGTTTCCGGCCAATTGGAAGCCGAAACTTATGCTATGGGACTTGGTAAAGTGTATACTTTCGGACCGACCTTTAGGGCTGAAAACTCTAACACTTCAAGACACCTTGCTGAGTTCTGGATGATAGAACCCGAAGTGGCTTTTCTCGACCTGGATGGCAATATGGATCTTGCTGAAGACTTCATTAAATATATTATTAAATACGTACTGGATAACTGTCAGGACGACTTGGCCTTCCTTGAACAACGATTGGCTCAAGAAGAAAAGAGCAAACCACAAGCCCAAAGAAGTGAGATGACGCTTACTGAAAAGCTTCATTTTGTACTCGATAACAACTTTAAAAGGGTGACTTATACGGAAGCCATCGATATTTTAAAGAATTCGAAACCTAACAAAAAGAAAAAATTCAACTATATTATTGAAGAATGGGGAGCTGATCTTCAAAGTGAACACGAGCGCTATTTGGTTGAAAAACACTTTAAAGCACCGGTGATTTTATTTGATTATCCGGCCAAGATCAAAGCTTTTTACATGCGCCTCAACGAAGACGGAAAAACTGTAAGGGCGATGGACATCCTTTTCCCCGGAATTGGGGAAATTGTTGGTGGATCACAACGTGAAGAACGTTTTGATGTTCTCAAAGAGAAGATAGACGCCATGGGCATTGATGAAAAAGAACTTTGGTGGTATCTCGAACTGAGAAAATTTGGAACGGCAACACATAGTGGATTTGGATTGGGATTTGAACGATTGGTGCAATTTGCAACAGGCATGACCAATATCAGAGATGTGATTCCATTCCCAAGGTCACCTCAAAATGCAGAGTTTTAGAAGGCATACATCAAAAATTATACCCCATTTAGTGGAATTAACACTAAAATAACTAGAAAACCAGCCTATGATCACATTACATATAGCTGGTTTTTTCATATTTTTATATAAAGGATAAGATCGTATATGCTAAAACAGCAATTACAGTTTAAGTTATCGCAAAAACTATCGCCGCAACAAATTCAATTGATGAAATTGATACAGTTGCCTACACAAGCTTTTGAACAACGTTTAAAACAAGAGCTTGAAGAGAATCCTGCGCTCGAAAGCGGAAAAGACGATAGCGCTAAAGAATATGAAGATGAGATGGATCAGTCTGTGCAAGACGATGAATTTGATAACGAAACCATCGACGCCGAAGACATCAATGTTGACGAATACTTGAGTGATGATGAAATCCCCGAATACCGATTACAAGCCAATAACTATAGTAGTGATGATGATGAGAAAACGGTTCCTTATGCCGCCGGCACTTCATTTCATCAGTATTTATTAAATCAACTCAATACATTTAGACTCAGTGATGACGAAAGGGACATTGCTGAATTTTTGGTAGGTAGTGTTGATGAGAGCGGATACATCCGCAGGTCTATTCCCGATATTGTAGATGACCTTGCCTTTACGCAAAATGTTTATACCGATGAGCCTCAGGTTGAAAAAGTACTCAAAAAAGTCCAAAAACTAGATCCTGCCGGAGTCTGTGCAAGAAGTCTTCAAGAGTGTTTGCTCCTTCAATTAGACAGAAAAGAACCTACCACCGAGATCACACTGGCGATGGAAATCCTACAGAAGTCTTTTGAACAGTTTACCAAAAAACACTACAAAAAACTCATACAAAAACACGATATCGATGAGGGACAACTACGGGATGCCATCCATGAAATAGAACGTTTGAACCCGAAACCGGGGGGGGCTTATTCAGGAAACAACCGTATTGTTGAACACATTGTTCCGGATTTTACCATCAGGATCACAGATGGAATTCTAGAGCTTTCACTCAACGGAAGAAACGCTCCTGACCTACACGTGTCCCGCGAGTATAACAACATGCTAAAAGGCTATAAAAACAGCAAGAAGAAATCAAAATCCCAAAAGGATGCAGTTATGTTCATCAAACAAAAGTTGGACGCCGCTAAATGGTTTATTGATGCTATCAAACAACGTCAGGAAACCCTGTATGTGACCATGAATTGTATCATGCACTATCAGAAAGAATATTTTTTAACGGGTGATGAGCGAAAGTTAAAACCCATGATCTTAAAAGACATTG
The DNA here is from genome assembly GCF_026241135.1 of Galbibacter kalidii. Classification (GTDB taxonomy): domain Bacteria; phylum Bacteroidota; class Bacteroidia; order Flavobacteriales; family Flavobacteriaceae; genus Galbibacter. The sequence goes on from NZ_JAPFGA010000002.1 coordinate 26,423, forward strand.
CCGACACCATCGGGATGGATGTTTCTACTGTTTCACGTGTGGCAAACAGCAAATATGTAGACACACCCTACGGCACCATCCTAATCAAAGAATTCTTCTCTGAATCCATGAAAAATGACGAAGGCGAAGACGTTTCCACGAGAGAGATTAAAAAGATTCTGGAAACGGTGGTCAACGAAGAAAACAAAAGAAAACCATTAACCGACGATAAACTTGCTGCCATTTTAAAAGAAAAAGGATATCCTATTGCCCGTAGAACTGTAGCCAAATACAGAGAGCAATTACACATTCCCGTAGCGCGTCTAAGAAAAGAAATATGATGAACTCGTTTAAACTTTTTCCAATTAGCTCCAAAATGGTCTTTTTTGCCCATGCGCATCCCGGCCCATTCGCTAAAACAGTCCTCTGGACTGTTTCTTCACGCTCTGTCCTAGCTTTTTCTTACCCCATAGCTAATGCAGTGCAAAAAAGCCTTCATCTGGAGCAAAAATCCCTATTTTTCGCTTCAATCAAAAAAATTTAAATGAGTTCTATGCGTGTATTCTCAAAACTGATAAGCTACTTGTTCAATCCCATATTGATTCCCATCGCAGGCACCATTATCTATTTTTTTGTGTCTCCGAAATTCAATCCACCGGAAACAAAAAAACTTATTTTGACAGCGATGTTGATCGTTACCGTTGTCATCCCGATCATATTCTACTTTCTTTTGAAAAACCTCGGGTGGATCACCAACAGTGACATGAACAATGTAAAAGAGCGCCGCATTCCACTCTATATTTGTATTATATTGATATACATTACACTGATTAAAATAACACCGGCTTCCTATTCTACCGAACTTTATTTTTATTTTGTAGGCCTGTTAGGGGCTTCAATAGCCTGCCTTATCATGGCCTATTTTCGTTTTAAAGCCAGTCTGCATATGACGGGGATTAGTGCGTTAACAACCTTCGTGCTTGGCTTATCATTCCACTACGAGATCAATATCACCTTCGGCTTGGCCATTCTTATTCTGGCTATGGGAGCCATAGCCACGGCACGACTTTATTTACAAATACACAATAGAACTGAAATTGTTTTAGGTATTTTTATAGGGGTTTTGAGCCAATTTATCACTTTTGGGTATTGGTTATAGAATGTAGAAGATCAACCCAATTTTTAGGGATTGTGATTCCAGAGGTGTCCCATCGATCAAATATTTTTCATCCTCAAACATATTTTTTGGGTTGTATTGCGCGTAGAAATTCCAGGTATTATAACCAAAACTGAAATAGATCCCGTATTGAAAGTCCCGGATATCAGGATTTGAGAATTTAATAGTCTCATCACTGGAAACAAACTTGGATGTCCCTGTAATCAAATAAGACAGTCTCACCCCACTGTAAACACGCCAAAAACGATAATCTTCAGCACGTGACGAACGCCAACGGAATTCAATAGGGAATTCCAGGAAACTCATCGCCATTTTGTTTCTTTTATATGAAACGTCCCCGGAGATTTTTTCATAAACAATATATCCATCGCTGTTTTTGGTCGCCAATAAATCATGATAAACAGCATTAAAAGACAATCCAGCGCCCAAACCAAAACCAACATTACGCCTTTTATTGATGGGAAGGTCTTTGATATATCCTGTCATAATACCATAAGAAAATCCGTTTTGCCTAACTCCGGACGGGGAATTCGTAAGGATATTGTAGTTGACCCCAACATAGAATTGATCATCAAAATACTTGGTATCGGCCTCTACAACCACGAGAGAATCTTGTTGTGACCAAGACAAAGAAACCCAAAAAAACAGTAAAAAAATGATGCTATTTTTCAATGTTGAGATGTTTTTGCTGACTTAAAAGATATTATAAGTAAAGGTAATTGAAAAATTAGGGATTTCCATAAAAATAAAAAACGCTTTGACCGAAATCAAAGCGTTTTTATATATAAGTATAAGTTTAATCGAAATGGATTATTGCAAGTTTTGAGAAGCTTTACCAGATCTAGTGGTATAATTTATTTTAAGTGCATTCACTTTTCTCAATTCCTGCTTAATATCCGACACAAGTCCCATATTGGTCTCGTTGTCAACTTTCAAAGCGGTGGTAAGTACGTTCTGCAATTCCTCACGCTTTGATGCTCTTTCGGCAAGCACATAGTTGGCTACTTCAGAAACATCGGCAAACTTGTCGTTCAGCTGAATTTTAGCTGCTGTTCCGAATTTTCCCTGATAGCGCGGACTAGGCTTTCCTGCATAGATATAAATTACCCTGTCTTTCTTATCCAGTTTTTGAGTCTGGTCTGCATAGGGCAATTCATTCTTAATCATCAAAGAGCTGTCTTTCATTACGGTTACCGTCATGAAGAAAAACAACAACATAAAAACGATATCCGGCAATGAAGCAGTCGAAACCGCAGGTAAATCCCCATCTTTTTTCTTTGTAAATTTTGCCATAATAGCTTTAGTTTGTTTTTGGTTCTGCCTCAGATAATTTTTGAGGATACATTTTCTGTATGCGCTCAATTTTCGGCTTTAATTCGTCTTTCACGTCGTCTGAAGTCTTTGGATCCAAATAAAGATTATTCATCGCTGTAAAATCCGTTCCGAAAATTCTTTGCGCCTCCCTATTCCTAAGTTCGTTATATGCACCTACCAATTCGTTTTGTACTGCAATATATGTCCCGTACTCAGTTAACCTGTCATTCTGCAAAGAGATAATAGCTTTGCTAGGGTGATCTGAAGATTCAGGATTCTTTGCACCCTTACAGTAATCGCAAGGTTCTCCTTTTTCTCCAGTTCCTCCACCATTATCTAAAAACTCAACAGCAGCTGCCTTCAAGTCCTCGAGTTGCATCAATTCATCTTCTACCAAAAGTTGGTTGTTTTTGTTTACAACCACGGTAAAGATATTCTTTTGTTTAATGATTGGCGGGTTTTCAGGCGGTTCAATTGGCGGCAACTTACGATCCAATCCTGCATCTGTTTCAATGGTAGTGGTTACCAAGAAAAAGATCAAGAGTAGGAAGGCAATATCTGCCATTGAGCCTGCATTAACCTCTGGTGCTCCTCCTCTTCTAGCCATAATTATCTAGTTAATATTTTTTTCACTCCCGAAACAACCATCGCCAATATAGCTATGATCGCTAACAGATAGAATGCCCATAAACCGGCACCTACTGTTTTAGAAGTTCCCTCTGTCACGTCAATTCCTTTGTCTGCCATTGCTTGCAAGTCTACATCCGTTCCTGAAGACAACACAAAGTAGCTGATAAGTAATACCAAACCAAAGGCAACAATGGAAATTAACGATTTTTTCAATTTGTCAGGATGGGATAACAACTGTACAATGGCAAACAGCACTGTAACTACAGCCGTGATAATAGTCATCCACTTTCCTACATTTATCATTAAGCTGATCATACCCTCGTTGTCATTAGAATTTGCTATTACAACCCATAGCACTAATCCAACGATACCAAGTATGATTGCTAATATTTTAGCTATTTTATACATAATAATTTCCTGTTTATTAAGTCCTTAAACTATTATTTTTTGTGTTCTACCAACAAATCAACCAAAGTGATCGATGCATCTTCCATATTGTTTACGATACTGTCGATTTTGGCGATGATGTAGTTGTAGAAAATCTGAAGGATAATAGCCACGATAAGACCAAATACTGTTGTCAATAACGCTACTTTAATATCACCTGCAATTAGGGAAGCGTCCAATCCACCAGCGGCACTAATTTTATCGAATGCACGAATCATACCGATTACTGTACCCATGAATCCTAACATCGGAGCAATCGCGATGAATAATGACAACCAAGAAACATTTTTCTCTAATTGACCCATTTGCACACCACCGTAAGCTACAACAGCTTTTTCAGCAGCTTCAACACCTTCGTCAACTCTGTCTAATCCTTGATAATAAATTGATGCTACAGGCCCTTTTGTATTTCTGCAAACTTCTTTTGCTGCTTCAACACCTCCAGATGCCAATGCATCTTCTACTTGTTGTGCCAGTTTCTTAGTGTTTGTAGTGGCCATGTTCAAGAAAATAATTCTTTCAATAGCTACTGCAAGTCCTAAAATAAGACACAATAGTACAATACCCATAAATCCGGCACCACCTTCGATAAATCTTTCTTTCAATACTTGGTGAAAGCCTTTGGATTCTTCTTCGGCTGCGGGAGCCTCGTCTTGTACCAATGCTGATGCAGCATCATCGATAGCAACAATTTCTGAGATTTGATCAGATACAGCAGGAGTTGTTTCCTTTGCGTTGGCGTTTGTTGCATTAAAAGCCAATAATCCGGCAATTGCCAGAATAGAGAATAGTCTTTTCATTTCTTCTAAACTTAAATTTGTTCGTTAATAGGGTTAAAGATAAAAAAAAAATGTTATTAAACATTAAAAACTACAGCAGAGAGGAAGGGATTCGAACCCTCGATACGCTTTTGACGTATACACACTTTCCAGGCGTGCGCCTTCGACCACTCGGCCACCTCTCTTTTTAACATATAGCTTTAGAGCGCCAAATAACGAATTTTTTTTTAGTTCTTAAAATTTATGCAGCTATTTTTAACTCATTTCACCTCTGAGAGCGGTTTCGAAGATGGTTTTGAACACTTTAGGCTGAATTTTATTCCCCAAGAGGTACATCAATTTTGCTATTGCTGCCTCTGTTGTGATGTCTTTTCCGCTAATGAGCCCTAATTTTTTAAGGTGTGTGCTGGTTTCATATTGACCCATAATGACACTTCCTCCTGAACATTGGGTGACATTAATTATGATCTTACCCTGTTTTATGGCTTCTTTTATCAGTTTTGAAAACCAGGCTTGGGTAGGTGCGTTTCCGGCGCCGTAGGTTTCCAGAATCACAGCTTTTACTTCCGGATTTGTTAATACGATCTCTAAAGATTTTTTATTGACTCCCGGAAAGAGTTTAATCAGTGCAATATCAGCATCCATGGTTTTGTGCACTTTCAATTTTTTTCTTGTGGGTTTTAACAAGTAGTCGTGATTTATTTTTAAATGAACCCCACTTTCTGCCAATGGCGGATAATTCAAAGATGCAAAGGCCTCAAAATGCTCAGCGTTTATTTTAGTAGTTCTATTGGCCCGGTACAATTTGTATTCAAAATACAGACATACTTCCCTAATTGCTGGTCTGCTGCGATACTGAAGCGAGGCAATCTGAATGGAAGTAATCAAATTCTCCTTGGCATCGGTACGCAAATCGCCAATGGGAAGTTGCGATCCGGTGAAGATGACCGGCTTGGATAAATTCTCGAGCATAAAACTCAAAGCCGATGCTGTGTAACTCATAGTATCACTTCCGTGCAAAATCACAAACCCATCATAATTATCATAACCCTCTTCAATGATTTCAACGATTTTAACCCAGTACTCTGGATTCATATTGGAAGAATCGATAGGTTTTTCAAAGGAAACAGTGTCAATATCACAATCCAAATGCGAGAGTTCGGGAATTCTTTTCAGCAGTTTGTCAAAATCGAAAGCACGCAGAGCCCCGGTTTCAAAATCCTTGACCATCCCGATGGTTCCTCCAGTATAAATAAGCAGTATTTTAGCCCGCACTGACTTTAGCTTTTAATTGATTGAAAACCGGATTTGCATACATCCGTAAAAAGTTTTCCAATTCCACTTCGTTTCCTTTTTCCACACGTCTTTTTATGCGACGTTCAAATTGTCTTTTTTCTTTTTCGGTATATTTTTTCTCAAATCGCTTTTCACCTTTCAGCATATCATAGGCCAGGTAGTTGGAAGGCCATAATTTGTAGTTTTTATGAATTTGCTCATCGATGAGCTCGGCCAGCATTTGAAATTGTTTATTGGCAGGTTCGCCTCCTGATTTGATAGCATCCAATTCCTCATCCAAAACACCTCCGGATGCCATATGGATCCGTTTTTTCTTTCCGGTTACTCCTTTTAATATACTGTTGAAATCTTCATTGTTTGATTTCACATATTCTATCTCCTTATGTTTTGCCATCAACTCGGGCATTTTCAGCACATCGGTAGGATCGTATTCATAGGAAATGGAAACGGGAACAATTTTCAGCTTTCTAAAATAGTCCATCACTTCATCTTCATCTCCGGCCAAAGCCAGCATTTTAAGTACCCCTTGTTGGGTTTGATCGTTGCCATCTTTAGTCCTTCCTTCCCGCTGGGCGATCCAAACTGATCTTTTTTCTTCTTGGAGTTTTTGTTTTATATAGCTCGAAACCAAGCGCGAACTTTTCAGCATTTCCCTAGGCGAAAGGTCTCTTTTTATCAAAAAATTCCGAGTGAGGCGCGACAATGCCATCAGAAATGGTTTTTTAACCAAATTATCACCGATTGCAGAAGCCGTCATTACCAAATCGTGTTCATACAAAGCCACATTTAGCAAAGAAGTATCTAAAATGATATCGCGATGGTTGGAGACAAACATATACGACTCCCCTGGAGTTAACGCATCAAAACCGGAAGTGGAAAAGCCATCGGAACTTTTTTCGAGCACCATTCTTACACTATTGTATATCACCTTGGTTTGAAAATCCCTGATGGAATGACAGCTTTTGACAATTTCTCCAATTGCATCTATATCCTTATCCGCAAAGGTAAATTGAAGTAACTCCCGAATCATGGGGTGTTCCATGTATTTCTGAAGCGCCTCGTTTACCTCTGAATCATGATAAGGTCTTATATCGTCTATTGTTATCACTTCCGTATTATTTAATGAACTCGTTTAAACTTTTTCTAATTGGCTAAAAAATTACTCTTTTGAGCCTGCTCTTTGGCTTTTTTTCCTTCCGTAGCCCAGCTATGCAACTCAAAAAAGCCTTCAATCAGGCTCAAAATAATTAATTTTCGCTTCAATCAAAAAAGCTTAAATGAGTTCAATGACAAAAAAACAAAAATTAGTTTACTTTGGGTTTACTTTCTCTTTAAATGCTTGTTAAACCCCAAATACATCAACTGAATTTTGAGTTGTTACTTCTACGATCTTCTCCAAAGGTAGCTTGTAAACTTCAGCCAACTTATCAGCTACTTTGGTTATATACGAACTTTCATTCCGCTTTCCTCGATAGGGTGTTGGCGCCAAATAAGGGGCATCCGTTTCCAAAACAATATGAGAAAGATTTATTTCGTTTAAAAATTTGTCGATTTTTCCATTCTTGAAGGTGACCACACCTCCAATGCCCAGTTTCATGTTGTATGAAATGGTTTGTTTGGCCTGTTCTAAAGTTCCGGTAAAACAATGGAAAATCCCAAAAAGGGAATCGTCTTTTTCTTCTTCCAGTACTTCAAAGATCTCATCAAAGGCTTCCCTGCAATGGATCACTATGGGGAGTTTATTTTTTTTTGCGAGTTGTATTTGATATTTGAAAGCCTGCTGTTGTTCCTTTAAAAAAGTCTTGTCCCAATACAGATCGATCCCGATCTCGCCTACCGCATAAAATTTCCTTTCGGAAAGCAAAGCTTCCACATGTCGCAGTTCTTCTTCATAATTTTCCTTCACATGTGTGGGATGTAAGCCCGTCATTAAAAAAACATGTTCCGGATATTTTGCTTCCAATTGAAACATAGCTTTGGTGTAGGTAGAATCAATGGCGGGGATAAAAAACCGTTTGATTCCGGCTTCCATAGCCCGACCTATCATTTCATCCCTATCTTCATCAAAAGCCTCACTGTATAAATGTGTATGCGTATCTGTTAAAACCATGGCACAAAAATAATAGTTTAAACGGCTATCTTTGCATAAAATTAGAGAGATAATGCAAAGTCTGAAAAAATTCCTTGCTGAAAAAGGATATGTAAAAGCCCCACTTACTTTAACCAAAACCAATCATTTTGAAGTAGTCGCCAAGATCAATGGAATCACTGGCCGATTTATCCTAGACACGGGGGCATCCAACACCTGTATTGGGTTTGATTGTATTGAACATTTCGGATTGGAAACGGAATCTTCTGAAGTAAAAGCTGCCGGAGCAGGAGCAACCAATATGCTAACACAGGTATCCAAAAAGAATAAATTGGAAATTGAATCATGGTCAAAAAAGAAGGTGAAAATCGTGCTTTTTGACCTCACCCATGTCAACTCAGCCCTTACCATACACGATGCACTCCCCGTCCACGGAATTATTGGCGCCGATATCTTGAAAAAGGCCAAAGCTGTTATTGATTATAACAAGAAAACTCTTTTTCTTAAAGTGAAGTAAAATTCTGCATAAGAAAATATATCAGCTTGAAAGCCCTCCCCGCCTCGGGCGGGAGGCTAGGAGGGGACAAAAAGGGAGTTTTTCTTAATCCCGGTCAGGAATTTACTTGTATAAAAAAGGGGATTTTCCCTGTTGATATATGTCTAAACTTATTAGACATTTACATCAGCATTCAAAAAACAAGTAATTTATGGAAACACCAACCACCGACCATTTACAAGGAAGATCAAACGACATCGCTTTGACTATTACGATAGTCGGCTTATCGTTAATCACATTTCTTCTAAATATTTATTTAGTTTTTTCGATTTAACATTTCCTTCCTTTTAGTTAGCCAACTTAAGCTAAAAACGCCCTTACCGGTTCCGGTAGGGCGTTTTTTTATATATAGAACTCATTTTAAGTTTTTATAACAATTCTGTCCTAAATAAATTTTTACCTGTTCATTTTTTTATTCACCTCTTTTTATTGTTTTATAGGTGTTCATGATTGCTGCGCAATTCATTGATGAAAAAACCCTTCGGCTACGCTCAGGATAAACCAAGCCAAAAAAATCTAGGCTGACGATAAAAACGTTTCGGACGCTATTATTTTTATAATTCCAAAGCCTTTTTCACATTATTGTCCATCAACAATTCTTCCGGACTTTCCAAGGCTTCTTTTATGGCCACCAAGAATCCAACCGACTCTTTTCCGTCGATAATTCTATGGTCATAAGACAAGGCCACATACATCATAGGGTGTATTTCCACTTTTCCGTCGACAGCAATAGGACGTTCGATGATATTATGCATCCCTAAAATACCACTTTGCGGTGGATTGATAATTGGTGTTGACAACATCGATCCGAAAACACCACCATTTGAAATGGTAAAAGTACCTCCGGTCATTTCATCTACAGTAATTTTTCCATCCCTGGCTTTTATTGCCAAGTTTTTAATTTCGGCTTCGATTCCCCTAAAACTCAGGTTTTCTGCATTTCTCACTACGGGTACCATCAAACCTTTTGGTCCGGATACCGCTACGGAAATATCGCAGAAATCATAGGTCACTTTATAATCCCCATCGATCATCGAGTTTACATCAGGATATAACTGAAGTGCTCTTACAACGGCTTTGGTAAAGAAGCTCATAAAACCAAGGCTCACACCGTGTTTTGCTTTGAACTCTTCTTTATATTGACTTCGTAATGCAAAAATCGGACTCATATTCACCTCGTTGAAGGTAGTAAGCATCGCCGTTTCGTTCTTAGCCGAAACCAAACGCTCTGCTACTTTACGACGAAGCATGGAGAGTTTTTTGCGCTCGCTTCCTCTGCTTCCGGCACCCGGAGTTCCCATGGACGGCGTTGCTTTTACCGCATCATCTTTGATGATACGTCCGTCTTTTCCGGTTCCTTTTACATCATTGGCATCTATGCCTTTTTCAGCCAATACTTTTTTAGCTGCCGGGCTCGTTGTTCCGGTAGCATAGGTTTCTTTTGTTGCTGAAGGCACACTCTCTTTTGCTGCTTCTGCCGGTTTGCTTTCCGCTTTTTCAGCTTTTGGAGCTGCTTCTTCTCCTCCTGCTGGTTTTTCAGCTGAAGTATCTATTAAACACACTACTTCGCCTACAGCTACAGCGTCTCCTTCTTCAGCTTTTAAGGTAATTGTTCCGCTGGCTTCCGCCGGTAATTCTAAGGTAGCTTTATCAGAATCTACTTCGGCAATGGCTTGGTCTTTTTCAACATAATCACCATCTTCGACCAACCACTCTGCTATTTCTACCTCTGTAATAGATTCCCCGGGAGAGGGAACTTTCATTTCTAAAACCATTGTTCTGTTTTATTTAGTTTTAATGTTTTGATGTCTTATTTCAGATATATAATTATAAATATACTCTTAATTGTTGTTTTGTTGCATGTTGTCTTTGGTTTTATCAAAAACATACTCGATCACCTGCTCGTGCCTACGTTTAGAACGCGTTGCACTACCGGCAGCCGGTGCTGCATAAAAACGTCTTGAAGCCACTCTAAAACTTCTCGCTTCTTCTAGGTGCAACAACAAATGACTCCACGCCCCCATGTTTCTCGGTTCTTCTTGTGCCCAAACCACTTCTTCAGCATTTTTGTACTTGGCAATGATTTCCCTGATGCGGGCTGCAGGCAATGGAAATAACTGTTCGATTCGAACCAAAGCCACATCGTCACGGCTTTTTTCTTCCTTAGCAGCAAGAAGGTCGTAATAGAACTTCCCGGTACAGAACACCAATGTTTTTGTTTTTTTGACCTGAGCTTCCGAATCATCGATCACGGTTTGGAAACTTCCATTCACCAACTCATCTACCGATGATACCACCTTAGGATGTCTCAACAAACTTTTTGGGGTAAAAACAACAAGTGGTTTTCTGTATTCGGCTTTCATTTGTCTTCTCAATAGGTGAAACAAATTAGACGGCGTTGTACAATCGGCCACAAACATATTGTCTTTGGCACACAATTGTAGATAACGCTCCATTCTTGCCGAGGAGTGTTCTGCTCCTTGCCCCTCATAACCGTGAGGTAACAACATCACCAATCCGTTTTGTAACTTCCACTTATCTTCTGCAGCAGAAATATACTGATCGATCATGATCTGTGCACCGTTACTGAAATCTCCAAACTGCGCCTCCCAAATGGTCAAGGTTTTCGGACTCGCCATGGCGTATCCGTAGTCAAACCCAACCACTCCATATTCAGATAATAAGGAGTTGTACACATCAAAATGTGCATTTTGGTTTTCCTTCAACTCGTTGAGCAACACGATTTCTTCTTCAGAATCTTCTACTTTAATCACGGCATGACGGTGTGAAAAAGTCCCACGTTCCACATCCTGACCCGACATTCTCACGGCATAACCTTCTTCCAGCAAAGAACCGTAGGCCAATAATTCGCCCATGGCCCAATCCAGCTCATCAGTTTCAAAGAACATTTTATTTCGTTGACCGATAAGTCTTTGTGTTTTTCGCAAGAACTTTTTGTCTTCCGGAAGATTGGTAATCGCCTCCGCTATTTCCGTAAGTTTTTCTTTCGGATAGCTGGTATCCACCGGTTCCATCATTTTCTTTTCAAGGGCAGGTTTGAATCCGCTCCATTCATCTTGCATGAACGGTGTGATGGTAGTTTTATCTTCTTTTCTGGAATCTTCCAGTTTTTCTTCAAGCGAAGCTTTATAATCGTTTTCCAGTTCTTTCACATACGAATCGTCTATAACGCCTTCATTTTTCAGGCGTTCTGCATAGATATCACGCGGACTCTTATGTTTAGCGATCGCTTTGTATAATTTCGGTTGTGTAAAACGAGGCTCATCCCCTTCGTTATGTCCGTATTTTCTATACCCCAAGAGATCTATAAACACATCCCTTCCGAATTTCATACGGTAATCCAAAGCAAAGGTAGCCGCATGAACCACAGCTTCGGCATCGTCTGCATTAACGTGCAACACAGGCGACAAGGTTGCTTTTCCAACATCGGTACAATAGGTAGAAGACCTTCCGTCTAAATAGTTGGTGGTAAACCCAATCTGGTTGTTTACTATTATGTGGATAGTCCCTCCGGTTTTATAACCGTCCAAAAGTGCCATTTGCACCACTTCGTAGGCAATTCCCTGTCCTGCGATTGCGGCATCTCCATGAACAACGATCGGCAATACTTTGGAAATATCATCTTTACAATGCCTGTCTTGTTTTGCCCTTGTGATTCCTTCTACAACAGCACCTACCGTTTCCAGATGAGATGGGTTGGGGGCAATGTTCATATTGATTTTCTTACCGCTGTTGGTTTTGCGATCGCTCGTCCATCCCAAGTGATATTTTACATCCCCGTCAAAAATATCGAGTTCATAATCTTTTCCGTCAAATTCACTAAAGATATCCTTAGCCGATTTCCCGAAAATATTGGTCAGCACATTCAAACGTCCACGGTGTGCCATTCCCATAACGAATTGCTCCACACCCATATTGACCGCTTTTTCTACAACAGTATCCAAAGCCGGAATCAAGGATTCGTTCCCTTCCAAAGAGAATCTTTTTTGTCCGACGTATTTGGTGTTCAAGAAGTTTTCAAAAGAAATCGCCTCATTCAATTTACGAAGGATATCTTTCTTCTCTTCAGCCGTAAATTTTGGATGGTTATCATTGACATTCAACCAGTCCTGAATCCACTGTACACGTTCCGGATTCCTGATATACATATATTCAGTTCCGATGGAATCGCAATAAATCGATTCAAGGTGATTGATAATATCTTGTAAAGTAGTTGGACCAAGACTGAGAATATCACCAGCATTAAAAACCGTTTGCAAGTCTGATTTTTCCAAACCAAAGTTCTCTATCGCCAATGTAGGGGCGTATTGCCTTCTTTCCCGAACCGGGTTTGTTTTAGTAAACAAGTGACCCCGGCTTCTATAGCCGTCGATAAGGCGTATTACTTGAAATTCTTTAATAACATCTTGGGATATCTCTACTTTTTCTCCCGTTGCAGGAACTTCAAAAGTAACGGTCCCGTTTTCTGACATTGCTGCCATATCTCCCGAAGATGCATTTTCCAATCCAAAGTCAAATCCTTGACAAAATGCTCTCCAACTTGGTTCTACACTGTCGGGATTAATTAAATATTGATCGTATAAATCCGCAAAAAAAGCGGTATGCGCCGCATTTAAAAAGGAATATTTATCCATGTTATCTTTTCACTGTCTCTATTAGACAAAGTTTATACAAAAGTACAATAATTACGAAAATTGATACGCGGTTTTAATATATTTATAAGATATATATTAGTAATATGAACATTTATAACATTGGCTGTTTTAAAAAATACATATTTACGCTATTTGTGTTAGGAATAACGTATTTTGCTTTGGTTCAGGTTCAAAATACTTTCAATAATATTGTATTGATGGTGCGGGAATGTTTTCCGTGCAAAGCTTTGTTCATGCACGGATTGCAAATCCGCGCTATCTAGTTGACCGTTTTTGAATCTATAATATTCTTTCATTAGTTATCAAACGGCTCCCCTCTTCAGACGAAGAGGGGAATGAATCCGCCAACGGCGGAGAAAGGGGAGTTTTGAAAGCCCAAGCTTTATGGTTAAATCACCAAGTATTTGTTCTATACTAATGGTATGGGATTTCAGAACCCTCCGTCTTCAGTTCTGCTATCGCAAAACTGAATCCACCTCCCTTTGTCTAAAGGGAGGAGCCATTTTTTGCTTTTATTATTTATTACTTGAATGAAATCAAAATTGCAAATTCTATGGTCAATCTATATCAGGGACGTACACCATCCTAGTGCTTGGCCCTAAACCAAACCTTTTGCCATTCCCTTTTCAAGATCAAAAAAGCCACTTCTTCAGCTAGTTTGACCACATCGGTGCCGTCCAGGGTTTTGACTTGCGCCTCGGAAACATCTACGATATAAAGCAGGTTAAGATAGTCGGAAAACTTTTCGTTGATCAGCAGGAAGATCACTTCGTGTAAGTCCCTTTTAAGCTTTCCAGCAGAAACATCAGGACTGAATTCTTCATCCAGATTGGCGAGTTTCAGATCCTTGTTCAGCTGGGCAATCAATTTTTTATAGAGTTCCATTTCGGAAGCCATGCCCAACAACTCGTCACTATTTACAAAAGAAAGTTTCATGTGTTTATTTTTATTGCTTTTTAATGGTCACATGTAACCTTTGACGTTTAAAATAATCATTCCGCTGTGTGTTTAATGATTATTTTAAACATGTCGGTTTCATTTTTTTATTCTGGATTCGTTTTGTTTTACAAAGGCATCCCAACCCGTATAACTTTTCCCTGTTTTTACTTTTCCGCTGTTGTAAAAATGACAAACCGCTGCCGCCAATCCGTCGGTAGCGTCGAGGTTATCGGGTAGGGTTTTCAGGTTTACCAAACTTTGCAACATTCTGGCTACTTGTTCCTTACTTGCATTTCCGTTTCCGGTGATCGCCATCTTGATCTTCTTGGGCGAATATTCCGTGATTGGGATCTGTCTCGATAGTCCTGCCGCCATCGCCACTCCCTGTGCCCTTCCCAATTTGAGCATGGATTGTACGTTTTTCCCGAAAAAAGGGGCTTCAATGGCTATCTCGTCCGGATGATAACTCTCTATGAGTCCGATGGTATGTTCAAATATCTTCTGAAGTTTCAGGTAGTGATCTTTATATTTTTTTAGGATGAGTTCATCTATCTGAAGTAATTCCATTTTTTTCCCGTTACAGACAATAAGTCCGAACCCCATAATCGTGGTTCCGGGGTCTATTCCTAATATGATTTTCTCCTTTTTAGACAAACTTTTTGTTTTTCTGAATAGTTTACAAAGCAATTCCGTCCTAAATAAATTTTCATCTGTTCTTTTTTGCATCGCCCAAAAAAGAACCAAAAAAGTCTAGGCTGACGATAAAAACATAAGAAAATACTACGGAATCCCCAGCCACACCTGCCTGCCGGCAGGCAGGGATAAAAATAACTCATTCCGCCTTCGAGCGGAACTCAAACAGATTTTTATCTTTAACCCACCGCTGCTTCCTTGATTTTCAATATTTTTATCGTAGGCCCGAACCAAATCCCAAAACCTTGAAATTTAGCCTGAGCCCCAGCAAATTCAATTAATTTCGAAAATTATGCATAAATATTTTGGCCGCTATTGGTTACAAAGCTATAAAATACTTATGGAGTTTATGCTGAAAAAAACTTTATTCCACCGTTAAAATAATTGGCAATTGTATCTTCATGTTCACGGGAATATTCCGTTTCAAGGCCGGATATACTTTAGGCATGGTCTTAACGCTATGGGCAATCAAAGTATCTATTTGCGGGATTTCCTTGGCCACTTTTTTATTCTTTTTGATCTGAAGAATGCTCACATGCCCCTCTTTCCCGATAAGCAATTGTACTTTTATAGTGTCGTTCAAGGTTTTGTGTACCACCAATTGTTCTTGGGCCAAGGTCTTATAAAAATGCGCTGTAAAAGTTTCCTGAAAGCATTGGTATTGCACTTCCCTTTCGGCCGTTTCGTCACAAGTTTCAAAAAGCGGATATTGATCGACATCATTCCAATTGATACTTTGCCGTTCCCTCTTCAAAATTTGTTCTTTGGCCTCCTTCGGGGAAGTGAAAAACTCACAAGAAATAAACAGTAAGCAAAAAAGAAAAGCCCCAAACTTTTGCATGAATTCATTTTAAAACTGAAAATTACAATTTTTTGGAGCAATTAGGAACAAAAACAGGGGTTTAAAACCAATTCTGTCCTAAATAAATTTATACCTGTTCATTTTTTCCATTGATGAAAAAACGAACCAAAAAAATCTAGGCTGACGATAAAAACATAAGAAAATACTACGGAATCCCCAGCCACAGATAAAAATAACTCATTCCGCCTTTGGGGCGGAACTCAAACAGATTTTTATCTCTATACCACCGCTGCTTCCCTGATTTTCAATATTTTTATCGTAGGCCGAAACCAAACTACATATGTTGAAATTTCATCTAAACCTCAGCAAATTTAGTATGTTAAAAAATTTAATAAAAACGTTTTGTACGCTATTAGTTTAAAACATATTTTTCCATTTTGCTTGTATTTAAAAGACCTGACAGGTTTTCCTTGCGCTTTGGAATTTCGAATAGGTGTGGGCAAGCCATGGCTTGTAGTCTTTGTTATAAGCCGGTATTATTATCAAATAGTTCTTTAAGTTTCTTTTTTAATTTTTCCCCTCGTATAAACCTGGCAATGATTACCCCCTTTTCATCAATCAGAAAATTGTCAGGAATATCCCGAACCCCATAAATCATTGCTGCTTCATTATCATTACCTTTTAGGTCACTGATATTTGGCCAGGTCAGCCCATCTTTTTCAATTGCTTTTTTCCACTTTTCTTTATTGGTATCCAATGATACACCCAGAATTTCAAATCCTTTGTTTTTATATAATTCATATTGTTCGACAAGTTCGGAATTGAAACTTCTACAAGGACCACACCAGGAAGCCCAAAATTCTATTAAAGTATATTTCCCCTTTATTTCAGAGAGTTTAATCATTTGCCCATCTATATTGGGTTGTTCAAAATCAATGAAGATATCCCCAACTTGTAAGTCTTTGTTTTTGGTTATGAATTCGCTTATTGATTTTCCTTCTTCTGTTGATTGTAATTTTTCATTCAATAAAGAAAACACCTTGGCCGTTTCATCACTCCCCAATCGTTCTTTTGACCAATTTAATTGAGTAAGACTTTCATAGGAGTCAGGATAATCTTTAACAAACCTCTTGTTAATGTCTACAACCACACTCTCCATTTTTTGATAAATCACAAAAAGGGAATCACGGTTGCTATCTGTTACCATAGCTTCAAGTTTTTTCATTTCCTTAAAAATGGAATCTTTTCTTTTTAAAAGTATTTCCGACTCCTTTTGTGTCTTAGAACCAATTATTTGGCTCTCGGAAAAATTGCCTTTCTTGCCTATGAAATCTATTTTACGGTTCTCCAACCAAAACGTCCTGTCATCCTTACTGCTTATAATTCTCAAATGTGCTAATCTTGGACGTTTTAGGCTTCCCTCAAATTGGAACTTTTCATTGATAACAACTGTTGAATCAGCAACTACAAACGCTTTTGGATAAAGGTACATTAAAACCGTAGTGCTGTCGGGCACATTTTTTGCAATTCCGTTGATCGTATATCCCTTTGTTTCTGATTTATTTTGACAAGAAATTAATGTTGTCAATAAAATTATAATAATTCCTATATCTTTCATTTGATAGTTATCTAATGGCTTATGCAACCATAGTTATGTACAGTGTTTCTTATTCTAAATATTTACTTAAATCCGAGATAATTACATTTGCATTCAATATCTTTCCATTTTGGTCTATTAATATGTATCTAGGTATGGCTTTAATTTGGAAATGTTCCGCAAAAGAGCTTTGAAACCCATTTGGGACATATAGCTTTAAGCTTCCAGGGACATCCAATTTTTCAATACTTTCTTTGAAGTTTGTTATGTCTTCATCGATTGATAGAGAAACAACTGTCAATTGGTCTTTATATTTGTTTTCTAGGGATTTTACTTCCGGAAATTTAACGATACAAGGCTTACACCAACTTGCCCAAATGTCTAAAAGAATCATTTTATCTAACTTATTCACTTCTAAATTAAAGTCATTTGATAAGTGATCTTTAAAAGTGAATTCTGGCACATCGGCTCCTCTTTCATAAGATTTCTTTTTATTTTCAGCCAGGTCATATATTTTTATCAGTTTATTATAAGCCTCCTCATTTAAAGCTGATTTATATTGATTAAACATTTCCTTGGGTGGTGTCAAATTCAATGAATCTGGAAAATGGTCAAACTCCAGTGGATAATATTTTAGATCATTATAAATTAGCATAGATTTTATAGGCTGTGGAAAATACTCTGAAATGATATTCTCTCTTAAAATGTAGAGTTCTTGCTCTTTTCTTACCTCATTCAATTTTTCACGATATTTTTTCTTTAAGAAATATTCAACCCCCATTTTTCTGTAAAATGATTTTAAAAATGAAGACTCTAAATAAGGTTCTATTGTTTGAAAATTGATTAAATCTTTGTCAAGATATTGAAAAAACAGACTATCCTTCTTAGAATTGCCATTCCTGTTTATATAATCTAGATATACTGTATTCTTGAGGGCTTTGCTTTCTATTAATTGTAAGTTATAAAAATGCTTATTTTCTTTTTCAGAGATGTAGTCGGTCAATAATTTGTCTTTAGCCCTAAAATATTCATCCACCTGATTTTTGAAATCATTAAATGAATTTTTGTAGTTCCATTCTTTACTTTTTAAATCTGCATTTGATAAGACCTCTTGCATAAATTCGTTTTCACGTTCAGAAGTTCCTTCATAAACGTATATATCATTTTCTTTAGATATTTTTAAATGCTCCGAGGGTTGGACATATAGTTGAAGCACTTTTCCCTGTAATTGAAGATAGAGATATTGAGGTCTATCAATTGACAAAGTAATTTTTCGTTCATCAGGATTATTGATGAGGATTGTATCATTATAATCGACAAAATTTTCGGAAAACCTTGTAATTATAACTTGCTGAGGAAATTCTTTTACGAAATTCAATTCTACAAATTCTGAACCCCCTTCTCTTTTACAACTAAAAAGAAAAATTATAAAAATGACAAATATCTTAAATCCTCTCATTGGGACAGTTTTTTTACATTGCACACAACTTATTAACAACCTTAATATAAATAACCATTTACCAAAAAAATTGACCAGATATACACAATATCACATATATTCCTTTCAAATATAACCCTTTTCCTTTTAGGTATAATCAAGCTGTTTTTAGCCCAAAAGCTATCCCATTTAGGTAAAAAGGTGTTCCGTTTAGGTTCAATCATGTTCCGTTTAGCGAAAAAGGTGAAACTTTTAGGTCTTATCTTGAAGCACGAAAACCCTGCTTGTGTTTAGGTGCTGTTGGGCGTCTGGGCTTTATTTTCTTCTGAATATTTTCGCAATCGTTTTTCCAATTTCGTCAAATTTTTCAATCGGTTCTAATATGGTCGGGTCTTTCAAGTCAATTTTTGATGTGTCTGTAACCCCAATCTGCATAGGATAAATCAGGATAAAGCTGTTGTCCTGAAAATACTTATTGAGGTAAGACGGTATCCTTTCCATATTGCTGTGGTAGGAAGGCTTATCCTTTCGGCTTAGTATAATAATCAGGTTGTCGTCTTTCTGAAAGTCCCTTGATAAAATAAGGAAGTCATCCCAATCGCTAAATTCTGTAAATTCAGATTCCACAGGATGCTTTGAATGTATTTCTTTAATGAATTTAAGCGTTTTTCCTGTTGCATAAAACACAAGTTTTGCTCCTGTATTTCTTGCGATATTCCAAACCTTAATGAGCCAAAAGGGAAAGCCGATTTCCTTTTCTGCTTCGTTCGGAACGATGATGATATGCCTTTTTAATGTCCCAAATGGTTGGGCAGGTTTATAGATTAAAATTGTCGCGTTGCATTTTGTTAATATGCCTTCGGTCAGGTTGCCCAAGAATGAATCGGAAATTCCTTTCTTCATGTGAAGCCCTAATATTAAATCACTTATTTTATGTTCCTTCACCACACTAGTAATTCCGTTTACAATATTGAGATCATATCGAAGAAGTTCATGCAAAAAATTGTCGGTTGCAGAAGCGGTTACGGCTGCTCTATTCAATATCTTCTTTGCTTTTTTGTCTGCTGAATCGTCTGTCGTATTGTTGTCGATAATGCTTAAGGCATACAAGCCGTCTCTGTTTTTCTTTGATTTTATGGTGATGCCTAAATTGATGAGTTCATCTGTTGTTTCCGGGTTGTTGATTGGGATTAAAATTCTTTCACAGGCTTCTGATTCATCGCTTGCTGTGTCACTTGCCTCTGCAAGGGCGATATTTTTGGCTCCTTTTTGCGCAACGAATGAAGCAATAGTGCAGGTAAATAAAATCATTAGAATAGTTCCATTCAGGACGCTCTCATTTAACAAGCGGACAGGTTCGCCCGTTTCGGTTTCGCCAACTATGATATTATAACCGACTAACACGGCCGCTAATGTGGCTGCTGCCTGCGCGTTACTCAATCCAAAAATCAATCTTCTTTCATCACCGGAAAATTTAAAGGTTTTTTGAGTGAGCCATGCAGCGATGAATTTTGCGGAAGTAGCAATAATTATCATTACGGCTGCCACTTTCATGGTTTCCAAATCCTCAAAGAAAGCCCTGTAATCAATGAGCATACCCACTCCTATGAGGAAAAACGGAATAAAAATGGCGTTTCCAACAAATTCAATCCTGTTCATTAAGGGCGATGTTTGCGGGATAAGTCGGTTTAAAGCCAATCCTGCTAAAAAAGCTCCAAGGATTGCTTCTATTCCAGCCGCTTCAGCAAGAACAGCACCAAGAAATACCATTACCAGAACGAATATGTATTGGGAAACATTATCGTCAAACCGCTTGAAAAACCATCTGCCGATAATTGGAAAAAGCAACATCACAATAAGTCCGAAAACGACAATGGAAACAGACAGCCTTACCCAAAATTCTGTATTTACTTCACCTGTGGTCATACCCACAATAACGGCAAGTACCAATAAAGCTAAAGTGTCGGTTATCATTGTTCCGCCTACGGTTATGTTTACCGCCTTGTTTTTGGCAATGCCCAATTTGCTGATTAAAGGATAGGCGATTAAAGTGTGTGAGGCAAACATACTTGCCAGCAAAATGGATGTGGGGATTGAAAATTCTAAAACGTAAATTCCGGTTAAAGTCCCCAAAGTCATTGGCATCAGGAAAGTGTAAAGTCCAAATACCAGACTCTTTTGACTGTTCTTTTTGAAGTCGGCTAAATTTATTTCCAGACCTGCAAGGAACATAATGTATAAAAGTCCTGCAGTTCCTGACAGTATAATGCTGCTGTCACGATTCATCAGGTGAAAACCGTTTGGCCCGATTACCGCACCTGCTATAATAAGTCCTAAGAGATGAGGAATTTTAATTTTGTTCAGAATAATGGGAGCGAACAAAATAATTACGAGTATCAAAAGGAATTTTAATACCGGATTTGTCAGTGGTAAGGCTGTCTCAAATATGTTTAATAATATCATTCCTTGTCTTATGATTGTCATTGTCCTGTCGGATTTTCAGCCTTGCGCACAACTTATTTATAACCTCAATATAATACCGCATATCCCCCAACCGGTCAGATATACATAATGGCATATATTCCTTTCAAATATAATCCTTTTTTCTTTTAGGTATAATCAAGTTGTTTTTAGCTCAAAAGGTGTTCCATTTAGGTAAAAAGGTGTTCCGTTTAGGTTCAATCATGTTCCTTTTAGCGAAAAAGGTGAAACTTTTAGGTCTTATCATGAAATTTTTAAGGGGAAAAGCCAAACTTTTAACCAAAATGCCCAAAACTTTAGGTATTACTCCCAAATTTTTAGGTGTTGAGGCTAAATAGGATATGATTTTGATGAAACATTTCATGAAATAACCTAAACGTATGGAGTTTGACGCTAAAACTTTGGGTAGGCATTCTAAACGATTGGTTTTTATGTCCAAAGTTTTAGGTATCGACCCTAAAGTTTTAGGTCCGGGAGCTAAAAAATGCTGCATTTGACCTAAAGGCATCATGTTTTTACCTAAATAGGGCAGTTTAATCAAAAAAAAACTGTCTAAAAAGCCCTAGATGAACTTGATTTGCCAGTCTGAGCTTGTCGAAGACATGTTAATCTTTAGCAAATTATGCTTCGACAAGCTCAGCATGACATCTGAATTTGTAGCTTTTTAGACAGCCTCATCGTGTTTAACAACTGTTAATTTTCAGAAATATCGGTTTTACGGGTACGCGGGAAAAACTGTTTTAATTCCGCTACCTTTTCGGTAAACCCGTTTGAACCTGCTCCTTTTTTATACTGAGAATAAGCATAGTCTGTCAACGCATCGTGATAGTTGTCATAATCGTGGAGTATCTTGGTGCTTTCCATCTGGAAAGCAATACTCATAAAGCGCTCTAATCGATTTTCAAGAAAGTACCTGGCGTGATAATCTTTTTCGAAATCACTCCAATCCACTTCAGAAGCACTTAATTCTTCATTTCTTTTACGGTAGTCATAGACCTTGTTTACAAAAAGCTTGTTCATCTCGTTGATCGAACCGTACTTTAGGCGTTCTTCTTCTGTAAGTGCAGGGAGTTTCCCCTTGATTACGGCTTCCAGATTGTCGATCGCTTTGTCAATTTTGGTTTGGTCTTGTTGGGTCAGTTTTGATTGGATAACATTTCTCATTAACTTGATTTTTATAATTAATAAGCTCAAACATATAAAATAAACTATTTGTAAACAAAAAATATCTAAAATAATCGATTAACGGAAAGTGTTTTTCTATTCATTAGGTAGTAAGAAGTCAGCAGTGGTGTATTATCAGGGTTATAATGTTCAGTAAGTATTGTTTTAATATTTTCAAAATTACCTGCTACTGTCTATCCTTTAAAATAAGCTCAATCTCCTCTATGTTATTGGTGTTGCCTGCCCCTCTGTAGATAATCTTTAGGTTTTCATCCAGCAATATAAAAGTAGGGAATGCAATTATTCTTAGGTCCTTTAATATCTTGGGGTGGGTTTTACTACTACTTTTTGGAACTCCTTTTATGATTCCATTGAACCAATCCATATTGTTTTTTGCTGCATATTCAATTACGGGTTGAGCGTCTTGTTGAAAGGCGAAGCTGGCCATAGTCACCTTATCTTTGTACTTCTCATTGAATGCAACGATCTCCGGAGTCATTTTCTTACAAGGACCGCACCAGGTGCCCCAAAAGTCTATCAACAGAAATTTTCTGCCGTTAAAAAGGGCTTTAATGTTTTGTTTTCCGCCTTGTACATCTTCAATGGCATAGTCCTCAATGATCTGTCCTTTTCTAAATCCATAAACATTTTCTTCAATGGACAGTTTCGTAAGGTTCAACCGAATGGGGTCGTTTTTTATTTTACCTATCCTGTAATATGAACCTCCGATATTGATAGTATCTAAAAATTTATACTCTTCCCTTCGGGTATCACCGGGTTTATAAAATTCTTTGTCAAACTCTTCCACAAGTACTGAAGGTCTCCAGCTATTTATATTAATTGCCATTTTATATTTTTTGTCTTCAATACTAAAAGTCCCATGCAAATAGTCCTCTATTCTGGCTCCAAGAAAAGAGGTTTTTTGCTTCTTGGCAATTATCTTTTTATTTTCGTCCCGAGCTAAATAATATTGTTGCGGATATACGGTGAGATGCATTTCACTTTCCAATAAAGTACTGTTTATGTACTTATTTACCTTTAATTTAATCCTTGGGAACGAATCTATCAAGGATTTGTTCGCGTGGGTTTTAAGACCAATATTTTTGGGAAAAGTTACCTTTTCATCATCGCTAAAATCTTTGTTACCGTTCCTATCTATAATGTAAAATTGCTTATCATCGGTAAACCCGGTTGAGGCATAAATGTAATTCTTTTCATTTTCAACCGATTTTTGATCGGGGGCTTTATAAATTCTGTAACGCAATATGGCAGAGCTGTCCGCTTCAGGAGCTCCTTTAATATCTTGTGGGATTGTATTCGAATATGAAAAGGACGTAATCAATGGAGGGAAGGGGACGTTTTTGATTAGAGATTTGCTTTCCAACTCAACGGTAATAGGTTCTTCGTTGTTTTTTACTGAACATGAAGTAAAGAGGATAATCAGGGTACATAAAAGGGATTTAAACATAGATTATGGATTTTACAAACAATTTGCCCAAAGAATCCTTTGTGCAATTTCATTAATACTTAAATATATAAACTTGTAGCCTTTGTATGTCTATTATTTGAGGAATGGAATTTTCTAAAGTTAATATTTTTTTAATAATTAGTCCTAGCTACTATTGTTTTTACTTGTTTTAAATCACCTGCTGTAAAAAGCAAAACCTTCAAGGTTTTTGAAATTTGAAGGTTAGAAAGTTTTAATCCCCCAACGACATATGAATCTCAGTTTTTAATTCTGAAACCCTATTGGTTGCATATTTGCTATAGTAATTTTTTTTGGGGAAGCGCTCTAGGAAATCCTCATACAAACGCAGTTTCAATGCAGGGTCTTTATAGTATTTATCTGAATAGAAACACACCTGATACAGCGCGCGGTAATCCCTTTTATCTTCGGCATAGACTTTTTTGTAATAGTCTATTGCTGTTTTTACATCTTTTTCATCTAATGCAATACGTGCCAATGCCAAATACTCTTTTTTGAAACTCACTTTTTGCACTTCGATAGCCGTTTGAAAACTGACTTTGGCACTGTCGTACTGTTTTTCTCTCAAATACAAATACCCCAAGCCCCTATAAGCCTCAGGATTTGCATTGTCAAATACCAAAATCGTTTTGTAACAGGCAAAGGCTTTGTCGTATTCCCAAACAAATTTGTAGCACTCTGCCAGATTTTTATAAATATATATTTCGTGCTGTCCCAGTTCTAGAAGTTTTTCAAAATAAGGAATAGCTTCTTCTTTTTCATCAAAATTGTAGTATGTCAGAGCTTTCAGGTTGTTTATCTCGACGGAATTGGGTGCTATCCTCAAACCTACATCGGCATATTTATGTACGGAATCAAATTCCCTGTGCCGCAAATGGTGTTTCCCTATCTCATAGAGGTTTTTAATGTTTGTGCTGTCCAATGTATATGAACGCTTAAAATGGGCTATGGCCGTTTTTTCGTTCTTGGTTTTGTCTTCAATCATTCCCAATTGATAGTAATAGAAGGGGTTTTTATCGTCTTTTTCAATCAATTCGCTATAAACAGTCCGGGCATCATCAAAAAAAGATTTTTTGTAATACAGCTTCCCCAACTCGTTTTTGGCGACCAATAGCGAACTGTCTTTTTTAACCACAGAAAGGTATTGACGGATGGCTTTTTCATAGTTCCCCAAAGCATTGTAGGAACGGGCAATTTGCAATTGCGCTTTCGATGAATTCTGTTTTGCATATGCATTGATCGCCCGAAGGTAATTCCCTGTTTTATACAGGCTGTCTGCCACAGCAAAAGCCGAAGACTGTGCTTCGGCTTTGCATAAACCCATCAAGAAAATACAAAACAACAATCTTGATATCATCATTGACTAATTCAATTAAGCGTAAACCTCATTACATGATTACTTTATAGCTATTTTCTTCCCTTACACTAAAACCTGTTTGAGGTAAATCCTTAAATTGAAGAACAACTTTGTCCCCCTTTTGGGCTTGGATTTTAAAGTCCCCATCGAAATTAGTTATAGCCCCCATTTTAGTTCCATTAACAAAAATATGTGCCCCCGGCAATCCAATTTCATTATTGGAAATATTCCCTTGAATATATCCGGAAGGAAGGGTTTGACTTACACTTGCCACAACCTTTCTTTTAGCCGGGTTATCTTTAGTTTTAAATTCATTGCGGGATGCTTGGGAATCATCACTCAACTTAAACACAATAGGGTAGGCAAAGGTTACTGGTTGAGGGGTTCCATTTTTATCCCGTCCCGGATTAAGCGTAGGCAAGGTATTGATGATACGTCTGGCTTCGGCATCCAACGACTCAGACGGAGCACGGGTATTCAATATGGTCACTGTTCCATCAGTATTAATTCTGAAATTGACATATACGCGTCCTTGTTCTCCCTGTTCTTGTGCTTCTTCTGGATATATAAAGGTTCTTATTACATGCTGATCCAAGTTTTCTTTAAAGCAGGCGAATTGTTGTTCATTTGGAATCCCTTTACATTTTTCAAACATCGGTTTGTCTTCAATAACGGCAAAAGGGATGTCTGTTCCGGGTTTCACTTCTTTCCCTTCTAATACTTCTAGTATCCCTGCTTCGGGCTTCTCTACCAAAGATGGCAATGACAAAATCCTTGCTTTCTCTTCAGCTGTAAGCTCAATTTCATTATCCTTAAGCAAAGTTTCCAACTCCTGAATACGGTCTTCCAAGCTTATGTTTTTTTCCTCAGCAACTGGGGTTTCTTTTTCACAGGACGTATAAAACAACATTCCCGCAACCAGGGGTACTAACATGAGGTATTTAAGTTGCCATACTTTTTTTGATTTTGATTTTTGTATCATAACGATTCGTTTTTTGATTAATGAATGATTAAAAAATTGATTGACAAAGGAGATGTTTTCCGTTTGAAAAGCTTCTTGCAACAACAGTTTACAGTGCTCCTTTTTATTGTTTTTAACCGTTTTGGCATCGGCGATGAACTCATGCAATTCGGTTATTCTGTTTTGATAAATATAGACCAGCGGGTTGAACCAGAAGACAATCCGAAGCAATTCAAAAAACAACAGGTCCCAAGTATGTTTTTCCTTCACATGAACCAATTCGTGATCTATGATGTGGGTGTGTTCTTTTTCCATCAGCTTTTTGCCCAGAAAAATATTTTGAAAAAAGGAAAAAGCCGTGTCTTCTTTGGGCACCTCAACCCGGGTGTAGTCTTTGAAATAATGTATTTTTCCGCTTCTTTTTAGTTGAATGATCTGTATCAACTTATAGCCAAACCAGAGTGCGCTTAACACCCCTCCCGAAAAGAGCGTCCATTCCCAGGCAGTCCAGTCTGGTAGCCAGGACGTTGCGGTTTTCGTCACTGTCTCCGCTCCGCTGCCCACGACTACTTCGGGCAACAAAAAAATATAGTTTTCGGACACGGTGGTCTTCAGGCTTTCCAATTTGATAAAGGGAAGTGCCAGCGAAAGTACCGGGGTAAGCAACAGGTAGGCCCTGTTCCAGTTGAAAAAGGTTTCTTTCTTTAAAAAGAAATCATAGATCACCAGAAACAGCAGTTGAAACGCTAGGGTTTGTATGATATAATTTAGCATAAATTCCAGTTTTATCCTCCCCCAACCCCTCCAAAGGAGGGGAGTTTGGTTACATTATTAGGATTGGGTTTACTTTTTATTATTATCTATTTCTTTCATTATCGCTTCCATTTCTTTTAGGCTGATATCGTTTTTCTTTACAAAAAAGGACACCATACTCTTAAATGAACCTTGAAAATAGCCGTCCACCAACTTGTTAATGGACTGGTTGCTGTATTCTGATTTTTTGACTAATGGAAAATACAAATGTCCTTTTCCTTCCCGCTGATGATCTACAAAACCCTTGGTTTCCAGAATCCGTACAATGGTCGACACCGTATTGTAGGCCGGTTTGGGCTCAGGCAATTGCTCAATGATAGCCGCCACATTGGCTCGCTCCAATTGCCATAGGATCTGCATTACTTCTTCTTCTGCTTTTGTGAGTTGTTTCATGTGTATGAGGCTGTCTAAAAAGCTGCAAATTTAGATGTCATGCTGAGCCTGTCGAAGCATAATTTCTTGAAGACCAATATGTCTTCGACAAGCTCAGACTGACAAACCAAGTTCACTCAAGGCTTTTTAGACAGTTTCCTTATTTTTATGGTTACTATTTCTTTTTCAGACACAAATATAACTAAATTTTTAGTTTAAACTAATTTTTTAGTTAAAAATATTTTGTAACAAACTTTCACTACTTTAGTCCTATAGAAAAATTAAACTATGGATATACTTTTAGTCTTTTTAGGTCTGGTCTTTATCATCTTAGGCATTTTAGGAAGTTTTTTGCCCATACTCCCCGGACCACCAATGAGTTGGTTGGGACTGCTTTTTATTCATCTTACAAAAGCCGTACCCCAAAATTGGACATTTTTAGGCATCACCCTGGCCGTAGCTATACTCATTTTAGTGTTGGATTATATCATTCCGGTCGTGGGAACAAAAAAGTTTGGAGGCACCAAATATGGTATGATCGGAACTACAGTAGGATTATTGATCGCCATCTTTTTCCCGGTTCTGGGCCCTTTTGGCATTATCATCTGGCCTTTTGCCGGCGCACTTATTGGTGAATTACTGAATAAAGCTGATAACAAAACGGCTACCAAAGCTGCCTTTGGTTCGTTTCTTGGTTTTTTAACCGGAACTTTTATGAAGTTTCTTATCGCTATTATTTATGCGGGCTTTTTCTTTAAAAAGATTTGGGAATATAAAGGGGTGTTGTTTGATTTTAATTGAATTCAGAAAACAACATATGTCACCTCGAGCGCAGTCGAGAGGTTTTGGACTTTGGTGACTTTGGATGATGAGGTCTCGACTGCGCTCGACCTGACAATTCCTACACAATACCTACATCTTTTTAATCACATAGGTAACAATTCCCCACACAATAAGTTTGTTTTCTTCTGATACTTTTATGGGGTTGTATTTTTTGTTTTCGGGCATCAGAAAAAGTCCTTTTTTATCCACTTTTAAGCGTTTTACGGTAAACTCTCCGTCAATAAAACAGACAGCAATCTTTCCATTTTCCGGTTCCAGACTTTTATCAATAACAAGCAGGTCACCATCATCCAAACCCGCGTCTTCCATCGATTGTCCGCTCACCCTCGCATAAAAAGTAGCCTCTTTATTTTTGATCAACTCCTTGTTCAGGTCGATACGGGTTTCTTTAAAATCTTCCGCAGGGGAAGGGAATCCTGCTGCTATTCCGCCTTCTGCCATGTCCAATTCCAACGGAAGCTCAAAATCAGCTTTGATAAAATGTAGTTTGTTCCCTTTTTTATCCATTGAACTCATTTAACCTTTAGAATCTCATTGATATTGGTAGTATATCGCGGCGAGAGATACTCTTGTCTCATCCTCCAAGTGTGTTCCAGATCCTGATTAGCAATTTTTATTTTATAATCCCCATATTTTTCATTCACCCAATCGATGGTTTTCATCAACTGTTTGTGTTTGGGGTTTTCCTCCTGAAACAGATCCAATTGTTTTGCATTGGTGGGCACCAAACCTGAAACCACCACCCCAGCTCTTTTGTATTTTATCCCGGTTCGATAGATATTCCCTACTGCTTTTACGGCATAATTTACCAAGGTCAATGTAGAATCCGTGGGGTAGGGCAAAGTGACCAACAACCCCACCCTATGTTGATTTTCATCTTTTTTATGCCTGTCGCTACGCAAAAAAACGTACATGAAATTGCAACTGCTGTGTTGTTTTCTTAGTTTTTCGGCACAACTTCCCGCAAAAGTGGAAACTCGTTCTTTTAAATTCCCCAGATCGGAAAAGGTATATTCAAAACTACGTGTGGTGGCAATGGCCTTTTTAGGAGCGGTCACATCGTTCTCCAAGTCCAAAGTGGGTTGACCTTCCAGGTCTTTTTTCAACCGCAATCCGGGAACGCCAAGATGGGAACGCACCCAGCCGTCATCCAACATCACAAAATCCAGCGCTGTTTTAACGCCGCGTACTTCCAAGCGTTTGGTATTGCCTCTTCCTATCCCCCAAACCGACTCAATCTTTGTCCACCGCAAGGCTTTGATCCGTTTTTCTTCGGAATCGATCACATACACACCGTCTGTTCTGTCTTTATATTTCTTGGCAATTTTATTGGCTACTTTGGTCAAAGCTTTTGTCGAAGCTATCCCTATACTGATGGGCATCCCTGTCCATTGCAACACCCTGTTTTTAATTGCTTTTCCTAAATCATCAAAGTTATCCGGATTGTACATTTCAAACTTTAGAAAGGCCTCATCGATACTGTAATGCTCAACCAAAGGCGTGAATTGCTTCAGAATATTCATGACCCGCGTACTCATATCACCATACAAAGGATAGTTTGAAGAGAAGACATGAATTTTATTCTTTTTGAAAAACTCCTTGTATTTAAACGTCGGTGCTCCCATGGGTAGCCCCAGACGTTTTGCTTCGTCACTACGGGAAATCACGCAACCGTCGTTGTTGGAAAGTATGGCAATAGGACAATTATTGAGCTGAGGCTGAAAAACCCGCTCACAAGATGCATAAAAATTATTACAATCAACTAAGGCATACATATTGCAAAGATAGGTAGGACCGAGCGTTAAGAAAAGGTACAGTGTACCTTTTTAGCAGGACCGAGTGTAAAGAAAATGCCCAGTGGGCATTTTTAACGAAGGGGCCGGCTTGCCGCGCAGGAATATAGGGCCAGGTGGCATGCGGGCAAGCTTAGGCAGATTACCTTATAAGAACGGTAAAACTTAACCGCTAGGAGCGCAAAGGAATACGCAAGGTTCGCTATGTCTCAACAGAATTTAAATGTATAATCCTGATTGATATTAGTATAAGGAGTAAAAAGCAAGCTCCTCCCTTCAGACGAAGGGAGGTGGATTATCCGCCCTAAGCGGATAAGACGGAGGGTTTTGAAATCCCAAGCCACAGGTGTGAAAAACAAACATTTGCTGATAAAGCCAAAAGCTCGGGCTATCAAAACACCCCGTCTCACCTCAGTTCCTGAGCTGAGCCACCCCTCTTCGTCTGAAGAAGGGAGCCGATTAATTACTATCCTAAAAAATTATGCTTAGTTTTACAAAAAAGAAAAATGGACTTTTCCACACTTCTTACTAAATTAAGATCAAAATCTACTGAGGAAATCAGTCTTGAAGATATTACAAAAGAAGTTGAAAACGTGAGAAAGTCACGTTATGAAAAGAAATGACAAACCTCACTTCCTAATACGCTATACTTAATACTTTGTACTAAAAAATCATTTAAACGCCTGTTCTCCGGTAATGTCGGCTCCGGTGATCAATAAATGAATGTCGTGGGTGCCTTCGTAGGTAATCACACTTTCCAAATTCATCATATGACGCATAATGCTGTATTCTCCGGTAATTCCCATCGCTCCCAATATCTGGCGTGCTTCTCTGGCAATCTTCAAAGCCATATCGACATTGTTTCGTTTTGCCATGGATATTTGGGCTGTGGTGGCCTTGCCTTCGTTTTTCAACTGCCCCAAACGCAAGGCGAGTAATTGGGCCTTGGTGATTTCAGTTATCATTTCCGCCAGTTTTTTTTGCTGAAGTTGTGTGGCGGCTATCGGTTTGTCAAATTGTATTCGCTCTTTGGCATATCGCAAGGCGGTGTCATAACAATCCATCGCAGCTCCAATAGCCCCCCAGGCGATTCCATATCTGGCCGAATCCAAACAGCCTAAAGGTGCGCCGAGTCCACTTTTCCCGGGCAGGAGGTTCTCTTTAGGCACTTTTACATTATCAAAAATCAATTCTCCCGTCGCCGATGCCCTTAACGACCATTTGTTATGGGTTTCCGGTGTCGAAAAACCTTCCATACCCCGTTCTGCGATAAGTCCGTGTATCCTACCTTCCTCGTTTTTTGCCCAGACTATGGCAACATCGGCAAAAGGCGCATTGGAAATCCACAATTTAGCTCCATTCAACAAATAATGATCACCTGCATCTTTAAATTTGGTTTCCATTCCACCCGGATTGGAGCCATGGTTGGGTTCTGTGAGTCCAAAACAACCCATAAATTCCCCGGAAGCCAGTTTTGGAAGAAATTTTTTCCGTTGTTCTTCTGTTCCGTATCTCCATATTGGAAACATCACCAAAGAGGATTGTACCGAAGCTGTAGAACGTACTCCACTATCCCCTCTTTCGATTTCCTGCATAATCAAGCCGTAACTGATCTGATCCAGCCCTGCTCCTCCATATTCCTCAGGGATATAAGGTCCAAAAGCCCCTATTTCGGCCAAACCGTTTATCAATTGCTTCGGAAAAGCAGCCTTTTGGGCATAATCTTCAATAATGGGAGACACTTCCCGTTTTACCCAACTGCGTGCAGCATCGCGCACTAATTTATGTTCGTCGGAAAGAAGATCATCGATGTTATAATAATCCGGAGCTTCAAAAAGGTCTGGTTTCATCTGCTAATATTTATTGTTTTTCAAAGGTCAGACCTGCCTATGCCGGCAGGTGGAATACCCAACTTATCATTTACTCACTTCACTTATGTTATTCAAATCGGTGTTCGTGAAATTTCGGTTTCGGTTGATTTGATAAATTCGTTAATGGGCATTTCACACGTTTAAAATTTTATAATCATCAAATATAAAAATATAACAAAGCAAAGACTAATTGTTATATACTAAAATTCACTCCATTTCTTTTTATTTCATTTATACTAAACTCCTTTTAGAGGTAGTTGATTTCATAGTAATCAACAAAATAATTGTTTCCCGTCTATTTTTTGAGTAAGATTGTAGTGTGTATGCTATTACACTTTCCTTATGAAAAAGCTTACTTCCTTTATATCAAAAATTGCATCTACGCTCCATATTGATTTATCGGATCAAGAGTACAGCAATTCGCCACTTATCGGTAAGTGGCAGGCTGTTTCTTATACCGAGAAAACGTATGAGAACGGAAAACTA
This sequence comes from Galbibacter kalidii, assembly GCF_026241135.1. GTDB lineage: Bacteria > Bacteroidota > Bacteroidia > Flavobacteriales > Flavobacteriaceae > Galbibacter. Next base: position 58,462 of record NZ_JAPFGA010000002.1, read on the forward strand.
AATGATGGGGATCATTTTTCATATAACGAGGGGCGTACTTTTTACATCATTTTCAAAAAAAACGGCACTTTTGTCCAAGGAGAACGAACTGAAAATGATGTTGCGGAAAAAATCAGCCGTAAAGGGACTTATTCTGTTGAAAATGATAAAATCACATTAACATACAGTGGTGCGCCCGAAGGTGAAAATACCGTAATCTTAACTTTCACCATTACCGACGACGAACTTACAACCCACAACGACTATGAACGCAAAGATGTTGATGATGTCTACAGGCATATAAGTAAGCGTGTTTTTGTTAAGAACTAAACTCCTCTGGACTAAAAGTCTGGTTGCCACGAATTCACAAATGTTTTTTTTCCCCTTCCCAGTAATTATCAGGGGGAAGGTTTTAAACCCATAACTGAGACTAATAAAAAACAGCCATTGAAAATCTTTCCAACAGCCGTCTCTATATAATTTTATAAACCGTGATCGAAATTAAGGTTTTAACCAAAAATCACTTGTTCTCGATACTTTTTTGCTATCGCAAAAAAAACTCGAACTGACGTGATTTTCATCCCTAACTCACATTACAATAAGAACTCGTTTAAACCTCGTAATTATCCCAATTAGCGATTTCATTTCGCTCTTCGGGTTTGATACAAACATCTAATGTACGCTGATCGTACTTCATATTATATTGTGCTAAGACCTCATCAGGGACACCATCCCATACATTTGGGGTATTCCCAACATAGCCCAGATATTCAATTCCCTCTTTACTGGTAAAATATCCGGTAGCTACCAAGTTACGCAGGGTAGAAAAGAAGCGTTCCCCTTGAACGAACTCCGGTTTTACATCCTCCGGATAAGCAATATCTTCAATAATTGCTATTTGTTCTTCTTCTGAAGCATCTTTAAACACCTTGTCATAACGTTTGTTACTCTCATGGTCCAACCACATCAATCCGCCTCGTAAGGGCAATTGGTAATGCGGCATATCCTTGACGATATATTCGATGAATTCGGGTACTCCAACTTCACTCGCAGCACTGTATTCTCCTTCAGCAGGAATAATAATGTCTGCCAACACGATAATGGTCGCCATTTCGTGTTCATTGAAATAATCATCTTGTTCCCGGAGTTTCTTTTCATATTCCAACTCTTCAACCGTACGTGTGGTGTCATAGTTGTTATCGCCTTCATTTTGTGCCACATCGGTTGCGGCACCGGTTTTTTCTTCAGTATCGGTTAAACATCCCGAAAACATAAATCCGGATGTTACTGTCCCGGCCACCATGGCCTTTAAACTTTTTCTTCTATCCATGACCTTTATGTTTTAAATATTCATTTTTTTCATTTCTTCTGTCAAATACTCTGATGCTCTCCACGCCAATGCGAGGATGGTCCAAGTCGGGTTTTTATCGGCTTGCGATACAAATGGTCCTCCGTCCATCACAAACAAGTTAGGAACATCATGTGTTTGATTGTATTTATTCACCACCGAAGTTTTAGCATCATCTCCCATTCGGGTGGTTCCTACTTCGTGAATGATCCTTCCCGGAGCTTCTAAACCGTAGTCATTTTCTTTTCCGGGTCTATCCCCTAACGGAATTGCTCCCATATTGTGGTAGAGTTCTTCAAAAGTATCGTGCATGTGTTTGGCTTGCTTGCGTTCGTCGTCTGTCCAATTATAATTAAAACGCAATACCGGAATTCCGTATTTATCCACTACATTCGGATCGATCTCACAGTAATTATCTTTCTGCGGAATACTTTCCCCTCTACCAGCCATACCAACCATGGCTCCGTAGTATTTATAGACATCTTTTTTCAGTCCGACGCCATAGCCTCCGGCCTTCTTCTTTTTCTCTCCTTTTCCGGGAAATTTCCCGTTGAGATTTTCTATACCCATTCCGGTTCCGTAGGATGGCATTCCCATACCGCCCCAAAACTCGATGTGATATCCTCTGGAGAAACCGAGGTCTTTTTTGTCATTCAGCCACCATGGCACATATAGGTGCATTCCACCAACACCGTCTTCGTTGTATCGTTTTCTATCCATCAATTTCGGAATAATAGCTGACCTCGAAGCTCCTGTCGAATCGTGAAGGTATTTCCCTACAACCCCACTCGAATTGGCAATTCCGTTAGGGAATCTGGACGATTTTGAATTCAGCAATATACGGGCAGAACCACAAGCACTGGCCGCCAAAATGACCACTTTAGCTTTTACCGTATATTCTTGCATGTCTCTTTTGTTGATATAAGAAACCCCGATTGCTTTTCCATCATCATCTGTAAGTACCTCACGTACCATAGCATTAACATACAGATCGACATTGTCATATTCCAGTGCAGGTTTTACCAAGACCGAAGAAGACGAAAAATCTCCGTAGATACTACACGAGCGCGAACATTGGCTGCAATAGAAACAAGCCCCTCGTCTGTTATCTACCCGTTTTGTAAGAATTGAAAGTCGGGAAGGAATGACAGGCACACCCGCTTTTTTTCCGGCTTCTTTTAAATACAACTCGTGCAAACGCGGTTTTGGAGGTGGTAAAAAATAACCATCAGGTTCGTTCGGGAGGTTTTCTTTGGTCCCGAAGACTCCTATTAATTTATCTACTTTATCATAGTATGGTTTTACATCCTCATAACCGATAGGCCAGTTATCACCTTTGCCGTCAAAATCTTTTCTTTTAAAATCCAAAGGTCCGAAACGAAGCGAAATACGCCCCCAGTGGTTTGTTCTTCCTCCCAGCATTCTGGAGCGAAACCAGTCGAATTTCGTTCCGTTTTTGTGTGTATAGGGTTCTCCTTCAAGCTCCCATCCACCGTAGGCCATATCGTAATCACCAAAGGCTCTTGTTGTACCCGCACCTCTTCGAGGCGATTCATAAGGCCACTTAAATTGTGTTTGTTGTTCGGGGTTGGCAGGATCAAAATTTGGTCCGGCTTCTAAAACTGCAATATTGAAACCAGCTTCAGAAAGCACTTTTGTCGCCATTCCTCCCCCTGCTCCCGATCCTACTATCAGTACATCGTAGACTTTAGAAGTTTTTTTAATTTGAAAAGACATTCGTGTTTTTATTTAGTTAATTGTTTTATTTGTTGAACTCATTTGCTTCACGTGTTGTGATAAAAATATAACATTAATTTTTATTATTCATTTGATAGTGAATAAGGTACATCTTCTTTGGCAATTCCCCTATTTTTATTCGGAGTACTTCCCATTTCAAAATTTATCGTTGCCCCCTTCATTAGAGCTTTATGGCTTACATAGTTTTTCGAGTATTCTTTACCGTTGAAAGTCATGTTCTGAATGTATTTGTTTTCATGATCATTCTTTGGTGCATTAATCGTGACTTCATTTCCATTTTGAAGTGACAAGGTCATCTTTTTGAACAAAGGCGTTCCGATCACGTATTCATCTGTAGCAGGACAAACAGGGTAGAAGCCCATAGCCGAAAACACATACCAGGCAGAGGTTTGTCCGTTGTCTTCATCGCCACAATAGCCATCCGGGGTGGGTTGATACATTCTATCCATTGTTTCACGGACCCAATACTGTGCTTTCCATGGTTGTGATGCAAAATTGTATAAATAGATCATATGCTGAATAGGTTGATTCCCGTGAGCATACTGCCCCATATTGGCAATCTGCATTTCACGAATTTCATGAATAACCCCTCCATAATAACTTTCATCAAAAACAGGGGAGAGCGAGAACACCTCATCCAATTGTGTTGCAAACGCATCCTTACCACCCATAAGATCCATCAAGCCTTGAACATCGTGGAAAACTGACCAGGTATAATGCCAGCTATTTCCTTCGGTGAAAGCATCGCCCCATTTAAACGGATTGAAAGGTGCCATAAATTCACCATCCTTATTTTTTCCACGCATAAGTTTGGTCTCCTTATCGTATAAATTTTTATAATTTAAGCTTCGCTTTTTGTAAAGCTCAATTTCTTTTTTTGGTCTACCCAGTTTTTTTGCCAATTGATAGATCGCAAAATCGTCGTAGGCATATTCTAATGTTCGCGCCGCATTTTCATTGATCCCGACATCATAAGGAACATATCCAAGGTCGTTGTAATATTCCACCCCGGCACGGCCAACGGCAGTCATCGGGCCTTCATTATTAGCTCCGTGAATTACCGCTTCGTACAAGGTTTCTATATCATAATCGGCATCTTGGATTTTAAGGTAAGCGTCTGCAACCACAGAAGCAGAGTTGTTCCCCACCATGATATTTCTAAGTCCGGGGCTTGCCCATTCCGGTAGCCATCCACTTTCTTTGTAGGCATTGGCCAAACCTTCCTGCATTTGTTCGTTTAACTCCGGATACATCATATTCAGAAATGGGAATAAGGAACGGAAGGTATCCCAAAAACCGGTATCGGTAAACATATATCCGGGAAGTACTTTTCCGTTGTACGGACTGTAATGTACTACATTTCCATCTTTATCATATTCAAAAAACTTCCTTGGGAACAACAGAGAGCGGTACAAGCATGAATAAAAAGTGCGAAACTGGTCTATTGAACCTCCATCGACTTTAATTCTATTCAGTTCTTTATTCCATATATTTCGTCCCTCGGTTTTTAATCCATCAAAATCTTTTGTTCCAATTTCATTAAGGTTTAACGTCGCTTGTTCATGGCTAATAAAGGAAGAAGCCACTTTTGCGTTTACCACCTCTCCTTTTTCAGTTTCAAAACCAACAACAGCCCCTACATGATCGGCCTGTACTTCCGAAGCTTCATTCAATTGATTTCCGTTAAAAGTATGTGTATTGGCAAAGGCTTTATCGAACTCGATAACAAAGTAATTTTTAAAGTTCTCCGGAACCCCGCCACTATTTTTGGTGGTGTAGCCTATGATTTTGTTTTCCTTCGGAAGAATTTTTATGTATGACCCTTTATCTAAAGCATCAATCACTACATAAGCACTATCCGTTTCCGGAAAGGTAAATCTAAAACGTGCTGCTCTTTCCGTGGGAGTAATCTCGGTAGTTACATTGTGATCTGCCAGATACACACTGTAATAATGAGGTTTTACAACTTCCGATTTATGAGAAACCCAACTGGCACGTTCATCTTCATTAAAACGCAGTTTTCCGGTAACGGGCATAATGGCAAATTGTCCGTAATCGTTCATCCATGGTGAAGGTTGGTGTGTCTGTTTAAAGCCTCTTATTTTATCGGCATCGTATTCATAGGCCCAACCGCTGCCCATTTTTCCGGTTTGAGGTGTCCAAAAGTTCATCCCCCAAGGCATAGCTATGGCAGGATAAACATTTCCGTTGGACAAACTCGGTTTGGAGTCTGTTCCCATCAACGGATTTACATAATCGATCGGATTTTCAACGGCTCCAATTTGTTGTTGACCGAAGGATAAACGGCAAACAAACAATAAAAGGAGTGCAGCGTAACTTGTTAATCGCATTGTTTTGATCATAAAAACTGTTTTTGAGCACAATAATATATGCTTTTTTAAAATAATCCTCCCGCACCAAAAAAAGAGCGGGAGGATCCAAACTAACTAATAAAGAACAACATATTTAGTATCCTGGGTTTTGTTCCAGATTCGGGTTATTCGCCATTTGGTCTGCCGGAATTGCAAATAGCTTTTTATTAGGATCTCCTGTTGGTTCATGATCCCACCATGATCCTGTGGTATACTTCCCAAATCGAATCAGATCTGTACGGCGCTTTCCTTCAAAGATAAATTCCCTACCTCTTTCGGCTAACAATTCATCCATGGTAAGGGTTGCTGTTGTATATTGGTGATTTGGCCAATCCGCATCACTAAAAGCTCTTCTCTTAGACGCATTGATCAAATCCACCGCTTCCTGAGTAGCAGTACCTCCATTCTTTCTCATCAAAGCTTCTGCTTTATTGAAGTAGATCTCGGTAAGACGGTAAATGATATAGTGGTTTTCCCAATAGTTTTCATCATCCAGTGTTCCTGCTTGATATTTGTTAAAGCGTGCGCCGCTATTTTCTTCACCTTCTGCCATGCTTCCTTCGCTGGAAGTATCGCCTTCGCTTTCCCTTCGGATACTGTTTACATATACCAAAGGTTCACCGCTATACTCTTCTGTACCCAATACAGGCTCGGTTGTACCGTATTTATATTGAGGGCCGAATAAAAACCATTCTTCTTTTCTAAGATCAGTTTCATCATAAGCATCAAAAGCCGAAGGCACCACTACAAAAGCATTCCAGCCGCTAAATCCAATATTCAGTGCCTCGGAGATATTTCCATATCCTAAGAAGAAACCTCCCCAACCAAAGCTGAAACCACCTTTTCTACTGTAGGCAATTTGATACAGGCTTTCAGAAGCGGTTCTGTTGGTATTACTATAGTTCTCAAGAAGATCATCGGCTAATTGAGGCGCACCTCCAATACCTCCGGCATCTCCGTTTATAATCTTGTCACTGGCTGCTATACACTCATCCCACATTGGAGTCCCGCTCCATTCTTCAGCGTTTAAATACAATTCTGAAAGCATGGCATAACCTGCTGTTTGGGTAGTACGACCTATAAGCTCAGTAGAATATTTAGGCAATTGCGGAACATAGGTCTCCAGTTCAGTCTTTACAAACTCAAAAACTTCACTTCTCGGTGCCGTAGGAGGGTTTAATGGTTCACCCACTTTAGTCACTATGGGTACATTCCCCCACAGATCCATAATTTTCATATAGTGATAGGCCCTAAGCACATATAGTTCTGCCAAAATTGATTCTATTTCAGCTGCAGTCATGTCAATAGCTTCGGGATTAGAAATAGCAGAAATATCTTCAATAGCCGCATTTATATATCCTACACCAGACCACATGAGCACCCATGCACTTCGCATTCTTCCCTCATTACTGGTCCAGGTATGGTAATGTTGTCTAAAGTGATCACCTCCATCATAACCATGACGTCCTTTTTGGGGCCATGCCAATTGGTCTGATGATAATTCACTGTGATAATAATACGCACTCTGCCCGGTTGGAGCCAACCATGCCTGCATATGGGTAAAGGGTCTTAAAGCTCCCTGTAAAACTTCTGTTTTATTTTTATAAAAGTTATCAGAATTCAGTTCGCTATATACATTTTCATCCAGATCGGAACAACTCCCTGCAACGAGGGCAGCTCCCAAGATGAAAACATTTTTAATATGTTTTATATATTGTTTCATGATTTTCTTGTTTTTAGAATCCAAAATTTAGTCCGAAAGTCCAAGATTTAGTCCTTGGATAAAAATCCCTGCCGTCTATACCTGTTGTAAAACCAGTATCTTGAAGTTCCGGATCAATTCCGCTATATCCTGTAAAAGTAGCCAGGTTACGTCCGGATATATACATTCGTAATGACTGGATGTATTTTGAATCTAACGGAACATTATAACCCAAGGTAATATTGTCCAATTTTACAAAATCTCCCTTCTCAATATAATAATCAGAATATTGAGGATCGTCATCTATATCATTATGTTTGGTAATCGCACTCTTCAACAAGTTATTTGGCAACCATTTCTTGTTTCCGAAATACATGTCCTTGGTATTCAGGATATCAAACCCAAATTTCCCTCTAAAGAATATGGTCAGATCAAAATTCTTATACTTAAGGCTATTGCTTAATGAGGCTTGATATTTTGGCACCCCATTACCAATAACAGTGAGGTCGTTTTCATTCATTTCACTGGCTAAACCGGTTGTTCCGTCTTCCTTGTAAAACAACCATTTTCCGTCATCGGTAAGTCCGGCAAATCGTTTTCCGTAGAAATTCCCTACAGCACCGCCTTCTTCCAAACGAATAGCATCTCCAAGGTTCCCCGGAGAAGGCAAACCTCCAAAATTAAGCCAGTTGGCTTGGAAATTTTCATTGGAAAGCACTTTCAATTTATTATCCTGATAACTTCCCGTAAAATCAACATTCCACTGAAAGTCCTCACCTTGAACAGGAAGGCCTGAAATCAAGACTTCAATACCTTTATTTTCCAATTCTCCCACATTTGTGAAAATCAAATCTCTAACAAATGGAGGCTGTTGTGCCTTATAGTTAAACAATAAATCTTTTGTGTTTCTTTTGTATAGATCTATCGCCCCGCTTAAACGATTGTTAAGAAATCCAAAGTCGATCCCTAAATTCATCTCATGTTTTTCCTCCCATTTTAGGTCTGGGTTCGGGTTTCTTGCCGCTCCATAGGTTTGATAATACACCCCGTCCTGTGGATATACACCTCCTGTTCCCAGCGTAACTAAGGATTGATAATTACCTATTCCCTGATTACCGGTTACCCCATAACCAAATCTTATTTTCAACTGATTAATTGCATCAATCCCTTGCATAAAGCTTTCTTCACTAATAGTCCAACCTACAGATGCTGCAGGGAAATTCCCCCATTTGTGGTTATCACCAAATCTTGAAGAACCCTCCCTACGGATGATAAATTGAGCGAAGTATTTTTCCTTATACGCATAATTAAGCCTCCCGAAAACACCAATAAGCGTATTATCTTCTTTAAAACTATCAAGTCCCGGTCTTGGAAGTTGTGTGTTTTGTATAGCAGAACCTGCACCTAAATTCCAGTCCAGGAATCCATCGGTGGTAAAACCACTGTTATCTACCCAAAACTCCTCTCTGGTACTATACTGATGACTATAACCTCCTATAACTCCTATATTATGATCCTTAGCAATGGTGGTTTTATACTCGAGGGTAGCCTCCAATGTTTTGGACCAATCCAGATTGTTTAACTTTCTGGCATAGGCCGTACCTTGATACTGTGAAGTAGGTCTTTGATCCCAATCATTCATGGATCTATACTGCCTGTCGTTATAGGTATTTCTTACGTACGAACCAAAAACGCTGGCTGTTAATCCTTCAGCCAATTGTAAGCTCAACCGCAAATCCCCGGAAAAAGTCTCCTGATTTCTTTCATTAATACGATTAGCCAATCGGGATAAAGGATTGTAGTTGTTATAGGCCTGAGTTTCATAAAAACTTCCATCAGGATTGTATAAAGGTGCTGTAGGGTTACGTTGAATTGCTTGCTCAAAATCTCCTGTGCCTCCACCTAAAAAATTAGCCTTGTTAAAGTTGGCAGCAATATTAGATTGTACAGTTAACAAATCCTGCAAACCTTTATGATTGATGCTAAAACGCCCTCCAAATTGTTCACGTCCGTTCTCTTTCGGCAAACCTTCTGCATCATTATAATATGCAGATGCTCTGTAATTCGTTTTATCACTTCCTCCCGATATGGAGAAATTATGATACTGACTCAGGTTACTCTTATTTAATAATTCATCATATAAATCGGTAGTATATCCGAAATCCTGATCTTCAGATATAACCCCCTGAGCGATTAAATCCCTAAACTCTGAAGCTGACAGGTAATTTGGTTTTTTATCTACAAACTCCCTTTGAATGTAGGTGTTGTATTCTGTCTTGGTTACTCCGCTTCTTCCTTTTTTAGTTGTAATAAGGATTACCCCGGCATTACCTCTGGTACCATAAATTGCAGCTGCGGAACCATCTTTTAAAACGTCGATAGACTCTATATCGTCCTGTTGTAACAGATCCAGATTTCCTCCGGGAATACCATCAATAACTATTAATGGAGAAATATCTCCGGAAACTGATGAAACTCCACGAAGCTGTAATGACGCCCCGGAATTCGGGTTATTCCCTTGTGTACGGGTAATGTTCAATCCGGCAACTTTACCTTGTACAAGATCCATTGGGGATCGCACCCCTCCCTGGTTAAAGTCTTCAGCTTTTACTGAGGCAACGGCAGAAGTAATCTCTTTCTTCTTCTGAGTACCATACCCTACCACAACCACCTCGTCAAGGGCTTGTGCGTCTTCTTGGAGAACAACATTAACTGTTGATCGTCCATTTACAGAAATCTCTTGAGCCGCAAACCCAATATAGGTAACAACCAAGACCGCATCATCTGACACATCGGTCAATTGATAATTTCCATCAAAATCTGTTTGAGTTCCGTTGGTGGTTCCTTTTACCAACACATTTGCGCCCGGTAGTGGACCATTTTCGTCTGATACAGTCCCTGAGACTGTCTGTTGTGCTTGTGTATAGCCAAAACATAAGAATGCAATGGGTAACACAAACCGTTTGAATAGATTTGTTTTCATAAGTGTAGCTAGTTAAAAACGTTAATTATTACTAAAACGTTTTATTAAATTGATGTTAGCTTTACGAGCTTCTCTTTTCAAAACTGTGTTTTTATTTTAAAAGTTAATTGCTAAAACGATTTAGCTAAGATCTCGAAAAAAAGTAGTCAGACAAGACTACTACATCAATAATTATATAAACATTTTAATATATTCATTGCTATATTACAAAAAAATATAATTCCTCAAAATAAAAGGGCAAGTTTTAACATATTCTGATTTTGCCACAAAAGAATAGAATTATAATAAAAGTCACCCATTGCGCATTTTGATATTTTTTCCTGAAAGAAAAAGTACCGGAAATCAGGTTTTAATGTACAAATATTTACTCCCGGTACTTCATCAGGTTCTTGCCGATGCTACAGTCGGCACAGGTATCGACGACAGGTATTGGCACAAACCCGATTGGGATTCCTTTATTATATTATGAAAAACCACTTCTTTGACGGGTATGAAGCTATAGTATGTGCTTCTTGTATATTAAATACGCTATATATACGTCATAAACACGCTATATATACGCTATAAATACACTATAATTATGTTATATATATGATTCTGACCCGTCCTTTACCATGCCGATCTTTCTGTTGAAAGTAAATTTATCAGGGAATTGAAGTAAGTGCAGTTGTTTCCCGAAAACCTCTTGTTTTAAAGCCTTTAAAAGATCTGGCGCAGTTGTGAAAATAAGAGTGCTATACGTTTCCCGGTTTTTTTGAAAACAAAAGGGGCTTTTGAAGTCCCATTAGTCTTTACGCATAAGGCAGTGCTCCAATCAACTGTCTCGGGGCAAGCCCATAAAGCACTTAAGAAATTACTTCAATACAAAATAGCGGGAAATACCCCCTTAGTGGGACATCTTCAGATAAAAATCCTTGGTAAGTTTTATATAATCTTCGGTATATTGATGCCTTTGGTTTTCAATAATCAATTCTGAATATTCGGTAGCTGTTTTTCTGAATGAAAATGCGATAAGACTTCTTTTTATTTCTGAAGCAGGATTTCCTTTCACATGGGTAATCCGGTTGGGGAAAAGTTTATTTTTTGAGGCTATTTCCAAAAATCGCTCCTCTTCTTTATACGGAATAACCACATTGAAGGTTCCATTTGTGGAAAGTAATTTTGCCACGCCTTCAAGCAATTCTTCAAACGGTAGTGAAAAATTGGAACGGGCTACATCCCTTTGTTCATTCCCCGAAGACATTACTTCAGAATGGAATGGAGGATTGGAAATGATAAGGTCGTAGGTGTCGTCGATCTCATCGGTGAATTCATCAAAGCCGGCATGGTAGCAAAACAGACGGTCACCCCAATCTGAAGCTTCAAAATTCTCCACACATTGTTCGTAAGCATCATCGTCCACCTCAATGGCATCGATCAACTCTGCATCGCTTCGCTGTGCCATCATCAAGGCAATCAATCCAGTGCCGGCACCTATGTCCAAAATAGAAAAAGGACGATTTTCCAATGAAACCCAAGCACCCAAAAGTACGCCATCTGTCCCCACCTTCATCGCACAACGATCTTGATGAATGGTGAATTGTTTGAATCGGAACGGTTTATTGGACATTGCTATTCCTGTTTTTTCTGAAGAAATGTAGTGGTTGAAGGTGTTTTTAAAGGTAAAGTTCGATCAAACCTTCCGGGGTTTTCATCACGATCTCTTTTTTGTCACGATCCACTTTTTCGATGAATTCATCGTTTAAGGGAATCAACACCTGTTTTCCGTCGTGGTCTACTTCAAACAAGGCTTGTGCGGTACTGTCGTTTACCGCAGTGATCACCCCAACATCGCCATAGGCCACATCTTTCATCTTAAAACCAATGATCTCATGGAAATAAAATTGGTCACCACTCAGTTTGGGTAAAAATTCCAGAGGAAGGTAGAGCTCGCTCCTCAAAATAGATTCTGCTTCGGCTTCTGTATTCACATCTTCCAATCGCATCCGGAGGAGTTGTGACTTGTGCAACGAAGATTTTTCAATAAAAAAAGGAACCAGATCATTGCCTAAAGCAATAAATACTGATTCCAAATTTTTGTAGAGTTCGGGTTCATCGGTATCCAACTTTGCTAATACCTCACCCTTAAAGCCGTACTTTTTAACAATCTTACCGAGATAGAAGCAATCTTCTTTTCTCATGAAAATATATTAAGCGTCTGCTTTCTTTTCTTCTTCCTTAGCTTCCGCTTTGTTTTCTTTCTTGTCTTCAGCGGCAGGCTCTTCAGCTTTCGCTTCAGCCTTTTCCTCTTCCTTAGCTTCTACTTTTTCTTCTTCTTTGGTTTCCGCTTCAGCAGCAGGTTCTTCAGTTTTTGCTTCAGCTTCGGCCTCCGGAGCAGCTTCTTCAGCTACTTCTTCTTCAGCAGGAGCTTCTGCTTCTGCAACTTCGGCTTTACGTTTTTCGTTGATTTCTTTTTCAGCTTCCAACGCTTTTGCTTTAGCTTCAGCTTCGGCTTTTGCTACGTCTTCTTTCTTAGCGTCTACCTTACCTTCTTTTTCTTCAACCCAAGCTTCAAATTTCTTCTGAGCTTCTTCTTCAGTCAAAGCGCCTTTAGCAACACCTCCCAATAGGTGGTGTTTCAACAAAACCCCTTTGTATGACAAAATTCTTCTGGCTGTATCAGTTGGTTGTGCACCATTTTGAAGCCATTTTACAGAACTATCAATGTCCAACTCGATTTGAGCGGGGTTGGTGTTTGGGTTATAAATCCCCAATTTTTCAAGAAACTTACCATCTCTTTTTGCGCGAGCGTCAGCCGCTACTACCCAATAAAAAGGTTTTCCTTTTTTACCGTGTCTTTGTAATCTGATTTTTACTGGCATAATCCATTAATTAGCGGGGTACTCGACCCCTGTTATTAATTCTAAAATTCGCTCGCCTTTAGGCTTAAGCGAGCCTGCCTGTCGGTAGGCGGGTGCAAATATACGTTATTTCTTTATGTTACCTAACAAAAAACCATCAATTTTTATTACAAAAAACTAACTTTTAAAGACTTATCGTTTATTTGATTTTTCCACGGACTTAAAATTCGATTTCAAAGCTGTACTTTTGCTCCATGGCCGGAATTTACATCCATATTCCCTTTTGCAAACAAGCTTGTCACTACTGCGATTTTCATTTTTCCACTTCCCTGAAAAAGAAAACGGAACTCGTTAATGCCTTGGCAAAAGAAATCGTCCTTCGTAAAAACGAAGTGGACGAAACTGTGGAAACCATCTATTTTGGCGGTGGTACGCCGAGCTTGTTATCGGTAAACGAATTGCAATTCCTTATCGATAGTGTTTATGATAATTTTGAGGTCGTCGATGCTCCGGAAATCACCCTCGAAGCCAATCCTGATGATTTGGACAAAGAGCAAGTTCTCAAAATTTCCCAAACCCCTGTAAACCGCTTGAGCATTGGCATTCAATCCTTTTTTGAAGAAGACCTCCAGCTAATGAACAGGGCACACAACGCAAAAGAGGCGCTTCACTGTCTTGAAGAGGCAACCCGTCATTTTGACAATATTTCCATAGACCTTATCTACGGAATACAACATATGAGTTCAAAACGTTGGTTTAAAAATATCGAGACTGCTTTGGCTTTCAATATTCCGCATATTTCAAGCTACGCCCTTACCGTAGAACCCAAAACCGCCTTGGCAAAATTCATTGAAAAAGGAGTTGTTGATCCGGTGGATGATGCGCTGGCTCAGGAACACTTCAATATATTGGTGAGCGAACTGGGGAAAAATGACTTTATCCATTACGAACTTTCCAATTTTGGAAAAGAAGGTTTTTTCAGCAGGAACAATTCCGCCTATTGGTTAGGGAAAAAATACCTCGGCATAGGACCTTCTGCTCATAGTTATGACGGAAAAACACGAAGCTGGAATATTGCCAACAATACCCGCTATATGAAATCTATCGAACAAGAAAGCCTTCCCCGGGAAACAGAAACCTTATCTGCAAAAGATCGCTATAACGAATATATCATGACCGGACTACGTACCATTTGGGGAGTATCCCTTGACAAAATTGAAAGTGATTTTGGCTGTGCATACACCGATAAGTTATTGACCTCAGCCCAAAAGTTCATCGACCAAGACTTCCTGAGCATTTCAACCAAAACCCTTAAAACCACGCCCAAAGGAAAATTTCTGACAGACGGTATTGCTTCTGATCTTTTTATTTTAAATTTAGAGTGAAAAAATTTAACCGCTAAGAGCGCTATGGTTATACGCAATGGGCGCAAGGAATTGTGAACTAAAGATAAAGCCTACACTTTGTTATGACAGAAAATGAATTGTCTAAAATAGTATTTGACTGTGCTTTGAAAGTGCATAAAACTTTAGGCCCCGGACTTTTAGAAAGTGCTTACGAAGAATGTTTATTTTACGAGTTAAAGAAAGCAGGATTAAAGGTTGAAAAGCAAAAACCATTGCCCTTGGTTTATGAAGATGTAAAATTAGAAGTAGGTTACAGACTTGATATTTTGGTTGAGAACAAGCTCATTCTTGAAATAAAAGCAGTTGAAGCGCTAAACGATGTCCATCTTGCACAAGTTTTAACATATTTAAAATTAACAGATTGTAAGTTGGGATTGTTGATTAACTTTAATGTAGCCTTAATTAAAAATGGAATTAAAAGAGTCGCTAACAATTTATAAGCCCTTTGCAACCTTTGCGCTTACCTGCCTGCAAAGGCAGGAAAACCCTTGCGTGCCTTGCGGTTAAATAAAAATCGGCTAAAAATATATGCTTTCAACCATACAGATCAACTCAAAAAAACACAATGTCGATTTATCGAAGCCTATCGATATTTCAATTCCGCTACGCGGTGATAAGGACAATCCAAATGCTTGGTATCTCGACCCACCAAAGATAGAACCTGTAGTTGACGGGGGTTTTACGGGCAGTGTTTCTGCAGGGGCTTCAACCAATTTCAACAACATTTTTTTCAATCCGCATGCACATGGCACTCATACCGAATGTGTGGGACATATCACCAAAGTGTTTCATAGCATCAACAAGACCCTGAAACAATTCTTTTTTCTGGCGGAATTGATTTCAGTTACTCCTGAAAAAATGGGAGACGATCTTGTCATCAGTAAAAAACAATTGGAAACAGCCTTAAAAGACCAACATCCCGAAGCTTTGGTTATCAGGACACTTCCGAATACGGAAAACAAATTGTCAAAACAATATTCACATACGAATCCGCCTTATCTTTTGGAAGAAACTGCTATTTTTATACGTGAAAAAGGAATCGAACATTTGTTGATCGACCTTCCCTCAGTAGATAAGGAAAAAGACGAAGGGAAATTGTTGGCTCATAAAACTTTTTGGGATGTGAATGGCAAAATCAGAAAAGAAGCCACCATAACAGAATTTATTTTTGTTCCCGATCAGGTTGAAGACGGTACTTATTTACTGAACCTGCAAATAGCTCCTTTTGAAAATGATGCTTCCCCAAGCAAACCTGTGTTGTATGAAGTTTTAAGTTGAAAGACGGGTGACCGATGACCGGGGACAAATGACTAATGTTACGGAGCTATCTTGTTATGAAGTTACGGAGTTGTGGTGTGGGTGAGTTATAAGAGGTCTGAAGACGGAAGTCAAAAGCTTTGGAATTTGGTGCTTGGAATTTGAAATTTTAAGAAATGAAATACGTTTTAAAAATTGAAGAACTTTTAATGCTCGCATTAGCTGTTTTTATGTTCAGTAAGCTTTCGCTCAGTTGGTGGTGGTTCATCGGCTTGTTCCTTGCTCCGGATATTGGCATGTTGGGCTATATCTTCAACACAAAAATCGGAGCATTTACTTACAACCTTTTTCATCATAAAGGGATTGCGCTCCTTATTTACTTTATTGGTATTGGACTCGAAAATGAGTATCTTCAATTTACGGGAATCTTGCTTTTTGCCCATGCCTCGTTCGACAGGGTCCTGGGCTACGGACTTAAATACAGCGACAGTTTTTCAAACACACACATAGACAAAATAGGAAAAAACGATGAATGATCTTGTTCAAATTCTAATCGGATTACTACTGGGAGCCATGGGAATGTATTGGCTCTTCTCCTTTTTCAGAAAAAGGAAATCAACCGAAAGCACAGAAAAGCAATCGGTAATTCTTCTGGAAAAGATCAGGAATGTATATAAACTTATTACGGTGGAAGGCGAATTCGCCGAGATTTATCAATATGAAAATGTAAAGGAGCACTTCCTGAAGCTTATCAGCAGTAAAAAGAAAGCGCTACTGATCATCAACGCCAAGGTAAATATCGGTTTTGACCTTAAAAAAATTGAAATGCGTGCTGATTCCAATGCCAAAAAGGTTTTCCTTACCGCTTTTCCACAGCCTGAGGTGTTGAGTATCGAACCTGAGGTAAAATATTACGACATCAAAGAAGGCCTTTTCAATTGGTTTAAAACGGAAGACCTTTCGGCCATTAACAACGAAGCTAAAGAACATATCCTGAAAAAAATACCCGATAGCGGACTCTTGGAATCTGCTAAAAAAGAAGCTTTGGACGCTGTTCATATGATCGAAAACATGGTAGAGGCAATTGGC
This sequence comes from Galbibacter kalidii, assembly GCF_026241135.1. Taxonomy (GTDB): domain Bacteria; phylum Bacteroidota; class Bacteroidia; order Flavobacteriales; family Flavobacteriaceae; genus Galbibacter. The sequence goes on from NZ_JAPFGA010000002.1 coordinate 75,196, forward strand.
TGGAAACTCGATTACACAGCCTTGGAAATAAATCAAAAAAACGAAATAACATTTTCAATCGAAGAAACTGAAAAAGCAAAATGAATATAGAAGCATTGCGAACATATTGCATTTCTAAAAAGGCTGTTACTGAGGAATTTCCTTTTGGGCCACATACCCTGGTTTTTAAAGTAGCTGGAAAAATGTTCGCGCTCTGCGGACTCGACAAATGGGAAGCCGGAGAGAAAAGCATCAACCTAAAATGTGATCCCGATTGGGCGGTTGAACTCAGAGCAGAATTTCAATCCATCAAGCCCGGATATCATATGAACAAAAAACACTGGAATACCGTCTCGATAAACCCTTCGGAAATCTCTCCCGAATTTTTAAAAGAATTGATCGACCATTCTTATGAACTTGTTGTAAAAGGGCTTCCGAAGAGCAAACAAAATTCAATCTTATCATGAACAAAAATAACCTTCTCTCCTCATTCGTTTTTCCCCTCTATATAATCCTGTTCCTTTTTATATCGTGTTCAGAAAAAAACTTGTCATCTAGCCAATTGGAAGACGTGATTCAAACCGTTGAAGATTTTGAGCTTTATGATGGGGACAAGCATCCGTTAGGTAGATTTGAAAAGGAATTGTATAAAAAAGATGCTGATTTTGCTGAAGAGCAATTGAACAAATTAGACAAGATCGATCCTCTCAATTTATCTGAAACCGAAAAGATCTCTTTGGAACTTTTAAAATTCAAACTTCAAAACAGAATTGATGAATATACCTATGAAATGTATCTCAATCCGATTCAGGCCGATCAAGGCTTTCATCTTAATTTAAACTACAGGATAAAACCCTTTTTTGATCATGAAGATGCAAAAAAATACCTGAACATGTTAAATGACATTCCGCATTTTGTGTCTCAAAATTTAGTGCTTATCCGCGAAGGAATTGACAAAGGAATCTCACAACCAAAAATAATCTTTAACGGCTATGAATCCACTTACAACGACCATATTGTGGACGACCCAACAGAAAGTCATTTCTACTCCCCTTTAAAGAAACTCCCGGAATCACTGACGGAAACACAAAAAGATTCTATACTCAAAGCAGCCATAAAAGCAATAAAAGATAGTGTTGTACCGGCTTTTAAAAAGATTAAAACCTTTTTTGAGGAGGAATACATTCCCAATACCCGTGAGGCCATTGGCGTATCTGAAACACCCGGCGGAAGGGAATTTTACCAAAACAGGATCAATTTTTACACCACAACAAAAGATTATACTGCTGAAGACATTCATCAATTGGGCTTGAAAGAAGTGAAACGCATCAAAAGTCAGATGGAGACCATTATTGAAGAAATAGATTATGAAGGTAGTTTTGAAGATTTTTTGAAATTCCTGAGAACAGACAAACAGTTTTATGCCACCACAGGAGAAGAGTTGCTGAAAGAAGCCAGGAATATTGCCAAAAAGATAGACAACGAACTCCCAAAATATTTTATCACCCTGCCACGGAAACCTTATGGAGTGATTAAAGTTCCGGATGCTATCGCTCCCAAATATACCGCCGGAAGATATTCGGGAAGCCGAAACAGCAGACAAGCAGGGCATTATCTGGTGAATACCTATAAATTGGACAGTAGGCCTTTGTATGCCCTTCCGGCTTTAACCGCACATGAAGCGGTTCCGGGACATCATCTGCAAGGTTCTTTAAACAGCGAATTGGGAGACAGCATCCCAAAATTCCGGCAACAATTATACCTCTCTGCCTATGGTGAAGGATGGGGCTTATATTCAGAATTTCTCGCTGATGAAATGGGCATCTACACCACACCTTATGAAGAATTCGGGAAACTCACTTATGAGATGTGGCGTGCCTGCCGTTTAGTTGTTGATACCGGAATACATGCCAAGGGATGGACACGAAAACAAGCAGTCGATTTTATGAAGCAAAACACCGCATTGTCTGAACACGAGATCAATACCGAAACCGACCGATATATCGCATGGCCCGGACAAGCCATTTCTTATAAAATAGGAGAACTAAAAATCCGTGAGCTACGCAAAAAAGCAAAGGCAGCATTGGGAACCGAATTCGATATCCGGGAATTTCATGAGGTCATCTTGGGACAAGGTACTGTCACCTTGCCTATTTTGGAACGCAGGGTCAATCAGTATATCGAGAAAAAGGAGAATAGTTCGGAATAAAATATGGAAAAGAGGTTGTCTAAAAAGTCTGGAGTGAACTTAATTTGTCAGTCTGAGCCTGTCTGCCGACAGGCAGGCTTGTCGAAGACATGTTGGTTTTTATGGGATTATGCTTCGACAGCCCTTCGACAGGCTCAGGGTGACATTATACTCAGCATGACATCTGAATTTGTAGCTTTTTAGATAACCTCAGTATGGTCAAGGTAATTGGCTAAAACCAAGTGTTTAATTTAAATTTATTCGTGTGAAAGTTGTTATCATAGGAGGAGGCATTGCAGGGCTTTCATCAGCATATTTTTTACAGAAAGAAGGGCATCAGGTTACTGTTCTTGATAAATTTGATATCAAAGAAGGGGCTTCGTTTGTAAATGCGGGATTTATTACACCTAGTCATATTATTCCCTTGGCAGCACCCGGCATGATTGCCAAAGGAATCAAATGGATGTTCAATTCGTCCAGCCCTTTTTATATGAAACTCCGATGGGATGTTGATTTTTTTAAATGGGCCTGGAGTTTTTACAAATCATCCACCAAGGAAAAAGTAGCCAAAGCCATTCCGGTGATCAAAGACATCAATATTTTAAGTCGTGGGTTATATGAAGATCTTCTGGCATCAGGTGAACTTGGTTCCTTTCATTATGAACGCAAAGGATTACTCATGCTTCACAAAACCGACAAAGCCGGAGCCCACGAAATGGAAGTTGCCAAAAAAGCACAGTATGAAGGTTTAGAAGCAAGATATGTCGATCAAAACGAACTCAAAAAACTCGAGCCCAATGTCACTATCGACGCCAAAGGTGCCATTTATTATGAATGTGATGGCCACAGCACCCCGACCGAATTTATGCCTAAAATGGTTACCTATCTAAAAAGCCAAGGCGTTGTCATCAACACCGGGGAAGAAGTAGAAGATATCAAACTGAATCGTGGAAAAGTAAGCCAAATAAAAACCAATAAGGCTACATACACTCCCGATGAAGTGGTTATCGCCGCAGGTTCATGGAGCCAAAAAGTGGCAAAAAAAATAGGGATTAACTTGCCTGTACAAGCCGGAAAGGGATATCGCATCAATATTGAAAGGCCAACAGGGATTACACTTCCCGCTATCTTGATGGAAGCTAAGGCTGCCATGACCCCGATGAACGGATTCACCCGTTTTGCCGGAACTATGGAATTTTCGGGTATCAATACGATCATCCGTAAAGAAAGGGTTGAAGCCATAGCCCGGGCAGCCAAAGCCTATTATCCCGAAATAGAAATCACGGAAGAAGAAAAACAAAATGCCAAAAGTGGTTTACGTCCTGTTTCTCCGGACGGATTGCCCTATATCGGAAAATCAAAACACTGTAAAAATGTGACTTTTGCCACCGGACATGCCATGATGGGGTGGAGCCTCGGTCCCGCCACCGGAAAACTGGTTTCAGAAGTTATTGATGGTAAAAAGACCTCTATGGATATTAGTCCGTTTCATCCGGACAGGAAGTTTTGAGTCAACCCCTCAGAGCGTCAATTGTTTTGACGATGTGGCCTTTCATTTGGGTTTTGTGATAAAGTACTGCTGCATGACCACAATACAAGATGTCATTGTTTGCTTACAAAAAGTTCGTGCAGCTTGCAGGGAGGTATTATTCTTCTACAAAATGTTCCTGCAGCCTGCAGGAAGGCTTTGCAACCTTACAATGTGCCCACGCAAACTGCAGTAGGGGTTTTACACCAATAACGTCCTAAACGCTTTTGGAAAAAACCACTCAACCCCATATTTTATAAATACTTCCAGCATATCAAGATGGCATGGGTTTAATTTTTAGACCGCTGACATATGACTTCAAGACGTATGACGTACGATTTCTATTTATTATTATATCAACGTGTTAGATGTTGAAGATCATAAGTCTTAAGTCCTACGTCAAAAAAATATTTTGGACATTATTGGTTTTAAGCTGAAAATCCTTCCTCCATTATAGATTTCAAAGATTTTTATTATATTATGTACAAGTATAATTTTAAAATCAATATATGTTAAAAACGATAGTTAAAGAAGGAGAAAGTATTGAAAGAGCCCTTAAACGGTTCAAAAGAAAGTACAAAAAAACCAAAGTATTACAAGAACTTAGGGAAAGACAGCAATACACAAAACCTTCAGAAGAAAGACGCCAAACAAAACAAAAAGCAGCTTATAAAGAAAAATACCTAAGAAGTCTGGAAGAATAAATTATCTTGAGGGTAAGCCCTTTTCCGGGGATTAATATGTCACCCCTACGGGGTTTGCAATCTCACATCATAATGTTAGTCTATAAATATTTACAGGAACATACATTATAACTCTATCTTGAACTGAATTTCTCGATTTATACTATTTTACTTTTCAATCTTTTATATCAAGTATTGTAAAAAAATGTAAACCATTAAGGAGTTAAGGGAATTAAGATATTTCATTAAGCAACTTAATGGTTCTTTTCAATCTTTAGGTATTAAAAACCTAATATCCATCTGTTTATTTTGTTGAATCACTTATACGCATAGCAAAATTACCAGGTTCTTATTAAAAGTTCGGTTTTAAATCAACTAAACAGATAAATATATATAACTAAAAATCAATATTTGTCTTATTCGGGCTAAAGCGAATATCTAAGAATATTTCTTTAGTTTTACCGCTTCAAGAAAGCGTTAATGAAAAATCCGAAGACATATTATACTGGAAGGACGACTCTTTTCAGTCAAGAATTAAAAGCAGTCAAAAAACAACTCGGCATATTGAGTGTTTTTAGGCTGCTTGTTTTTTTATCTGTCTGCTTTGGCGTCTATTGGTTCTGGGGAAATGTAACCGTATTAGTTCCCTTAGTCATCATCGGAATTTCGCTATTTATTTATCTGATTTCAAAATATACTGATGTCAAATATAAAAAGAACAAAATCCTTCAACTCATTGACCTAAACCAAACAGAATTAAAAGTCCTAAAACGGGATTTTCATACGCTGGACGACGGAAAGGAATTTACAAACTACGCGCACGATTTCAGTCACGACATCGACCTCTTTGGCAAAGGCAGTTTTTTTCAATACTGTAACCGAACGGCCACGCAGGCCGGAAAAGAGCTTTTGGCCGGATTGCTTACTGAAAATACTACGGAAAACATCCCCGAAAAACAAAAAGCCGTCCAAGAACTCACCTCTTTAGCAGATTGGCGGCAGGATTTTAGTGCCACAGCTTCTTTGGTAAAAGTTGGAACATCAATCAGGGAAGTTTCCGCGTGGCTTTGGCATTACAAACCCTTTATTGGCAAAAAAATAAGCTGGTTGCCCTATGTTTTTTCAGCTTGTTCGATGCTGATTTTCACCGCTGTGCTGTTGGACCTGATTCCGAGTTCACTTGTTGTTTATTGGTTTTTTATCGGCTTGGGGATTAGCGGACGCTATGTAAAAAAAGTAAATGTTCTTGCCGAAAATACAAGCAAGGTTCAGGATACTTTTCAGCAATATTATCAACTCATCGAAAAGATTGAAAAAGCCGAATTTCAATCAGAATTGCTAAAAGAGAAACAAAAAACCATCCTCAGAAACGGATCGCCAACTTCCAAAATCCTCAAACGCTTTTCAAAGGCTCTCGATACTTTGGAGCAGCGCAACAATCTGCTGTTTTCAATTCCGGCAAATGCTTTTCTACTGATTGACATGATCAATGTTCGCCTTATTGAAAAATGGATCGAAATCCACCAAAATGAAGTAGAAAAATGGTTTGCCGTCATTGCTTTTTTTGACGCTTACAATTCGCTTGGGAATTTCGCTTTCAATCACCCTTCATATGCTTTTCCGGAGATCGAAAAATCCTCAACCGTTATCCAAGCAACACAATTGGGACATCCGCTTATCGATGAAGAAAAATTAATCCACAACGATTTTCATATCGAGAAAGAATCCTTTTATGTGATCACCGGAGCCAATATGGCGGGGAAAAGTACTTTTTTACGAACGGTTTCCCTCCATATTATGATGGCCAATTGCGGTTTGCCCGTTTGTGCTTCGGAAAGCAAATACACCCCCATAAAACTGATCACAAGCATGCGAACGGCTGATTCGCTCACCGATGATGCTTCCTATTTTTACGCGGAATTAAAACGTTTAAAACTGATCGTAGAAAAAATTAAAACCGACACCTATTTTGTGGTTTTGGACGAGATCCTCAAAGGAACCAACAGCAAAGACAAAGCCATTGGTTCGCGAAAATTCATCGAGAAACTCTCCGCTTCCAAATCCACCGGAATTATAGCCACCCACGACCTCAGCCTGTGTGAAGTCGCCAAAGAAAACGATAAGGTTGAAAATTATTTCTTTGAAGCCTTTATCAACGGAAAAGAGCTCTCCTTCGACTACAAATTCAAAGAAGGAGTTTGCCAAAACATGAATGCTTCTTTTCTATTGAAAAATATGGGGATTGTGGAATAGAAAAGTGGCTGTAAACTATAAAACTGTCGTTATATTGCCCCGACGCATCGGGGGTCGATGTATTATTATGCCTAGGCGGCATTAATTTGGGTACCATCTATCAACTAACTTTTTAATTTTCAATTTTGCATTGTCTAATATTAAATGTAATTGGTCTCTATTTTGATCAACACCAAAAGCTGAAATTTGTTCTGAAGCTATTCCCATAAAATCATAATTTTGTTTTATAGTTGATGAGGCATATTCATTAATACCGCCTGAGTTATTATAATCAAAACCACTGACTATAATTGATAAAGCTTTTTTATCATTACAAAGACCACTAAAACCAGTTTCCGGGTTAAATGAAAATGTTTTATCACTAACAACAACAGCATCTACCCAAGCCTTAACCGTTGCCGGCATTGTAAAATTATAAATCGGAAAAGCCAAAACAATATTATCGGTTTCAAGAACATCTTCAATAAGTTGATGATGATTAGATAGAATCAATTGCTCTGTTTTTGAAAAATCCCTTTTCCCCATATTCCATTCCATTATTAAATTTAAATTTTGAGATAATAATAAATCAGGTGGGGTTTCTACCAAATCCAGATGTTTAATTTCCGTTTTTCCCTTTGCTAATTCTACAAATTCATCAAATAAGACTTTTGTATAAGAGCCATTTCGAGGCGTATAGTTTATTACTAATGTTTTTGTCATAATTTATATTTTTCAACAAATATAAGTCCGACCTATTAATAATTTTAATTATTTTTGTTTGTAAATTAATAACATATGTTATGATTAATTTGGAATGGTTGAGAACTTTTAGCGCTATTTATGAATGCAACAACATCACAGAAGCATCAAAAAAACTAAATATGACTCAACCGGGAGTTAGCAAACATTTATCTGCCCTCGAGAGTCACATTGGCAAAAAACTATTTGAAAGGACTACTCGAAAATTAACACCTACTGAATACGGGAAATTTTTATACACACAAATTAACAACCCATTACAAGAATTAAAAAAGGTAGAGTACTATTCAAGTCAAAGGACCAAAAAAAAGCGTTCTGCAATTACAATTGGCTGTACTTCGGATTTTTTCAAGGCCGAATTAATACATAAAATTTATTCTTTTGACATGTATATCGTAACGCATTTTGGAAATGAAAAAGATTTAATTGAGGCTCTTGAAATGGATAAAATTCAATTATCAGTCGGAATAAAAAAACACTCCACTTACGATCATCAATTTCAATATATAAAGGATGAAGAATTGGTATTGATTAGTTCCAATAATATTGATATCCCTAAAAACATAAAACAAAATGAGGATCAGCTTAAAAAATGGTTGCAAAGGCAAACTTGGTTTGCTTACAACAACGACCAAGGGGATATAAAAAAGTTTTGGGAAACAAATTTCAACACAAATTTCAAAATAATCCCAAGATATATTTTACCATCATATATAGATACAATAGAAGCTTTAAAAAACAATTGTGGGTTCAGTATAGTTCCTAAACATTTGTGTGAAAAAGAATTAAAAAATAATTCGATTAAGGCACCAATTAAATTTTCTAAAAAAGTAGAGCAAAAATTATTTTATTCCTATAAGCTTAAGAATAGCAACTTGAAAGAAATAAATCTATTTATGGAAGAAATGAAAAAATCAATGCTAACACCGTAAAAAAAATCAACTGCCTCAGGACATCTCTGTAGTTATCGGGACTGAGTGTTCAAACGAATAAAAATCTCCTAGCAGGATTAAACCACTCTAATCACAAAATATTTTTTCTTTCCGCGTTGTAACAACACAAACTTATCATTGATCAAATCTGAAGTACTGATCTTATAATCTTCTTTTATCTTTTCCTTGTTCACCGAAATGGAATTCTCTTTCAGTGCCCTTCGGGCTTCTCCGTTTGATTTCAGGAAATTGGTCTTGGCAGCCAAAGCAGCGATGGCATCCATTCCGTTTTCGATCTCGCTTCGCTCTACCTCAGCTTGCGGAACGCCTTCAAAAACTTCCAAAAAGGTTTTTTCATTGAGTTGTTTTAGATCATCTGCAGATCCGCCAAACAGAATATTAGATGCTTTTACGGCATTTTCATAGTCTTCCCGTGAATGTACAAAAACTGTTACTTCTTCGGCCAAACGCTTTTGCAACAAACGCATATGTGGTGCTTCTTTGTGCTCTTCAATCAATTTCTCCACGGTGGCTTTGTCTAAAAACGTAAAGATCTTAATATATTTTTCAGCGTCCTCATCCGAGGTGTTCAACCAAAACTGGTAAAATCTATAGGGCGAGGTTTTCTCAGCATCCAGCCAAATATTTCCACCTTCAGACTTTCCGAATTTAGAACCATCTGCTTTGGTGATCAACGGACACGTAAGTGCGTAAGCCTTTGCGGGTTCTTCACCGTCTCTTCCGGTGTTCATCCGTCTCACCAATTCTGTTCCCGTTGTGATATTCCCCCATTGATCACTTCCGCCCATTTGCAACATACAACCGTATTCTTTGTGCAAATGATAAAAATCGTAGCCCTGGATCAATTGGTAGGTGAATTCCGTAAAAGACATTCCCACACCAGAATCGGCACTGAAACGTTTCTTTACAGAATCCTTCGCCATCATATAGTTGACCGTGATACGTTTTCCTACGTCCCTGGCAAATTCGATAAACGTAAAGTCCTTCATCCAGTCATAATTATTGACCAGCATAGGAGCATTTTCAGCATCAGAATCAAAATCGAGATATCTGGAAAGCACACCTTTGATCCCTGCCACATTTTTTGCCAATGCTGCTTCATCCAACAGATTGCGCTCATCTGATTTTCCTGAAGGATCCCCGATCATTCCCGTAGCACCGCCCACAAGGGCAATAGGTCTGTGACCGGCTTTATAGAGATGAACCAATAAAATGATAGGCACCAAACTACCGATATGCAACGAATCCGACGTAGGATCAAAACCGATATAGGCCGTTGTCATTTCCTTGTTAAGCTGTTCTTCTGTACCGGGCATCATGTCGTGTACCATGCCTCTCCAACGTAATTCTTCTACCAAATTTACGGTCATTCTTTTCGCTTTTTTTGATCGCCGCAAAGATAGAATAATTGATTTAGAACTCATATAAACTTTTTTGATTGAAATGAAAACCATTAGATTTCCACGGAAGAGTTGTATTTTAGTTCCATGATTTTAGTTACCGGCGGAACAGGACTTATCGGGGCGCATTTACTTTTACAACTTTCCCAGAAAGAAAAAACCATTCGGGCGATCTATCGCAATGCGAATAAAATAGCTGACGTAAAGCGTTTTTTTTCTGCTGAAGAAAATGGCGATACGCTTTTTAATCAAATTGAATGGATGGAAGCTGATATCACCAATGTCACTTCACTGGAAAAAGCTTTTGAAGATATTTCCAAAGTATTTCATTGTGCCGGATTTATCTCTTTTGACCCCTTTGATTACAAATCGCTTCGCAATATCAACATCGAAGGAACTGCTAACATTGTCAACCTCTGTATTGCCCACAAGATCGAAAAACTCTGCTACCTGAGTTCCATTGCCACTTTGGGCGACAAAACCGGTGAAAAAACTGTTGACGAAGAAACACATTGGGATCCCGAAACAGATAACAGCATTTATGCCATCACAAAATACGGTGCGGAGATGGAAGTATGGCGAGGCACACAAGAGGGTGTTCCGGCCATTATCCTAAATCCCGGGGTAGTTTTGGGAGAAGGCTTTTGGGACAGTCCGAGTAGCCAAATTTTCAAAAAAGTAAATGAGGGGTTGTCTTATTACACCTCCGGATCAAGTGGTTTTGTCGATGTTAAAGATGTAGTACAAGCCTTGGTAAAAAGCATGGATTCAGAAATCAAAAACAAAAGGTTTGTCACTGTAGGAAGCAACATCAGTTATAAAACCATTGTAGAGCACATTGCTAAAGCACTTCAGAAAACACCACCAAAAAAGGAACTAAAACCTTGGCAAATCAACTTGTTGTGGCGTATCGATTGGTTTTTATCCCTCTTTCCGGTTCCGGGAAGAAAAAGAAAGCTTACCCGAAAAACTGCAAAATCGCTATCTTCAAAAACCGTTTATAAAAACGAAAAGATTAAAAAAGCATTAGCGATTGATTTTACTCCCATCGAACAAACCATTGGGAGAATCTCAAAGCGGTTTATTGCTTCTTAGGAGGTTGTTTTGAAGGAACAGTGTCTTTTTTAGTGGGCGTTTTTTTCTTTGTTTTGGCATTATTTTCCCGATTCGATTCCGATTCTAATTTTGCGTCCAAAGTATCCTTCAATGCATTGAGGCGTTCTTCAACTTCAGTAAAAATTTCGAGTTGTACTGTTGGTTTTGAAGTGTAATAAATACTGTTTTTTGACAATTGTACACTGTCTATATTGTATTTTTCGTAGATATATTCATCCGGATTGATATTCTTTTCCTCCAACTTATTGCGTCCCGTTGATTTTGCTGCATTCAGAATAGCGATATCATAATAAATGTCTTTCATCACTTCTTTGGAGATTAAATTATCCGGTTTTTCCACCATATCTTCTCCGCATGCTACCAGCAACACAAACACCCATAAAACTAAAATCGCCTTTTTCATCTCCACTAATTTTTTAATCTCTCTCAAAAGTAAGCCTTTTTACATTTCTTTCTTCAGAAAAGCCTCCGTTGTTATAAGCCAGATTTCCGTTCACAAAGGTATGTGTTACTTTGGTTGAAAAAGAAGTACCTTCAAACGGGGACCAACCACATTTATACAAAATGTTCTCTTTTTTAACGGTCCAATCATGGTCGGTATCCACCAAAACCAAATCGGCATAATAACCTTCCCTTGCAAAACCTCTTTTTTCAATATTAAAAAGCTTCGCCGGATTATGACACATTTTTTCAATCAATTTTTCCAGCGATATCTTTCCAGCTTTCTGTTTTTCCATCAAAGCAGCCAGGGTATGTTGTGCCAAAGGTCCGCCTGATGGTGCTTTGGTATAAACGTTTTGTTTTTCGGCTAAAGTATGTGGCGCATGGTCTGTTGCCAACACATCTATTCTATCGTCGAGTAATGCCTCCCACAGTGCGTCCCTATCTGTAGCTGTTTTTACAGCCGGATTCCATTTAATCAGAGTCTGTTTTTCATCATAATCAGCATCACTGAACCACAAATGATGTGTACATACCTCGGCAGTAATTCTTTTTTGTTCTATTGGAATATCATTTCTGAAAAGCTCGGTTTCCTTGGCGGTTGACACATGAAAAACATGCAGGCGTGCGTTTGTTTTTTTAGCCAAAGCAATGGCTCTTGAAGATGAAATATAACAAGCCTCGGCGCTTCGAATTTCTGGATGGAATTTAATCGGAATGTTATCCCCATAAGTGGCTTTGTATTTCTCCAGATTGTTTTTGATGGTCGTTTCGTCTTCACAATGTGCAGAAATCACCATATCTGTACTCGAAAAGATCTTTTCGATAACTTCCTCATCATCTACCAACATATTTCCGGTGGAAGATCCCAAAAATAACTTCACCCCAGCACATGCATTTTTATCCAGCCGTTTTACAGTCTCCAGATTATCATTGGTGCCCCCAAACATAAAAGAGTAGTTTGCAAAAGATGTTTGCCTCCCGATCTCCATTTTCTCTTCCAATTTTTCAATCGTCACCGTCTGCGGATTGGTATTGGGTTGCTCGATAAAAGTAGTCACCCCTCCGGCAATGGCCGCCCGGCTTTCCGAAGCAATATTTCCCTTGTGTGTGAGTCCGGGTTCCCTAAAATGCACTTGATCGTCAATGATTCCCGGCATCAATAATTTGCCTTGGGCATCAATCAATTCGGCATTGGCATCACTAAGATCCTTTCCGATCTTTTCTATCAATTCGCCCGCGATCAACACATCCCCTTCAAAAATTTGAGATTCGTTGACGATGGTAGCATTTTTTATAAGGGTTTTTTTCATTTTATAACAGTTCAGCTTTGTTAAACAAACTCTTCCACTTTAGCGACAGTACCCCAAAGACAGCCTCGTTAATGATCTTTCCGTTCATTTTAGACTTTCCCTTGGTTCGATCTTGAAAAATAATAGGGACTTCCAGTATTTTGAATTTTCTCAGATGTGCTTTAAACTTCATTTCGATCTGGAAAGCATAACCCACAAACTTGATATTATCGAGATTAATGCTTTCTAACACCTTTCTTCGGTAACACACAAAACCGGCTGTAGGATCGTCTATTTTCATTCCGGTGATCAATTTTACATAGATCGAAGCCCCGTATGACAACAACACCCTTTGTAAAGGCCAATTGACCACATTTACCCCTTTTACATAACGGGAGCCTATGGTTACATCTGCCTGCTGATTGACACAAACATTATACAAACGTACCAGATCCCGAGGGTTGTGGGAGAAGTCGGCATCCATCTCAAAAATGTATTCGTAGTCGTGTTTTATAGCCCACTTAAACCCGTGAATATAAGCTGTCCCCAAGCCCGATTTTTCTTTTCGCACCTCCAGGTGCAACTGTTCCGGATGCTCCTTTTGCAGCTCCCTTACTTTTTGAGCTGTTCCATCCGGCGAATTATCATCTACGATAAGTACATGAAAAGGCTTTTTAAGTTGAAATACAGCTATGATTATATCTTCCACATTTTCTATCTCGTTGTATGTGGGTATAATAACTAAACTATCTGAATGCATTCTGTCTCACTTGATGCCACAAAAATAGCATTTAATAAAAAGTATTACGATATCTTTTGGTTTTTTAAGCTGATTTTAAGGAATTTTGCATGGTAATATTTATGTATTTTTACCAAATATTCAGTAATTAACTATGATCGACAAAGCACTTTCAAACAAAATTATATTCGGCTTTTTAATTGTCATTACCATTATCAATCTTATTCAAAGTGCTTTCACAGAACTCATTTTTGATGAATCTTATTACTGGTATTTTTCCCAGAACCTAAGTTGGGGATATTTTGACCACCCCCCAATGGTGGCCCTTATGGTAAAAATAGGAAGCTTTTTTTCCAATGGGGAACTCGGTGTTCGACTGGCAGCTCCTTTTCTTTATGCCGGTAATGTTTTACTGCTCTGGCTATTGATCGACGATGAAAAAAAACACAAATACACTTGGTTGTTTGTGGTTTTTACGAGCAGTATCGGACTCTTTGTGGCTTACGGATTTATGATCCTGCCCGATACACCACTTTTATTTTTCAGTTTAATGTTCTTGTGGGCATACAAGCGTTTTTTAACCAAAAACGATCTTATTTCCACTCTCGTTTTAGGTTTTAGCATGGCCGCTGTGATGTATTGTAAATATCACGGTATCTTGCTCATCGGGTTTGTATTGCTTTCCAATTTATCCCTTCTGAAGAGTTCTAAATTTTGGTTGGCTACAATTATCTCGCTGATTTTATATGTGCCACATTTATATTGGCTCTACGAAGTAGATTTTGCTCCGATTCAATATCATTTGGTAGAACGTGCCAACAGCGCATACAAAATTGATTTTACAACACATTATTTGCTCAACTGTATTGCCGTTGCCGGAATTGCATTCCCATTGATGTATTGGGCTTTTTACAAAACAAAATCTAAAGATAAATTTGATAGGGCACTAAAATTTTTAGGATACGGCGTTTTTATATTTTTCCTATTCTCCAGCTTTTCGAGAAGAACACAAGCCCAATGGGTAATATTGATCGTCATTCCGCTTATCCTTTTCTCCTTGCGCTATGCATTCAATCACACTAAGTACAGAAAATGGCTGTTCGGATTAAGTGCCTTTGCTGTGGTTTTGATCCTTTATTTAAGGATTGCTCTCATATATCAACCTATTTCACCCATCAATTATGAAGCCTACGGAAACAAAGAATGGACCGCCAATTTAAAAAATCAGATAGGGGATATCCCCGCTGTTTTTCACAATTCATACCGAGATGCTTCCATGTATGCTTTTTATACGGGGGCTACCGTTTTTTCTTCTGCTGATGTTAATGCCAGGCAGAGTCAATACGACTTCGACAGTTCTGAGTATAAAGTGAGGCATCAAAAAGTAGCTTTTTTAACAGGAACTAAAAGAGTCGAATTTGATTCGGTTATAAAATATACGAGGGAATTCAGGCATCATACCATAAAAGGTAAATTCATCGATGATTATGTAAGCTATCGAAAAATGAAATGTTTTATCGATTCCGAAGAATTTAAAGGAGCAATTCCACAATCATTTCAAATTGCCGTGTACAATCCTTACAATGAAAATATTGCTGTAAAAGACTTGCCTTTTGAGGGAGTTTCATACAACTTCCACAACAGGATCGAAAAAAGTTTTCCGTTGATCATCAACACTGATGAAACTCAAATTCGCTCTAAAGACACTTTGATCGTCAACGCCAAAATACCGGATACGGTGGCCATGCCTGAAACGGTATTTTTCCGGGTAGGAATTACCGAACAAGGCCTGGGTGCCGGTTTTCAGGGAGAAAAGATTAATATCGAATAATTTTGAACGAGGTTTTAAGACATATCGACAGCCACACTACGGAAACCATATTGCTTTTTGCAGCTTTGCTGAGTCTGACCGTTGCAAAACTGATCGACGAGCATAAGTTTCAATCGTTTACCATGTTGTTTGTTAACCACAACTACTTCAACATATTCAACAGGGAAAACAAACTGACAACAAGTAATTTTAATATCTTTTTGTTTATCCCTCAACTGATTACTTTTTCGTTGGTGGTATGGATCACTATCGAATTTTTTGACCTTTCATCAAAAATACCTGTCTATATCATCCTTCCATTTTTACTGCTGTTTATTCTGTTTAAATTTTATTTGGAAAAGATGATTGCTACTATTTTTGACATCAATACCTTTGCAGAAAGTTTTCATTTTCACAAGGTAACTTACAGAAATTTTTCTTCGTTGATACTTTTACCGCTTATTACTTTATTCATTTACAGCGATTTAGCTCCTAAAATTGTATTATATGTAATATTATTTGTCTTTCTCTCCATTAATATCATAACTATTATCCTAACATTAAGAAATCATCAAAAAGAAATAGGAAAATATTTATTTTATTTTATTTTGTATCTTTGCGCGCTAGAAATAGCCCCTTATTTGATACTAATAAAATTTTATTTTATTGATAAGGCTTCAAACTAACGGATATTTATGAAAGTCAAGACAATTCTGGTTTCACAGCCTGAACCCAAAGTGGAAAATTCTCCATATTTGAGGTTGGTGGAAAAGCAAAAGATTAAAGTGGATTTTAGGCCATTTATTCATGTCGAAGGAGTTAATGCAAGAGATGTAAGACAGCAAAAGATTGACTTAACGCAGTTTACTGCAATCATTCTCACCAGTAGGAACTCTGTTGATCACTTTTTTAGGATCGCTGAAGAAATGCGTTTCAAAGTTCCTGATTCTATGAAATATTTTTGCCAATCTGAGGCTGTAGCTTATTATTTGCAGAAATATGTAGTGTATAGAAAACGTAAAATTTACGTAGGGAAACGAACCTTCCACGAATTAGCACCTATCATTAAGAAGTACAAAGATGAAAAATTTCTATTACCATCTTCTAATGTGTTAAAACCTTTGGTTCCTGAAATTTTAAACGAATTGAAGATCGACTGGAAAAGGGCTATTCTGTATAAAACTGTTATCAGTGACCTCTCTGATTTAAGAGATGTCTACTATGATATTTTAGTGTTTTTCAGTCCATCAGGAATCGAGTCTTTGATGAAGAACTTCCCTGATTTTGAGCAAAACAACACGCGAATTGCCGTATTTGGGAACACCACGGTAAAAGCTGCTACAGAAGCCGGGTTACGAATCGATATCGAAGCTCCGACACCGGAAACGCCTTCCATGACCATGGCGCTGGAAAAATATATCGCCCAGGTCAACAAGAAATAAACCCACTAAGTGGGTGGTCTTATTCCTAAGACAACTGATTTTCTCAAAAATATTATAACTCCTGTCTTTTTTAGGGTGTAGAAAAAATGAAAAGCCTCTTTCTCAAGAGGCTTTTCTACTAACTATTTGGCAAGCTCGGGAGAATTTCACTCCCTGAAAATTAATCCCACTAAGTGGGTTTTATTTCTCATGCTCAGATATCGAAATGAGCTATGTTTTTCTCATTTGACTACCTCATGGCTTACCCCGAAGCAGTTGATTATACCAAAGGACCTCCGTCCTTCGTTTCTTTATTGGCGTTGGCTTCAAACTTTTTAAAGTTTTCTTTAAATGCGTTAGCCAATTGATGTGCTTTTTTATAATACGCTTTATCATCATTCCAAGTTAATCTCGGATACAACACTTCATCCGGTACATTGGGACAAGTTCGGGGTTGTGCCACCCCAAACACGGAATGAACATGATACGTCTTATGATTCACGTCTTCTAAGTCACCGTTCATAGCAGCTTTAATTATAGCCCGGGTATATTTCAACTCCATTCGTTTCCCTATTCCGTAGGGGCCACCTGTCCAACCAGTATTTACCAGCCAAACATTAACATTGGCTTCTTTCATTTTTTTACTAAGCATTTCTGCATAGGACGTTGGATGTAAGGGCATAAAAGGCGCTCCAAAACAAGCTGAAAATGAAGGCACCGGTTCGTCTACACCTTCCTCGGTCCCTGCGACTTTGGCCGTATAGCCTGAAATAAAATGATAGGCGGCCTGTCCGGGAGTCAATTTGGCGATAGGAGGTAACACCCCAAATGCATCAGCGGTGAGGAAAAATATGTTTTTAGGCATATATCCTATCGAAGGTTGCTGAATGTGCTTTATATGATAAATCGGGTAACTTACCCGCGTATTTTGCGTAATAGAAGTATCGGAGAAATCGACCACACCCTTTTTGTCCATCACTACATTTTCCAACAAGGCTCCTTTTTTTATTGCCCCGTAAATCTCCGGTTCTTTTTCGGCCGATAAGTCAATCACCTTGGCATAACACCCGCCTTCAAAATTGAAAACCGTGTTTTCAGCCGTCCATCCGTGTTCGTCATCACCGATCAGTTTTCGATCGGGATCGGCAGAAAGTGTTGTTTTTCCGGTACCCGACAAACCGAAGAATATCGATGTGTCTCCTTTCTTCCCAACATTGGCACTACAGTGCATCGGCAATGTGTCACCATAAACGGGGAGTAAGAAATTTAATGCCGAGAAAATTCCTTTTTTGATCTCCCCGGTATAACCGGTTCCACCAATGAGGACAATCTTTCTTTTAAAATTCAGAATGGCAAAATTATGTTGCCTTGTTCCGTCTTCTTTCGGATTCGCTTTAAATCCGGGAGCATTAATGATCGTCCAGTCCTCCTTAAAATCTTCCAGAGCATCCTCTCCGGGGCGCAAAAACATATTGTAAACAAACAAATTACTCCACGCGTACTCATTAATTGCACGAATGTTTAATTGATATTGTTTATCTGCACACGCATAACAATCGCGTACATACAGTTCTTTTCCTGAAAGATAATCTGTTACCTTTTTATACAAAGTGTCAAACTTATCGGCATCAAAAGGAATATTGATGTCTCCCCACCAAACTTTGTCTTTGGTGATTTCATCTTTTACGATAAATCTATCTTTGGGAGATCGCCCGGTAAATTCACCTGTATTGACGGCCAAAGTTCCTGATGAAGCTTCCGCCCCCGTCTCATTTTTTAATGTAATTTCATGTAAATCTTCCGGACTTAATTGATAATTAACCTTCGCATTAGTGATTCCATATTTTTTTAACGAAATCGTTTTCGTAGCAAATGCTTTGCTTATCATTATTTTATAAGTTATTGATGTTAGCAGCTAGTGCAAATGTATAAAAAATATATAACTACAACGTTTGAGTTGACATTTTTTACGATTTATGACTCAATCCTTAGACAAACTACTGATTATCAATTTATGATTGTTTCATTGTGATGAATTGGAAAATCAGTATTCCCCAGGAAATGATAAGCAATGTCCCGCCAATAGGAGTTACAAATCCAATCTTTTTAAAATCGAACGAACTCAAGGAATTGGTCGCCAATCCGTAGATCGATCCGGAAAAAAGAATGACCCCGATGACGATTAAATAAAGCAAGGTAGTTTTGGTGGTGTTGTTCAATAAAGAAGTGCTTCCGACAAACAAGAGCAACAAAGCGTGATACATTTGATACTTCACTCCCGTTTCAAAAGTCTTTATCGCTTCGGCATCTATGGAATTTTTTAGTGCGTGTGCCCCAAAGGCTCCTAACACCACAGCCAAAAATCCTAAAATTGCTCCAGCTGTCAATACTATTTTGTTCATAATAAATTTGATTTAAAATTGTTGGTTTTATAACATTTTAATACTTTAGTGTTAAATTTTAATACTTTATGAGAAATATTCTAATTATCGGAGCTGGAAAATCCACTTCACATTTATTACAATTCCTGATGGAAAAAACCGAAGTCGAAAAATTGCATATCACCGTTGGGGATATCGACCCCAGCCATGCCCAAAAACTTCTGAAGGATCATCCACAAAGCACCGCAATAAAATTAGATATTTTTAATGAGGAAGAAAGGCAAAACGCCATAAAAAAAGCCGACCTCGTTATTTCCATGCTTCCCGCAAGATTTCATATTGAAGTAGCCAAAGACTGTTTGAAATTTGACAAAAATATGGTCACTGCTTCATATGTGAGTCCGCAAATGGAAGCCTTGAACGATGAAGTAAAAAAGAAGAACCTCATTTTTCTGAACGAAATAGGAGTTGACCCGGGTGTAGATCATATGAGTGCCATGAAAGTCATTGACCAGATACGGGAACAAGGCGGAAAAATGGTCCTGTTTGAATCCTTTTGTGGTGGTCTCGTCGCCCCGGAAAACGACACTAATCTTTGGAATTATAAATTTACGTGGAATCCGAGGAATGTGGTCGTGGCCGGACAAGGCGGAACTGCCAAATTTATTCAGGAAGGGAAGTACAAATACATTCCTTATCACAAATTGTTCAGACGGACAGAATTTCTCGAAATAGAAGGCTACGGAAAGTTTGAAGCCTATGCCAACCGGGATTCGTTAAAATACCGAAGTGCTTATGGCCTGGATGATGTCCTTACCCTCTATCGCGGCACCATCAGGCGTCTTGGTTTTTCCAAAGCCTGGAATATGTTTGTGCAACTGGGAATGACAGACGACACCTATGTGTTGGAAGATTCTGAAAACATGAGTTATCGCGATTTTGTAAACGCTTTCCTTCCCTATTCCCCAACAGATTCGGTCGAATTGAAACTGCGGCATTATTTAAAGATCGATCAAGACGATATCATGTGGGAAAAACTGACTGAACTCGATTTGTTTAATCTTTATAAAAAATTGGGCATCAAAAACGCCACCCCGGCACAAGCCCTGCAAAAAATACTGGAAGACCAGTGGCTACTCAAAGAAGACGAAAAAGACATGATTGTGATGTACCACAAGTTCGGTTACATTTTAAACGGAGAAGAAAGGCAGATCGATTCGAGTATGGTTGCCCTCGGACAAGACAAAACCTATACCGCCATGTCCAAAACCGTTGGTTTGCCCTTGGGAATTGCTGCTTTAAAAATCCTGAACAAGGAAATCACCGCTACCGGGGTTGTGATTCCTATTTTAAAGGATATCTACGAACCCGTACTCAAGGAATTGGAAAAACAAGGCATCAAATTCATTGAAAAAGAAGTTGCTTATCAGGGCTATAACCCGGATAATGTGGCGGGGTAAGCTTACAACAAACTGAAAATTCATTTTGCCACGGATACACGAATAGTAGTTTTTTAAAAGATATTTCTGTATCCGTGGCCACAGTTTTCATATAAAACTTCGTGAAAAAGCTCAATAGCATCATCTTTTTTGCTAAAAGGGACAACATCTTTAGGGCTAAAAACAGTTTGATTATACCTAAAGGGAAAAAGGATTATATTTGGAAGGAGTAATAAATACCCTTGTCCATATCCATCCGAGCTGGATGGGATATGCGGTATTATATTGGGTATATAAACAAGTTAGCTACAATGGCAAAAAAAACATCGTCCTGAAATAGGTTGACTAAAAATGAGCTTCTAATTTATGAGTACTACACAACCAACAAAGAATACAGTAAAAACTGTATGGCATACATTTATCAGTAGTTCTGCATGGCGTTGGTTTCAGAAAGCAATTGTATTGACGATTTTCTCTTTAGTGGTAAATCACTTGGCAACGCACGATAGTTTTCCAGATAGTGAATCGTATAGATTCCCCATAGAAGGTTTTCTGGCATCTATTACTTTATGTATTCTCATTGGAATCATAGCGGATCTTAATTTTAAATTTTACAAGAAAAAGCATTTCTCTAAAAAGGTAGAAATTGTCACTATCACATGGTTTATGGCTTCTACTCTAGGATATATAACAATTATGTATATTCCTGTAAATATTATTTTAAATATAGTAGCGGGTGGACAGACAGAATTCTATTATTTATTAATTGGTTTGCTCATTACCTTATTATTGAGCTTTATTCTCGTAGGTTTATTGTATGCGCAAGACATACACAATTTATATAATTTATCTATAAAAGATGCTGAAATTACTATTAAAAGTGGCGCGAAAATGACGAAACTTACCTATGAAAATATTGCGTGCTTTTACAGCGAAAACAAAATTGTATATACGGTTCAAAATGATGGCACAACAATTAACACCGATTTTACATTGAATGAGCTCGAAGAAAAAATAAACGATCAATTGTTTTTTAGAGCCAATCGGCAAATTATCATTCACAAAGATGCTGTAGACCAAATTGAAAAGATTGAAAATGGCAAGTTGCAAATTCGGTTAAAAACTTCCATTGAAAACGATGCGATTGCTGAAATCAATATCAGTCGTTACAAGCGAAAAGCATTTATGGATTGGTTTCAATAAAAGATACCAAAAACTACCGACTATTCAGTTATAAATTCGAGACCATTCAGTAAAAACATAAGTATTTAAAGGGACTTTCAGAGATTTTGTTCATTCTTTCGCTTAGAAATTAAAATCAAAGAACAATGAACAAAATCACTTTACGACAAATAGTAATTCCATTAATTACCATTGCAATCATCTGCTTTTTATGGTTTGGACCAATCCGTATAAGTTACATAGAAAACATCATAATTTCTATATTAATCATTATAGCGAATTATATAGAATATAAAGGAAAACCATTTTCAGCACTTGGATTTCAACGTGAAAAATTCACATTCAAAAACATCATCGTACTTGCTCCATTAGTTGCATTAGGACTCTTTGTATTTTATGTTTTTGCATTGGTTCCTGGAATTACAAAAGTCACAGGCGTTCCCATAGATTATTCAAGCTTTGATCAACTAGAAGGAAATCTTCAAGCTTGTTTAATTGCTTTATTGGTGGTGTGGGCTACTGCGGGATTTGGAGAAGAAATTATCTTTCGCGGTTATTTTATGCGACAATTTGTAAAATTCTTTGGAGAAAGCAAAGTCAGTATTGTGCTTAATATAGTTCTACTTGCTTGCTTTTTTGGCTTTATGCATAGTTATCAAGGAATGACAGGGCAACTTGTTGCAGGGTTTGTTGGAGCGCTCTTAGCCCTTATATTCTACTTGCGTAAATACGATTTGTGGTTTGTTATTGCTGTACACGGTTTTTTTGACACCATTGCTTTAATTTGCATTTACTTTGGTTTGGCGTAACGATCCCGATAGCGCGGAAATATTCCTTAAATCCGCAAGTCTACAAGAAAAATCAACCGCAAATATTTGAAAACAAACAGTTTGCGGTTGTCAGTATTTTCACCTAAATTGGTGTTGCGATAAACACTGACCATGAAAATATTAAATTCTTCTCACATAAGCCCTTTCGGAGGCTTAAATTTTGTCCTTGATGAATTTGAACGGCTAAAACTGGGCGATATTTTACAGGATCACCTGCCGGGCTTGGCAAAGCAATCCCGTTATAACTGGAAAGACATCTTGTTTTCTTTCTGGTCGGTCTATTTCTGCGGGGGGAGTTGTATCGAAGACCTGGGCGGTAATTTCCACCACCATTTAAAAGGCAACCGGTTATTGAGGGTTCCCAGCCCGGACAGGGTTTTGGGGCGTTTTAAGGGGCTGTCCCTGCCAAAAGACATTTTAACCGTCAAGGGGCACCGGTACCCATCAATTGAGCCTGAACAAACCGCTAAATGAATTAAACATCCACATATTGAAAGCGATAGGGCTGCCCAAAGCCCAAAAGCATACATTGGATTATGACAATACCTTGATCTTTACCAATAAGTCGGACAGTACTAAAAGCTATAAAAAAAGGAATGGGTATTGCCCCGGGGTCGGTATCATAGGCAACCAAGTTGTCTTTGTTGAAAACCGGAATGGGAACAGCGATGCAAAAACGCTGCAACATGAGACCTTGGGCAGGATGTTCACATTGCTCAAGGAGCAAAATATCAAGATCGGTTCTTTTAGGGCCGATGGGGCTTCTTACCAACTTGAGGTCGTGGACCTTGTGAGCCGGAATGCCGATAAATTTTACCTTAGGGCCTGCATGAGCGGGGCTTTGGCAAAAACAATTGCCAATATCGACAATTGGGAAGAAGTGGACTTGGGCAACGAAACAGGGTTTAGGGGGGAAATTGAGTTCACCCCGTTCATCAGGACATTGAAGAGGGCCAAACAGCTTGACAGGTTAAAGACATACCGCCTGGTGGTCACTAAGGTCGAAAGGGACGACAAACAGGTTAACATATTCACAAATGAAGCTTGTTTGTATTCCGCCGTCCTGACAAACGACTACGAGAAGGACAAAAATGAAGTGGCACGGTTTTATAATCAAAGAGGGGCGATCGAAAGGGAATTTGATGTCCTGAAAAATGATTTTGGCTGGGACAGCCCCCCCCCTTCTCAAAGTTGGAGCAAAATACCGTGTTCCTGATATTCACGGCAATGTGCAGGAACCTGTATCATTATATAATCACATTATTCTCCAAAAAGTTCAAACATTTAAACCTGAAGTTCAGGATCAAAAAGTTCATTTTCCGGTTCATCACCGTCCCCGCAAAATGGGTCAGGAGCTCGGGGCAATACAAACTTAGGGTCTATGGCAACATCCATTTTAAAACATAGCTGCCCGCTATTATAGAAAAGAAGCCTCAAAAAACTTAGTGGAAAAATGAGCTCCTGAACACAATCGGGCCGGAATCATATGCCCAAGGCTTGACAAAAGCCGAACAGTCCGCCGACCATCAGATGAAAAACAAGGCATCTCATCAAAAAAACATGAAACAAACTCTTTTGATGGCCCAAATTGACCTACCTAATCATAGACTTGCGGATTTAAGGTTGCAATCCGTGCATAAATAATTCTTAGCACGAAAAACATTTCCGCGATATCGTGTGTGCAGTAGCTGGGGCAAAATTGCCCTAAAACTTACATTCCTCAACCAAAACAAGAAAAATACACCCGTACTCAAGGAATTGGAAAAACAAGGCATCAAATTCATTGAAAAGGAAGTTGCTTATCAGGGCTATAACCCGGATAATGTGGCGGGGTAAGCTTACAACAAACTGAAAATTCATTTTGCCACGGATACACGAATAGTAGTTTTTTAAAAGGTATTTCTGTATCCGTGGCCACAGTTTTCTTATAAAAACTTCGTGAAAAAAGCCCAAAAGCTTCACCTTTTTCGCTAAAAAGAATATGACTGAGCCTAAACCGGATATGTTTTTACCTAAACAGGGCTTCTTCTGGGGTAAAACAGTTTGAAAACGCCTAAAGGAAAAAGGTTATATTTGAAAGGGGTAAACAGTTATGCTGTTTTATCCCATAGGTTTAATAATATATTTTTTTGTGTGTCATAACGGGTTTGGCACAATGGAGAAACTCAATGGCAAATTTAAAAGCAATAAATATTGAAGCAAAAAGGGGAAACGAATCGTTTTCGTTTCAAAGTCATGAATTGAACTTCAACCTAACTGACTTTTGGTCATGGTCCCAATCTGACCTTTTGAATAACACTTTGAGAGGAGTTCTTGCTGAATATATTGTTCGTCAGGATTTAGGGATAAAAAAATCTACAAGAACTGAATGGGACGCTTATGATTTAGAAACCAAAAACGGAATTAAGATTGAAATTAAATCTGCTGCATATCTCCAAAGTTGGAAACAAAATAATTTATCCCAAATCTCATTTAACATAGCGCCAACAAAAGGGTGGAACGCCGAAACAAATGAATATTCAACTGAAACCAAAAGGCAATCTGATTATTATGTTTTCTGCCTTTTACATCATAAAGACAAAAGTACAGTTGACCCAACCAAACTGGAGCAATGGACATTTTACGTATTACAAACTCATATTTTAAACAAGCTAAAAAAAAACAGAAACGAATCAGTTTAGGCTCACTATTAAAGCTGAATCCAATTGAGTGTAAATATGGAAAAATAAAAAGTGTATAAAACAAGCAACAGTTGCAGACTATTTAAAATTAAATGTGTAGAGGTAAAAATATTTGCAGTGAGTTAGGAACAAATCCAAATAATTGGGATGTTCATTCTCCATTGCCGACCCCTAATTGGATGGCAGAACAGATTGATATTTTCGAATCTGCCGCAAACGATTTTATTGCAGGTAACAGGAATTCCTGCATTAATAGAATAACACAAATAAGAAGTGATGAAATTACCCAATGGTATATAGAACATGGGCAAATGTCCGGCAGACACCGAAAACTTGTCCTGAAAGCACCCCCTCCAGCAAACATCGACGAAGAGTTACGAGACCCAATTCGATCACCTAAAAAAGTTCAAAATGAAGTTTTCGAAAGAGACGGTTACAGATGTCGTTATTGCGGCAATAAATTAATATCGCAGGACTTCATCCGACTATTTATAAAAAAGCTTGACTCTGACGTTTTCAAAAAAGGCAACACAAACTTAACCAAACATGGCATTATTCATTTAACATGGCCAGTAGCTGATCATGTAAAGCCATGGAAGCAAGGTGGACGAACTGACTTGACAAACCTGGTATCGTCTTGTGCTACTTGCAATTACGGAAAGGACGGATGTACTATTGAACAATTAGGAATCGAAGACCCTTTTAACCGCCCCCCAATTATTAACGACTGGAAAGGTTTAACAGATAAAATAACTAAACTTAGAAAAATAAAATAACTGTGCTTCGCTGTCGAGCGAGTCACCTCACGTGGTTTCTTAACTTTTCTAATCTTTTATTACAGTACAAATACCTAGTTTCGGGAGTGTGGCAACTAGGCAATGATATGTAAAACCACAAAAAGTTTCCATATAATTCAACTTCTTTGTTATCTTTGCTAAAGTAAATCGACAAATAAGCTGAATAAAACCAAAATTTGAAGTAGTTTTTCTTGAACAAGCAATTGACTTTATGTCAAAGCTCGACGACAAAACAAAAAAGAAAATCTACTACAACTTGGATAAAGCCAAACTTAAAAACGACCCGAAATTGTTTAAAAAACTAACTGATGAAATTTGGGAATTCAGAACACTTTATCAGGGAATTCAATACCGCCTATTTGCCTTTTGGGACAAAACTGACAAATCTGAAACGCTTGTGCTATCAACACACGGAATCGTTAAAAAGTAAGTAAAGTGCCAAAAGCAGAAATTGAGAAAGCATTGAAAATCAGAGCTGAATATTTTGACTTATAAACGCAAGATCATGGAAAGAAAAAAGAAAAAAATGAGAATGATGACACTTGACCAAATGAAGGATAAGGACATCGGAAAAACTGGAACTCCGGAACGTGACAAATACGAATTTGACCTTCAGATGGAAGTCCTTGGCGATATGATTAAATCTGTTCGAAAAGAACGTAAACTGACTCAAGAGCAGCTTGGTGAATTGATTGGCGTTCAAAAATCACAGATTTCAAAACTGGAACGAAATACTAAAAATGTAACTATCGAAACAATATTGAAAGTATTTCGGGCCTTGAAAGCGAATGTGAAATTCAGCATTGAAATGAACGAATCGGAATTTAATATAGCATAAAAGCACTACTATCATCGCTGAGTAAAACTTACATTCTTTAACTAAAACAAGTCAAAATCAGATGTTTTGATATAATTTAGCTACCTTTAACTTCTAAATTAGAACTTAAAACGTGAAAATATCTGATAAAAAAATAGAGATTGATGGTATCGATAAGGAGATTCTAAGGCATTTGATGGAGGATGCGCGGAAACCCATACTCGAAATTGCGCGGAAAATAGGGATTTCCGGTGCGGCCATTCACCAGCGATTGAGGAAAATGGAGAGTTCCGGACTTATCTCAGGCTCTAAGTTTGTTATCAATCCGAGGTTATTGGGCTACACCACCATGGCTTTTATCGGGATTTATTTGGACAAGGCCATGCGGAATCCGGAGGCGGTAAAGCAACTCAAGAAAATTCCAGAAGTGTTGGAATGTCATTACACCACCGGGAACTGGTCGATACTCATCAAAATATTATGCCGTGACAACGAACATTTGATGAATGTACTCAACCATAAAATTCAATCTATTGAAGGGGTTTCGCGCTCAGAAACCTTTATCTCACTGAATCAACAGATCGATAGACAAATACAGATATGAGGTCTAAAAAGGTATCAATGCTGGATTTGTCAGGTTGAGCGCAGTCGAAACCTATTGACTTTCAATAGTTGCTTAGTTCTCGACTGCGCTCGAACTGACAGTAAACAATCTTTTTAGGTCTTTGATTCACTAATCCTCTATATCGAAATGAGCCAAGATAAATTCACTTGAATATTTTGTGGAATTTATCCGAGCTTCTTACATCTTTTGTTAAAAATAAAATTTCTATTTGTATTTATTCTAAATAATAATTACTTTGCGCCCTGAAATGGAAAGAGTTTTGTTCAAATCCAAATATTACACAGCGTATCAACCTGAAAAGGGGCGTTGTTTTTTTGTGGAAATACAAGGGCGAATAATCAGAATGTCATTCTGCCAGCTACTTGCTTTTCGACAAAAAGTAAGCGCGATTAATTTGGACGCTCATTTCTACTCAGACCTGAACCACAGCGGAACAGAGATCCTTGTGCTTTGTAACAGGGAACACATTTTCATTTTGGATACCAAAGAGGTTATCGACCTAAAAGTATTCATCCACGGTATCTTCGAAAAGTCTTCAGCAAGTACCTTAGTCTCAGCTTAGAACAACAACAACTTTCCCTTTATTTATATTTAGTCTAAGACCGAATACAAATTACTGTATGTTAAGGATTTAGGTTTTATTTTCCTTATCTTTGATAGAAACGCCGAATATTATTTGGCCCTAAAGAAAGAAAAGTAAAAAACATATGAAAGATTTAGTTAGAGAACGATTAAGTATCAATGTTGATGTAATGGACCTGTTGAACAAGCAAATTGCGAAAGAGGCACATTCATCTTCCATATATCTCGCTATGGCTTCTTGGTGTGATCATAACGCCTTGGACAATAGCGCTCATTTTTTCTACAAACAAGCTGAAGAGGAACGAGAGCATATGATGAAAATTTTTAAATTCATCAACGACAATGGTGGTACCGCTTATTCTCCTGAAGTGAAGAATATTCCACATGACTACAACTCTCTGGAAGAAATCTTCGAAAGTGCTTTGGAACAAGAAATTGCCATTACCAAGTCCATTCACAACATCGTGATCAAATGTCGAAAGGTAAACGACTTTGCCACGGAACACTTTATACAATGGTTTGTGGAAGAACAAATGGAAGAGGAACAGGTGATCAGAAAAGCCTTAGACCTTTTTGATTTGATGGGTAACAACGGAATCTCCATCAAACTCATTGACGAGCGTATTCCGAGTATCAAAGAATAGTAATAATCAATCCAATCAGAAGAAAAATAAAAAATCCTGCTTTGTTGTAAAGCAGGATTTTTTATGAACTCGTTTAAACGAATTTTATTTCTTAATTCCTTCCTAAATAAATTTTATCTGTTCATTTTTTCCATTGATGAAAAAACGAACCAAAAAAATCTAGGCTGACGATAAAAACATAAGAAAATACTACGGAATCCCCAGCCACAGATAAAAATAACTCATTCCGCCTTAGGGCGGAACTCAAACAGATTTTTATCTTTAACCCCCACTGCTTCCTTGATTTTCAATATTTTTATCGTAGGCCAGAACCAAACCACAAACATTGAAATTCTATCAAAACCTCAGCAAATTCAGTATATTTAAAAATTTAATAAAAACGTTTTGGGCACTATTAACCTATTTCTTAATTCCTTCCGCCAAAAACCCGCAAGGCAAAATACAGTAATGTTGCCAACGAGCCTATAGCAGCTACCACATAGGTTCTGGCAGCCCATTTTAAAGAATCTTCGGCTCCGGAATATTCTTCCTGAGACAACATATTTCTGTTTTTCAACCAAGCTAAAGCCCTGTTACTCGCATCGTATTCTACGGGAAGTGTTACAAAACTGAACAAGGTTCCCATCGCAAACATGATCAATCCGATAACGGCAACGGTATACCCCAATCCGGAAGCAGCCCCTAAAACCAAACCCCCAAAAATCACCCAAACAGACATTCCTGATGCTACGCTCACTACCGGAACCAGCTTTGAACGCATTTGCAACCATTCATAACCTTTTGCATGTTGAACGGCATGTCCACATTCGTGAGCAGCCACAGCTGCCGCAGCCGCATTACGCTGATTATAAACTCCTTCACTCAGGTTTACCGTTTTTTTTGCAGGATTGTAATGATCGGTCAGCATCCCGGGCGTAGAAATCACCTCTACATCATTGATCCCGTTATCCTGAAGCATTTTACGCGCAATCTCTGCACCGCTCATTCCGTTTCTTAAATGAACTTTTGAATAATGCTTGAATTTACTTTTCAGCTTCGAACTCACTAACATACTTATAAGTCCGATTCCACCTATAATAATCCAATATCCTATTCCCATTTTTTTGTTTTTTTTACTACTTAAATTTACAACATAAAACGCAAAAACCTCGCCAATTTGACGAGGTTTTAACTTTTTGCCTAAATGGCACACTTTCAATTTAGATTATGAATAACTGACTTCCCAACCGAATGCTTCAGCTATACCTTCATATACAATGTCTCCATTGATAATATTAAGTCCTTTTCCTAATGTTTTGTCAGTCTCACAGGCTTTTTCCCATCCCATGTTGGCCAACTTCAAGACATAGGGAAGTGTCACGTTTGTCAGTGCCACGGTAGATGTATAGGGCACCGCACCGGGCATATTCGCCACACAATAATGCACCACATCATCAATAATGTAAGTTGGGTCTTCATGTGTGGTAGCGCATGTGGTTTCAATACAACCTCCTTGGTCTACGGCAACGTCGACAATAACGGTCCCCGGATGCATGTCTTTCAACATATCGCGAGTAATCAAACTCGGCGCTTTGGCACCTGGGATCAATACGCCTCCAACGATAAGGTCGTGTGTTTTTATATGTTTTCTGATGTTATACTCATTCGAAAATTCAGTAACTACATGACTGGGCATGATATCGTTTACATGGCGCAAGCGCTTCATGTTAATATCCAAAATCGTCACATGAGCTCCAAGTCCGGCAGCCATTTTTGCTGCTTGTATGCCAACAGTTCCCGCTCCGAGAATTAACACTTTTCCGGGAGGTACACCGGGAACGCCTCCGAGCAAAACCCCTCTTCCTTTGATCGGTTTTTCCAAATATTTTGCTCCCTGCTGAATAGCCATTCTTCCAGCTACTTCAGACATGGGGGTAAGCAAAGGCAATGTCCCGTCTTCATCCTCAACGGTTTCATAAGCAATACAAATCGCTTTGCTATTGACCATTGCCATGGTAAGTGCTTCACTGGAAGCAAAATGAAAATAGGTAAAAACCACCTGTCCTTCCCTGACAAGTTCATATTCTTGCTGAATAGGCTCTTTAACCTTTACGATCATATCACTTTTAGCATAGACTTCCCCGATAGTATCTACTATGGTGGCCCCTACATTGATATAATCAACATCAAAAAAACCGCTGCCTTCGCCCGCGGTTGATTGCACATACACTGTATGTTTGTTCTTTGTCAGTTCGAAAACCCCTGCAGGAGCCATCCCTACACGATTTTCATTGTTTTTGATCTCTTTTGGCACCCCGATTCGCATCTCTTATTTTTTCTGTTTGATGCAATATCTGACTATGTTTTGAAAAATTCAAGAAAAGTTGACAAAAAACAGGGGTATGTCGATAAATTGTATGATATTTATAATATATACCCTTTAAAATTAAGGGGTATTGTGTAAAATATTAATTAATTTTAAATATTAAAGATGTTTTTTAAGGGGTATCATTTGTTTTTTTGTGTTTTACAATCAAAATCAAGACTGTCATTACCAAAATCGCCGTCACTATGTTGGCTACTATGATTGCCAAGCTTTGAATCAAAAATCCGTAGACGAGCCACAAGAGCACTCCGGTAAGAAATGCCAGGTACATGCCCAACGACAAGCCCTCTACATTTTTCCATTTCCAGGCTTTATAAACCTGAGGCACAAATGCCGATGTAGTTAAAAAAGCAGCTATCAAACCCAATATTTCAATAAGGTCTATTTCCATCATTATCCTACAATGTTTACGATCTTACCGGGAACGACAATGATTTTTTTAGGAGTGCGCCCATCCAACTGTTGTTGTGTTTTTTCATGGGCCATGACTACTTTTTCAATTTCATCTTTGCTCATATCCAACGGCAAATCGAGTTTAAAACGCATTTTCCCGTTAAAGGAAATCGGGTAGGTTTTAGTGCTTTCTACCAAATGTTTTTCATCAAATACCGGAAAGAGAGCTGTAGCTATCGATTCTTTATTCCCTAACTGATGCCAAAGTTCTTCAGCAATATGTGGCGCATAAGGCGAAATCAAGACCGCCAAAGGCTCTAAAATGGCTCTGCTGATACATTTTTGAGCGGTCAATTCGTTCACGCAGATCATAAAGGTGGAAACCGTGGTGTTGAAAGAGAAATTCTCGATATCCTCTTCTGCTTTTTTGATGGTTTTGTGAAGCGACTTCAAATTGTCTTTGGAAGGTTCGGCGTCGGTTACCTTAAGCCCGTTGTCATCAACATACAATTTCCACAATTTCTTCAAGAAGTTATGCACCCCGGTAATTCCGGCGGTATTCCACGGTTTTGCCTGTTCGAGCGGACCGAGGAACATTTCGTACATACGCAAGGTATCCGCTCCATAATCGGTACAGATATCATCGGGATTGACCACGTTGTATTTGGACTTGGACATTTTTTCGACTTCGCGACCTACGATGTAAGCCCCTCCCAGCCTCCCCGAAGGGGAGGAGACAGAGCTTATTTCTCCGTTGTCTAAAACAAACTCAGCATCACTATATTCTTCATATAATGGGTGTTTTCTGAATTTTTCAATATCCAAATTATTTGAAATATCCACTAAAGAAACATCTACATGAATATTATAAAAACCGATACTATTTATTATTAAAGCTAACCCTTGATTTGATTTTAATAATCTTTCTTTAACTCTTTCATATATCTTATAATTGATATTAATGATTTCAATATCATCTTCGGACAGGATTGATTTTAATATCGTAAAATCATTCTCAAACTGGTTGTCATCATTTTTTAAATAATCATGAACATAAACCAATCCGGATACGTATCCACTTCCCACCGCTATATTCTGCTTAATCTCTTGAGATAGCTTATTGTCATTAGATAAAGAATTAATTAACTTATTAATTTCCTTAACTAAATTGGACGAAACCAAACAAGGTATTGGTGCTTCATTTACCTTACGCTCTAATTTATTATGTTGAGAATACTTACAAAGTACCCTATGGATAAAAGCACTCTCCCCCAAAATCATCCCTTGGTTGATCAATTTTTTAGCAAACTCATCCACAGGAAGTAATCCCTGGTCAAACAGGAATTTTTGCCAGAAACGGGCATACAACAAGTGACCTGTGGCGTGTTCGCTACCGCCTATGTACAAATCGACATCTTTCCAGTAGTTCAAGGCCTTTTGCGAAGCAAATTCCGAAGTATTCCCGGCATCCATATAGCGGTTGAAATACCACGAACTTCCCGCCCAACCGGGCATGGTGTTCAATTCCAGCGGATAAATCCCTTTGTGAGATGCTTCGACAGGCTCAGCATGACAAAGGCTGTTTGAAACTATTTTGTTATTAACTGTATCCCAAGCCCATTCGGTAGCATTTCCAAGAGGCGGCTCTCCGGTTTCGGTAGGCAGGTATTTTTCTACTTCCGGCAATCGTATCGGCAAATGTTCTGTGTCGATCATTTGCGGCAATCCGTTTACGTAGTACACCGGAAAAGGCTCTCCCCAATACCGCTGTCTGGAGAATACAGCATCACGCAAACGATAGTTGATTTTCCCGTTCCCTTGTCCGATTTTTTCCAATTCGTCGATGACTTTTTTGGTAGCTTGTTTGTAGTTTAAACCATTTAAAAAATCGGAATTTTTAAGGACAAAACCTTCTTTTTCGGCAAAAGCAGAATCCTCCCCCAGCCCTTCCAAAGGAGGAGTGGTTGTACTTTCAAATATATTGGGTATTGGAATATTGAAATGCTTGGCAAAATCAAAATCCCGTTGGTCGCCACAAGGTACTGCCATCACGGCTCCTGTTCCGTAGCCTGTCAGAACATAATCGCCAATCCAGATCGGGATAGGTTCTTTGGTAAACGGATGCTCGGCATAAGCCCCCGTAAACACTCCGCTAATGGTCTTTACATCAGCCATACGCTCGCGTTCACTTCGTTTTGAAGTGGCTTCAACATAGGCCTCCACCTCAGATTTTTGTTCCGGAGTGGTGATCTTTTCCACCAACTCGTGTTCCGGAGCCAAGGTCATAAATGACACTCCGAAGATAGTGTCGGGTCTTGTTGTAAAAACTTCTATAAAGTTTTTACTGTTCAAGGTTTCAGGTTTAACGTTCAACGTTGAATCGTTTTCTTCCTTAGACTTTAAACCTTGAACCTTGAACCTTACAGTCGCCCCCACCGATTTCCCAATCCAATTCCGTTGGATTTCTTTTAGGGGTTCGGGCCAATCTATTTTTTCCAAGCCCTGAAGTAAACGCTCTGCATAAGCTGAAATACGCATGCTCCATTGCTTCATTTTCTTTCTCACCACCGGGTAGCCCCCGCGTTCTGAAACGCCATTGACAATCTCGTCGTTTGCCAAAACGGTTCCCAATTGCGGACACCAGTTTACTTCGGTTTCCGCCAAATAGGTGAGTCTGTATTGTAAAAGTATTTTTTGTTGTTCTTCTTCTGAAAAGGCATTCCACTCAATTGCTGAAAAAGCTACAACATCATCGTCACATACGGCATTTACCGTTGTGTTTCCTTCAGTTTTAAATTTCGACACCAAAGTTGATATGTTTTCTGCTTTGTCGGTGTCTTTGTTATACCATGAATTGAACAGTTGAATAAAAATCCACTGTGTCCATTTGTAGTACTCCGGATTGGAAGTGCGCACCTCACGGCTCCAATCAAATGAAAAACCGATTTTGTCAAGCTGTTCCCGATAACGGGCAATGTTCTCTTTGGTAGTTTTATCCGGATGTTGTCCGGTTTGAATAGCATACTGCTCTGCCGGCAAACCAAAGCTATCATACCCCATAGGATGAAGTACGTTAAAGCCTTTATGGCGTTTGTAGCGCGCATAGATATCACTGGCGATATATCCTAACGGATGACCTACATGCAGTCCTGCTCCTGATGGATAAGGAAACATGTCGAGCACATAATATTTAGGTTTATCGGATGTGTTATCTGCTTTAAAAGTTTGGTTTTCTGCCCAAAATTTTTGCCACTTGGCTTCAATTTCATTGAAATTGTACTTCATTCTTCATTATTTAATTACTCACTAAGTGAGATTTGATATCATCTGACGCTTACGCCGAAATATTCTTTAGGTTTTTGATAATATCTCATGGGATTATCCCGAGATAATTTGTTAAAACAGCTATATCAAACCGCAAAAATACGGTTATTGACTGAAAGTGAAAAGATAATTTGAACGAGATGAAGGCTTTCTTAAAAAACAGGATGCAGTAACTTCCCTGAATACAATATCCATATCATGGAGGCTAAGGCCGAAAAATTCATAGCGTAACCAAATAGTTTCATTTGAGATAAACTATACGGTTTATTTTTAAAAAATATAAAGATGTCCAAAAAAAGCCAAGCAGAAAAAACAGCCAAAAACCCTGCTAAAAAGTAATCATCGAACCAGAAAAATAGGATATACATTTCCGTAATCAGCAAAACAAGCATTAGCAATTTCGCTTTTTTGCGACCTATAATTACAGCAGTTGTTTTTTTACCTGCTTTTTTATCGGGATCGATATCCATAATTTCTCCTGCAATATGAGCCTGAAAAGCAAATAATGACAAATATATAACTGTTTCCCAGGGTAACATCTCTAAATCATTGAGCACAACACTAAAAAAAGCAGTAAACACATATCCCACTTGAATGAAAATCTCAAAAGGAGGTCGTTCTTTAATTCTAAAAGGTTTAAAATTATACAGAATGTTAACTATTATCATAAATGCCAGCAAGAGAAGCATTATTATGCCTGAATAAAAGGAGAAAAATAGTATGAAAGGAGCCATTACCCATGATATTTTTATAGGGAGTTTGGCTAATTGCTCTTTTGAAGACTTTGCGCCAAACAAATAATTTCCTTTTCTGTCATTTTCCATATCAGCTTTATAATCATTGTAATCATTTAAACCATATACCAGAAAATTAAGTGGGAAGGTAACAAACAAAAAACCAATCCAAAAAATGGGATCCTTCCAAAATCCTGTTTCAAAAGTAAAGGGAATCAGATAAATCCATATAGTGGGAAACCATAAACCGGGGCGTGAAATTTTTAAATAATGCTTCATTGCTTTTTTCTGGCCTTTTTTTCCAACGGAAGAAAGCAACAATAAATGAATTCATTTGTTGGGGTTGACATATTTAATCGTGTGTATCGGTTCTTGAAAACTTGTATGGTGAAGAAAAAAGAAAACCTCTTCATCTTTATCAAACCTCACCGAAATTTTAAACTCAAATATGAGTTAATCTTTCAGTCAAGCGATTAAAAGAAGAGGTTTCCAAAAACGCAAAATCTAAGTAAATCCTTT
Source organism: Galbibacter kalidii (assembly GCF_026241135.1). Classification (GTDB taxonomy): domain Bacteria; phylum Bacteroidota; class Bacteroidia; order Flavobacteriales; family Flavobacteriaceae; genus Galbibacter. The sequence goes on from NZ_JAPFGA010000002.1 coordinate 111,053, forward strand.
TTATGCTATAAAGACCATGCTTTGCCTTGAGTAGCTTCTTCAACAGGCATACAACCTGTATAAACACCGGGAACAGGATCGTAAGCCAATACTTCTTCTCCTATTTTCTGGCTGTTTTTATAAGCGTTTATTGTTGACCATCGAAGGTCGTTGACCATACTATAAGCAAGGGCTTGGTTATTTTCAGCGGCACCTGATTCGCTCCCCATATCCATATCCACTTCCTTGCCCTCGATAATCACTCGATTCGTTCCTTCTTTGCGTTCAGCTTTCAAATTCTTGACTACGATATCCTCATATTCTTCAGGAGTGATCTCGGCCAGATTTTCGTTATAATCAGCTTTCAACTGTTTTACCAAGCCCGCCATTTTTTTGCGATACTCCGCTTGGGTTTCATCGCTTTCCACTTCTTTGACATATTTATCCAAGAATTGTGGCACATTGACTTCTGAAGCAGACGGGGTGTCTGTTTTCGGAATAATCACATCCACAATATTTGTCAGTGCGATTCCTTCTTCGGCTGTAAAAAACTCAGGAACCCAAGTAGCCTTATCGGCAGTACAGCTTTGCAACATGCTCACCAGCGTAGGTGTTGCCACTACAAATCCGGTAGTTAAACCAATATTTCTAAGTGCTTTTCTTCTGTTCATCATATCTGTTTTTTTACAGGTTCATTTTTTTAAGTTCCTCTGCTGCATGATTGGCTGCTCTGGCAGTAAACGCCATATAACCTAAAGATGGATTATGACATGCAGATGAAGTCATAAACGCTCCATCGGTAACATACACATTCGGTACAGTGTGGATTTGGTTATACTTGTTCAATACCGAAGTTTTGGGATCCCTACCCATACGTGCAGTTCCCATTTCGTGAATTCCAAGTCCCATACCTCCGATACTATCATAGGTAGAAATATCTTTAAATCCGGCAGCCTCAAGCATTTCAGCAGCTTGCTCTTTCATGTCTTTACGCATTGCCATTTCGTTTTCACCAAAATCGGCATCAAAAGTTACCGTAGGTAATCCCCACTCATCTTTCTTATCATAATCAAGATACATGCGGTTACTGTGATCCGGCAAAGTTTCTCCGAAGGCAGTCATTCCCATAGACCAGTCGCCCGGTTTAAGGATGGCTTCTTTTAGTTCTTTCCCATAGGACAGTTCGCGAATAGATTCTGACCAGTCACCTCTGCTGGCACCACCCTGATATCCATATCCTCTGATAAAGTCTTTTTGGTCGGTATCGCCTCCAAGGTTTCTAAAACGAGGAATATAAACACCGTTTGGTCTTCTTCCTTTATAATATTTGTCGTGGAAACCGTCAAATTTCCCGCTGGCACCAACTCTAAAGTGGTGATCCATCAGGTTATGCCCTAGTTCACCACTATCATTCCCCATTCCGTCAGGGAAGCGTTCAGATTTTGATTGTAATAAAATTGAAGCCGATGCAATTGCAGAAGCACAAAGGAAAATCACTTTTGCCTTGAACTCTATCGTTTCTTTAGTTTCTGCATCGATCACACGAACTCCGGTAGCTTTCCCAGATTCTGCATCATATATCACTTCGTGTACAATCGAATTTGGCCTTAGGGTCATATTCCCTGTAGCTTCAGCGGTAGGTAATGTAGAGGAGTTACTGCTAAAATAAGCTCCAAAAGGACAACCTCGAATACACCTGTTTCGGTATTGACATGGTCCTCTTCCTTGTCCTTCTTTAGTTCCTTGAGTAATATGAGCTACACGACCTATAGTTATGGTTCGGTCGTCAAATTTTCCTTCTATTGTACTTTTAAAATGATCTTCTACACAATTTAGATCCATAGGAGGTAAAAATTTCCCATCAGGCAATACGGGCAAACCTAAATTCACGCCGCTAACACCGATAAAAGTTTCTACCTTATCATACCAAGGCTTGATTTCATCATAACGAATAGGCCAATCAACAGCAATACCATCTTTAAGGTTGGCTTCAAAATCGACATCCCCCATTCTGTAGCTTTGCCTTCCCCACATCAGGGAACGCCCTCCTACATGATAACCACGCATCCAATCAAAACGTCTGTCTTCATTATAAGGGTGTTTAATGTCATCTACAAAGAAATGCTCACTATCACCTCTAACGGTATAACCGGTTCTGGCTTGTTTATATTTTCTTTCTTTTACTTCCCTGGAAGCCGCGCCTCCGTTAGGCATATCCCATGGATCCAAGTTTGCCGTTGGATAATCTTCCACATGTTTTACCATGCGTCCTCTTTCCAAAACAAGAGTCTTCAGTCCGTTTTCACAAAGTTCCTTTGCTGCCCAGCCCCCGGAAACCCCGGTACCTACAACAATGGCATCGTACTCTTCTTGAGGAGAATTGTAATAAAATGTACTCATTATTTTTCAGCTTGTTTATATAGTAGTTTTTCAAATATAAAAATTAATTTTTTACATTAGACGAATATTTTAATTATCAATTAAGCATTAGAAATATATTAACATTATTGAATTCATAATATTCATTAAAATTTACTGACAATATGAAGAGGCGCAATTTTATAAAAAACACAAGTCAAGCGAGCTTAGCGATCTCTTTTTTAGGCATATACGCTTGTAAGGATAAAAGTCAAAAACGAAAAGAGGCCCTTGAAGAAGCTATTGCTTTTGAACCCTTTTTTAAACTTTCACTAGCTCAGTGGTCCATTCACAAAATGATTTGGGAAGAAGGTTTCAATCCGTTGGATTTTGCAAAAAAAGCAAAAAAATGGGGTTTTACCGGTTTGGAATATGTAAATCAACTCTACAATAAATGGTTTGAAGAAAAAGGCAACACTCCTGAATCTATTCAGCAACTTATGAAAGAACTGAAGATGAGAAGTGATGACCTCGGCATGGAAAACCAGATTATGATGACCGATTTTCATGACGAAACAGGCATCTTATCTACAGCTGACAAAGCTATACGCGAAAAAAGTATCGAAAATCACAAAACATGGATCGATGCGACTTCTACATTAGGTTGTCATTCCATTCGCCTCAACTTGTTCGGCACCTTAGACGCTGATGAGTGGAAAAGAAGTTCTGTGGAATCCCTTTCCAGATTATCAGATTATGCTGCAGAACGCAACGTCAATGTTATTGTAGAGAACCACGGTTATCTCTCTTCCAATGCCGCTCTTTTGGCAGAGGTCATGAAAGAAGTAAACAAAGAAAATTGTGGTACTTTACCCGATTTTGGCAATTTTTGCCTCCGCAGGGAAGGTAACGAAATGTGGGAGACTCCTTGTATCGAAGAATACGATATGTATAAAGGTGTTGAAGAAATGATGCCATTTGCGAAAGGAGTTAGTGCCAAATCTTTTAACTTTGACGAAAATGGGAATGAAACCACCATTGATTTTCTGAAAATGATGAAAATTGTAAAAGATGCCGGTTATACCGGATATGTTGGAGTGGAATATGAAGGCGACGTACTCTCCGAAGAAAAAGGGATCCTCGCCACTAAAGCACTTTTACTAGACGTGGCAAAAAAATTACAACGATAACGAATACTAACTATTAACCATAACTATTTAAAGCAAGCTAACATGAACAGAAAAATTCAATTTCAACTTTCCTTTATGATGTTTTTAGAATTCTTCATCTGGGGAGGTTGGTTCGTTACTCTATCTACCTTTCTACCTAAGATTTTAAACGCTACGGGAGGTGAAACAGCAATGGCCTTTTCAACACAATCATGGGGAGCTATCATCGCTCCTTTTATTATTGGACTTATTGCCGATAGGTATTTTAATGCTGAACGTATCTTGGGTGTTTTACACCTCATTGGTGCCGTATTAATGTACTTTATGTATCAAAGTACTGACTTTGCTTCTTTTTATCCGTATGTTTTGGGGTATATGATCCTTTATATGCCAACACTTGCATTAGTGAATTCAGTTTCTTTTAATCAATTGAAAGACCCTGGAAAACAATTCCCTCTTATACGGGTATTTGGAACCATCGGGTGGATTGTTGCAGGACTCCTAATAAGCTATCTAGCATGGGATAGTGAACAAGGTATTAAAGACGGGCTGTTAAGAAACACATTTTTAATGGCCGGAGTAGCTTCTGCTATTTTAGGATTGTTTAGTTTTACACTTCCTAAAACACCTCCTAAGGCAAAAGCATCAGGTGAAAAACCATCAATATCTGAAATTCTTGGATTGGAAGCCTTAAAACTATTGAAGAACAAAAACTTTTTGGTCTTCTTTATTTCTTCAGTATTAATATGCATCCCCTTGGCATTCTATTATCAAAACACCAATTTATTTCTGGCAGAAGCCGGCATGGAAAATCCAACAGGAAAAATGACTATAGGACAAGCTTCCGAAGTGATATTTATGCTATTATTACCGATTTTCTTTAAGCGTTATGGTATTAAAATGACCTTATTAGTAGGTATGTTGGCATGGGCAGCACGTTATTTATTGTTTGCCTATGGTGATACGGGGGAATTGGTGTTCATGTTATTTATAGGAATCGCCCTTCATGGTATTTGCTATGATTTCTTCTTTGTTTCCGGACAAATTTATACCGATTCAAAAGCAGGAGAAAAATACAAAAGTGCCGCTCAAGGGTTAATTACCTTGGCTACTTACGGTGTTGGTATGCTGATAGGGTTCTGGGTAGCAGGAGAAATATCAGATAAGTTCTTATTGGCTGATGGGTCTCACGACTGGAAATCGATATGGACATATCCGGCATTTTTTGCATTGGGCGTAATGGTATTGTTCATAATTTTCTTTAAAAACGAAAAAGTAGAATACAAGGATCAATAAGAAAAATTCAGCATTATAAGTTTTAGGGTAAAGTCCGAATCTTAACAGGTTTGGGCTAACCAGAAACTATATAATATACTTAACTATACAACATTATAAACTAAAAGCATATGAGTGCAAAAATAAGATTAGGAATTTTAGGTGGAGGTGGCGACTCACTGATTGGTGTATTACACAGAATCGCTTCTTCCATGTATGACAGCTATGAACTGGTAGGAGGTGTTTTCAACCCTAATTTTGATGAAAACATTGGTTTTGCTAAAGAAATCGGTATTCCAACCAATCGCATTTACAAGGATTTTGACACCATGATGGAAGAGGAATTAAAACTCCCTGAAGATGAACGTATACAAGTGGTTTCTGTGCTTACTCCAAATTTCCTCCATTTTCCAATGGCTAAAAAGCTGATAGAATCCGGTTTTAATGTCATCTGTGAAAAACCTATGACAACTACATATGAAGAAGCTAAAATTCTTCAGGAAACACTGGAAAAAGCCAATACTATATTTGCGGTAACCTATACCTATACAGGTTATCCTATGGTGCGCCAAATGAAAGAAATGATCGCATCAGGGGTAATCGGAAAGATTCAAAAAATTGATGTTCAGTACTACCAGGGATGGATCAACCCTATTATCCACGATAAGGAAAAAAGGGCTGCTACCTGGCGTCTTGACCCTGAAAAATCAGGGATTAGCTGTTGTGTGGGTGATATAGGTACCCATGGTTTTGATATGATCGAATATGTGACCGGTATGGAAGTAGAAAGTGTCCTTGCTGAACTGAACTACCTCTACAGCGACAACAAAATGGACATAGACGGGACTATGCTTCTTCGTTTTCCGAATGATATAAAAGGCCTGCTTAGAACCAGCCAGATCGCTACCGGTGAAGAAAACAATTTTACCGTGAAAATATACGGAAATAAAGGCGGCTTGAAATGGGAACAAGAAAACCCGAACTACCTGTACCACCTTACCGAAGACGAACCATTAAAGGTTTTAAAACCCGGACATGCGTATAACAGTGAACTTTCGCTAAGCGGAACAAAACTTCCTCCAGGGCATCCGGAAGGAATCTTTGATTCTATGGGAAATATATACAAAGGTGTAGCCAAAGCCATTAGGAAAGAACCGTATCATCCGGGAGAATTCCCAACGATGAAAGATGGTGTTCGCGGTATGAATTTTATTGAAAAAGCAGTTGACTCCCACAAAAAGGGAAATGTTTGGGTGAAAATTTAACCAGACATTCAACTAGAATACAAAAGGCTGTGTAAATTAAGCGTTTACACAGTCTTTCCATATGCAGGGTTTTTCTTAAAATTCCCATAAACCCTTCGCAAAATCATTATTATTCTTTATCTTATATTGAACAAAAAACATTATATCAACTACCTTGGGGACAAATCCTTGAGGTATTCAGATGAATAAACCTTAATAGCATTGGGGAAACCTGCCTAACGATAGTCAGGTTAAACCCACTTAGTTATTGGGATTCAAAAAAATCAAAATAACACATGAGAAAATTAAGAATGGGCATGGTTGGTGGCGGTCTCGGTTCTTTTATGGGCGATGTTCACAGAAAAGCCTCCGGTCTTGACGGTATGTTCGAATTGGTCTGCGGAACTTTCAACAGAAGTCCGGTAAAAACAAAAGAAACAGGGAAAGCTTTATCTATTCCCGAAGAAAGATGTTATGGAAGTTTTCAGCAAATGATCTTAAAAGAAAAAGAACTTCCGGAAGGCGAACGCATGGATTTTGTAACCATCGTTACGCCCAATCATTTACATTTTGAACCCGCAAAAACAGCTCTCGAAAATGGCTTCCATGTAGTGTGCGACAAACCGATGACACTTACCGTTAATGAGGCCAAAATAATACAAAAACTTGTCAAAAAAACGGGCTTATTGTTCGCCCTCACCCATAATTATACCGGAAACCCTATGGTAAAACAAGCCAGGGCCATGGTACAAAACGGTGAGCTGGGCGACATCATAAAAGTTCAGGTGCAGTACCTACAGGGATGGATGGCCAAAGAACTCGATGATCAGGCCTCGATAAAACCTTGGCGTGCCGACCCCAAAAAATCAGGGATAGGTGGTTCTCTTGCCGATATCGGGACACATGCCGAAAACTTGACAGAATACATCACCGGGCTGAAAATAAAAGAACTCGCTGCAGATCTGGGAAGAATCGGGGAAGGAAGAGTACTCGATAACGACGGCAATATTCTTTTCCGAATGGAAAACGGAGCCAAAGGTCTTATGTCTATTTCCCAAATTGCCGTAGGTGAAGAAAACAACCTTGCCATCAAAGTTTATGGAAGCAAAGGAAGTCTTGAATGGAATCAGGAAGAGTCGACCAAACTTATCGCGAAGTGGATTGACAAACCGCAACAAACATTTACTCCCGACGGAAACGGCATCTATGATTCGGTTCGAGCTGTCTCCCGAATTCCGGTGGGTCACCCCGAAGGATATCTGGAAGCATTTGCAACGGTTTACAGGAATTTTGGCGAGCACCTTCAAGCTGTATTGAACAATAAAACCATTGAAAAACCGGATTATCCTACCATAATCGATGGTCTAAGAGGTGTTCAATTTATTTATGCTGCCGTAAAAAGTGACAAAGCCAATGCTCGTTGGATAAAGTACAAATAAAGAACCCGTCTTATTTTTTTAAGACTTTAAATTTTTAATCAAGTAATTTTCTCGATAAATTGCTTGATTCTTATTTTAGTGAAAACCATAAACAAAAATATAAATGAAAACCATCAAAGGCCCCGCCGTTTTTTTAGCACAATTTGTAGATGATAAAGCTCCATTCAACTCTTTGGACGGCATGTGCAAATGGGCTGCCGACCTTGGATACAAAGGAATACAGATTCCTACTTGGGAAAGTTTTTTGATCGATTTGGACAGGGCTGCGGAAAGCCAAACCTATTGTGACGAACTGAAAGGGAAGATCAATTCCTACGGACTTGAAATAACTGAACTCTCCACACACTTACAAGGACAGCTTGTAGCTGTTCATCCGGCTTATGATATCATGTTTGATAATTTTGCTCCGGAAAAAGTAAAGAACAATCCAAAGGCAAGAACAGAATGGGCCGTTGATACTGTAAAAAAAGCTGCCAAAGCCAGTAGAAGACTTGGTCTTAATGTACATGCTACATTTTCCGGTGCCTTGCTTTGGCATACCTTCCATCCTTGGCCACAACGCCCTGCAGGTTTGGTAGAAATGGGGTTTGAAGAATTGGCAAAACGCTGGATGCCTATTTTGAACGAATTTGATGAACAAGGGGTTGATGTTTGTTATGAAGTGCATCCCGGAGAAGACATCCACGATGGCGATACTTTTGAACGTTTCTTGGAAGCCACCGGAAACCATAAGAGAGTCAACATTTTGTATGACCCTTCTCATTTTGTCCTTCAGCAATTGGATTATATAGAATATATAGACCACTATCACGAATTCATCAAATCCTTTCATGTAAAAGATTCAGAATTCAACCCTACGGGGAAAAAAGGAGCTTTTGGCGGTTACAATAGTTGGGGTGACAGAGCCGGAAGATATCGTTCTTTGGGTGACGGACAAATAGATTTTAAAAAGATCTTCTCAAAACTCACACAATACGGATGTGATGTTTGGGCGGTAATGGAATGGGAATGCTGCATTAAAAGCCCCGAACAAGGAGCTAGGGAAGGTGCGCCTTTTATCCAAAAACACATCATTGAAGCTACCGAAAAAGTATTCGACGATTTTGCCGGAGCTGAAGTGGACAAAGCAAAGCTGAAAAAAATACTCGGATTATAAACCAACTAAACAACAAAAAATGAAACTTATGAAAACGATCACTTATGTATTTATCGCTTCTTTGATGCTTCTCTCCTGTAAGCAAAAAAGTGATGAAAAAAGGATGGAACAAGCAGAAGTTGAAGAAACGGCAACCGTAGAAACAACAAAGAAAGCTAAAGAAAGCGAATGGAAAGTGCTTTTTGACGGTTCTTCTTTAGACGCTTGGCATGTCTTTAATGCTGATGAAGGAACAGCGGGAGGCTGGACCATCGAAGAGGATGTCCTGATTTTCACGCCCGGAGATGAAAGCGGAGATCTTGTCACCAATGAAGATTATTCAAACTTTATCCTTTCAGTAGACTGGAAGATTTCCGAAGGAGGTAATAGTGGGATCTTTTGGGGAGTTCAAGAAGGTGAAGAATACAAAACAGCATACCAAACAGGTCCTGAGATACAGGTGTTGGACAATGAAAGACATCCGGATGCTAAGGCGGGTAAAACACATCAGGCCGGAGCCTTATACGACATGGTGGCGCCAAGCAAAGATGATGCTGTAAATCCTGCAGGAGAATGGAATACCTGTGTGATCAAGGTTGATCATAACACTAATCAAGGTTCAGTTACTTTAAACGGAACTGTAGTTGCAGAATTCCCTGTACACGGAGAAGAGTGGGGCAAAATGGTTGAAAATTCAAAATTTAAAGGCTGGGACGGTTTTGGAACTTCAAAGAGCGGAAAGATTGGTCTACAAGATCACAGAAACAAAGTGTATTTCAGAAATATAAAAATCAAAGAGATCAAATAAATGAAGCAAATATATTTATCTGCATTTATCCTTGCCGGACTCATGTCCTGTAACAATGCTCCAAAGCAGTTAGCTGAAAAAACTGCTGAGCAAGATAAAAAAGAAGCACCCTCTGTTATTGTTTATGAAGAATACAGTGGGGAAGACCCCACAAAACCGGAAGAAACCGAAGTCTATGAGCCGGTTCCGCCAAAAGTAAACCCAACAGAAAAGAATGGTGCTCCCAGTGATGCTATTGTTCTTTTTGACGGGAAAAACTTCGATCAATGGATAAGCACCAAAGACAGTGCTGCTGTCGATTGGCATCTTAACGACGATGGAAGTATGACGGTAAAAAACAAAGCCGGTGATATTCAGACCAAGAAAAATTTCGGTAGTGTGCAACTGCATATCGAATGGAAATCCCCTGCGGAAATTCAAGGAGAAAATCAAAGTCGCGGAAATAGTGGAATCTTTTTACAAAACCTATATGAAGTACAGGTGTTGGACAACAACGACAATGACACTTATGCAAACGGACAAGTAGGTTCTATATACAAACAAAGTATTCCGTTGGCCATGGCCTCTGTACCCACCGGAGAGTGGAATACCTACGACATTATCTACCACGCTCCCGAATTCAATGCAGAAGGCGAAAAGATAAAATCGGCTACAATTACGGTAATACACAATGGGGTTCTTATCCAGGACCACACAGAGATAAAAGGAGCCACCTCTTATATCGGTTGGCCTAAAAACGAAGCACACGGAAAGAGTCCATTAAGGCTTCAAGACCATGGAGACAATAGTCGTGTAAGCTATAGAAATATTTGGGTTAGGGAATTGGATTAACTCCCTTAGCAAAATAAAGAAGAGGTCTAAAAAGTAATATAAACAGGGGTATTGTCAGGTTGAGCATTGCTTGAAATAAAATATATTTTTATTGAAAGCACATGGTATAGCCATCGAAACCTATTTGTTGAGTTCTCGATAAGCTTCGCTTGATATCTTCAATTCAAAATGTATTTTGAATCTCGATAATGCTCGAACCAACAGGAAACAAATTTTTAGACCTCATTCTTCTTTAGAACAAATAACTAATCTTATAAATCCATTTCGTGGATATCTCCTATTTTAGGCTTTGATTTTGAAAACCTGTAAGACAAGCTGAAATTAATAAGGTAATCGGCAAAAGCCGCATCGCCAATCCTGTACTCCCCGGTTTCGGCCGTTCTTTGCTTATCGCTATAACTTTGAATCCTGTTTCTCTCTACGGCTACAGGAACATTTAAACTTAAGGTTAGGTTATTGGCACTGTAATTAATTCCCGGATCTACTGAAATGGCATATCCTGGTCTTCTGTATCCTGCACTTCCTCCAATAAGGTCAGACGATGGCACGCCTTCAACTCTTCCGCCCAGATAAAAACTGAGTCCTGTTATCTTTGGATAAAACAACGTACCTAATTGTGCTGCATATTGATCGGGTACTGAAAATTCGCTCGTTCCTCTACGGGTTAACACTCCGTTGGTTTCTTCCGGATTGGATAAATAATACAGTGTTGTTGTTAATGTAAAACTATGCGACAACATATAATAACCCTGCATATCCAGATTAAAACCAAGTCCGCCATCACCCGGCTGAATGGACTGATCTACAACACCTTCTACGTCCATATCGTTATTATCTCCTTGATTATAAAAAGTATCATCATAGGCATACTCTCCGGTTGGCAGTTTGATTCCTGCCCCCAAAGCAAAATTATATGCTTTGCCGGGTTTGAATAACCAATATCCTAAGCCCATTCTCATGTCAGACAATCCACTGGAACGGGTTTCATGCCTTTCCTCACGTCCGTGTTCATACAATGAAGAGCGTATGTGTGAAACAAACGGTAGCAAAAGATTGGCATACAGTCTGTCTGAAATACCATAATTGAATGTAATATCAACAAAATAAGAGTCATTTATTACATTCGTTCCTTCTTCAATTCGGTGTGTTTCTTCTTCTCTCCCCCTGAAATGTCTGAACGACTCGAAATACCTAAAATTAGTCCCGACCAAAAAATCCCCTTTATTTAAATTAGCCCCAGCACCAATATTTCCTGAACATGATGAAAAACCGCGAATGGCTACACATCCTTGTGCATTCGACTTAAATATGCCCAAAACAGCACATAGTATTCCTGTTAAAACCAGTTGTTTTAGATGGTTATTATTCATTTATTTAAAAGTTAAAAGATTGATTAATAATGGTTATTTAAAATTGCTTTGATGTTGGCTTGGGTATTGCCTGTGGAGAATAAAACGAGCCACGACAAATTCTAAAATTTGCCGAAAATACTATTAAATCGGTAAAATGGGAGACACCTGGCCTAAAAAGCATTTGCTATTCCTCTAGTTTTGCTACATCTGACGCTTCTTCTCCTATAAGCTCCAAATATTTTTTATAGTTATACCGGGCTATTTTACGTCCTAGCTTCAGCGCTTCAATATTATCTGCCTGAATATGGTAACCGCCCATTACTCTTGATATACCGGCCATTTCACCGGCTTTAGTAAATGTTGGGAATTTAAGCACTACCGGATCATCCGTATTATTCGGTTCGGTAAGGGCTCCCGGCACTAATTCTACCTCAGTACCAAAGGCATCATCTCCTGTAAACAAACGCAAAGCTTCTGCACAACCCCCACTAATGGTACTATGTCCGGAAACATAACTCGGGAAGGGCGGGCATAAAAAAGTATCGGGGGAATACGGTCTCCATTTTTCTCCATCCATTTTCATCATTCCTTTTTCGGGACCGCCCCAAGCTTTGATAAGCTGGTCTTGGTAATATTCGTGAACCAAAGCATAAGGGCGAGCAGAATCGTAAAACATCTTGGCATCCCAGCAAGCTATAAACCCATCCATGGCAACAGATTCAACCAAGAAATACATTTTTACATCTTCATCTAGCGTATTCTGGTCGCGACGGGAAACATCTAGCGCAAAGATAAGCCAGTGCCCTGCCTGTTGTGCCGACTTAGGACCGTCTCTCATAAACTCGACCAAGGCTTTGTCCTCCGGGCTTAAATTCGCCTGAAGATCGATCACTTCTTTTACCTCCTTTTCCATTTGTTTAGACCCAACCTTAGGTGGAGGCCCCGGACGAAACTGATCGGCCGATTTTAACAACAACGGCTTTACGTGTTGCCAAAACGGCGTTAAGCACCCGGGAGCAAACTTCCCGCCCTTGCCATCAGAAAAGTATTTGGGTTGCCACCGGTCGATATCGACTATACTATCTACCGGATTAACGGGCTTATAGCCTGTATAGTCAAAATACGGTTGTCCGTTAGAGCCTTCTACTTCGCCATATTGGTTAGACATATCGTTATGCCGGGCTTCAATCACTGTTTTGGCGGCCAAGTTTCCTATGCCTTCGGGAGTATTCGAGTCAAGGGAAGTGTTATCAGGATCCAGCCCAAGTTCTTTCATCTTGTTCCTGAACAGGGTGCTATCTGAAAAATAGTATTCGTTCAAAGCCCTATAAGCGGCATAACTAATAGCAATCTCCTTGTTTTTTAATATTCTTTCTGCTTCTGGCCTGCGTTCTACTCCTTTTAAGTATAAAGGGGATGCTTTTTCATCGTAACGGGTCCAGGCATCAAACATCGAAGTAAAAATAAGTCCAAGGTACCTCGAAGTAATCGTGGGTCGGGGCTTAAATCGATCGGTATCCCTTGCGGTGCCTTCAAAAGCTATCTGCGCCCATTGATGGGCCACATTGTCTTCGCCCCTTGGTTGCTCATCGGTTTTTAGCTGATTTTCAGCAATTTCTTTTTTGTTGTCTTGTCCTCTTTTACAATTTGTAAACGCTATCAGCAGTATAACGACAAATGACAATTGAATTAGTTTAGTTTTCATATTAGTTAGTTTTAGTAAGTTCAATAATAAGCTTTTGAACCGCACGGGATTTATTTTTTACACAGATTACGTATATTGCTTTACGAAATACACCATATATTTGATAAACAGATGAAATGCCTTATTGTAGATGACGATCCGTTGATGTGTGACTTGCTTGAGCATTTTTGCAGTAAGGTGGATGCCATTACCCATGTTATTACCACTACTTCGGGTTTTGAGTCGGTAAACCTTATCAATTCCTCTTCTTTTGATTTGATTCTACTCGATTTTAACCTTCCCGATATTAATGGGGAAGAGATTTTAAAAGCCATCGACCCTAAATCTGCGGTAGTAATGGTCACTTCTAATAAAGATTTTGCTTCTCATTCTTATGAATATGACCAAATTGTAGATTTTCTGGTAAAACCGATAGATTTCCCCAGATTCTTCAGAGGGATTCAAAAAGCTCAGGATTTTGTAAACAGGTATCGGGAAAAAGATAACAGGTTGTTTATAAAAGAAGGGAACAAACTGGTAAAAGTAGATTTGGAAAAGGTGCTGTTTTTTAAATCGGAAGCCAATTATATTTCCGTAGTATTCAAAGAAAAAAAGATCCTTACGCTGATGGCGTTGAAAGAACTGGAAGTGAAGTTGCCGGATTTTTTTCAACGTGTGCACCGCTCCTACATTGTCAACCTCAACAAAATTGAATCCATCGACAACAATGCCATAACAATTGGAAAAATGCACCTTCCTGTAAGCCAAAGCCACGAAAAGGAGCTCTACCAAAAAATCAAGCTTTTAAATTAGTTTGTTTTCATAAGATGTTCTCTGCAAGTTGAAAACCAAAAGAATTTGTCCTTACCTAGGCATGAATAAAAGAATGTTGAAAACTTCTAATCAATATAAGTTGACTAATTACACAGAAACAATTACATTTGACCTAAACAGGGAAAGTCAACTATGGGAAAATGACTATTGGACAAAAAATAAAAACCTTACGAGAAAATGCAGGAATGCTACAAAGAGAACTTGCATATAGACTAGAGGTTGGAGACGCATTTATCAGCAAGGTGGAACGAAATCAAAAAAACCTAAAAAAAGAACATTTAAAGACAATTAGCAGGTTGTTCAAAGTTCCATACTCTGAACTCGAAACCCTTTGGTTAGCCAATAAAATCTATGACATAATAAAAGATGAAAAACAAGCAATTGATGTTTTAAAAGTTGCCGAAGAACAAATAAAATATAAAACCCATAAAAATGATTAGTACGATTTCAAAACCAAAATATGAGATAGGTGACATCGTTCAGTCATTTGAAGAACAACTTGAACTGTTCTTTTCTAAAGAACTTGATAAAAGGGTTGAAAAACCTAAACCTAATGAAAACTTAGGACAAGTTTTTACCTCCCCTCTTCTTGCCAAATTTATGATTGGATTGCTTCAAGAGAACATTAATCCCAAAATATCACTTCTTGACCCTTGTATTGGGCCTAACACCTTTTTTAAAGCTATTCCTCACAAAAAAGCAAATTGCTATCTAAAAGGAATTGAAATAGATGAAAACTTAGTTAATGAAGATACTAAGAGTTTTTATAATGAACCTAAAAGGACATTAGTTAACGGAAGTTTTTTTGATTTAAGCACTTCAGAAAAGTTTGACTTAATAATTCAAAACCCCCCTTATGTAAGGCAAGAATTGTTATCAAAAGGCATAAACTCAAAGGGTGCAATTCAAAATACACTTTCAAATAACGTTTCAACTATCCCTTCACAATCTAACTTATACATCTATTTCCTATTAAAAGCTATTTTACACCTTAAAGAAAATGGGATTATGGTCGCTGTAATATATGACAGTTGGCTGTACAGTAGTTTTGGTACATTTTTAAAGGAGTCTTTTATTAAATTGGGCTTTTTGGAAAACATATACCATTTTAAGAAAAGTGCTTTTGAAAATATTGAGGTTGGGGCTACAGTTATTAAGTTTCATAAAACTAAAAATACAAGAAAATCGGTTTCATACTACTCGCTTAACAACCTAAATGATATAAAATCGTATGGCAGTTTATCTCTTAAATCCCAAAACTTCAAACAAAAAGAACTATTAACCCACTCTTTTAATAATGGCAGCATTGTTAATTATAAATCATCTTTTTTCAAAAAAATCAAATCGATAGTATCCCAACCCATTCAGCGAGGAACTTCTGCTATAATCAATAAATATTTTATTTTCAACAATAAAAAGTTCCCTGAACTGAAACCGATAATTAAAGATGTATACCAAATAAAAACTTATTCCACTTCTATAGGGAATGCTTATATTTTAGCTTTAAACGGTTCTATTTCGAAATCAACTAAAGAATATATTAGCTCAATCAAGAATGAGATTATCAACACCCCTTCAGACAAGTACAAGGCCGTTAAAAAGAACATCCATTTAAACAAAAATTGGTATGGTATAAAAATAAAAAACTGTGGCAATTTTATTTTCAATTACTACTTGAGAAATAACATTGACTTTATATATAACCGGGATAGGGTTTTGTCATCAGACAATTTTTACTCGATTAACATCAATGAATCCCCATTGGCTCATTTGGCAATTTTAAATTCCACATTTACAAAGCTGTCTATTTTAAATAATTCTAGGAGTCAAGGAAATGGGTTGAGAAAAATACAGCTTTATGAATTTAATGAAATTAAAGTTGTTGACGTCAATAAAATTTCAAACCAATCACTAAAGAGGCTTGAAAAATTAGGTGAAACTTTGGCAAATGAAAACAGATATGACGATAACCAAAACGAGATAATAAGAAAAATAGACGCAGTTTTATTAAAGGAATATAACGAATACAACAATACTTCTATCGAACTAGAGGTAATAGAAAGTGAACTAAAAGAATACATCAATTAATATGATAAATCTATGGTATAACTCTGATGAAGTAACAGGTTTTCATCCAGTTGTAGAAAATGCAATAAATAATGCTATATCAAATTGTGGGTATGACACTTTATTAGAGTTAGAACACCATCCATCAATCCCAAATAGTACGATAATTCCTGATTTTGCTATCAAACTAAAATCTTCAAACCGATATATCTTTGTTATTGAAGTAAAAAAAACATCTCGTGATGTAACCTCTCAAAGATTTCAAAATCAGTCTCGGTCATATGTATCTGATTTTTCCCCATATTGGGAACCAGGTTATCCAAAATACTTTTGCTTAACAAATATTGAAGAGTTAATTCTTTTTGCCGATAGGCAAGGTCCAATATCAACTTGCATATTAAAAGGAAATCCAAAATCTCATACTCGATTTAATCCGCAGACTCGTGATGCTACTCAAACTAGCTTAGAGTTTCAAGCTACTTTTGAACAAATATTACCTTTAATTGTTAACCGAACACAACCTGATTGGGATAACAATTGGCAACCAATCATAGATACATTCTATCAAAATTACCAAAGTGTAAGTAGTAGTCTTGGTTATAATAAAGAGCTATCTGATGAATTATCCCTATATGAGTTTTTTAGACTTTTGGCATTTACTTATTTAAAAGATTATTACAATCAAACCAATAACTCTAATCAGAGTTATTTTAGAAGTTTCCCTTCACAGAGTGACAGCCTACAATCCTTTACTAATAGACTTTCAAACAATTATACCAGAGTTCTACAACTAGATTTCAATCAAGTTTTCTCAAATCACCCAAATTCTACAGATAGAATTTTTCCTGAAAATTTTAATGTATCAATTATTCAATACTTTAAAAACACGATTCTGGCATTGAATAATTATGGTTCTCAAGCGGTATCTGACAACCCTTTGCCTGAATATATTTTCAATCTGTTGACTTCAAAAGTCTATGACAAAGAAATCCTTCATAAAAAGGGAAAAATTATGTCAGACACAGAACTATCTATATTATTATCTACAGTTACAATTGACAATCCTAATGCATCAGTTTTAGACCCTTGCTCAGGTGATGGTGCTTTGTTAGATGCAGCATATGATTATCTCAATATTCTAAATCTAACCAATGGCAACACCCTAACACATAATCAACTATTAAATCAAATTAACGGTATTGAAATTGACCCATTTTTAGCACAGTTAGCAACGTTTAGGTTAGTTTCAAAAAACCTTTCAGGTGTTGATAATACAACAAATGCAAATATTATTGCAGGTAGTACATTCAGAAATTCCAATAATTCTGGATATGATGTCGTTTTGATGAATCCTCCTTTTTTAAGAAATGATAACCCAGATGCACCAATTACAAGTGCTGACAAAACATTGATGAATAATGCTATTACAAGTTGTGGTCAAACAAATTTCGTAACTCTTGCATCACAGCCAAATCTATATTTCTACTTTGTTAATTATGTCTGGCATTATTTAAACAATCAAGGAAAAGCTGGTATTATTTTAATGGCTAAATTTCTAAATAATGAAGAGGGAGAACACTTAAAACAGTTTATTTTAGATAAAGTTGATGCAATTATTTTATATCCAAGAAACTTCTTTGAAGATTTCAAAGTAACAACTGTAATTACTGTGTTAAATAAACAACCATCTAATGAGATTAAGTTTTTACGTATAATAGATTCTGATTTATTATCTAGACCTAATGACATAAAGTCTATTCTAAACTCAACTACAACGACTACAATCACATCAGATTATACTTTAAAAATTACAGATAGAAACATAAATGCTTCTGACAATTGGAAAATGCATTTCAATGACCCAGAAGATAAATTTGCTGCCTTAGACACCCTTCAATTTTTAGAACCACTAGGTGATTTCTTTACCAACAAAAGACGAGGTGGTGCCGAAAACAGTGGCGGTTCAAAAATTATTTTTCCCGACTTTACAAAATCACCATATTTAGGTATTTCAAATTCAAATAAAGGCTTTGGTATTAAAAATAGTAGAGGTTCAAGAAGTTTAATTTTAGAACAAGCTGATTTAGAACAAGAACTAGCGATTCATTTTCCAAATCGATATGATGACTCATCGGTTAATGGACTAGGAACAACTTATCAATCTGATACTTCTCTTAATTCAGTTTTTACGGCAAATAATACAAATGATTCTGCTAAGTGGAAAAGGATTGTAAATGCTGCTTATAGAAACAAAGTCAATTTCGATATTTTAATACCAAGAGCTGAAAGAACCAAACACAGTTGTTATTTTAATCCTTTTACATCTCCTGTAGTATTAACCACAAACTTTTTTTACCTATCAAGTTTTGTAAACGGAAACACTAATTCATCTATTACTGAAGGAAGTCAAATTAAATTTATTACTGCTTATTTAAACTCTTGTTTTGGACAAATACAATTTGAGATACATTCAAACAATCAAGAGGGTTTAAGAAAACTTGAGGGATTTCATATTGATGAATTAAAAGTTCCTGACGTAAAACAACTAACAAGAAATGAAATAGATTCAGTTATTACTGCATTTGAAAATCTTAACTCTCAAAAAACAACAGTAAGTGGAGACGAAGGGATTACTACACCAAGAAGGCAACTCGATATAGAAATCGCAAACATAATTTTTAATAGGAATAGCTTAGGGTTTCCCAATGCTAATCAATTAACTGATTTTTTTGAGCTCTTTTTAGCTGATTTAGTTGAAGACAGAAGATTATGAAAAAAAACAACACAAAGGTCATCGGATTATTTTCTGGCTGTGGAGGTCTTGATTTAGGCTTTAAGCAAGCTGGTTATGACTTAATATGGGCAAATGATATTTTAAAAGATGCGTGTGAAACGTATAAATTAAATATTGGTGACCACATTATTAATGAAGACATTACTAAAGTCGATTTAAATTCCATTCCTAAGGCAGATATTATAATTGGCGGTCCTCCTTGCCAAGGTTTTTCCGGCATAGGTAAAAGAGACCCAAATGACAATAGATCAGCATTAGTTTATTCCTATTTAGATGTGGTAAATAAAATTGAGCCTAAAGTTTTCCTTTTTGAAAATGTAACAGGAATAAAATCTTCAAAGGCGGCTGACGGGTCTAAAGTAATTGACAATCTTAAAGAAGCCTTTGAAGCTATTGGTTATCATATAAACATTCATACCCTTAATGCTGCGGATTATGGTGTGCCTCAGAAACGAAAAAGGGTATTTATCATTGGTAATAAATTTGGAGTTGATATAACTGCTCCCAGTCAAACTCATTATGAGAACGAATCAAATAAAAAGAAATGGATTTCATCGTATGAAGCAATTTCTGATTTGGAATCACCAACTGACGACGGTATCGTGAAATACAGGAATTCTCCAATGTGTGATTATCAAAAATTAATGCGTAAAAATAGCGATAACACAACTTTACAAATAACACCATATTCAAGCCCGACTGACAAAGAAATTATAAAACATGTTAAACCAGGTGGCAATTATATGGATGTTCCAGATGAAGTTTCAACCAAACGAATAATGTATTTTAAAAGCACTGGAGGTAGAACAACCACATATGGAAGACTTGATCCCAAAAAACCTAACTACACATTAAACACACATTTCAACAGACCGAATATTGGATGTAATATACACTATGAAGAGGACAGAATGATAACAATTAGAGAAGGTTTGAGATTCCAGTCTTTTCCAGATGATTTTCATTTAATTTCTAAAACGAAAAGAAATTATTATGTTCAAGTTGGAAACGCTGTTCCCCCATTATTATCAAAAGCTTGGGCGGAACATTTATTTGAATATTTAATTGAAAAGCCCAATACTAAAACCGCACACTTAGTGATAAGTAGAACGGAAAAAGTACGAACGCACATTAGCTCAATTTAAATTAACGTCCGCTCCACCCTAAAACAACACATATAAAAGGCAAAGGCATTATTTATCTTTTCTAAATCCTCTTTTTTTAGTGCCATTATTTGCTGCGGAAAAAGGGCTGAAAGTTCATCGAGTTTTAAATTATTGATATGTACAATCAATTTATGCTGAATGGATTCCCATTCTTTTTGATTGGCATCAGCAACCGCTTTGTCTATCCTGTCTAAATAGGTTTCAAACTCCTTATGCAACAAGTCCAGCACTTTTTTTATTTTTTGCGCCTCTTCATCATAATTTGAATAGATATTGGAAAAATCCGGAGCAGTCCATTCCCGGCTTCCCAAAAGAGTGTAAACAGCATCTTTTAACTCCTCTACCCGAAAGGGTTTTTGAAAATGCCATATTTTTCTTTGTAATTTCTCAGGCTCCAACGCCGATGTAATAATTACCGGACAAGTAATTTTCTTTTCTTTTATGAGTTGCTGCAAAACAGGATAAAACTTTTCCTGCCCCAACAACAAATCGCTTATCACCAAATCGGGTTTGTTTGCTTCAAGATAGTTGACGGCAGTTTCAGGGTTGTTCAGTTGTGTTATATCAATAGCGTCATCGGCAAGGACATGTTTAATCAATTCCGTAGTAGAAATATCATCCTCTATATGAAGTACCTTGTAATTTTTGGAAAGCGTTGGTAGCAGAGGGGCTTGTCTGTCCTTATTATTTGTTACATCTTCTGCAGTGGTCGGCAGCACGGGGAGGGTCACACAAAATTCAGAACCTACTTCTTTTTCAGAAGTTGCTTTCAACGTCCCTCCAAACAAACCGGTGAGTTGTTTCACTATCGACAAACCGAGTCCATAGCCTCCATACCGGCCCGACAAGCCTTCCCCTTCCTGAAAAAACCGGTCGTTTATTTTACTCAGGTTTTCGGCTTTTATGCCTATGCCGGTGTCTGTCACTTTTATTGTAAGCTTGTCTTCTTGACTGATGTGGGCTTGCAATTTAATGGTTCCTTCATAGGTAAACTTAATGGCATTGACTATCAGGTTGATGACAATTTGTGACAGCCGCAAGGGGTCGGTTTGGTAGGTTTGTTCCTCAAGTTTTTTATCTATGTCTATTGTAAACTTTAATCCTTTTTGTAGTGCATCATATTGATAACTCGAATGGATCTCTTTTAAAAGTGCTGCAATATTTGTTGTTTTGTATTCAATTTTTAATGCCCCCTCTACCAGTTTTTTATGATCGAGCACATCGTACACCAATCCGGCTAAATTATTGGCGCTCCTCTCGAGGGAATTAATAATAGGTCCTTGATCTTCTGAAGGTGAATTTTTATACAACAACTGAATCAACCCCTGAATAGCATTAAGTGGAGTGCGCATTTCGTGGCTCATGTTCTGTAAAAATTCATCCCGTTGTGCCTTGGCTTGTTTTTCTTTTTCGAGTGATGTGTTCAGCTTTTCAACATTTTGGTCTATTTTAGCTTTCATTTTGGTAAAAGCTTTGGCCAAAACACCTATTTCATCTTTTCTGTTGGTTGGAAGGTTTATCGTTGTTGTTTTTCCTTTGTCATAATTACTGATTGCGTTGGTGACCTGGTTGATTTTTTTGGAGAAAAAATTGACAAAAAACCAGGAGATCAAAATAGAAAGCAAGCACACCCAAACCAAGGTCTGTATGCTGTTTTTTCCAACTGCTCGCGCACTTTGCAGCAACACACTTTCCTCGATTAAGGATATAAAATAGATCTTTCTTTTCTTGTTAAAATAGCCTAATTCCCTTGTGTAGCTAAGATAATGATCGTTTATTGTTTTTGGGCTACCGGCTTCTTCGCCTGTAACCGGCAAGATCGATTCCTGGTCGATATTAAAATCCGCATAAAAATTATAATTGCTCTTTTTCTGAAGGGCAAATGTCTTTTGTTCTTCCGGTGCGTACAAATATTGACCTTCTGCGTCTATTAAATAAAGTTGGGGTTCTGGTTCTAAGCCTGAAATCTGGCCTAATGTATTGTACAAGTCCCTTAAATCTACATTTATAATAACAATCCCCTTTATCTGCCCATTATTGAAAATAGGGCTGGCCGCCCTTAGAGTTGGTATGTGGGGTTCACTAATTACCCCATATTCTTCATTTAAATTTATCTTTGAAAAATAAAGCTCGTCTGCTTTGATATGAACTGCTTCTTTAAAATAATCCCGATCCCCTTTTTCCTGAAGATCATCTGATTTAACGATCTTACCTTCCTCTTTATCGAAACGAATAATTTCCTTTCCGTTATTCTCAACCCCTATATAACGTATCTGGAAATAAGATTTTTTATTTTTAAGTATCGTATAAAAAAGTTGATCTATGTCTTGCGTTGCTTCTTTATCTGAATTGGCAACATAATTTTGAAGTGTCGGACTTGAAGCAATTACGGCAATATCGTTAGAAACCTCTCCCAATAGGGCATAAAAAGACTGCTCTGCCAGTTGTGAGACATAGGTAATACGCTTTTTGGAATATTCTGTAATTACCTTAGAAGACTTTTCGAACACCAAATACCCGGATAAAAGTATGGCAAAAATTATAAGTCCCGTAAAGAACAAGGCTGCCCGGGTAACTATGGAATGTCGAAATTTCATTTCGTCTGATTGGTGTGTGGAAACGAAATTAGGTTTTATTTAAGTTGAATGCAAACAATAGAAAGTGCCTGCCCCATTTATCCAAATAAGGCAGGCATCATCTAAAAAATAATATCTATATCCTTTTTAATCGATTTCGGTTACCCTCAACGTGTTTACCATTCCTTTTTCCTGAATAGGCATGGCCGCAAGACTGATCATCATATCTCCTTTTTCCAAAAAGCCTTTTTCTTGAGCCATGGTAGTAACATCGTCTATGGTTTGATCGGTACTTACGAATCTATCATAATGAAAGGCTTTTACACCCCACAACAAACTCAATTGCGTTAATATCCTTTCATTGGATGTGAACACCAAAATATGCGCTTTTGGTCTCCAGGCCGAAATTTGGAATGCTGTATATCCGCTATTGGTCAATGTAGTAATCACCTTTGCATCGATCTCGTTGGCCATACTCGATGCATGATAACAAACTGATTTTGTAATATATCTTTTTGTTTTGATGTGTGGTGGTTCAGCAGGAACTTTGATCAGGTTTGAATGTTCAACACTTTCAATAATGCTCGACATACGTTCTATTACCTGAACAGGATAAGCTCCAACCGAGGTTTCTCCTGACAACATCACAGCATCTGCACCGTCCATTACCGAATTGGCAACGTCATTTACCTCAGCACGTGTGGGTGTTAAGCTCGAAATCATGGTTTCCATCATCTGCGTAGCGATAATCACCGGAATCCTGGCTTTTTTAGCTCTCAACACCAACTGTTTCTGAACCAATGGCACTTCCTGTGCAGGAATTTCAACTCCTAGGTCACCACGTGCTACCATCAAGCCGTCGCAATGTGCAACGATCTTGTCGATATTCTCTACTGCTTCCGGTTTTTCAATCTTGGCAATGATCGGTATTTTATGATCTGTATGTTCATTGATCAGTTTTTGAAGATCCATCAAGTCTTCACTGTGTCTTACAAACGATAGTGCGATCCAGTCTACATCCTGTTTGACCGCGAAAATGGCATCTTCTACATCTTTTTTGGTAAGTGCCGGCAGGGAAATATCGGTATTTGGAAGATTCACTCCTTTTTTGGACTTTAGAGGTCCTCCTTGTAATACTTTTGCTTTAACTTCTTCTTTTTTATTGGTTGAAACAACTTCAAAAATCAACTTTCCGTCGTCCAACAAAATACGTTCCCCGGGATTTACATCTCTTGGGAATTCTGCATAGTTCATGTACACACGGTTTGCATCACCTTCAAATGCTTCTCCGGTCACAAATGTTATTTCATCTCCTTCACTTACGGTCACATCTTCTTTCATGACCCCAACACGCAATTTTGGCCCCTGAAGATCGGCAAGAATGGCACTGTTATATCCAAATTCTGCATTCAGGGAACGTATCATCTCAATACGTTCTTTTACATCGTCATAATTAGCATGAGAAAAGTTGATTCTAAATACGTTTACGCCCGCCTCAACCATATCTTTTAAGACTTTCTTGGTACTTGTGGCGGGACCAAGCGTCGCTACAATTTTTGTCTTTTTCCTTTTAGGCATTCGTTAGAAAAATTAAGTTATTTTTAGATTTTAATTGTTGTGTGTCTATTTTGTATGCAGTTATTATTCCCGGTATCTTTTTAATCTTTATCAGGGCCGGAATTTCATTTTTATAAGTCCCTTCTTCATCTATTTTAAGAAAATAATCCACTTTGTTGTATTCCGGTATTAAGAATTTGGCTTGTATTGCCGGGTTTTTCCCAAAAAGGTCGGGTTCAGTCCTATCCAGCACAACCTTTGCTTTGTTTTTCAACAAATTCCAAGATACTTCGTTTTCTTCATCAAACCATTTAAATGCCGGGACGTTTCCTTGTTCTGCAATATTTACATCATTATCCAGTCTTTCCAATTTTATATTTAGCTCTAAATTCAAAAAATAAGCCAACCTGTAATCCTCTAAAGAACCGTGGATTGCGATTAGGGTGTACGGATGTTCATAAAAATCATCTAATAGTTTATAGACCGCCATAAATAAGTTTACACAGAAGTGTAAATATATAATTATAACTATGACTTAGCAACTTTTAACTCCCTGATTGCAGTGAATTTAATACGAAAACGATGTAGTTTTTGTTATAAAAATTCGTCGATTTTATCTTGAAGTGCATAATATGCCCTTTTCGAAGCACTTTCTTCTGCCTTCTTCTTTGATGTCGCTCTTGCCTTAGAAATTAACTTTTTATTAATGTAAAGTTTTACGGCAAAATGCTTCAATTCGTCATTTCCATCATCTTCATAGGTATCAAAAAGAAACTCTTTTTTCTCTTTTTGGCACCACTCTATAATCAAACTTTTATAGCTTATTATTTTCCCTTCCAAACTTTCGATATCCACATAAGGTTCTATGACCCGCTTCCTGATAAAACGCTCACAATAGTGATAGCCCTGATCGAGAAAAATGGCTCCAACCAAGGCTTCAAAGACATTTCCGTGGATATTATCCCCAAAATGTTCGTTTGGAATCTTACTTTTTACAAATTTGATGAGGTTGAGGTCTTTTCCCAATTCGTTGAGATGCTCCCTACTCACCACTTTTGAACGCATTTTAGTGAGATAACCTTCGTCGCCCGTAGGTACTTCCATAAAAAGATAATAGGAAATAATGGTACTGAGCATGGTATCTCCCAAAAACTCCAATCGCTCGTAATTTATTGGGAGTCCGTCCTCGTTTTTTTCATTTACAGACCGATGTGTAAATGCCTTTTTATAATATTGAATGTTTTTAGGCTTAAAACCAAGTATTTGCTGAATTTCCAATAAAAAATCCCCGTCATCTCGTGACCGGGAATTAAATATTTTCCGAATGATTCTCATTCAATAGGGTTGATAATCTAATCCAGCTTTTTAAAAACAACACAAGCATTATGACCTCCAAAGCCAAAAGTGTTACTCATAGCAACCTTAACGTCTCGTTTTTGTGCTTTGTTAAGGGTTAGGTTCAAGTTGGGGTCTATGTTTTCATCTACGGTGGAATGATTGATGGTAGGAGGCACCAATTTGTGTTCCATAGCCAAAATAGATGCAATCGCTTCTACAGCTCCGGCAGCACCGAGTAAGTGACCTGTCATTGATTTTGTAGAATTGATATTGATGTTTTTTGCGCTTTCGCCAAATACTTTGCCAATAGCTTTCAGTTCGGCAACATCGCCAAGCGGAGTGGATGTTCCATGCGTGTTTATCGCATCGACATCTTCCGGTTTAATTTCGGCATTTTCCAGACAGTTCTTCATTACTGCAACAACTCCAATCCCTTCTGGATGTGGCGCTGTCATGTGATAAGCATCTGAAGACAATCCGCCTCCAATTATTTCAGCATAAATCTTGGCTCCTCGGGCTACGGCATGTTCATATTCCTCAAGCACCAAAGCTCCCGATCCTTCTCCAAGTACAAAACCATCCCGATTGGCATCAAAAGGTCTTGAAGCTGTTTTTGGATCGTCATTTCTGGTACTCATGGCATGCATAGCATTAAAACCACCCATTCCTGCAGCTGTTACAGCTGCTTCAGAACCTCCGGTCACTACCACATCGGTAGTTCCCAAACGAATGGAGTTCAATGCGTCTATAATTGCATTTGCTGAAGATGCACAAGCAGATACAGTAGTGTAATTGGGACCCATAAATCCATTTTTGATGGAAATAAGTCCGGGCGCAATATCGGCAATCATTTTAGGGATAAAGAAAGGATTGAACCTCGGGCTTCCGTCTCCCAATGCAAAGTTGGTTACTTCTTCCTGAAAAGTCTCCAATCCTCCAATACCGGCTCCCCAAATAACACCTACCCTGTATTTGTCCACTTTTTCGACATCAAGACCGGAATCTTTCAAGGCCTCGTCTGCCGTTACCATGGCATACTGAGCAAAGCGATCCATACGGCGCGCTTCTTTTCTGTCTATAAAGTTTGTAGGGTCGAAGTTTTTAACCTCACAAGCGAATTGCGTTTTAAATTTGGACGCATCAAAATGGGTCACAGGTGCAGCTCCGCTAACACCATTGACGAGGCCGTTCCAATATTCTTCTACAGTGTTGCCTATGGGCGTCAACGCGCCTAATCCTGTTACTACAACTCGCTTTAATTTCATCTGAATACTTTTTATTCTGATAAATACCAATCTATCAAAAAAATTTATTCACGCCAAAAAAGCATGAATAAATTTTTTGATCTATTTCCTTTTATAAAAACGCTTATTTTGCTTCTTCGATATACTTAACTGCTTGACCAACAGTAGCAATGTTTTCAGCTTGATCGTCCGGAATTTGAATATCGAATTCTTTTTCGAATTCCATGATTAATTCCACAGTGTCTAATGAGTCTGCGCCTAAATCGTTAGTGAAGCTTGCTTCTGGCACAACCTCGTTTTCATCTACACCTAATTTGTCTACGATAATCGCTTTTACTCTTGATGCAATGTCTGACATAATTTTTTTGTTTTTAAAATTTAAATTGTTGGCAAAAATAAAAAACTTTGCTTTAAAAAAACGTTTTGGGACTAAAATGTGCTTTTAAAGTTAATAATTTTTAATTCAACTATTTTATTTTTGCCTTCAATTTCTTGATTATTATTCTTTTTTTTGCCTAAAAATAAAATGCTTACATATTAAAAACAGAGACATTTCCTTCATCTACACATTTACTAATCAAGATGAAAAGATATTGACCTATTCTTGAATGTTTTTTTATTTTTAAAAATATAAACATATGAAAAACATCGTCATTTTCGCTTCGGGATCGGGAACCAACGCCGAAAACATTATAAAATATTTTGAGCAGACTGTTTCAGCATCGGTCACCACGGTACTTTCCAACAAACGTGACGCCAAGGTACTCGATCGCGCCAACACCCACAATAAAAGCGCATTTTATTTTAACAAAACAGCATTTTTCAATGGGCAAGTACTACAACTATTGGATGCTTTAAAACCCGACTTGATCGTTTTGGCCGGATTTTTATGGAAAGTACCTTCAGCCATCATCAATTCCTTTCCCGATAAAATAATTAACATCCATCCGGCGTTATTACCTAAATATGGAGGCAAAGGCATGTACGGAATGCGCATTCATGAAGCAGTAGTGAACAACAAGGAAACAGAATCGGGCATTACTATACATTACGTAAATGAACAATATGACGAAGGCAACATTATTTTTCAGGAAAAAATAGCTGTAACGCCTTCAGATACCCCGGAAGATATTGCTGCGAAGATCCACGAACTGGAATACACACATTTTCCGAAAGTAATTGAAAAACTGCTTCATGACTAAATTTGATGTACATATTTATACCGACGGTGCTTCTAGGGGAAATCCAGGCCCCGGAGGTTACGGAATTGTAATGGAGTGGGTTGGAAAGCCGTATAAAAAAGAATTTTCCAAAGGTTTTAAGAAAACCACCAACAACCGAATGGAACTTATGGCTGTAACCGAGGCTTTGAAAAAACTGAAAAGGCCAAATACAACGGTCAAGGTTTTTTCAGACTCAAAATATGTAGTCGATGCCGTTACAAAAAAATGGGTCTTCGGATGGGAAAAGAAAAATTTTAAAGACAAGAAGAACCCCGACCTTTGGATCGATTTTTTAAAGGAATACAGAAAACAAAAAGTACATTTTCAATGGATAAAAGGACACAATAACCATCCACAGAATGAACGCTGTGACTTTTTGGCCGTTGAAGCTTCAAAAAAACCAAATTTAAAAACAGACAATGGATTTGAAAACAATATAAAACCCTTATTATAACATAGAACTCGTTTAAACGAGTTCATAAATAAATTACCCCTCAATGAAATTATTCCTCATCCTTTCATTACATTTTGCCGTAATACCGGCACACTCCCAAGAATGGAGTTTAAAGCGAAACAGTAACAACATACAGGTTTTTACCCGGAATCTGGATTCTACCAAAATCAATGAATACAAAGCTGTACTCATCGCCAATACCACAGCAGAAAAAGTTGTGGAAATATTGACCGACGGGGACAAGCTTAACACGTGGAATCACAAAACCCCAAAAAGTAAAACCCTTAAAAAGATTTCAGACAAGGAAATCGTCCTCTGGATGGAAAATGACTTGCCTTGGCCCATTAGTGATCGCGATAATATTTCACATCTCTTTGTCAGTAAGCCCGACAGTATCACATACAAGATAGACATTCTTCCAGGAGACTCTAGCCTTGTTGAAAAAGACCAAAGAGTAATCCGAATGGATCATTTCCAGGGGTTTTGGCTGGTCAGAACCCTTGACCAAGATTCCGTTGAAGTCACTCAACAAATGTACGGTGACCCAAAAGGCAATATCCCCCCATGGCTTGTCAACTCCATTTTGATTGCATTTCCATATCATTCTTTTGAAAATCTGAAAGAAATACTGGAAAACTAAACGTATATTTGCACAAAAATTTTTGCATGGGTAAATTACTGATTGTAGGAAGCGTAGCTTTTGACGCTATTGAAACCCCTTTTGGTAAAACAGATAAAATTCTTGGTGGTGCTGCTCCATTTATAAGTTTGGCCGCTTCTCAATTTAATGTTGAAAGTGCCATTGTTTCTGTAGTGGGAGAGGACTTTCCGCAAGAATATCTCGACTTATTTTCTGAAAAAAATATTGATATCAACGCCATAGAGATCGTGAAAGGCGAAAAAACTTTTTTTTGGAAAGGGAAATATCACAACGATCTAAATTCCCGCGATACATTAGAAACTCAACTGAACGTTTTGGCCAATTTCAAGCCCGTCGTTCCTGAAAATTATAAAAATGCCGATGTTGTGATGTTAGGAAATCTAAATCCTTCCGTCCAATTAAGTGTTATTGCCCAGATGGAAACCAAACCAAAGCTTATTGTGCTAGACACAATGAACTTTTGGATGGACAACACCCTGGACGAATTAATGGATGTTATCGAAAAAGTGGATGTTATCACAATCAACGATGAGGAAGCCAGACAATTATCAGGAGAATATTCTTTGGTAAAAGCTGCCGAGAAGATACATGCGATGGGACCAAAATATGTGGTGATCAAGAAAGGGGAACACGGAGCACTATTGTTCCACAATGGCAATGTGTTTTTTGCACCCGCCTTACCACTGGAAGAAGTCTTTGATCCCACGGGAGCAGGAGATACTTTTGCTGGAGGGTTCACAGGATATTTGGCAAAAACAGACGACTATTCGTTTGAAAACATGAAACGCGCCGTGATACACGGTTCAAACCTAGCCTCGTTCTGTGTAGAAAAATTTGGAACACGAAGATTAAAAGAATTAGGTCCTGACGAAGTCTATAAAAGGCTTCAACAGTTTAAAGCCCTGACACAATTTGATATAGAAATTTCATAAACAAAACTACCTGCCCTGAAAAAAATTTCGGGGCTTTTTTATTAGAATACGATGAGTGACGCTATTAAACACGAATGTGGAATTGCCTTAATTAGGTTGTTAAAACCTTTAGAATACTACAAAGAAAAATACGGAAGTGCTTTTTATGGTATCAATAAAATGTACCTGATGATGGAAAAGCAACACAACCGTGGTCAAGATGGAGCAGGTTTTGCCAGTATCAAAATGAATATGCAACCCGGAGAACGCTATATGAGTAGGGTACGTTCCAATCAGTCACAGCCCATTCAAGATATTTTTAAAACGATCAACACCCGCATCAACGGGGAACTGAAAGAACACCCTGAATACAACGACAGTATCGAACTTCAAAAGCGCCATATTCCTTATATAGGTGAGCTTATGTTAGGGCATGTTCGTTATGGAACCTTCGGAAAGAACAGCATTGAAAGTGTTCATCCATTTTTGAGACAAAACAACTGGATGCACAGAAACCTAATCGTTGCCGGAAATTTTAACATGACCAATGTCAACGAACTTTTCGACAACCTCATCAGATTAGGTCAGCACCCGAAAGAAAAGGCAGACACCATTACCGTTATGGAAAAGATCGGGCATTTTCTTGACGATGCCGTGTCTAAACTCTACAAGCAAATAAAAAAGGAAGGGCACAACAAAATGGAAGCCTCTCCTATTATTGCCGAAAGATTGAATGTCGCTAAAATTCTAAGAAAAGCTGCTAAAAACTGGGATGGAGGTTATGCCATGGCCGGACTTTTGGGTCACGGTGATGCTTTTGTACTTAGAGATCCTGCAGGGATTCGACCAACATACTACTACCAAGATGACGAAGTTGTAGTGGTTGCTTCGGAAAGACCTGTAATACAAACTGTTTTTAATGTCAATTTTGAAGACGTACAAGAACTGGATCCCGGAAGGGCTATCATTATAAAAAAAGATGGTTCAGTAAAAACCAAAAAAATTCTCGAACCTTTGGAAAGAAAAGCCTGTTCTTTTGAACGCATCTATTTTTCCAGGGGAAGTGACGCTGAAATATATAAAGAACGCAAAAAGCTGGGGCGTTTGTTAATGCCTAAAATTTTAAAAGAGGTTAATTACGATCTCGAAAACACCGTGTTTTCATACATACCAAACACTGCGGAAACTTCTTATTTCGGAATGATCAAAGCAGCAGAAGATTATGCCAATCAACTGCGCTTGAAACAGATCAAGGAAAAAGGGGACAACCTTAGCGAAGAAGAACTTTCAAAAATTTTGAATTCCTACCGACCGCGTATTGAAAAAATCGCCATTAAAGATGCGAAACTTCGTACGTTTATTACTGAAGATAGCAGCAGGGACGATTTGGTAACCCACGTTTACGACATTACCTACGGTTCTGTAAAACCAACAGATAATCTTGTGATCATAGACGATAGTATCGTTCGTGGAACTACGCTTAAAAGGAGTATTTTGAGAATTCTCGACAGACTGAACCCTAAAACTATTATGGTTGTTTCATCGGCACCTCAAATCCGCTACCCGGATTGTTATGGTATCGATATGGCCAGATTGGAAGGGCTCATCGCTTTCAAAGCTGCCTTAGAACTTCACAAAGAAAAGGGAACTTCTCATATTACTGAAGAAATATACAAGAATTGTAAAGCTCAGGTGAACCTACCGGATACAGAAGTAAAAAATGCCGTTCAAGCATTTTATGAACCCTTTACAGACGAGGAAATTTCAGCAAAAATCTCTGAGCTATTAGCACCGAAAGACATCAATGCAAAAGTCAAAATTATATATCAAACCGTGGATAACCTTCACGAGGCTTGTCCAAAAAATCTTGGAGATTGGTATTTCACCGGAAATTACCCGACTCCGGGTGGTAACAGAGTAGTAAACAGGGCCTTTATGAACTTTTATGAAGGAGTGAAAGACAGAGCATATTAAAGAAATTTGTGCATTTCATCGAAAAAATTTGCAATTTAACTGAATTTTAACAGGGGTCTATCTATAAGATCTTATATTTGTGTCTACCATAGCATAAGTAGGTTAAGTTCATGGTAAGATTTGGGGCAAAAAAGGTGGATTAATTTCCACCTTTTTTATTTTATATACTTTCCATTTCCCCTTTGCACGATTTTAAATTTTTTGTCTTTTCCATGCAAAACACTTCTGTTGTTCAAACTTCTTTTTCTTCATTTGATTTCATAAAAAACTAATATCCAACCCACTTTTTCACAAAGAAAATCATACTCCAAAAACTCGCTTGCACTTTAACTAAAAATATTGCATTACAACTGATTCTTTTTGGTACAAAAATGGCTTGGTATATATTTGAATCACCATAGCATAAGTAGGTTAAGTTCATGGTAAGATTTGGGGCAAAAAAGGTGGATTAATTTCCACCTTTTTTATTTTATATACTTTCCATTTCCCCCTCTTCCAGGCTTTATAACATTTATTGCTACACATTGAAAATCTATAATTCAAAATTCTATTTATACTTTGCGGTTTTTTCGGGTTCATAGCAAACTTTGCCTGAAATCATTTCTCGGAGAGATCACAAAGTTTTCCCCGCCCTTACGGGTAGGCACAAAGAACGCAGACAATTGGCAACTTTTATATAGTTTATTACTTTAAACCCATAAAAAAAGCGCCTGTAACAGACGCTATGATGCATTGCTATTTTTCTATTATCAACTAAGTTCCCAACCTTCTCTATAATTTCCCTTCACCCATTTATTGGCATCTTTATAGTTGGTCACTCTCATGTTCTCCCCGTCCCACAAGATCTTTCTCCTTCCAGGATAATCATATGGTGCCCAATCGCCTGCTTTCTTGCCGGGTTTCAACACTTTATACTGATACGCTTTAATCGCAAGATTTCCCATAAGCACGGACTCTGTTAGAGGTCCGGCGTAAGAGAATGGCGATGATGTTGGCGTTCCGTTTAAACAAGCTTCAACAAAATTACCTGTATGTCCGTTTTTAATCCGCTTTAGTGTTTGTTTTGGAAATGTCCCTACTTTGTCTTTATAATGATTTAATATTCTGGGATTACCTGAATAGGTATCGGTCACCATAATTCCTTTTTCACCATAAAAAACACTTCCACCGCCACTATCGCCAACGGTTTCTCCTTCTTGTAATTCATCCGGAATATTTGGCATCATCCCTCCATCAAACCAATTCAATTCCACTTCACCATGGACTTCGGTTTCAAATTTCAATCGCACTACAGAAGAAGGAGGACAAGCTTCACTATAATCGGCTTCAACAAAATCTCCCGACCAAACGGTAGTACAACTGGCTTCTGCTTCGGTTGGATACCCTAACCCAAGTGTTTTAAAGGGTGTTTCCATAATGTGGCATCCCATATCGCCTAAAGCTCCAGTACCGAAATCCCACCAACCTCTCCACTTAAACGGAAGGTAAGCTGAGTTGTACGGGCGAAATGCCGCCGGTCCCAGCCACTGGTTCCAATCCAAGGTTTCGGGCACGGGTTCGCCTTCAGTAATATTTCTTAATCCTTGTGGCCAAACCGGACGGTTGGTCCAACAGTCTACTTTGTGTACTTTCCCAATCACACCGGCGTCAATCCATTCTTGAGTAGTTCGAATGCCATCAGAAGAACTTCCCTGATTCCCCATTTGTGTCACAATACCATTTTCTTTGGCCACCTTTGCCATTAATCGTGCTTCGTAGATATTATGCGTTAATGGTTTTTCAACATAAGCGTGTTTTTTGGCCCCCATAAACGGGATTGCCACCGTTGCATGATTGTGATCGGGCGTAGCCACCATAATGGCATCAATATCGTTTAAATGCTTTTCGTAAACCTTTCTAAAATCCTTGTACTTCTTTGTTTTTGGGTGCAGCTTAAAGGTTTCTGCAGCTCTTTTCTCATCAACATCACAAAGCGCTACAAATTTTACTTTTTTGGTGCCGACCAAATCTTTTACCACTTGTCCGCCTCTCCCTCCAACACCTACACCTGCAATATACAGAGTGTCACTTGGCGGTATGTGCATTCCTCCCAACACGTGGGAAGGAACAATATAAAAAGCTCCTCCGGCAGCTGCCGTATTTTTAATAAAATCCCTTCGTTTCATTTTTTATGTATTAGTTTTTAAAATTCATTGTAAAAGTTACACAAAAAAAATGAACAAGATATTGTTATATTAATTTTCGACTACCAAGCTTTTTCCCAATCTTTCCAAACCGGTTCCAGATAATTTGCTTTTAACATTTCTGCAATGGTTTCGGTAGAGCGTTCATCTGAAATTTCAAATTGCTCAAGAGATTGAGGTTCGACCACATACCCTCCGGGATTGGTTTTCGATTCGGCACTCATGGACGTAATGCCTAAATGAATAATATGATCCCTGAAAATTTCACTTTCCCGGGTCGAAATGGAAAGTTCTACTTCCTCATCCAATAATCGATAGGCACAAATAAGCTGCACCAAATCCGCATCGGTCATTTCAACTTTTGGCTCCACTCCACCACTAAAAGGTCGAAGTCGCGGAAAGGAAATGGAATATCGGGTTTGCCAGTATTCTTTTTGAAGGTATTTTAAATGTAAGGCCGTAAAAAAGCTATCTGCCCGCCAATCTTCCAGTCCGAATAAAGCTCCCAAGCCTATTTTGTGTATTCCCGCTCTTCCCAAACGGTCGGGGGTTTCCAATCGGTAATCAAAATTTGATTTTTTCCCTTTCGGATGGTGTTGCTTGTAGGTCTCCCGATGGTAGGTCTCCTGATATACGAGCGTGGCATACAATCCGGCTTCCTTTAAATAAATATATTCTGTCTCTTCCAGGGGTTGTACTTCTATCGATATATTTGAAAAAATGGGACGAAGCAAGGTAATGGCATTATGCAAATAATCCACCCCTACGGTTCGATTGGCTTCCCCGGTAACCAACAGAATATGATCATAACCTTTTTCCTTTAAAAAAGTGGCTTCTTTGAGGATCTCATCATCGTTCAGGGTTCTTCTGGGGATTTTATTGGTAAAGCTAAAGCCGCAATAGGTACAAATATTCTGACATTCATTACTCAGATACAGCGGCGCGTACATTTGCATGGTTTTCCCAAAACGCTTTAAGGTGAGCAAATGACTTTTTCGGGCCATTTCCTCTAAAAAAGGCTTTGCCGTTGGAGAGATCAGTGCTTTGAAATCTTCTAAGTCCCTTTGCTCTTTTTCCAGTGCCTTTTGAACATCGCCCAGGGTTTTATCAAATATACTTTGCAAGGTTTCATCCCAGGAATATTGTGCTAATGTATCTTTAAAACTACTCATATAAAAATTGAGTTAACGGACTACTGGCGTTTGCTTCCACTGATGAAGAAGCCAGTTTGGCCTCATAAGCCATACGTCCGGATTCAACTGCCATTTTAAACGCTTTTGCCATTTTAACCGGATTTTGTGAAACCGCAATCGCTGTATTGACCAGCACCGCATCGGCTCCTATTTCCATAGCATGAGCCGCATGCGAAGGGCTTCCAATTCCTGCATCCACAATCACCGGAACTTTACTTTGTTCAATAATAATTTCTAAAAAATCTAAGGTTTTCAATCCTTTATTGGTTCCTATGGGAGCTCCCAGTGGCATCACACACTGTGCGCCCACCTCTTCCAATCGTTTACACAATACCGGATCGGCATGAATATATGGCATCACCACAAATCCTTTTTTTACAAGAATATCACAAGCTTTTAAGGTTTCTACGGGATCCGGCAGTAAATATTTTGGATCGGGATGTACCTCCACTTTCACCCAATGAGTTCCCAAAGCTTCCCGAGCCATTTCTGCTGCAAAAACAGCTTCTTCTGCGTTTCGAACCCCGGAAGTATTGGGTAACAAATGAATATGTTTATGTTTTAAAGCGCTTACCAAATCGCCTTCTTTTGCTTCGGGGTCTACACGCTTTAAAGCTACGGTTACCAGCTCACTTTCACTTGCCAGTATGGCTTCTTCCATAACATTTGCACTACTGAATTTCCCCGTTCCGGTAAACAGCCGGGATGAAAAAGTGCGTCCCGCGATGGTTAAATTATCTTGCATAACTTTGAAGTTTAAAATGGTTTTGGATTTGATCAACGCATTGTTGCAGATCTTCTTGTTGATGTAAAAACGACGAAATGGCCACCCCTTGAACCCCTGCTTGTTTTAGTGCAGAAACATCTGTTTTAGTTATTCCTCCAATAGCAACCATCGGAGTAGACCTATCCTGAATATCCAATGCTTTTAAAATTTCCCGATAGCCTTCTATGTTCATTATCGGACTTAAATTCTTTTTGGTGGTCGTAAACCGAAAGGGGCCCAATCCTATATAATCTACTTTCTTATTCACTATCAAATTATAGCAATCTGCAAGGGTATTGGCTGTTCCGCCTATTATTTTTTCAGCACCCAATAGTTTTCGGGCAATCAGTGGACAACTATCTTCCTTTCCCAAATGAACACCCGCCGCATCTGTTGCTTTTGCCACTTCCACATCGTCGTTCACTATAAGTTTCGCTCCATATCGTTCACAAACGGTGGCTGCCCTTAGTGCTGTTTCCAAAAATATGCCTTTGGAAACCTCCTTCAAGCGCAGCTGAATCCATTTTACCCCTGCTTTTGCCATTTTTTCAATAAACAAAAGGTGTTCTTCAGGGGTTTCTCCTTGAGATATGTAATACAATCCTATATTTTGCATAAATGCTTTCCAATTAATGTGGGGGTGGAAGCCAAAAAGTTTTCCGTATAAGTTTTTGCCTTTCGACAACTCTCCTCCCAGTCTTTTGTTAAATAATAATAAGCAGCAATGGCCGCTGATAACACACAACCACTTCCGTGCTTTTTGGTACAATCATTTCTTGAGGGTTTCAAAATAGTTTTGTCACTCGTCCCCAAAAAAAGTTCGTCTTCACCCAAGCGGTCTTTTCGGTGTCCTCCTTTTAAATATAAATGAGAGCATCTGGTGATGGCTTTCACTCCTCCGGCTACCGTATTTTCTTCGGAAAAAGCTTTTACTTCTTCATAATTGGGAACTACCAAATCGATGTCTGGCAACAGTTGATGGATTTCTTTGGAAATAGGAGCTGATGAATGAAAGTCAAAGCCTGTTGATGCCTTCAAAACCGGATCCCATACAATCTTGCATTCCGGGGATTTTTCTTTGATGAGTTGCACCAATTCCTGAAGCAATGAAAGATGCTGAACAATTCCGATTTTCACCACTGAAACCGAAAAGCGATTCAGCAACATTTCCAGTTGTTGCATCACCATATCATCGGAAAGCCATTCGCAAGTTTCAAATGCGACATCGGTCTGAATGGTATTGGCGGTATTGACAGCAATTCCGGGAACACCGATGGCCTCAAAAGTTTTGCAATCAGCCAAAATTCCGGCACCTCCACTAGGGTCAAATCCCGCTATGCTCATCACTACTGGTTTATCCGTACACATCCTCATATATTTTTTGAAGGTTTTTAAATTGTCTTATCGGATCCGTTTCACACCATATATTTCCCAATACCGCTGCTCCGGCATACCCCATTTCTGGGGTTAGTGGAAGCGTTTTTTCTGAAATTCCTCCCAAAGCAATCACCGGACGTTGGGTTTTTGATAGTCGATACTCTTTCCCTTCATATTCCTTTTTTGAAATCGAGGTAAAGACCGGACTCAAAAATGCGTAGTCATACACAATTTGACGCTCCACTTCTTTTTGCTGATGAAATGAAGCGCTTACCGTTAATCCTTTTCTTTTCCAATTTTCACTCACTAAGTGAGATTTATAAAGTTCTGACGCCTGTCTGTCGAACAGGGAGGCTTGCGTCGAAATGTTTTTATAGGTTTCCGATTTATGTCTCGTGTGCTTGTCCCTGTGAAATATTCCCGAAGGGATTTCACAGGACTTTTCCTGAGGTTGTTGACTCTCAATTTCTGCACGTTTTTTTTCAGTAAGATGAATTCCTTTCAGTTCAAATTCCCCTACCAGTTCATGATGTTGATGCAAAACTATTTTTCTATGTATTTCCTTCGGAAAGAAATTCAACCATTGTCGCATTTCCTCTTTTGAAAAAAAAGGCTTTCTCACGTGCAAAATTTCCAAACCCAACACAAATAGCTGTTTTATCTGCGTTATTTCATTTTTAAGATCAGATTCAGAAGTAATGACAATGAACATGAGGTTCTTTTTGATTACAAATAAACTTCGCTTCCCTTATCTTTAAATTCCTTGGCTTTTTCTTCCATACCCTTTTCGATCGCCTCTTGCGTTTCCATGCCGTTTTCTTTGGCATATTTCCGCACATCCTGGGTGATCTTCATCGAACAGAAATTAGGTCCGCACATCGAACAAAAATGAGCGACCTTGGCATTTTCCGATGGTAAGGTTTCATCGTGATAAGCTCTGGCCGTATCAGGATCCAATGCCAAGTTGAACTGATCTTCCCAACGGAATTCAAACCGGGCCTTACTCATGGCATCGTCACGATGTTGAGCCCCGGGATGCCCTTTGGCCAAATCGGCTGCGTGGGCTGCAATTTTATAGGTAATCACCCCTTCTTTCACATCATCTCTGTTGGGTAATCCTAAATGTTCTTTTGGGGTAACATAGCAAAGCATTGCGCAACCATACCACCCGATTTGCGCTGCTCCAATTCCACTAGTGATATGGTCATAACCCGGAGCGATATCAGTTGTAAGTGGTCCTAAGGTGTAAAAAGGCGCTTCTCCACACTCTTCCAACTGTTTCTCCATGTTTTCTTTGATCATGTGCATAGGAACATGGCCGGGGCCTTCAATCATACATTGCACATCGTGTTTCCATGCAATTTTTGTTAGCTCGCCCAAGGTTTCAAGCTCTGCAAACTGAGCATAGTCATTGGCATCGGCAATACTACCCGGACGCAAGCCGTCTCCCAAGGAGAACGCTACGTCATAAGCTTTCATAATCTCACATATTTCTTCAAAATGGGTGTATAAAAAGCTTTCCTTATGATGTGCCAAACACCACTTCGCCATGATCGAACCGCCACGGGAAACAATTCCGGTAACACGTTTTGCCGTATGCGGAACATATTTTAGTCGAACCCCGGCATGAATGGTGAAATAATCAACCCCTTGTTCGGCTTGTTCGATTAAAGTGTCCCTGAAAATTTCCCAGGTCAGGTCTTCGGCTTTACCATTTACTTTTTCCAAGGCCTGATAGATCGGCACCGTTCCGATCGGAACAGGAGAATTCCTCAAGATCCACTCACGGGTTTCGTGAATATTCTTCCCAGTAGAAAGATCCATGATGGTGTCAGCACCCCAACGACATGCCCAAACGGATTTTTCCACTTCTTCTTCTATGGAAGAGGTCACAGCAGAGTTCCCGATATTGGCATTGATTTTCACCAAGAAATTACGTCCGATGATCATGGGTTCACTTTCCGGATGGTTGATGTTGTTAGGAATGATTGCCCTTCCACGAGCCACTTCATCCCGTACAAATTCCGGGGTAATCACTTTGGGAATGGATGCTCCAAAACTATTTCCGGGATGCTGTTCAGAAAGCGCCTTGAGTTCTTCCAATTTCTGATTTTCACGAATGGCAATAAATTCCATTTCAGGTGTAATAATCCCCTTTTTGGCATAATGCATTTGTGTCACATTTTTACCGGATTTTGCCTTTAAGGGTTTGCGTACGTGTTGGAATCGAAGTTCATCCAATTTTTTATCGACCTCTCTTTGTTTTCCATAATCTGAAGACAGTCCTTTTAGCAATTCGACATCTTCACGGGCAGCAACCCAAGGTTGACGCAAGGGATACAATCCTTTTCGCACGTTTAT
Organism: Galbibacter kalidii; assembly: GCF_026241135.1. Taxonomy (GTDB): domain Bacteria; phylum Bacteroidota; class Bacteroidia; order Flavobacteriales; family Flavobacteriaceae; genus Galbibacter. Next base: position 151,006 of record NZ_JAPFGA010000002.1, read on the forward strand.
TTCTACCGAGGGATCTGTATAAGGACCGCTGGTATCATAGACATAAACCGGATCATTGACTTCCCGGGTTCCGTTAAACCTGTCCACTGAATCACTTAGTGATATTTTCCGCATGGGAACCTTGATATCTTTAAAAAGACTTCCGCTAACGTAAACTTTTGTTGAGTTAGGGAAGGGTTCCCTACTAATGGTTGTCGTGGGTTGAGACGATTCTTTATTTTGCATTTCCTTCATTTTTTGCACATATTTGGCGAAACATCAACCCCCTTGGGTAGCTTGAATAATCATCACCTTATCACCTTCGTCGAGTTGTTGTGTTGTCCAGGTCGAACGTGTCACTACACAATTATTAACGGCCACAGCGATTCCTTGTGAACCAATTTTGAGTTGTTCCAATACTGAACCCACGGTAATGGGAGGTGAAAATGAATACGATTGCTTGTTGATGTTTACAGTTATCATAATCTTTTAAATTAATAGCTGTAAACCAAAGGGGAAATCCCAACAGGAAGTGAAATACAAAAAACTACATTTTGAAAAGTAATTTTGTTGTATAAAAAGTGACTGACTTTTCCCTTCGCAGGTATTAACCTGATCAGGTTCAAAGGGTTTATCTCAGCTGAAATGAATCAGCACCCCCAAAGTTTACTTTTCAAAGATAAATGAAAATCAGGTAGAAATAAAAATAATACCTTAAAAACTTTATTTCCAGACGTTTCCTCTAACAACAACATTTTTATCTGTTGGTTTTTGAAGAAATAAAAATGATAATCTTTTTATTGATTGGAATTATTCCATAATTTTGGAATATGTCCAATATAGAAAAACACATCAAAGGCAGGGGAGCGCAAATAAACGTTCGCAATAAGTTCTTGGAATTATCCCATGAAACGCGTGATGATTTTCTTGAATATTGCCGTTTGGAAGGAGAGGTAGCCGACAAAAACAAGACCCAATACCTTGAAGTTTTTCCAAAAACCATCGTCAACAAAGTGACAAGTCCCGATGTGGGCATGGGCTATTCCATGAATCCCTATCAAGGTTGTGAACACGGATGCATTTATTGTTATGCCAGAAACGCTCACGAATATTGGGGCTATAGTGCCGGATTGGATTTTGAAAGGAAAATCCTCATCAAAAAAAATGCTCCACAATTGCTGGAAAAGAAGTTGCTGAGCAAGAATTGGCGCGCTAAAACCATTGTTATGTCCGGTAACACTGATTGTTATCAACCTGCAGAACAAAAATTTGGCATCACCCGAAAATGTCTAGAAATCTTTTTAAAGTTCAAACACCCTGTGGCCATTATCACCAAAAACGCTTATATCTGTCACGATCTTGATATTTTGAAGGCTCTGACAAAAGACAGATTGATAGGGGTCAACATTTCTATTACCTCATTGAGCGAAGAAACCCGCCGTGTGTTGGAACCCAGAACGGCCAGCATCAAAAAAAGATTGAAGACCGTAAAAACCCTTACTGAAAATAACATTCCTGTCAATGTAATGATCGCTCCTATCATTCCGTCGATCAACAGTCACGAAATACTATCGCTCGCCAAAGCTGCAGAAGAACACGGAGCAAAATCGATCGGTTTTACCATAGTGCGGCTGAACGGGGCTATCGGACAAATATTTACTGATTGGATCAAAAAAACCATGCCCGATAAAGCCGAAAAGGTTTTACACCAAATTGCTGATTGCCACGGTGGCACACTGAATGACAGTAGATATGGCGTAAGGAAAAAAGGAGAGGGAAAAATCGCAGAACAAATTCACAATCTCTTCCGGATAGCCCGGCAAACCTATTTTAAAGACAAAACCTTCCCAAGGTTGAACCACGAGTTGTATGAGACGGAAAAACACAGGCACAGAAGTAGTCGGGATGGGCAAATGACTTTGTTTTGATTGTCACCTCAAAATAAAGCGAACTCACGTTTTGCTATCAAACTATGTGATTTTTTTAACTCATCATCATTTCCACCATAAAAAAATCGGTTTTCATCTTATTCCTAAGACAAAAACCGATTCCAGTCACTATTAACCCTAATGAACTTCAATAGAAACCTTGATGTTCCTCATCATCAAGATTTTTCTTTTATACGTTTTCTAATACTACTGCAGGTTCAGGTTCAATTTTGCTTTTGTTGTTATTTTTTCTTCCTCTTCTTCCCCTGATTTTTAGTTTTATCCTATATGTGATATAAAACAACAATGGAACAATGATCAATGTAAGGAAGGTGGCAACAAAAAGTCCGAAAATAACGGTCCATGCCAACGGCCCCCAGAAGATCACATTATCCCCACCCATATAGATTTGGGCATCAAACTCTGAAAACAGGGAAAAGAAATCAATATTCAATCCGATAGCTAAAGGAATAAGTCCTAAAATAGTGGTAATTGCCGTTAAAAGTACCGGACGTAGCCTTGCCCTACCAGCCATCACCAAGACTTCTTTCATATCAGCTATAGGAAGCAGATCACTGTCTTCCCTAAAGCCCAATTTAATTTTTCTTCGGTCAATAAGAATCTGTGCATAATCCAGCAAGACCACCCCATTGTTCACCACAATTCCCGCCAGGGAGATGATCCCCATCATGGTCATCATGATCACAAACGGCCATCCGGTAATCATCAAACCGCCAAAAACACCTATGAAACTCAAAAAGATCGCAAGCATAATGATCGTAGGCTTTGAAATGGAGCTGAACTGGAACACCAAAATAAGCATGATCAATCCAAGTCCCGAAAAGAATGCTCCCATCAAAAAGTTCATTTGCTTTTCTTGCTCTTCAAGCTGACCCGTATAATCAATGTGAATATTATCCGGCACCACAAAATTGCCCATTTCCTTTTGGATATCACCCACTACGGCACCAGCATCTGTAAAACCAGGAGCCAAGCCTGAATAAACGGTTACTACCCTTTTCAGGTCACGGTGTTTGATCGCACTAAACGAAGATGTGTTTTTTCTGTGTGCTACTGCGGAAACGGGAATTTCCTTTATTTGTCCACTTGCTTGATCCCGGAATATGATATTCTGATCAAAAATCGCATTGGGATTGTATCTCAAATCCTGATTGAAGCGTACATAAATATCATAATCTTCCCCTCCTTCTTTATAAATTCCGGCTTTTTCACCAAAAATAGAACGCCTCAATTGACTTCCTACTTGTCCGACAGAAACGCCCATTTCCCCGGCTTTTTCACGGTCTACCTCAACAACCATTGCCGGTTTTCCTTTGTTCACATCGATTTTCAATTCTTCAACTCCCGATACATTTTTGGAATTGATAAAATCCCTCATTTTTTCTGCAGTCACAATGAGTTCGTCATAATCCTCACCACTCAATTCAATATTGATAGGATATCCGGCCGGAGGTCCAACAGCATCTTTTTCCACAGAAATAGCAATTCCGGGGAAAATCCCTTTCAGATCTTCCTGTACTTTTTTACGAAGTAATTCACTGTCTTTTCCTCTACGGTATTTATATTCCCGCATGGTCGCTGTAATCTTGGCTTTGTGTGGCATTTCTGCACTCGAACCTCCGTCTGTTTGCGGATTTCCGGCACCTTCACCTACCTGGGATACGGCAGACTCCACCATATAATTATAGCCATTGTCCATATACTCATCATCGTTCAAAACAGCATACACCCGTTTCTCGATCTCTTTGGTGATTACATTGGTCTTTTCAATATCTGTTCCTTGCGGATATTCTACATAAACAATGATCTGGTTGGGTTTGTTATCCGGAAAGAATTCCACTTTTGTCCTTCCGCTCCCCAGCGATCCTCCAAAGAGCATAAACACGATAATGAGCAAGCCAATGGTTCCGCCTGTAAAAAACACAGGTCTCCATCCATTGAGTGCCGATTTTAAGAAATTCTGATATTTATTTTCAAGCCATGTCAAAATATGGGTTTGGAAATAATTTGCAGCTCTTTTCAGTCCATATCTATATATCCAAAACATAATTGCCGTAAAGATCATGAGTGTTCCGATACCCCTTACAGCTCCTCCGAAAATCAAGATAAACAGTCCGGGAACTCCAAGGATAACACTCAAACGGATCAATTGTTTTCTATTCAGCACTTTTTCGTTGGTATCCATAAATTGGGAAACCAACATGGAATTCATAAAAATGGCCACAAAAAGCGAAGATCCTAGAACTACCGATAGCGTTATGGGGAAGTAAATCATAAATTCACCCATCATCCCCGGCCACATTCCCAGCGGGATAAAGGCTGCGACAGTCGTAGCTGTTGAAATAATAATAGGAACGGCGATTTCCCCGATTCCTTTTTTTGCAGCTTCAATGCGGGACATGCCTTCTTCATCTATCAGTCTATAAACATTTTCGACCACCACAATTCCGTTATCCACCAACATTCCCAGTCCCATGATAAGTCCAAATAGAATCATGGTGTTAAGTGTGTAGCCAAGTCCTTGCAGGATCATGAAAGACATGAACATAGACATAGGAATCGCAAAACCGACAAAGAGTGCGTTTCTGAACCCTAAAAAGAACATCAACACGCCAACAACCAAAATAATCCCGAAAATAATGTTGTTTACCAGATCACTTACCTGGTTCAAGGTTTGAGTAGATTGATCGTTAGCAATACTGATAGAAAGATCGGGGGGGAAATTATTCTCCTCCGCTTCTTTTATAATTGTGCGGATTTGCCCGGCAGCTTCAATCATGTTTTTACCGGCACGTTTTTTTACGTCCAGCATCACCACATTTGCGCCAAACTCCCGAGCATAGGTAGTTTTATCTTCTTCTTTAAAGCTAATATCTGCAATATCCCGTAAATAAACTGCTCCGTTTTCTGATTTTACAACAAAATTATTCAGTTGCTTCGGATCCTCGATCTCTCCCAAAATACGAATCGTTCTTCGCTGTCCACTGGTGATCATATTCCCGGCAGACATGGTCACATTTCCTCCGCTAATAGTGTTTAAGACATCATCGAAGCTCACTTGTGCCGCCATCATCTTATAGATATCCACTGCCACTTCTACTTCTTTTTCTTGCGCACCTCGGATATCTACTTCTTTTATTTGTGGCAAATCTTCGATCCTGTCTTCCAGATATTCGCCATATTCCTTCAGTTTATCCACCGGATAATCCCCTTTGATATTCACATTGAGGATCGGCATTTCTTCAGACAGGTTCAGGTCAAAAACATTAGGCTCTACTTTGGCATTGTTGAAAACGGGCCAATCTTCACCCGCTTTTTTGGCATCTACCTCGTCTTTTACCTTTTGTTTGGCAGATTCAACCGTAATGTCTTCATCAAATTCGACCGTAATGATCGAATAATCTTCCTGAGAGGTAGAAATAATCTCTACCACATTGCTCACGTTTTCCAGTTCCTCTTCAAGCGGATCGGTGACCAATCGTTCAATATCTTCAGCTGTATTCCCCGGATAGGGTGTGCTTATATATATTTTGGTTTCTTTTACTTCCGGAAACGATTCCCGCGGCATTCCGAAATAGGCTGAAATACCGAGAAAAAATATGATCCCGATCAGTACATAGATCGTCGTCTTGTTCTCTATAGCCCATGACGAGAGTCTAAATTCCTTTTCGGCGTTTTTATTTATTTTGCTCATGGACGTTTATCTTTTTAAAATTTTCACTTTTTGTCCTTCCTGTACGCTTCGGGCTCCTTCTTTTATAATCTGGTCGCCTTCTTTTATCCCACTAAGTACTTCCACTAGATCTTCTTGTGTCTTGCCGGTTTCAATGATGGATCGATGCACTTCAGCCTCTCCGTTTTCGTCAATGGCTGATGCTACATATACATATTGATCACCTTCGGCATTCTCCGATATAACGCTCTGTGGAACCAAAATGGCTTTTTCGTTTGTATAGTCGTTAATATTCATTTTGGCTGTCAGGTTGGGTTTTATCGATCCGTTTTTATTAGGAACACCCACTTCTATTCTAAAAGAACGGTTACCCGGATTGATATAATTGCTCGCTTGACGAACCTCTGTTTCTACTTTTTCCCCTAACACCGGAAAATCTGCAATTACTTGAGTTCCTTTCTTTACATTCGGCAGGTATCTTTCCGGTACTTCCGCTTCTATGTACATATTTCTCAAACTCACTATACGCAAGATGGCTGTTCCAGGGGAAACATTACTTCCCTGTTCAGAAATAATCTCTTCAATGGTTCCCGAAAAAGGTGCTATAACGGTAGTTTTGACCAACTGCCTTTCCAATTGCACCACTGCATTTTTAGTTGACTCATACTGTGTCTGGGATTCCAAATATTGCATCTCGGAACCGATGTTTTGTTCCCACAATCTTTTTTGGCGTTCAAAAGTGGTTTTCGCCAAACTTGCTTGTGCCCTCAATTGTGAGAGTTGTGCTCCAAGGCCTCCATCGTCGATTCGCGCCAAAACCTGACCTCTGCCTACTTTTTGGCCTTCGTTCACATAAACGCGCTGAAGGGTTCCTGAATATTCTGCATTGATCATCAGGTTTTCTTTGGTACTCACATTCCCTTGTAATTCGATATAATGATTAAAAAGAGTGTCCTTGGCTTTTAGAGCCGTCACCAACACTCGATTTTCAACAGTATCAAGTTTTTTGATTGCTTCATCAAGTTTTCCAAGATCAGCTCCAAGAATATCGTGTTGCTTAGAAACCTCCTCTCGCATAGTTCTCAAAGCTTTTAGATCGCCTTCGGCTATAACATCATCTACAGACTTTTTAGAATCTCCTCCACAAGAGACCATAAAGGCTGCTAAAAATATGGTTGCATATATATTCTTCATTTTTTGTTGATTTAGTTTTTTGCTCAATTTAATTCCTGTTTAAAAGGTTGGGAGTGTTCAATACGGTTTCAAGTTCCGCTTTCTTTTCAATAACGTCCAACATGGATTCAATATATTCTTGTTGGGCTGTATACAACTGAGTTTGTGCCTGTCTCAGCTCAAAGCTCGTTGAGATTCCTTCTTTGTATTTTACTTGATTTTTATGCTCTATCCGCTCTGCCAACCTCAAATTCCCTTGTGAGGTATGATAATTTTCAATAGCAAACCTATAATTGCTCTTTGCCAGATCCAGATCTGCATTGATCTGCTCGGTTTGTTGTTCGAATTCTGTTTTGGCTTGTTCTAAGGCTATTTTTGCTTGTTGGGTTTTTGCACTTCTTTGCAGCGAACTGAAGATGGGTACTGTCATACTCACTCCCAAAATAGAAGATTGGAACCATGAGGTTTCCCTGTCAAAAAACACAAATTCATCATCATAGGCCGCTGTCCCATAATTTACAAATGCATTTATGGAAGGTAAGGCCCTACTTTTTTCCAATTTCAATTCCAATTCACGCTGTTTTGTTAAGTTTTGCGCTATTTGATAATCAACATTATCCTCATAACTGAAAGTAGTGTCCATTAGCTCTAAACTCACACTTTCCACAGTCAAGCTTCCCAGATTGTCTTCCAAAATAACATTACTATTTACCGGAATCCCCAAAGCAAGGTTCAGCATTTGTTTGGCATAAACCTCCAAACGCTTCGAGTTGCTAAGCTGATTTTCAATCTGTGCTGTTGTAATTTGCAATTGTTCGACATCTTCTTCTTCAGCAAAACCATTTTCAAACATTGCTTTTGTTTCCCTTAGGTTGTCTTTCAACGTTTCAAGGTTTTTCTCCAATATGCTTATACTTTCTTGTGATAAAAGCACCCCGCCATAAGCGTTAATTACTCCTTTTCTTACTTCCAGCAAGGTTTTTTCGTTTGCGTTTTCATTGTAATCCACAAACACTTTGGCTGCCTTGAGACCTACCAAATATGAACCGTCAAAAATAAGCTGGTTCAATGTTGCTGTGAGTGACATTTGCTGTTTTGTCCCAAAGGTTACCGGCACAAAAGTCCCCGGTTCTCCACCGGCTATTTCGCCCGGAATCAAAGTAACAGGTTGTTTCAGCTGGTTTTGATAATCTACTGCCCCGTTTATTTGCGGCAGTCCCGTTGCTGTTGTTTCCCATTTTTGTTTTAATGACTTGGCCACTTCCCGTCTTGAGTTCAAAGCGGTATAACTACTGTCCAACGCAAAATTGACAGCTTCTTCTAGAGAGAAACTGTAATTTTTCTCCTGGGAGAAGCTAACAGTTGTAGCTAGTAATATGATAGAGATGACTAAATACTTTCTCATCTGTTAATCTTTGTTTTCATTAATAAATTCTTTTAAAACCTCAATTCCTTTTTCGGTAGCAATTGCCCTTATGTGATATTCCAGATATTTCGATTTTAGATCACTCTGGGAAAATATATCCGGCGGAAAAATGTCCTCGTCTTTAATCCCAATCATACCACTGAAATAAATTCGCGACACAAAATCAATACCGACCTCTTTTCGGAACATCCCACATTTTATTCCTTTTTTAATATTCTCCGTAACACAATCCTGCATCATTTCAAATTGTTTCCTAAGCAAGCGATTGTAGGTTCCCGGATAATATTTTTTAAGTTGAAAATGCGGTGATGACTTTTCATCTTTGAGATAATCACTCACAAATTTTTTAATATGGAACAACTCTTCTATAGGGTTGTTTGACACTTCACATATGTAATCAATCCCTTCACAAATTGACTCAGACAGGTGAAAAACCGCTGAATCCACCAAATCACCCTTATTCTTGAAATGTTGATAAATGGTCTTTTTAGAGATCCCCAAAGACAATGCAATATCGTCCATAGTGACACTCTTAAACCCTAAGGTTATAAACATTTCTGCTGACTTATCTAATATTTTCTCCTTCATAATTGAGGGCAAAGATAATAATGGAAACTTTAAAAACAAATAAAGTTTCCATAGTTTTTAAGATTTAACATTAAATTTAAATGGGCGTCTTTCCTAATTATGGTATTTTAGCAAAAAATTGAACCCTATGTTGTCCATAGATAAGTACAGGAAAGCTTTTGTAGCACATTTAGAAAAAACCGTTATCACTAAAGAACCTGTTAATCTTTACGAACCCATCACGTATATTTTAAGCTTAGGCGGGAAACGTTTACGTCCGGTGTTGACCTTAATGGCTGCCGATATTTTTGGGAACAATCATAAAAAAGCCATGCATGCGGCCATGGCAATCGAAATTTTTCATAATTTTTCTTTGGTTCACGACGACATTATGGATGATGCCCCATTGCGGAGGGGAAAAGAAACAGTACACGAAAAATGGAACCTCAACACAGGAATTCTCTCCGGGGATGCTATGTTGATCGTTGCTTATCAGTTTTTTGAAAATTACGAAGCGGAAACTTTTAAAAAACTGGCACGACTGTTCAGTAAAACGGCTATCGAAGTTTGTGAAGGCCAACAATACGACATCGATTTTGAAACCAGGGAGGATGTGAGTATCGAGGAATACATCAAAATGATCACTTACAAGACCGCTGTCTTGGTCGGAGCTTCTTTACAAATGGGCGCTTTTATAGGAAATGCTATGGAGGAAGAGGCGCAAGCCATATATGATTTTGGACTCAACCTCGGGGTTGCTTTTCAGTTGAAAGATGATTATTTGGATGCTTTTGGAGACCCAAAAACATTTGGAAAACAGGTTGGGGGTGATATCATCGAAAATAAAAAAACTTATCTATACCTTAAAACCATGGAAAAACTAAATGCCGATGATGCTGATCAGTTACTGCATCTGTATTCTATCGACCCGGAAGATCCCGCTAATAAAATCCAGGCGGTCAAAGATTTGATGCTTTCCAGTGGAGGAAGTGAAGCCACCTTGGAGGCTATTGAAGATTACACCCAAAAGGCGCTGGATGTACTGGACACCCTTTCCATAAACGATGACAAAAAAGAATTGCTTCGGAATTTCGCCAACGAATTGATGAACAGAAATGTATAGTTATTCCGCAAAGGGAACCTCCCTTGAGTGAATTTCCGGGGTTCGGATGAGCTTCGGAACGATTTCTTCTTTGCTGATGATAGCGACCACTTCAATCCCAACATGAATTCCGTATAAATTATCCGGATTGTTCACCCCAATATAAAATTTGTCGGCTGTGTTTTCCTTAATGTGGATCACTCCTGATTTATAATTTTCACGCGAACCCTCCATATTAAAACTAAAGTCTTCTTTTTCCCTAAAAAGTTGAGCCTGTTCTTTTTCCAACAAATAAACATCACATATATGTGCCCCCGGAGGCGCATTTAATTGGGTCACAGCACTGGAAAGTGAAGTTACTTCTGTGTCGAGATGTTTACTCAATTCTGATGCAAGACTAAATGTTTTCGCCGTTCTTTTCACCGCCTCCTGGTCGCGATCTGCGGTAAGCACATAAAACCATTCCTTGGTGTTTTCGGGCAGATAGACCGGAAAAACCACACGATTTTTGCCTCCTTTAACCAAGGCATTTGATTTACTGTTTAAGTAGAACCGCTCTTTTTGAAGGATTTCTGTTTCCAAGGTTTCAAGCGTGTCCATCACCGTTTTTTCTTCACCGTAAACAGTGTCCGTCACCGTTTTGTACACAATTTTTGCCGGTGTTTTTCCAAAGGTATCTATGCTGATATCCATATCAAAAGCAACCGCTTTGTCAAAACTATTTCTGAATCTAAGTCTGTAAACACTCTTTTCTATTGATGTTATCGAACTCTTAAGTTTTCGAAATCGCTTTTCAGTAAACACTGTATTTCCACTTTTCAGGGCAGTAAATGAAAACACCGGAATTTTTTTTCCGTCCGTCTTTTTTATTTTGATGTTGATCAAATCCCCTTCATTGGCAGCAATAAAAAATTCCTGTTCCGTTTTTGCTTCCAAGGCTACCTGTTCGCTCAGGTTAGTCTGACTGTAGGTAATACTTGTGACAAGCAGTAAGCAAGCATATATAATTCTCATGGGCAATTTAGATTTTAGCTAAAAATAGAAATTTTGTTTGAAACTAGCTATAAAAATGCATTCCCCGCGGATTTAGATTCATCAATCCAAACGATAACGAACACCCAAAAAACCACGGATTCCCTGATTGGGACCATAAACATAGGAAGGGTCGAAGGTAAGGGCGTAAGGATTCTCTTCGGTAGCCATGACATTCCCCTCAGGATCATACTCTACATTTTTGTCAAACGGATCGTGAGCCCGGGCAATGATAAACGGATTTCCCCTGTTTGGTGTCCAATTCAGCAGGTTTTTTACCCCTCCGTAGATCTCAAAGCCTTTAAATCCGTCATAAGTAAACTGAATATTTTGAACGCTCCACACCGGCGAATATTCTTTTCTGGGATCAAGATCCCCCAATAATGGCAAACGCATCGGACCATACAAATTTCCCGTATAATCAAGATTCAGGTTCCAAGGCATTATTTTATACGAAACTCCCCATGTTCCCGAGAATCGTTCTGTAAGCATTTGCCGGGTTCTCTCTCCATTTTCTGTTTGTGAAACATCCATCAAAGTAGCACCCAAGGTCATTTTCAATCCGTTGTAAAAAACGATATCTGCATTGGCACTCACCCCGGTGCTTACTGCATGACCATCCAGGTTGTCATATATAATCTGATTGGGATTAGTATCATAATCAGGCAAAATCATATTGGTAAAATAGGTATACCAAACCGACAGATCCAAACCGATAAAATTATCGTTTCCGGTATATATCTTCTTTAAGTAATTGATGTTCACATTATAGGATTGCTCCGGATCCAATTCTTCTTCAATAATAACGTCGCGTGCTCCGGTCAATGCTGCATGGTCTTCTGTAAACAAATTCACCACACGGAAACCCGTCCCCGCATTCAAGCGTAAAATATCGTTGTCTGTTACACTCCATTTATAGGCCAAACGAGGCGTAAGAATACTTCCATGTCGTTTATCATAATCATAGCGCAAACCTGCAAGCAAGGTCTGTTTTTTTGAAAATTTTATTTCATCCTGAACAAAAATTCCAGGAATCGCAGCCTCATCCGGTTTGTTTTCACCATCAGAAGCCGTTGCTGTAGTATTATCGTCATAAAAGTTATATCGCAATGCGGCTCCAAACAACAAATTGTGATTGTTCACCTCTTTATCCCATGTGAGTTGTCCAAAAGCAATACGCTGCTGTGCCAAATAGGGCTCATCTCCATACACCGAATTCTGATCGTGATCTGTATATGAAAAACTGAACAACATTTTCTCTTTAAACGGAAGTTGATAGTTCCCAAAGAATTCCCAACGCGAGGTGTAAATACTTTCACCGTATATTTCGTCTCCACCACGAAACTCGGGTGTCCATTGCATTTCCCCTCCCCAGCGGTCTTCATAAAAATATCGCGCTGCCAATGAGAACACCCTGTTTTCTTTCCGTTTAAAATTCCACTTTTGAAAAAGAGAGATTCGGTGTTGTAGCGTCAGGTCTGTAAAATTATCGTTGTTATTATCGATGGGCTGATCGTAATTAAAATAATTGGCACCAAGTAGAAAAGAAGTCTTTTCTCCGAGCAGCGCTTTATATCCCAGATCAACATTTAATTCCCCCCAAGTCGTTCCAAAAGCATCAACCGTTAGTTTTGGAGCATAAAGCGCCTCTTTGGTAATGACATTGATAAGTCCGCCAACAGCCTCACTACCATAAAGCGAAGAAGCCGGACCTTTTACGACTTCCAAACGTTCTATCAAGGAATTTGGTATCCCCGAAAGTCCGTAAACTGTTGAAAGTCCACTTACAATAGGCATTCCGTCTATCAACACCATGGTATAAGGTCCCTCCAAACCGTTAATATGAATATCTCCGGTGTTACATATGTTGCAATTTAGCTGTGGACGTACTCCATTTACATTTTGAAGGGCTTCAAACACATTCGCAGTGGGGTTCTTTTTAAAAAAAGCAGGTTTATATACCTCTACCGGTACGGGTGTTTCCATCCTGCTCACCGGTTTTAGCGTTCCCGTAATCACTACCTCATCGAGGCTTGAAGCTCTTTTCAGGTTAAATTCCACCGAAGCCGTATTATTCTCAAGTCTTATTTCCTTTTTTTTAGGAATAAAACCCGTGTACGAGGCCACTACTTCATACACTCCGTTTTCAAGCTTTTCTATTTTAAAGTATCCATTGTCATCTGTTGACGTTCCTTTGTTTGTTTCTGAAATATACACATTCGCATAAGGCAAAGGTTCTCCATTAGACAAAACCCTCCCTTCAATCTCTTGTCCGAATACCACAATTGACATTAGCAAAAACAATAATAATGAGTATTTCTTTTTCATTAGTCTATATTAAATTTATTTTTAGACAAAGCTAAAAATTTGTTTTTACATATAAAAATGTATTTTTGCACAAACTAAAAACGAATGACTCTTTCTGAAGAAGATTATATAAAAGCCATTTTCCTACTCTCTAAAGATGTGGAAAAAGGCATTTCGACCAACGCCATTGCTATGCAAATGGACACCAAAGCATCCTCGGTTACTGATATGATTAAAAAACTAGCCGACAAAGGATTAGTTCACTACAAAAAGTATCAAGGCGTTCGTCTGGCAGAAAAAGGGAGGACTTATGCAGCCAAAATTGTGAGAAAGCATCGTCTTTGGGAGTTTTTTTTAGTTGAAAAGCTCAATTTTACATGGGATGAGGTTCACGATATTGCAGAAGAACTGGAACACATCAAAAGCGAGCAGCTGATCGAAAAGCTAGATGCCTTCCTTGATTTTCCGCGGGTGGATCCGCATGGAGATCCTATTCCGGATAAAGATGGGAATATTGCCAAGGTCGATAAGGTATTGTTGTCATCAGCAAAAAAAGGGGAACGCGGTATTGTTGTAGGGGTCAAAGATTCTTCTTCAGAATTCCTGAGGTATTTGGACAAACTGAAAATCGCCTTAGGAAAAGAAATCACCATTTTAAACAAAGAACCTTTTGACAATTCGGTTTTGATCGAACTCGACTCACATAAAATCAGTATTTCAGCCTTAACGGCCAATAATATTTATCTAAAAACCATATAACAGATGTTTGAAACAATCATAGAATTCTTTGAGGGGATAGACCCTGTCCTGGGCGCACTGATTGCGACCATTTTTACTTGGCTGCTCACCGCTCTGGGAGCCGCTTTTGTTTTCTTTTTTAAACAAATGAAGCGTAGCGCTCTCGATGGGATGCTAGGCTTTACCGGAGGTGTGATGATAGCAGCCAGTTTCTGGAGCTTACTCGCTCCCGCTATTGAAATGAGTGAAGGTGAAGGCTTTGAAAAAGTGCTTCCGGCAGCTGTTGGCTTCGGACTCGGAGCGCTTTTCCTCTTTGGATTGGACAAAATTTTACCGCATCTGCACATCAATTTTAAAGCGAGTGAAACTGAAGGTATAGAGACCAATTGGCATAAAACCATCTTGTTGGTGCTCGCCATTACCCTCCACAATATTCCCGAAGGATTGGCAGTAGGGGTGCTTTTTGGCGGTGTTGCTGCCGGAGTACCTGAAGCTACCATTTCCGGTGCCGTTGTTTTGGCCATAGGGATCGGGATTCAAAATTTCCCGGAAGGTATTGCCGTTGCCATGCCATTACGCCGACAAGGAGCTAGTAGAAGGAAAAGCTTTAACTACGGACAATTATCTGCTATCGTAGAACCCGTTGCAGGTGTTATCGGAGCCTTGGCTGTGAGTTTCTTTACGCCTATTTTACCTTACGCCCTGGCTTTTGCCGCCGGCGCCATGGTCTTTGTAGTCGTGGAGGAAGTAATTCCCGAAACGCAACAGGATAAATATACCGATATTGCCACCCTTGGTTTTATGGGCGGATTTTTGATTATGATGACATTGGATGTGGCTTTGGGTTAATGTCCCTCCTTTCCTCCCGCCTTAGGCGGAGGGGAGTTCTCTATTCTTTAATTGGTAGCGGAAGTATGATCACTAATGATAAGCCATTTATCATCAAATTTTCGCCATATCAGGGTAAAATATCCGTTGAGGTCGCCAATACTGCGCTTTAGGTGAAAAGAACCTATGATTTGAGCAACTCCTTCTTTTACTTGTTGTAGTTTAATCACTTTAAAGGTCAGTTTTCCCATGGCGGTGGTATCGGGATACCCTTTTAAATAGCGCTCTTTTGTAGCTTCCCAACCAAAAACAGCTCCGGAGGAACCTACAAAAGCCAAATCTTCAGATTTCCAATAGCCTTCCATAAACGCAGGGATATCACCGCGATTCCACGCTGATTCCTGTTCGTTGAACACCTTCAAAATAGCCGATCGATCGGCTGGAGAAATTTGTTCCTGTGCAAAGGACAGGTTTATATTCAGTAATAAAAAAACAGCGAGGAAGAATGGTTTCATTGTTAGATAGTTTTAAATGATGGTTCCAAGGTAATTAATTAAAACATAAGTTTTTGTAATGTTGAATAAACTATGAAATTACATTAAAAACTCGTATAATTACTATATGAAATCAGAAATAATAAAATCACTTTCCAATAGTTTTGAAGACCACTCTCAAACAACCGAAAATGGAATCGAATTTTGGTTTGCCAGGGATGTTCAGCATTTACTTGGATATTCAGAATGGAGGAACTTTCAAAAAGTAATTGTTAAAGCAAAAACTTCTTGTGAAGCTACCGGAAATGAAATTTTGGACCATTTTGTTGACGTCAACAAAATGGTTAAACTAGGTTCTGGGAGTAAAAGGGAAATTGACGATATAATGCTTACCCGATATGCCTGCTATCTAATAGCCCAAAATGGAGACCCTAGAAAAGAACAAATTGCTTTTGCCCAAAATTATTTTGCAATTCAAACCAGGAAATTTGAGGTAATCGAAAAAAGAATAAAAGACTGGGAAAGGTTACAAGCTAGACAAAAATTAACGCTTTCAGAAAAAGAATTAGCCACTGAAAGACAGATTTCAACTGAACACATAACAAATAACCGTGGAGTTAGAAGTATTTTACTGAAAAGAGGGATCAAACCGGAAGAACTACCCCCTGAAGAAGATGTTAAAAAACTTGAGCGCAGGGTAAATTCTGAATCTAAAAAGCTTGGAAAAAATCCTGATAAAGTATTATTTATAACAACTAGTATTTCTATGGATTTGTTTTGTCATAAAAACACTAATCAATCAAATCCAAAGAACGCTCCATCGTGGATAAGTGTGGCCATTCCTGAGCTTGCGCTTCTTTATAAACCGCTATTAATCGGGGCTTGAATTGGTCTAAAAGTCCGTGTACCATAGTAAATTTAACCGCTTCATCAAAAGATTTGACCATACTTTTATAGAAAGCTTCTTGCTTCAATGCTTTTTCTTTATTGAAGGTTTGTGCTATTTCCAAATTAAACCACATCACATCAGCAATCAAAACCGGATTGACGCCCAGGGTGATAAAATGCTTGATATATTTTTGAGCCACAGAGCGTCGGGCTCTGGGTTTTCTTCTTTTTACAGGAAAGTATTCGTTGGCAATTTTGGCTTTACACTCATCTATGAGCTTGTCTTCTTTCGGATTAAAAACAAAATCATAATAGACTTTTACTTCTTTAAAACGACCATATAGCTCAAGAACTTGCTCTTCGAGCTCTTTTTTCTTTAAGGATTTAAGGTATTTCTTTAGATCGCGTTTGGACATATCGGATTAATGACAGTTACAATCATCGCTTCCACAAGCACTGTCGTTTTTCTTTCCGCCTAAAAAATAAAGCGCTTTCGGGAAAAAGAACTTGCAGATTAAATAAGCAACTGCCAAAAAAAGAATGATATAAACTAATATATTTTGGAGATCCATTTTAGATTTTCTTATTTAATTATTTGATACGCAATGAAAGCTACAAGATACGCAAATCCGGTCATAAATACTAATTGCATTATAGGCCACTTCCAGGTATTGGTTTCCCGTTTTACAATAGCCAAGGTACTCATACACTGCATCGCAAAGGCATAAAACAACAATAAAGAAATCCCTGAAGCCAGATCGAACAGTGGACCGCCCGTAATCGGGTTTACTTCTGCTGCCATTCTGTTTTTTATGGTTTCTTCTTCATCACTACCAACACTATAAATGGTAGCCAAAGTCCCCACGAACACCTCACGTGCAGCAAAAGAACTTATAACCGCAATACCTATTTTCCAATCATATCCTAAAGGCAATATTACTGGTTCTATAACTTTTCCGGCAATACCTATATAAGAATTCCGCAGTTTGTATGAGGTGATTTTAGTTGAAAGCTCCTCTTCGGAAAGGCTTTGTGAAGCCGTTTGGGCAGTAATGACCTCTTCTGCATTATCATACCTGTCCGACGGGCCATTGGAAGCCAAAAACCACAAAATAATCGATATTGCCATAATGATCTTACCGGCGCCAAAAACAAAGCTTTTGGTTTTTTCTATAACGGTAATCAACACATTTTTGAACAATGGCACCTTATAATTGGGCATTTCCATCACAAAAAATGTCCGACTCTTTATTTTCAGAACCTTATTGAGCATCCATGCAGAAGACACTGCCACACCAAAGCCCAGCAAATACAATAACATTAGGGTAATCCCTTGTATGCTCATCCCCATAAAACGATTATCGGGAATCACCAGGGCAATGATGATAAGATATACAGGAAGACGTGCCGAACAGGTCGTAAATGGCGTTACCAAAATGGTGATCAAACGCTCTTTCCAGTTTTCAATATTTCGGGTGGCCATTACCGCCGGAATAGCACAGGCTGTCCCCGAAATCAAAGGTACAACACTCTTTCCGCTCAATCCAAAACGGCGCATGATGCGATCCATCAAAAATACTACACGGCTCATGTAACCGGACTCTTCCAAAATGGAAATAAACAAGAACAAAAAGGCGATCTGCGGAATAAAAATCACGATTCCTCCCAAGCCCGGAATAATTCCCTCAGAAATAAGATTGGAAAGTGCTCCTTGAGGTAAGGTGTTTTTTGTCCATTCACTTAGCGATGCAAAAGAACTATCAATAAAATCCATTGGATAGCTGCTCCAGTCGTATATCGCCTGAAAAATAACGAGTAAAATGGCAAAAAAGATCACATAGCCCCACACTTTATGGGTCAAAATCCGGTCGAAAGAAGCCCGGAATCCTTTTGCTGCATTAGCATCAACTTTATACCCTTCTTTTAAAACCCCATTGATAAACTGATAGCGCAAGACCGTTTCCTTATGCTGCATCCTTTTCAGTTCTGACTTAGGTTTTGTTGAAAAAGCCGAAGTGTCCTTAATCAGCGAACGGTCGAGACTCACAAAATTGGCATCTTGGGTGATCACCAGCCACAATTTATAAATATCCTGCTGCGGAAAAGCACTTTTTAATCCGTCAAAATATTCAGGGTCTACTAGAGTCGTATCCACGCAAGGTATAGTAGAAATGCTCCTATAATCAGCTATCAGTGCTTTAATTCTGTCAATTCCGGTTTTCTTTCTGGTACTTACAACAGCCACTTTTGTATGAAGGCGCTCTTCAAGGATCTTCTCATCGAGAACAATCCCTTTACGCTCCATTCTATCAGCCATATTAATCACCAAAATGGTCGGTATTTTTAAATCCTTTATTTGTGTGAACAGAAGCAGATTCCTTTTCAGATTCTCTACATCGGTAACGATAATGGCCACATCGGGAAAGTCTTTGTCGTTTTTGTTCAACAGGAGTTCAATAACCATATTTTCATCCAGGGAAGTTGCATTAAGGCTATAGGTTCCCGGCAAGTCCAGAATATGTGCTTTAACCCCTCGGGGCAATTTACAAACCCCTTCTTTTTTCTCGACCGTGATCCCGGGATAGTTCCCTACCTTTTGGTTGAGTCCCGTTAATTGGTTAAAAACCGAAGTCTTTCCTGTGTTGGGATTTCCTATGAGGGCTACATTGATCTGCTTACTCATACGGCTTATTTTCTGCTAAGACGTCTATTTCAATTTGAAGTGCTGTTGCCCTGCGGATGGCCAAAAACGAACCGTTGATATTCAAATACAACGGATCTTTAAACGGTGCGATCTGCAATAATTCAACTTCATTCCCCGGCAAACATCCCATTTCCAGAAGTTTAATGGGAATGATGTCTGTAGAAAATTCTTTTATAATGGCGCGTTCTCCGCGTTTTAAATGTGCAATTGTCAACTTCAAACCTTATTTAGATTCATTTTAAGTAAGCAAAAGTAAGATAAAAATTAGGTTTGATGAAATTATTTGGTGATATAAAAAGGAACAATGTTCACTTATTGGTATTCAGTCTTAAGCACCTGGATGTCATGCAAGAGTTTTTCCATGTCTTCTTCCTTAGTGCCGTCATAAAATCCGCGAATGCGTTTTTTCTTATCGACAAGAATGAAATTTTCGGTATGGATCATATCAAACGGTCCGCCATCACCTATGGTTTTTACAGCCATATAACTTTTTCTAGCCAGCTCGTAGATTTGCTTTTTATCGCCTGTCACCATATTCCATTTACTGTCGATCACTCCTTTTTCAAGCGCGTACTCCTTGAGTCTTGGCACCGAATCGATCTCCGGAGTGACCGAATGTGAAAGGAACATCACTTCCTGATCGTCCTTTAACTTTTCCTGCAAACGTACCATATTGTCTGTCATAATCGGACAAATGGACAGGCAGGTGGTAAAGAAAAAATCGGCTACATAAATCTTATCCTCATAATTGCTTTCAGTAATCGTATCCCCATTTTGATTGACCAACTCAAACGGTGAAATGGTGTGGTATTTCCTCACATACTGAATGCTATTGTCCACCAATTCGGGATTAACCATGGCGGGTTCATAAACAGTCAAACGCTCTTTTGGTTTCAGCACCTGATAGATCAAACTGATAATGATGACCGACAGCACAAAAAGCGTAATAAAGAGGTATTTGAATTTACTGAAAAAACGAAGCATGGAAAACATCTTTTACAATGCAAAAATACAACATCAAAGAGGAAAATTTGTGTTTTTATCTTAAATGAATCATAAAACCAAAGTATCAATCCATTTTGATTATGGTAAATAGACTGAAAACCTTACTTTTGTGCGATTTGAAATTGATACTAGATTTATGAGTCCGATTTTAGTTAAGACAATACAGCTTTTTTTAAGTTTATCTATACTGATTATTCTACACGAACTTGGTCATTTTATCCCAGCTAAATTATTTAAAACCAGGGTAGAAAAATTCTTCCTGTTTTTTGATGTGAAGTTTGCCTTGTTCAAAAAGAAAATAGGCGGAACCGTTTATGGTATCGGGTGGTTGCCTTTGGGCGGATATGTGAAAATTTCCGGAATGATCGATGAGAGCATGGACAAAGAGCAGATGGCACAACCGCCACAGCCTTGGGAATTCCGTTCTAAACCCGCATGGCAACGTTTGATTATCATGTTGGGCGGGGTTACTGTCAACCTGTTTTTAGGGTTCTTCATTTATGCTATGATCCTTTTTGTTTACGGAAGCAATAAAGTGGATTCTTCAGAATTTCCTAACGGATTTGAAGTTGCCAACCAGATCGAACAATTTGGTTTCCAAGATGGTGATAAAGTATTAAAAGTAGACGGAAAACAACCGGAAAACATCCTGGACGTTAGCAGAATGATGATCGTTAGAGGTGTAAAAACTGTAGAAGTAGAACATCCTGACGGAAACACAGCAGTGCTTGCCCTTCCTGATACTTTAGGCACATATTTATTCAAGCAAGGGGTGATGCAGCCTATTATCCCGAGAAGAAGCACTGTTTTAGACAGTATTGTTCCCGACAGTCCGGCCATGAAAGCCGGTTTGCAGGCAAACGACCGTATTGTGTCGATCAATGGGAAAGCTATCAATCACTGGGACGAATTTAGCCGTGTGGTTGAAAATGGCAATCAGCAACCTATCAATTTTGTTATAGAGCGCAACAAGCTTACTGACACGATGACCATTACTCCTGATGCCGATAACGCGATTGGGGTGTATTCAACATCACCTTTAGCCGGTGTAGAATTTGAAAAGAAAAAATACTCCTTTGCTGAGGCGCTACCAGCGGGTATCGAATACGGTTATTGGACCTTAATGGATTATGTGAGTTCGATGAAATTCATATTCACTAAAAAAGGAGCAACGGAGGTGGGTGGCTTTGGTACCATTGCCAAACTCTTTCCAGACACATGGAATTGGCGGAATTTTTGGCATTCTACCGCTTTTATTTCCATTATTTTGGCCTTTATGAATATCCTGCCTATCCCGGCATTGGATGGTGGTCATGTGATGTTTCTCCTCTATGAGATTATTACCGGAAGAAAACCGAATGAAAAATTCCTGGAATATGCACAAATGGTTGGGTTCTTTTTATTAATTGCCTTACTTTTGTATGCTAACGGGAACGATCTTTACAAAGCTATTTTTGATTAAAATAAAAATTAATCTTTTTTGTTTGCCTTAAACAAAAAAACATATATATTTGCATCCGCAAAATAAGGGAATACCACCTTCCTCCTTAGCTCACCCCAATAGCTATCGATAGGTTAGAGCATCGGAGAAGACGTTCTTAGAAATGTGTTATTATGGTATATATATTATACTCTGAAGCCTTAGATAGGTTTTACACCGGGGAATCGGAATCAGAAAATGTTGACTTGAAATTGAAACAACACAACGATGGTTTTTTCAAAGATTCATTTACATCGATTACTGATGATTGGGTTTTATTTTATAAAATTGAATGTGATTCACGAAGTCAAGCAAAAAAAATTGAATCACACATTAATAAAATGAAAAGTTCAACGTATGTCAGGAATATTGTAAAATATCCTGAAATTATAGAACGGTTAAAATTAAAATATAAATAATATTCCTCCTTAGCTCAGTTGGTTAGAGCATCTGACTGTTAATCAGAGGGTCCTTGGTTCGAGCCCAAGAGGGGGAGCATAACAACGACAAGCCATTCAAGAAATTGAGTGGCTTTTTTGTTTCTGCTCGGGTACAACATAGGTACAACAAAATCCACTTTTTAATTATTTCTTATCTTAAGGTCTGTATTGGAAAATATAAGTAACCATATATGGATAAATGGATAAAAAAATTAGCTCTATTATGGTGTAAAATAGATGATAAAATTGATTCTCTTTTTGAACGTAGGGTATTGAATAACACCAATGGCATCTTTGCCTTTACAATGTCCTTTATTATCCTTTTGGGATTGATTCTTGTAATCGTTTATCCTTTTGATTCCTTATCTCAAAGAATACTGTTTTTCTTTATCTACACAGTAATCGGTTTTATTGCAATTGTCATTGCAGGGGTTTCCCATGAAAAAAAACGAATAAAGAATAGTAGGCTGTATCCATTTCAGTATGTGTCCATTAAATGGGATACCATAAATTACAAGGCGTTAAAATTTAACAAGGAGGAACAAATTGATTTCAACTTACTCCTTAACAGAAGACGGGTACAAAATAAAATCAATTTTCAGGAAAACAACAGAAGTAAGGAGGGAGCAAATCACCGCTTGCTGTTCTCTATGTTTCATGTGCTTATCCAAGATGGGATCGATAATTTCACTAGCATACAGAAAAAGGACTTTTTTGAGATGTTAATGGATTCTTTTTTGATGAACAATAACCCGATAAAATATGACACGTTAAAAACCAGTTTTTCCAACTGGAAAGGTGATTTAAATTCGGATAAAGGCAAAAGTTATATCAAATATTGGATGGATATTTTTAATTTATCGTAATTATTGAATTATTAAAGGATAATCTCAGTTATCGTATTGATTAAGTCATATTTGGCGTCATATATTTGTCCCTGCGCAACATAAGTAAAAGGCCTTTTACTCATCATTAATTTAAAACTTAAAAAGATGAATGAGCAAGAGCATGTTGTAGGGTTATTACAAGATATCAAATCTTTACTCTCCCATAACAAAAAGATTTTAAACGTAGAAGACCTGTCCCGGTATACCGGGCTCTCCAAAAGTAAGATATATAAGCTTACCCAATTGAAGTTGATCCCTACGGGTAACAATAAGCATATCCGTCAAAAGTTTTTTGACAAAGATGTCATTGATGCCTGGCTTATGGGAAATCCGAACCTTTCTGATGAGTTTCTGGAACAAAAGTTCAATGAACAACTTTTGAAAAAAAGAAAATTCTAATTGTCAATATCAATTCTTAAATCAATTTTATGAAGAAGATTCCCTACCGTCGTATTGGCACCACCTATTGGAAAGATATAGAAAAACCGCTTATATCGGGTGACTCCATCTCCATCATGGTACGGTGGAACAAAGAAACGATCATTGCAGACCACGGGAAGGCTTACCTGTCAAAAATTCCAAAGCTAGACGGGTTCTGCTGCATACCTGAGCATATCAAGTATGAGCAAGTGGTAGGTAATTCCTATAACACCTATCATGAGCTGCCTATAAAACCCAAAAAGGGCAAGTGCCCCGTTTCTATGGGTTTTGTAAGGCATATTTTCGGGGAACAGGCAGAACTGGGCTTGGATTACTTGAAAATCATCTATGAACAACCCTCACAGATACTGCCCATTTTGTGTTTGGTCAGTAAAGAGCGTGGCACTGGAAAAAGTACATTCATCAAATGGCTCAAGGTCATCTTTGGGCAAAACATGACTTATATCAAAGGGGACGGTTTCTCTTCCCAGTTCAATGCCGATTGGGTGTCGAAAGTCATTGTGGCAGTGGACGAGGTTTTCTTCGATAAAAAAGAAATCACCGAACGGCTTAAATATTTAAGTACCACCGACAAGGACAAAATTGAGGCCAAGGGAAAAGACCGGGAAGAAGTCGAATTTTTCGGAAAATTCATTCTCTGTAGCAATAACGAGGACACTTTTATACTTATCGATTCCAACGAAATACGCTTTTGGGTCAGGAAGGTATTCCCTTTTGATACTGAAGACACTGAGTATTTGCACAAGCTTGTTTCTGAAATACCGGCTTTTATGCAATTTCTCATAGACCGTCCATACGCTTCAGAAAGGAAAACACGGATGTGGTTTACCCCGGAACAGATCAAGACCAAGGCTCTTAAAAAATTGGTTTGGCTGAACAATAATGTGGTCGAAAGGGAAATGGTACATCTGCTCTATGAGATGTTTGAGTCTACCGGTGCCGACGAGCTCAAGATTACCCCAAGGGAAATCGTATCAAACCTGAGCAAGGTGAGGCGTAAAAACTTCGAACCAAACGATATCAGGAGAATACTGAAAAACAAATGGGAACTCACCCCTTCCGACAATTCAAATTCCTATCAGGGATATGAGTTTACCAGTTATGGTGAGTTTGTCCAGATAAACCGTGTTGGAAGATATTTTACTGTTGAAAGAAGAAAGATTTACGGAATTTTTGATGAAATGATGAATTAAAGGATTAACTGATTGATAATTAAAAATATAAGCGTTCATCAAAGTTTCATCAAACGTTCATCAAAATATAACCCCTATCAAAAATGATGAAGGTTTAAAACAGAGTTTGATGAATGATGAAAAAATGATGAAGACTGGAACACCAGTAAAAACAGGGGTTATAAGAGATTCTTCATCATTTCATCAAAATTTTTACAAAACAAAACCCTACACATGAAAAACAAGAAACTCACATGCGAAAGAGCCCGAAATTTTTCCTGCCTAAAGGCGCTCCAAAACCTCGGGCACTTTCCCATTAAAAAATCGGAGAAAGAAGCTTGGTTTCTGAGTCCC
Source organism: Galbibacter kalidii (assembly GCF_026241135.1). GTDB lineage: Bacteria > Bacteroidota > Bacteroidia > Flavobacteriales > Flavobacteriaceae > Galbibacter. The sequence goes on from NZ_JAPFGA010000002.1 coordinate 175,645, forward strand.
CTGCGGTCAGAAACCCAAGCCTCTTTCAAAGTCTCTTTGACCTTGAACCGTTGGTACGACCATGGTGCCGGTATCGGTGGTAATGTAATCGATCTGGTCTGCCTTATCAAACAATGCTCGGTTAAAGAGGCCTTGTATATCCTGGACAATGAAAACATTCCTTTTTCTTTTCAAGGGCAAATAACTAATCCAGATAAAAACCGTATTGAAATCCTTTCCACCGGGAACATACAACACCCTGCCCTGTTCGACTATTTGAAATCCAGAAGGATCAAGCCCCGAACAGCAAACCGTTATTGCCGGGAAGTACACTACTCACATAAAGGAAAAAAATATTTTGCCGTTGGCCTAGAAAACAAGTCCGGGGGATATGAGCTGAGGAACAAGTTTTATAAAAATTGTTCATCCCCTAAGGACATAAGCTTGGTCAAGCATGCCCGAACAAGCCTCGTCATTTGTGAAGGCTTGTTCGACATGCTTTCCCTGTTAAGCTATGCCCCTTCTGTTGCGGAAAAAAATGATGTGTTGGTGCTCAACTCCGTTGCCTTTGTAAAGAAAATCAAAGAGTATTTAGTGAATTACAATTGTATCTACCTCTATTTGGACAGGGACAGTGCAGGCAGCAAGGCTACCGAATATTTACTTAAGCAAAGTCCAAAGTGCGTGGATATGTCCCCGTTGTACAATGGGTTTACCGATCTGAACGACTGGTGGGTCTTTCAAAAGCAGCTATCCGGCTGAGTAAGAATTTCAAGATGTGTTTTTGTTACCACAAAAACAATCTTGCTTTGCTCCCGGAGGTCGCAAAGGGCTCTTAGAGCCAACAGTAATTTCCATCCAGCTTTCTGAAAAAATAAAGAATAATTGATCTTAAAAAATGCCTAAACCGAAAGTCAAAATAAAATCCACCTATATCAAGTTCCGGTGCTCCCGGTTTGAAAAACGGCTGTTGCAGGTCAAGGCCAAAAGGGCGAATATGAGCCTGAGCTCCTATTGCCGGATGGCGGCCATGGATGATAAGATCGTGGAACGGTTTACGGATGAACAAATAGAAATCTATAAGACACTGGTACAGTACCACCACAATTTCAAACGGATCGGGAACATGTTCAAGAAACGGAACCCCAAACTCCAACAGGTGGTGTACCGGTTAGCGGAAGACATCAAAGCACATTTAAAAAGTTTTAAAAAATGATCGGTAAAGGAAGTTCCATAGCACATACAAGGGCATCCATGCAATATGGATGGAACCAGGAAAAGGACGCCGAAGTGGTCTACAGGCAACATCTCTGCGGGGAAAACCCAAAAGAGATCACCAAAGAGTTCCAAACGGTGCAACAGACCAATGCCCGGTGCCGAAAGAACACTTTAAGCTTTGTACTGAGCCCGACCATTGAGGACGGGCAAAGATTAAAGCAAAAACAGCTTTCCGAACTCACCCGGAAATTTACCGAACAAATGAATTTAAAAGAACACCAGGCCATTGCTTTTGTGCATAGGGACAAAAAACACCTCCACGTCCATTTATATGTCAACCGGATTGGATTTGACGGTAAGGCCTATAACGATAGTTACATTGGAAAGAAAAGCCAATTGGCAGCGGAAAAGGTGGCGCAGCAAATGCAATTGACAACCGCGAGGCAGGTCCAACAGGAAAAACAACAATCCTTGCTGTATATCCGGGGGATCATCAAACGGAACCATGAAAGGGCTTTGCAACACCGGCCTAAGTCCGTCGACCATTATATAAAACTGATGCAGGAACAAGGTGTCAAGGTCATCCCTTCCATCAACAAATCCAATCAGTTGCAGGGGTTTCGGTTTGAATATGGGGGTCACAACCTAAAAGGCAGTGGGGTGCACAGGGATATGTCGGGCGGTAAGATACTGCTGGCCATTTCCCAAAACACCGAAAAAGGCCTAAAGGCATCAAAGGACAATACCCTTAAGATATTAAACCAAACGGTAACACTCAGTACCAACCTAGCAACATCCATCGCCAAAAAAGTGGCGAAGCAGGTCATAAAAAAAGCGATTGATACGGGAATTGGGATCGGCTATTAAAATATGGTACCATGGCAAAACTGGAAGAAATAGCGGCATTGCTTACGGAAGAGATAGCGAGTTTTAATGCATCAGTGCATAAATTGGAGCTCCTTTCAAATAAGCTTCATAAAGTAAAGGTAAAGGCGGACGCTTCCGAGATTCAGCGTCTTCTGGAAGCGTATCTAAAAAAACAGGGGCAGTTTGAACAAGACCAAGCTAAAAACACACAAGAATTACTTGGGCATATTGACCGTTCCAAACTGTTCCCGAAATGGCTTGTTGTATGCAGTGTGATATTTGTGGCTCTTTTATTGACATTGGGTTTTACCGCATTACATTTCCGGCATAGGAACCAGCAGTTAAAAAATGAAAACATGCTTATAAAAAAGCACTATCGAAATTTTATAAAGGGACAGCCCGAAATAGAAGCGCAATACCTGAAATGGACGGACAAAGATAAAGACCCAGCGCAGTAGTATTAGTCCCTGGTAAGTTTTGGGGCTTTTACCCTGATTGCAAAAGTTACCATAATAATAAAAAGAGCCCATGCCGTTGTATATGCTTATTACATTTAGTGAGAGTCATTGACCCCGCCTTACGGGTGTACAAGCACCCTCAATAATCACATTTATTTATAAATTATTCAATAACCTGAATTCTCTGTTTTATATGTCTAAGTACGTTGTATATGCTACTCGCAATTAGTGAGTGTATTATGAACCTCACCTTACGGGTGTACAAGCACCCTCGATAAACACCTTTATTTATAAAATATTCAATAACTGAATTCTCAGATTTATGTTTCTTAAAGAGTATCGTGTACGTTGTATATGCTACTCGCAATTAATGAGTGTTATTATGAACCCCACCTTACGGGTGTACAAGCACCCTCTAAATAAAATAATCATGCTATGATAAGTTCTATACCTGATTTATCAGCTTTGTATTTTATTTTGTTCATCAGCTGATAATAGCTCCAGTTCCTTAATACAAATTCTTCCTCCTTGGCAAGACCGATTTTGTCCTCTTGTTTTAATAAAATGAGCGTACCCGCCCGGTGTTTAATGCAGAAATCAATTAGTTTTCTGCTATATACATGAATACGATGGGATACATAATTACTTTCTGTGTTGCGAAACTTGTCCACCGCTTTGAGTTTTCGTTTTCGCCCTTTGCCCGATTTGCAATAAGTAGCGCCTACCTGAGCCCTCTTCCGGGCGGCCTGTATCGCCAGCCTACGATATAGGAATTCTTCCTTGGTGCCGATGGTAAGCTTGGTTTTCCCGGTTTTTACAACTATAGGATATTCAAGAGAGAGTGAGGCCTCTGCTATAATCTCGGTTTTTAAATCATGCTTTTCTTTTTCAATTTCAAATGTAGCCATCCAAAAGATTTTTCCTTCTTTGAGTTTAATATGCGAAGAGCAAAGTTTAATATCCCCATCAACTAAACACTCCAAGAGTCTTCGTTTGTCAGTAAAATCTTTACCTAAATAAGTCTTAAATGGTATGGAGAATAAACGAAAACAAAATGCCTTTTTTTCTTTTTTATATGATAATTTAATTATGTTCCTCGATCTAATTGGAAATGCTATATCCCTCCTAAAGTTTTTAAGGGAACGAAGGCCTTTCCAATAATCTGATTTATTTTTATTAAAAGAAGAGCGTAGAGTATTATTTAAGCTTGACAAAATATCAGTAGGTATCTGACCCTTAAAACGCTTAGAAACCACAAGATAAGTAGTATTGATTTGGGAACCTTTCAAGATTCCCAGTTCATCTTTTTTTTCATCAGCCAGTTTGTGCTTAATCCCTTCTGTGAGATAAAAGAAATCCTTGATCATTTCCTGTACATACAAATGGGATACAATAAGGTTGGCTGCTCTATAGCAACGGTTCTGCCATTGGTAGAGTTTATTCACCGCCTCTTTTCTTTCTTCTTTAGTAGGTAGGTCAACTGTTATCTGAATCTTCCGTGTAAGTTTAAGTGTTGAACTCTTCATAACTAAGCATATCCTAATTTTTCCTCTTGTTGTTCCTTCCACAACTTATAGGCAGCTACAAATTCTTTATGAACCTCTTTTTGGGACAGGTTCAGTACCTCGCCAATTAAAGCAAAAGAATACTTTTTGTTAAACCGTAACTCTATCACCCTTTCCTGTTCGTCAGTCATCATTTCAGGGGACTTTACATCTCTACTTGAACACATGTGATCATGTTTAAGTTTGTTTCCATGATGTATAATAGTTTTAATATCCTGAATGGCCTTTTTTACATCTTGGCTTGTTTGGGAAATACTTATTCCCATCACCTCTGCTATAGCCTTATACTGAAAACCATATTTTAAACAAAGCTCAATCAAATGTCTTCTTTCTGAACTCAATAAGGGTAATACTCTTTTTATTTGGTCAAATAGTTTTTGTTTCGACTGCTGATCCTTTAAATTCTCTTCATCATTTACAGGATCATAACCTACCATATAATCCTGGTAGTTTTCGTAATTCTCTAAAGAATTGACTTTCCTAAAGAACTTGTTTTTGGGTTTACTGAAGTAGAAAATACATTCCCTTTTCATCACAAATCTTAAGAAAAAGAAGATATGCTTTGGGGATTCGATACTTTTTCTATGTATCCATAATTTTAAAAAAGTATCCTGGACCAAGGTTTCTATCACAAATTCATCATCAAGCCATCGTTTCCCCACCCAAAAGATACTTTTACTGTATTGCGCATGGATTTGAACTAAAGCAGCGGGGTCACTGTTTTTTAATAATTTAAAATTACGGTGTGACATAACGAACTCATTTAAAGCGGTGGTAGCTTCCACCGGAATTAAATTTGATTAAATAGTTGAAGCGAGTTCTTATACTTTATAAAGAGAAGATAGCTTTGAAAATGGTTGAGAAGAATGCCCACTTATCCAAAAATAAAAAGGCGCAGAACTCAAATTACCGAACTGAGGTACTGGTATACCTTGGAAACGATAACAGAGCCCACGCCCGGGTCGTGAGCAAAGTTACTTATCATCTCGTTTCCATAAAAATTACCAGTTTTCAGTTCGAGATTCAAAGCAATTGCTTCTAATGTTTTTCTATAAGAAGAATCGCAAAAATATGTAATCTAAAACAAATATAGGAAAATATTTAAAATGCGAGCCACAGACCGCGTTTATTTCACCTGCATCATATTTATTTGTTTATTGATGGAATATAACAAAGCAATATATAATCATATAGAGCATCTCTGGAAAGCATCTGAACTATCAAAAAGAAGGTTTTCCATAAACCATAATATAGAAGAAAGTACTTTAAGAGATATACTTAAGAAAAAGAATTATCAAATATCGTTACCTACTATTTATAAAATTTGCGAGTCCAGAAATATTACTCCCTCTGAATTTTTCATAGAGGTTGAAAAATTTTCAAAAATTAAAGCTCGAAAATAAATTTGACAAGTGAAAGTTAGCCAATCCATAACGATTGGCTTATATAGTACTCCCTGTTCCTTGCCCATAAGCTTATTGAGCAATACTAAGCATGGCTCAAAGAGAAAGATGAAATTATAGCACTGCTTAAAAAGAAAAAATAGCCCCCTAATCTTTCCATAACCTTAACCCTATTCTTTGCGAGGACTACAGTTGCTTCTTAAATAGCCTTAATCACAAAATAAAGAGCGTTTGTTGTACTTGGTACTATCCCTGAGGATGTTGATCATTATCAATGGTTGTTTTGAGGTAAAGGTTTATAGCACCACTATAAAAAGGCTAAGAAGGAAGGAAAAAAAACCCTGACAAATATTAATAAAGGTATCAAGGTACTACCCATAAAACTCATGGAAAGCGATACGTTTGTTTCATGAGTTAATGCATTTTAAAAATCAACAAGATTGGTAGTTAAGTTAATGTATTTATAGTTAGTTAACAGTACGGGTCAGATATAGCCTGATACGTTTTTAAGATTCCCTCAAAACCGACACAACGCATTGGTTTTAAAGTGCCCCGCGTGTTGTGTTTTTGTTATTAAGATCGTTTTGAGAAAATAAAGCATAGTTTCTTTTGAATATAAATCATTCCTGTGTGGAAAAAACCGAAAAAAATTAATTATCATCTGATAAACTTTTAGCCATCAGCAGAGCATTATAAACATTCACTATTTTACCGGATTTGGAAAGCTGCTTAAAAGGAAGCAATCTTTTGGGATTGTCCTTACTAGGGACACTCACATCAATATTGTATTCTACCCCTGAATTCATAATAATTCTTTTGACTTGTGCGGCTGACAAATCTGGGTATTGCGAAAAAATTATACCAGCAATACCGGAAACAACTGCAGAAGATAAGGAAGTGCCGCTATCCTCTTTGTACTTGTTGTTTGGAATAGCAGCTTTTATAAGATGGCCAGGAGCAAAAACATCGACATCATGTTGTCCATAATTAGAAAAATAAGCTAATAAATCAGGATCTATTGTATTTGTTGTTGCGCCAACCAATATATAGTTGTTAGACACCTCGGTTTCATCATTTAAATTATCATTAGGGTAATAATCCGTTATCTCACTCAAATTCAACCTGCTGTTGCCAGCGGAAGAAACTATCAATACATTGTTGTCTTCAGCATATTTTATTGCATCCAACACCCATTGCTTATGTAATGATAATTCCTTGCCAAAACTCATGTTAATGACTTTCGCTCCATTGTCAACAGCATATTTGATTCCTAAAGCGATATCCTTATCATGTTCATTTCCGTTGGAAGAAATACTTACCGGCATAATAAGGCAATTTTCACACACACCTTTTAAGCTATCAGTCTGAGCAGCAATTATCGAAGCTACCTCTGTCCCGTGATACAATTCGCCAATATGACCATTCACAATAGGTGTACCATAAGAAATGTCATTTATATCATCTGGATTGTCTCCTAAAATATCACGATCAAAATAATCTGGGTTTAACGATTTATTCAAATCACCTTCAACCGTTTTCCTCAAATCATCTATCCATTCTTTTGAGAGATCATACTTTATATAATCACTCATGTAATATATTAGTTTAGCAAGTTCCTCATCTTTTTCTTTATAAATATCATATAAGCTGTCTAATTGGTCGGTTGTATAATCTTCCTTCGGAAAAAATTTAAGCAAAGCTTTTTTACTTTTTGGATATGTATCGGTAAGGAAATTAACATAATCCATATCTGACTGAGCTGACTCCTTCGCTTCTTCATATTTCTTTAAAGCCTTTTTGTATAGTTCCTTATTTACAAGTCCATTAAGGGAATCCTTTTTGTAAGCCCTGATAATCCGTAAAGATTCATTATTGGGATATATGATATTTTCTCCCTTGGCATTTCCGATGAAATTCCATCCATTTATATCGTCTATATAACCATTCGCATCATCATCTTTACCATTGCCGGGGATTTCCTTCTTATTTTGCCATATGTTTCTTTTTAGGCTCTCATGATTGATGTCTATCTCCGTATCTATAACAGCTATAATAATTGGGTTCTTTGGGGGCGTTATCAATTCATCATTAATGGCTCTATCTAGACTTATACCAGGAACAGAATCAAGTTTAATATCTTCAAGAATCCAATTATTTAGATTATTATCATCAGGTTTAGTATTAGAAAAATAAGTAAACTCAACTGATTGAAGTTGTTTTTTATCGCTACATGAAAAAAACCAAATTGTATTTAATAATAGTAAAGAAATATATAGACGGTTCATTAAAACTTTTTTGTATAAAGTGAAAAAGGGAAGGACAAAGGATTAGCACCTTTGTAATCCCCTCAATTAAAATTACTCAAGTATATCGTGTATTATGTTTATTATACCTCTGTGGGCCTTGAAGTGATTGTTTTTGTTTTACCTATTACGGTTTCTCCTTGATCGTCTCCATCAAATGAAAGATTACCACCATTTATATGTTGTGGATTATCTAATTTAGAAATTTGAAATTTCTCCAGTTTAAGTTTTGATTGCTTCTTCATAAAGTTTAGTTTTTTTAATTAAATACTCGGTTAAATGTAAAAGATTTTAAAATAATATCAGAGAGGAACTTTTATTTAATGGTCGTCATTTATAAATCACGACTTAATTTTATCTTTTTCTAGTTGCTTAATAAAATAGGAAGGATATATCCCGTGAGTATCATAAAACCTCTTAGAGTACGTTTCTGCACTCCTAAAGCCACATTCCTTTGCAATGGCTTTAATAGTATATTTCCTAAAATTACTTTCATGGTTTAATTTAGAAACAGAATATGAAATTCTCAGGTCGTTGATATAATCCGTGAAACTATGCCCTTTAATATGATTGATTACTTTTGATAGATAAGTTGAATTTGAATTCAATTCCCGGGCTAAACTGTTCAATGTTATTCGAGGGTCTGTAAATTTATTTTCAGCTTCAAAATCATTTAATTTATTTATTATAGAGTCTACAATATTTTTTGGCAACCCATGTCCGTCATCTATTTTATTTTTTTTGCTCGATCCAAATGTTTTTTTACTCTGTTCAGCTATTCCGTTTTTTTCCAAAAGTAATTGGTATCTTGACTTATATGTTTTCATTTTTCTTATTTCTCTGAATAATATTATAACAATTAGAGCTATTAAAAAAACAAGAAAGTATGTAGTTTTTGAATATCCGTCATACAAACTTTGTAAATCATTAATCAACTGATTTTTTTCCTGAATAATCTTTGGCGTATCATAATCTTTATCAATCCTTCTGCTCAAATATTGATAATTACTTGAAATTATACTATCAGCCTTTAGTAATTGATTAAGGTATCTTAATTGCGATGTCTTATCATCCTTTTTTTGATAATACAAGATTAAAGCCTCATAAGTATTCCTTAAATCAGGGTGTAAATCACCAATTTCAGAAAAAATAGAATCTATTTTTAAAAAGTAATTAATCCCTATACTCTCATCGGTTAATCTTATATGTGACATCCCTAAATAATAATACGCTTCGGAAAGATTAGGAATATCATTTTTATTTTTTAAAAACTCTAATGTTTTATGCAAACTATCAATAGAGGCTTCATAGTTTTTTTGCTTGTAAGCTGCAAGTCCCTCATTGAAAATAAAATATTGCCTGTAATTATTGTTCCCGAGCATTTTAGTTTCAATTAAACCTTTCTTATTAAAGATTCGAGAGGAATCTAACTTTCCGGTTCTTAAGTATCCATCAGACAATGCAAACAGCCCCATTAAATAGTATTCTGAATTATATGAGTCGGACTTTTTATCAGAGTAAAACTTGTATACATTTTTAAATATGGCCAAAGCCTCATCATAATGTCCTAATCTACTTTTAAGCAATCCTATTCTGTAATTAATAGAAACTTCCTTAGATCTATAGTTTTGTTCATCCTTGATTATACTATTTTTAGCGTTAAGATAGTTGTCAATTGACTTTTTGAAATCTCTTATAGCAAAGGACTCATCAGCCTTTATAAGATATCCAAGAAAAGGGTAAAACGAGTTGTGTATATGCTTTTCTTTAGAGAAAGTTATTATGCTATCAGCATATTTTAACTTGAGTTTTGATTCACTTACTTCTGCTATAAAATAATAGCCATTGAGTACTTTAGCAGGATCTTCATTTGATTCAGCTCTTTTTAAATAGGCATTGGCATATTTGATTGCAATAGTAGGATTGCTTTCAGTCGAATAGAATAGATCAACTAGCGCATCTTCACTGATTTGATCTAAAGAATCAATCTTTTTTTGAGCATGACTCTTTATGATTGTAAAAAATAATAACGTTGATATGTAAATGATTATTCGCATAATAAGGCCTTTTGACTATTTAAATACTTGGATAAAAAAAAGTAGCATATAAATTCATGTAATCTTTGATTTTTCCGAAACGCCCTGTTAACACTCATATGAACTATACTAGCAGTATATATGTGGTCTTTTTCTTTTTTATGTTTATATATATCATCAATACATGGTTTTATGCTTATTGAACGGTTCTGAATAAGTTCCTCCATTCGATAAAACTCTTGATTTTGAGGTATTTCACCCATGATTTGATTCAATATAGCACGATGTTCTCTATAAGATCGACTTAATTGCTTAATAGCATCTTTATTGGCATTAAACTCTTGCTTAAAATTATGTAATCCTTGATCTACAAATTTTATTTTATCATTAATATCAAATTTAAAAGACTCGAGTATAGAGTTAATACTTTTTATAATAAACAGGGTGAAAAGTTCTTGATTTTTAAATATATGAAGAGCTCTTATCATCATTAAGCTATCGTGAAAAAATAAAGATTCTGTTTGAGTAATTACTTTTCCCCCATAACGTTCAAGCTCTCTTACATAGGTATCCATTGCTATGTTATAAATCAACTTTTTTTCCATGCAGGCTTTAAAATAGTTTTGTGTGATCTGCATGGTTTTTGAAATAGCATGGAAGTTTCTTGCTTTTAGCCGGATACGAAGGTGATGTTCAGGGTCATTATACCTGATGAAAAACCATTTTTTAATTAAATTTTCCTTAATTAACTGTTCGGTCATTTGTGAAATATATTCCTCCAAAACAATATCAGCCATTCGGTTTCCTGTATATAACTTGTAGTAAAGCCATTCTTCTCCTGGCAAATAGTAACGCTTATTTATTTTTAAAGAAGAATTCATTTGTAAAAGCTTTTATAAAAACATAAAACCATTTGGTTGGAATAATATTCATTATTGTGATTTTTTACCACTCCTTTGTTATGAAAAAGAAACTCTTCCAAGACAAAACTCCGCTTCCTTTTTATAGTTTGTAAGAGCATCTCAATACAGTCATTATTATTAAGGTTGAGTGTTAATGTATTATCACCATCTATCAATTGTACCCAATCAGGGATTTGATAATCTTCTCGCCATGTTTTGAGTTTATCTTTCAAGCTCATGTGACCTTTATCATCATCAATAATTTTTTTAAAGTCCGAAACATCGATTTTCCATATAGCTTTTGCTAGGATAAAGTCTCTATAGACAACTCTGGGAAGGAAATAGTATATTTCAGAGAGTGCCCCCCAATCAAAGCCTATACTTTGTCGTTTACTTTGTAAACCAACCTCACATAAAAATTGATATATTGGAAGAGAGCTATTTTTATAATTATGTGCATTGGTTAAATAAGGCAACACTTCCTTGTTTAGTTTTTTGGAACGAAGTATAATTCTATTGTCTTTTACAGAGATCAATAAATCTGTGACTGGTATTTGCTGCTCTAGATTTAAATTGGAATTGGCTAAATATGGAATCTCATATTTTCTTAATTTAGGGCGTAGTATTACATTTCCAGTGCGTTCCTCGGGAAGATGTATAATTTCAGCTACAATTTTATCGGTATTAAGGGATTCTTCCTTCTTAGATATTTCATTAATTAGGCTATGAACCTCAGAATTACCGTGATAAAATCTACTCATTAATTTGGCTGCGCTACTCCCAAAAATAGAGTTAACATACATCATTTCCTTGTTGTCAATTAACAATAATTCTGCTAAACAGCTCATGGTGTCAGGAAGATTATTCCAGTTTGGATTTAAATCCGGGAAGTCATTATCTTCCAGTTCCACAATAAATGGAGTTTTCTTATGGTGCTGTATTTTTTTATTTAAAACCTGTGTTATGGTATCCCAATGTAATTTTTTATTGGAAAGTTTTTTATTTGGGATGATGACTTGATCAATTAAATATGTTTGATTTGAATTCAAATTGACATGTTGGTATCCAATACCCATCTCAGTGTCTAACGCTTCTGTTAACGGAACTTCTTCCCCTTCATATCTATTCAGAAACCTGGTTTTAAACTTGCTCAAGTCGGTAGACGATGTATGCAGAGTGATTTTATTCAAGAAGCACAGCACATCTCTTAATTTCCTTTTCCAATTATGATTTAGGTGAGTTGTGGTCATTTTAGGAAACATATCCGTTTGAAGAAGGTGCTTTTTTGTATAGGGGATACCTATACCATCTGCAAGACTGATTATTTTGTCATATTTTTCAATGGAATTCCCAAGAGATTTATCTAACAAACCGATCTGCTTTTGAAGCTTTCCTAAGTTTTTGTCTAATTTTTTTCCGGCTTTTCCTGTGTTTATTAATTTAAATAACTTTAAATGATATGGAATTCCAGAAAGTGTTGGCTCATATTCGGAGGTGATAATTTGGTTATCAATTAGCTCATCTATAAAATTGCAGGATTCTAAATTATTAAACCCTTGTCTTGTCAAGATTTCTACAAACTCTGATATCCGCACCCCTTTTTCAGCTTCTTGAAGCAATAGATCTAAACATTTAAATGCTTTAACTCCTTCAAGACTATATTTCCTTCCATTATCATTGCTTATATACTGAATATACCGATAGTGATCTCCAACTTTATACAAAGTATTATTGGGATACCATCGGATATTATTTTTAATATTGGGTAGTTTCAACACATATCTATAGATGTTTGTTACATAGTCCATATCCAATCGTGTTTTCCTGTTGAAACTTTCATATTTGTCGATGTTCAAACACGTTTCATGGGAGTACCCGCCAACCGTACAACCTGCAAATAACCCAAAAGGGGTGCATCTGGAAGACATGCGAGATAAGTATTTCAAAAAGGAAATTTTAATTCTTTTTTGCTTTTTGGAATCTGTAATTTTTCCTTCTTTCCAAAAAATTATTTGTTGATATAAATCAGGAGATGCAAGATAAATGGATTCATTTATGATCTTATCATTAAAAAGGCTGATTAATTTCTTTTTATGAATACTTTCTATTGATGTTAAATCACGAAAAAAGACTATCGGTAATAAGGGGATTCTTAGTAAAAAAGAATTATAACATTGGTATTTAGTTGTAGATGGGGGCAAAAGGAATAGGTTTAAGTATAAATGAAAAAGTTAAATATTATATAGAATATAATGCTAAAATAAACATTATAATTGGAATTAAAAAACTGTTAATTTATAAAACAAGACTCTTCTTTTATAAATCCCGACTACAAACATTTGGATAACACCTATAATCTGAGGAAATTCACGTTGTCATAAAATATGTATGCTGAAAAGCGGTAAAACTATTTTATCCTCCACATAGCAATGATTGAATTATGAAACAACTATTCCCCAAAGAAGTTATTGAAAGTACATCAATAGCACATGCATTTAAACATAGAACAAGAAGTAAAATAGTATATGGAATAATATTGATAAGTATACTGACTGCTTTGATTTTACTCCCATTTATACATGTCACAGTCTATACTTCAGCAAGAGGAATCATAAAACCTGATAAGGAAAGGGTAGCTGTAAATACCATCAATTCAGGAAAAGTAGTATATGCCAATATACAGCCCAACAAACAGGTGGTTAAAGGCGATACACTTTTAGTCATAGATAATGCCGTTATAGACGAGAAGATCGATCTTGCAACATATCAGATTGAAACCTTAAAAGAACAACAATCCGATTTAAATTATCTGATCAGATCTAATAATATCAGACTAAATGAGATAACCTCACCTAAATACCAAAGAGAAGTCATTCAATATAGAGAAAAGAGAAATGAGCTACAGACCCGGTTGAAAAAAACAAAAATAGACTATCAGCGTAATAAAACATTGTATGACAAAGGAGTAATAGCTCAAGCTGAATTTGAAGAGGTTCAACTTCAATATGATTTATCGGTAAATAGCCTATATCAACATAAGAAACAGCAACTGAATACTTGGCAGGCCAACTTGACCGAGATTGAAAATCGGCTTGAAGAAATTGAAAATAGTAAAAAGCAACTCTCAGAAAACAAGAAATTGTATGTAATCACGGCCCCAATAAATGGGGTGTTAATGAATACACAGGGCATTGAACCGGGAAGTTATCTGCAAGCCGGCATGGGAATAGCCGAAATTTCACCAATGTCTGATTTGCTGGCAGAATGTTATGTGTCCCCGGTAGATATAGGGATGATAAAACCCGAAAACGAAATAAACTTTCAGATAGATGCCTTCAACTATAACCAATGGGGATTGGCTACCGGTAAAATAATCGAAATGGGTAAAGATATTGAGGTTATAGACAATCAAGCTGTTTTTAAGATACGGTGTAAATTGGCTGAACCCTATTTGGAATTAAAGAACGGGGTCAAAGGGACATTGAGTAAAGGGATGACCTTTAACGCCCGTTTCCAACTGACCGAACGAACTTTATATCAATTGTTATACGACAAATTGGACGATTGGCTGAACCCTTCCTTAAAAGAAAATAAAGAGAACATATAATGATATTGACCAACCAAAACTAAATTAAGATTAATACCAAACTATATTATGTTATGAAAAATGTGAAAAATTTGGAACGTCTACAACAACTCCACATGCTTATTGAAAACGAAAATACCGGAACGCCAAAAGAGCTTGCTGAACACATGAATATCAGTGAACGTAAGATACACCAACTTATAGGGGAGTTAAAAGACCTAGATGCAGAGATTTGCTACAGCCGAAGCAGGAAAACATATTATTATTGTGATGATTTTAAGCTGATGATAAACATTTCTGTTACGGTGTTAAGCAACAATGAAATAACAGAACTATACGGTGGAAGTTATTTTTTAAAGAAAAAACCTTCCCTGCAAGGTTTGTGCAGTGAACGCGATTATATTAGCCACAACAAAACAAAGATATGCGCATAACATACTGAACTTGTTTCAGTATCTTTTAAAAGGCGGTGCACAGCCTGATAAAAGTTGTTTTGTTGAATGCTGCCCCGAAACATAGGGGATGCAGCATCTTATAAATAATTGTTTAACTTTAAATTTTAATAAAATGAAAAATTTAGAAAATTATGGTGTTCTGGAATTGGATGCTATTGAGGCCTCTCAAGTTGATGGGGGAGGTAAACTTGCAGAATGGCTAGGATATGTAATTGGAGCCATGGTCGGAAATGGTCCTACATATGCGGAACAAACAAATAGAGCATTTACTTAAATCAAGAGACTATGGATATTTTAAATTATAATGTAAAGGAATTAAAATCTTCTGAAATCGAAGAATTACAGGGAGGTTTTTGGAAAGAAGCCATTGGAGCGGTCATATGGATTGTTGATAATTGGGATGATATTGAGGCTGGATATCATCAGGGTTTTAATGATTATGCTAATTAACATAGGCTAATTTTACAAGAAACTACCTTAATAAATTAGGGTAGTTTCGCTATGCGTAGAGATGAGATTTCTTTTAAGGATAAGCAAATTCAAATTTATTTTATATTCTATAACCTTATGTTTATTAGCGAATGTGCTATTATCAAAGGTTATTTTATTATATAACGAAAATTCATTTGATGTACAACAATCTGAAGAAGGAAGTATAATTTTTAGATTTATTGTAATTATAATATTAGCACCTCTTTTAGAAACGTTATTATATCAATTTATAATCATCGAGGCAGGGATTTTTCTTTTTAATAAAAAAAAGAAAACTTTAATGATAATTATTTTGATTTCATCAATTATGTTTGGACTATCACATTGCTATAATCTTAGTTATATAATTCTAGGTGTATCAGCAGGGATTATATTGTCTTTATTATATGTTCTTTGTAAGCTTAGAAAAGATATTTCCCCATTCTTTTTTGTTTTTATTGTTCACTCTTTTGTGAATTTTACTGTATATTTAGTGAATAATATTTTCAGTATAGATATTTAAAATATATATAAAATAATGATAAAATCATACTACATAAGTATTTTAATTGGTTTTTTATTTTTGTTAGATTTTGTTGATGGATTGTTTCTTCAACAAGAATCTTATAAAATTTTAGGGTTCATAGTTGTAAATTCTAAGATTATTTATCTATTATATAAATTTGCAATAGCTTCAAGTTTGATTTTCTTAGGTTTTAGGGAGCGTAGGCAAAATAAATATGATTGAAATTTATAATTTGCAACCATTCTATATTTTTTATCCTCTTAACTAATCCTTGCTCTTCCAAGTCTCCTAACTTTGGAGAATTTAACCAAAGAATAACAATGGTTATCAACCTCCGTTTTTTTATCCTCTCTACTTTGGAGAAATCAACAATAATAAAGTTAGGATTAAAATTACTTCCCTGCACTTTTTTTGCAGTGAACGCTACTACATTGCCAAACAAAAAGTAATCAATGGCAAAAATCACCATAAAACAACATGATATTACCGATTGTGGTGCAGCTTGTTTGGCTTCTATTGCTGCTCACCATCAATTACAACTTCCTATTGCACGTATAAGGCAATATGCAGGCACCGATAAAAAAGGCACCAATGTTTTGGGGTTGTTGGAAGCTGCCCAAAAATTGGGTTTTGAAGCCAAAGGGGTTCGTGGCGATTTTGAGAGCCTCTTTAAAATCCCAAAACCTGCGATTGCCCATGTGGTTGTTAAAGAAGTGCTTCAGCATTATGTAGTTATCTACGAAGTCACCAAAACCCATGTTAAAATCATGGATCCTGGAGATGGGAAAATGCACAAGAAAACCCATGATGAGTTTAAAAAAATGTGGACTGGGGTTTTGGTGCTGTTATTGCCTCAAGAGAATTTTACCACCGGGAATGAAAAAGTTTCTGTTTTAAAGCGTTTTTGGTTCTTGCTCAAGCCACATAAATTTGTATTGCTTCAGGCATTGATAGGGGCTGTTGTATATACCCTTTTAGGTTTTTCCACTTCGATCTATATCCAAAAAATAACAGATTATGTGTTAGTAGACGGCAACAGGAACTTACTCAACTTGTTAAGTGTTGCTATGATTGTTCTGTTGGTGCTCCAAATTATAATTGGGGTGTACAAAGATGTGTTTTTGATCAAATCAGGGCAGCAAATAGACGCCCGGCTTATCCTTGGATATTATAAACACCTTTTAAAACTGCCTCAACAATTTTTTGACACCATGCGGGTAGGGGAAATCATTTCCCGGATAAACGATGCGGTTAAAATCAGGACCTTTATCAACGGGGTCTCCTTAAATTTAACAGTAAACATTCTTATTCTGGTATTTTCCTTCGGAATTATGTTTACCTATTATTGGAAATTGGCATTGATCATGTTGGCCATCATTCCTCTTTATGCACTGGTCTATTTCGTTATTAACAAACTCAATAAAAAAACGGAGCGTAAAATCATGGAACGTTCTGCCGACTTGGAAAGCCAGTTGGTTGAATCTTTAAATGCTGTGGGTACTATAAAACGTTTTGGACTCGAAGATTTTGCTAACATAAAAACAGAAATCCGTTTTATCAACCTTTTAAAAACCGGGTATAAATCAGCTTTAAACAGTGTTTTTTCCGGTGGTAGCACCAATTTTATCGCACAATTGTTTACGGTTATTTTGTTGTGGACGGGTTCGGGTTATGTAATCGACAGGCAGATTACTCCCGGGGAATTATTGTCTTTTTATGCTATCATTGGTTATTTCACCGGACCGGTAGCAAGCCTTATCAATGCGAATAAGCAAATACAGAATGCATTGATTGCAGCCGATAGGCTGTTTGAAATTATGGATCTGGAACGTGAAGAAACAGAAAACAAAATTCAATTAAGGAAAGAACATATTGGCGATATCACTTTTAAAAATGTGGCTTTTAGATATGGAACCCGTGTTGAGGTATTTAAAGATTTCAATTTGGTAATCCCAAAAAGTAAGATTACAGCCATAGTGGGGGAGAGTGGTTCGGGCAAATCGACACTTATTTCATTATTGCAAAATATTTATCCGCTACATGGAGGGAATATTTTTATGAACGACGTGGACTTAAAACACATTGATAATGATAGCCTCCGGAATTTTGTTGCTGTAGTGCCTCAAAAAATAGACCTCTTTGCGGGTAATGTAATAGAAAATATAGCTATTGGTGTTTTCAACCCGGATATGGAACGGATCATGAATATCTGTAAGGACATAGGGATATTGGAATTTATCGAATCATTACCTAACGGATTCAATACATATTTGGGTGAAAACGGGGCCACATTATCAGGAGGACAGAAACAGCGTATTGCCATTGCCCGAGCTTTATACAAACAACCAGAAGTATTGGTTTTAGACGAAGCCACTTCGTCATTAGATACACGCTCTGAAAGTTATACCCAAAAAACAATCAATACACTAAGGGATCAAGAGAAGACAATTGTCATAATAGCCCACCGACTCAGTACAGTCATAAATGCGGATAAAATTGTAGTGCTCGATAAAGGGGAAGTGATTGAAGAGGGAACTCATCAAGAATTATACGAATCTAAAAACAGCTATTACCAGTTATGGCAACAACAAATGCCTATTTTAAATTAACCACACCTTCACAAAATTCAAGGAAAATAAAACTAGGTCAAAAAGTTAATGTTAACGTGAATAATGTTTAGGCAACCCATGATGGCAACAGACTGGGCTAAAATTCTAGATGATGAAGAACTGGCAAGGGTATTTTATGAAATTTTGTCACCAAAATAGGTGCCAAAAAATCGAAAACCCCTGCAAAATCAACGTTTTACAGGAGTTTTGTGCACTCGAGGCGGGAAATATCAAGATTAACACCTCATGCTTACATGGTATTTAGGCAAAATACCCGTCTTAAACTAATCTTGATAGAAAAAGGAACAATTGAACTATAAATATTTTTAAAATGAGATTGCCATTTTTCAAAGCAGTAACTCACAGGCTTCATCCAAAACAGAGCTATCAAGCTCTTTTAAATATACCTGTGTAATAGATACATTTTGATGTCCCATGGATTCGCTGATCACATCTGTTGCTACACCCTTTTGCTTTAAACAATTGGCAAAGGTATGACGAGCAACATAACTAGTAATAGGTTTTTCAATTTTACATATTTTAGCAATTTCTTTTAGGTCTTTATTGTATTTTTTTAGGGTCTTGGATTTTCGGTTTTCTATTTGGCTAGGCGTCATATTGTCCTTTAATAAAATAGGGAACACATATTGAGTCTTGTTTACTTGACAATAATAATCCAATATTTCACGGACAGGTGGTAAAATCTTAATAGTGAATTTACCTTTTGTCTTTGAACGTATATAGAAGATCTTATCACCTGAAATATTAGACCATCTAAGTTTCATCATATCTGCAAAATTCATCCCCCGGGTATAGAAACTAAACAGAAAATAATTCCGAGTATCGATTAAATCAGGGTGTTTTGAAATATCCATATTGATGATACGTTGAATTTCATCAATGTTAAGAGCCTTCTTGATTCCTTTTCCCTTTAATTTGGAAATCTTATAGCTATTGAACGGATAATAACTTCGCTTTACAACCTTTCTTTCAATAGCCATATTATACAAGGCCCTAATTGCCCGCATACGCACGCCTATACCCCCGTCAGTACCGCCCCTTGATCTTAAGAATACTTCGTATTTGTTTAGAAAGGTCGGAGTAATTTCTTGAAAAAAAAGTGAAGTAGAATTGAGGAATAATTTTACTGAATTATAAGTGTCCCTATTAGCTCTTGCATTACCTGTTCTTCCGGCTGTAATCATTTCATTAATAATCTCATTCCAAAAGCTAAAAACACTCAGCTTAACAGGATTTGATTCTACCCTGAACTGCCTTTCAAAGTCTTCTAAGGTGAAATGGTCTTTTTCAATTTCAAGGTCGGAATATGTTTTTAATGCCCTTGCTTTTATTTTTAATAACAGCCTATTACTCTGGATGTAATTATTATAACCCTTATTGAATGTCCCAGTAGCATTATCCCAATGTTTAGGCAACGCATTATAAATAGTTTTGAAGTATTTTGTTTTTCTATCTTTGGTAACCCTTAGGCAAACAGGATATGTGCCATCAGTGAGTTTCTTTTTGCGTAAAACAGTTTTAATACTTGCCATAATCTTAGGTTTGGGTACAACATAGGTACAACAAATCATCGATTAAAGGTAGTCTTTTTGCAAATTGAAGCAAAATATTTTCATGTAATATATTGATAATCAATACAAAAGAAAATAAATACCTTTAAATGAAAACTGTAATTTGCTGACTGTTAATCAGAGGGTCCTTGGTTCGAGCCCAAGAGGGGGAGCATAACAACAGAAAGCCATTCAAGAAATTGAGTGGCTTTCTGTTTTCTTCAGGTTAAACAATCCATGTTTTATTTTTACTATCTGCGGCAGTTGTCAAAATTTCTTTGACAACTGAATTCTATAAGATTGCCAAATTGTTGAAAGTTTTGTATCCCAATACGCGAGTAAGTCATGATAAGCTTGGGGATGTTACCGCTAATTAATAAAATTTTCGCTTTTCAATTAGTTCACTAACCCACCGCAGGTATTGGTCCATAAATAGCATATTCCTTTTCTTTTTCAATTGCCCAAATAGCATTTCCATAATCAAAATGCCAATATTCTTTCAAATCACATACAAAATCTTCACCCTCAAATAAACCGATAAGTAATGCCCGGTTCTTCTTTGCTTCAGCACTAATTTCTGGATAGTAGGGATAACACTTTTTTGAAAGATCTATCTCCAGCCCATCGTTTGTTCCAAAATCCATCACACAATTTCCTTTAATGTCATAGATCAAGGCATCTATTGCACCCCCCGTAGCGTGCATGGATTTTGTCGGGGGAGCAATGAAGTAACTTATTCTCTCTTTGATTTCAACGTCTGACTTTTCAGGATGTTTTTTCAGATAGTATGCAAATTTAGAGTCCCATAAAAGTTTTTGATGTTCAAAAGATCTCCAAGCGGAACGAATGATCAAAATTTTATTTTGATTGTACAACTCCTTACTGATTCGGCCTATTTTTGCCAAGATATCCTCCCTAATAAGGTAATTATAGTCTTTCGAAATCGAAGGTTCAAAAATCAAATTAAAATTTGAATCCATCAAACTCACTAAAGGTTCATGGTTTTCCCGAATCCAAATGGAGGGCACTAAAAGTTTATTCCTACTATCTTTTGTCTCAACTGCTTCACAGTATACTTGTACATTCATGAAAATTGATTGTGTTTTTTGAGATATACGGGGAGTGTAACGCTCTTAATAAAGCTCCATAATTCAGGTCGAATTCTACGGTATCTCCCACATTTAAATTTGCTTTGGTGTTATCCACTACCACGTGGTCACTACTTGCACCCAATACTCTTATATTCTGTTTTGGAGTAATTCCTGAAACAATAATGTCTTGCATTCCAATGGCTAAAACGGCTCTATCCATCAAACCATTATCTGCAAACTCCGGGATTTGACCATTGGCATTTTGAGATACTTCACCATAGGGTTTAGAAGGTTTTCGTTTTGATTCAATAACTTCGGCCACCAAGGTAAAAATATCAGTAAAGAGTCCCGGTATAGGTATTCTGCAAAGTGCTTCCCTGCCCAAAAAAATAGATTCGCCTAATCGTAGGTTATTTATTCTTCCCACATCTTTTGAAGCCTGGAACCAATTGTAATTTGCGGAATTTCCGCCAGAGACCATAATCAAGGTAATTTTAAATTTTTCTTCTAAACGGGTAGTCATTGAAGATAATTTATTCATTTTGTCTGCATCAGGATTTATTCCTCCGAAGCATGCGAGATTTGTTCCTATACCTATCAAGGATATGCCTTTTAAATTGAGTACTTCTTTTACGATGGTATTCATTTCTGAGGGCATGATGCCTTCCCGCAAGTCTCCTAGTTCTACCATAAGTATGACTTTATGCACGACATGGTTATTCAAAGCGCATTTTGATAATTCTTGAAGAACTATCAGTTCTGAATTTAGGCTAATGTGTGTATGATTGACAACATCTTCTACCTGACTCAGCGCAGGTGTTCTAAGCAACATAAATTGTGCCCGTATACCCGCTTTACGCATTTTAAGAATATTTTTTATTCTAGAGTCCGCAAGAATTTCGATACCGTTTTGCACTAAGATGTTAGCAATAATTGGATCTCCTCCGATTACCTTGGTAACCCCAATGATTTTAATTCCTTTGGAGCCATATAGCACTTTCAGTTGTCGGACATTATGGGCTATCTTGTTAAAATCTATATCTACCCTGGGAAGAATCAAACCAGCACCGACCTTCTCATTAACTCGGGAAATGCTTTGAATAATGCCTTTACCAGTTTATCGCATCCATGTTTTAAGACATCAGTAACGGGTAGATCATATTCTGTTTCATACTGCTCAATAGTATGATTCACTTCAACATCCGTCATATTCTCATGATTGATGGTAATGGCAATTACCTTTGACTTGGAAAATACTTCAAGCATTTGGATTTCATCTTCTAACGGCAACATTGAAATTTTGGGATAATCACAATAACTTTTTCGTTTTGGAGGATGCTGTATAATAATTGCATCAGGCATCGCCCCTCGGATAATAGCACTTGAAGAAGTAAATGCAGGATGGCTAAGAGCTCCTTGGCCTTCTACTACAATGATATCCGGTTCCTCCTTCTCACAAGCATTTAGAATGGCGTTTTCAACTTCCCCAGTGGCGAAACCTGATGTTAAAACATCAATTGCTGCTCCGTATTTAGAGCCCTGGAGTATACCGGTCTGACCAGTCGTTACGAAGACGGCGTTCAAGCCTTCATTTCGTAAAGCTTCCACCAAAAGTAGTGCAGAAGTTCGTTTGCCAACCGCGCAATCGGTTCCCATTACGGTAATTATCGGAATTTTTACATCCTGTATACGTCCCGTAAAGTTGTGGAGATTTTCGCGTGCCGGTGGCTTCCTTATATCGTTAATAGTTACCCCGTATTTGAGGGCTATACTGGTGTACTGCGGGTTATCGTTGAAAAATTCAGGAAGACCGTTAACGATGTTCATCCCGCTTTTCATAGCGGTAAAAATAATTTCTTTTTGTTCATCGTTTAAAAATGAAGCAAGCGGGGCAATACCATAAATAAAATATTTCGGAATACTGCTTAATTCCTTTATAGCATGCTTTATACTTTCGAAAATGGGGATTGTGTTTTTGACACCATCAAGATACTCGCCTGCATCTTTCCCTGCTTTGGAACTATCTATGATTCCAACAATAGTATAAGTTTCCGATTGGCGAATAAGTCCGTTAGCTACTTTACCGTCTATATTCCCAAATTCATTTTCGCAATAAACCAATGCATTAGTTTTCATAAATTTTATTTTTTTAAGTTTTCTGAATCAGTTAAATTACCTTCGTAAGGCTTCAGTTCCCTGTCAAAATAAGCTAGTTCTTTTGCGGTAGGGTCGTCATTTTCAATGGTGCAGTAATAAATTCTTCGGGCATATAATCTTACAACAAGCATTACCGAAGGCCTTACTTTGGCGCAGACAGTATCTCCTATTTTAAACCTATTTTCCATTGTATTTTTTTCCATAGAATGTTTTTTTATCGTTAAAGCAAACAAACTATTTGCTTTTTATGGTTGTGCAAATCATCTTGAACTTATGATTCGCCTCAATTGAACTGGTAGTATAAGCTGGAATAAGAATGAAATCTCCACTGTGCATAAATGTGGAATTATTATTTATCACAACTTCTGCTCTTCCTTCGATAATATGGATAAACTGTGTAAAAGGGGATTTTTTCTGTGGCAATACCTTACCGAAATCAAATGCAAATACCTGTATGACACAGGCTTTTTCAACTTTTATGTTTTTTACCACTATGGCATTAGAGCTAAACTCTATTACATCCGCCAAGTTGAATGTGATGGACTCCTCAAATTCAGCATTCTTCAAGGTTTTTTTAACTTCTATTCCGCTCTGTTTTTTGCATCCCGCTTTGCCCTTTTAGCTGCTTTCTTTTCTTTAGGAGTTGCTGAGGGTGCTGTTTTTCCTGATTTCTGTTTTCCTTCTTTTTCTTTGGACATCGTGTTTATTTTTTTGGTTAAATTTCTCCTACTTTCTTATATTAATACCGTCAGAATTCCAGTGGTCATTAGAACGTGTTATTAAAAAGATTTTACATTGCATAAAAAAAAGAGCAGTCTTTTTTAGTTCCTGCTCTTTTTTGGCTTTCGAAAAAGTTTGAAAGCATTTATCAATTAATGAACTAAATTAAATTTTCTTTTTATAGTATGTATTGGGTTGTGTTTTATAACCTTGTTCTTTACTATTTTTTGATTTTGAGGAAATTGGGTTTTAAGTTTTTCTCAAATCCCATCTCCTTAGAGCTTTGTGAGTTTCCATTATCAAATATTGATCTAAGGAAATCGCTCAATTTTTTACTTATTCTATAACCCAAATTATTCTTTTCAAATATGTCCATATGTATTCTGTTGTTTATGACGATCTTACTTAAAATTAAGTAGCATGCAAAGGTGAGGCAGAATTACGGTAAATTTGATACATAAGTATTCATAAACATTACATATATCACAGATTTTCTAGATTTCGCTTTCTTTTTACCTGTAGTTTTTTATAAAAAGAAGGGGTGAGACCTGTTATTTTTTTAAATTGATTAGACAGGTGTGCCGAACTACTATAATGCAATTTATAGGCAATCTCACTTATATTAAGTTCGTCATATAATAGCAATTCTTTTACCTTCTCAATTTTATGTTCAATAATATAATGCTGTATAGTGATTCCTTTCACTTCAGAAAAAGTATTGGCCAGATAGGTATAGTCATAACCTAATTTTTCGCTTATATATCCAGAATAATTAACTTTTGGAATTTCATCGGTGTAATGAATCATTTCTATAATTACATTCTTTATCCTTTCAATCAGAATGCTTCTTTTGTCATCCAATAATTCGAGTCCGGACTTAAGTAGGTTATTTCTAAGTTGAATTCGTTTTTCCTCGGTAATGTCTTCCCAGATTTCCACCATACCAAGGTCTAATAGAACATAGTTCAATCCTAACTTTTTTAGTTCTTCCTTTACCAGCATTTTACAACGCAGACTAACCATATATTTGATATATAATTTCATTCGTTTGTTTTCTTGGTCATATTTGAATTGTGATTTTTCTGGTTCACGAATAGTAATGGGGTACTTTAATCGAAAACTTTAAAGTGTTTGTAACTGAACGCCCCACACCTAAGCGATGAATTATTGTGTAAGTTTCCCCTAGTTAGAACTGTGTGATTGGATAAAAATATCATTTTTATTAATATCATGACCGCTAGCGGTCATGATATTTTCTTTTGCACAAGCTACGCATAAAGCTTTATGAGGACGGCATGATTGTAATCGTACATCCAAATTTGTGTTTGCTCCCTTGCTTGGTCCAGGTCATCAAATATATCTGTTACATATTATTCCTTTTAAAGGGTTTCATACGAGGTTGCAACCAATTCTTCTTTGGGTTGCATATTATTTCACTGGAAATCAATTTAATAAATCTTTTAAATGAAAACTTACACATTAAAAAATACTATTCCTTATTTCTGCAACCCGTAAAAATAAAAAAGGGGAAACTCCTTTAATATACAGAATAACTTACGAAGGGAAAAGAAAACAATTTGCTACAGGATTATTTATTAATCCAGACCATTGGCATAGTAAATAGCAGAAAGTCAAACCCCCCAATGAGAAAATAACAATACCCCCCTTTTTTGCAAGTCCAGTCAAAAATGGAATATGACTTTAAGCATAGTCAATATGGTTAGTTTCCTTTATAGCTCACATACTCCTTGGTCTCAATTATAATCCTTAATATTTTGGAAATAGATTGATCTTCAACCAAATAAGATTATTAAAATGATGCCTTTACATTGATATTTAATAATAAATTAAGATATATCTGTGTTTATAAATAAGAAATTTCTTATATTTAACATAATTCCCCCCTTGTATTTCATCCTATTATTGGCGCTCCTTTACTGCTCACCTTATGGGCTGTTGTTTTTTCATTCTATCAGTTTTAACCCCATTGTAGCAAGTAAAATGTATCTCAAGGATTACCTAAGGAAAGTATTTCGCTTTCCTCTCACAAGTACCCGACAAAAGAGAATGAACAATGCTTGGAAAGGCTTTCATCTGTGTCCTTACAAAGAGAATGGCGTTATCCGTGATAATTACAGGAAGATTCTTAAAGTACGTATCATTGCTATGCAGGCTCCCTATAAAAGCTATAGCTCCATTATTGTTCACTCTTCGACACTGCTCACAACGATAACATGTACATATATCCGAAGAAGTTATCCAGAAAAGTTTGGAGAGGCACAAGACCGTTCCCTTGCTATCCCAAATGAAGGGATAGATATGAATCGGAAATACTCAACATTGCTCCAATCCTCCAAAAAATTTGCAAGTCAACATCGCAGAGTATCTCTGTAATGCCCAACAAATATCAGTATTGTATGATAATTCAAATCCATATATAAACTCTAAAAACCATATTCATATGTCAACAAATTATCCACATGAAACACCTGGGAACATATCCTCAGGGAACGGATTGTCCTCAGACGGCGAAAACAAGATCACGCACCTGTTCAATGACACCTCATGGAACGGTTTCAATCCACGGGAGACCCTTGTGTCCCTTTTCAAAAAACAGGTAAGTCTGACTCCAAACAATATCGGGGTGGTCTTCAAGGAAGAAAAACTAACCTATAAAGATCTGGACATGAAAAGTGATCGACTTGCCAGTCACTTGACCATTAAAGGAGTGGGCAACGGTGATCTGGTGCCGGTTTGGATGGAACGGTCCTTGGACTGGTTCATTGCCATTCTGGGAATCTTAAAAACTGGTGCTGCCTATGTGCCCATCGACCCACATAATCCCTTGAAACGGGCATCACATATAATTAGGGATATTAATGCAGACATTGTCCTTACAAGCAAGGCATTGGGCGATCAACTATCCGGTGAAAAATACAAGATCCTACTCTTAGACGATATAGGGGATGCTACACACCATATACCATATTCCCCTCAAACCTTGATAAACCCTGATACCTTAGCCTATGTTATATACACATCTGGATCTACCGGAAAGCCCAAAGGAGTCATGGTGACCCATTCGGCCATACAGCACCTCATAGCATGGCACAACGATCGCTTTAGGGTGAATGGACAATCCAAGCTGACACAAATAGCCGGACAGGCCTTTGATATCTCGGTTTGGGAAATGTGGTCAGCCTTGTTGTCCGGAGCCTCATTATACGTAGCCGAGGATTGGGAAAGGATCGATGTAAAGGCACTGTGGGAGTTTTTTCTTAAGGACCAGATCACCCACGGATTTGTCCCTACTGTACTGGCACCTACCTTCGTTGAGCACAGTAAGCGGGAAAAGAGCTCTTTTCTCAAATATTTGTTTACTGCCGGGGAACAGTTAAAACCTGTCCACACATTGGATCTCACCTATGAACTTGTAGATTATTACGGACCTACAGAATGTACGATTTTCGCTACATACAATATGGTAAAAGAAGAAAATGGAAAGTTCGTCCCTTCCATCGGGAGGCCTATTGCCAATACTCAGGCCTATATTCTGGATGACCAACAGAAGGTCTTGCCCCTAGGCTCAGTTGGGGAGCTCTGTATCAGCGGTGTTGGTCTGGCATCAGGGTACTTGAACGACAAAGCACTGACCAAGGAAAAATTTACCGACCACCCCTTTTTACCCGGTAAAAATCTCTATCGGACAGGGGATCTGGCCTACTGGATGCCGGATGGTCGCATACGGTTCATGGGAAGGCAAGATCGCCAGGTCAAGATTAGGGGATTCAGGATAGAACTTGGAGAAATAGAACGGTGCCTACTCGATATTTCCGGCATAGCAAATGCCGTGGTCATCACCAAAAGAAATAAAAGTGGGAACCAGTATCTGATTGCTTTTATAGTCGCCAGTACTACAGGTTCTTTACTTGGCAGGGATCGGATTCGGAACCTGCTCAGGGAGGAATTGCCAGAATATATGGTTCCGGCCCATTTTGTGGAGCTACAAGAAATACCTCTTACCGAGAACGGAAAGACGGATAGGGAATTGTTGACCAAGCTAATTACCGAGCATCCACAGGATATCCAATTGAACGTCCCGCCCTCCAATGATATGGAACGGTCCATAGTAAAGATATGGTGTGAGGCTCTTGAGCTTTCAGCTGTGAACGTTTCCGATGATTTTTTTGATATCGGGGGAGATTCCATCCTCGTGGCTTTTGTGATTACGGCCATTGAGGAGAGGCTTGGGGTGAAGGCATATGTAAGGGATATCTACCAGCATAAGACCATACAACAGTTGGCGAAGGTGTTCACTGACAGAAAGAAGGGGGGAGAGACCTTACTTCTGGAAGAAGATATGGAGCCTTACATTGAACTACAGAACGATGTTGGCCTAGGCACGGACATAGCCATTTCCAATGACTTTGACGAAAGGAAACTTGCCAATCCCACATCCATTCTGCTTACCGGAGCCACCGGTTTTGTGGGCATCCACCTATTGCTCGACCTGTTGAGGAATCATCCCGATACAATCATCTATTGTCTGACCCGAGCCCACGATGAAGTACATGCCATGGAAAAGATCGCATATGCCTTTTCTCGTTACAACCTGAAACCACTGAACAAAGAAAAGACCCGTATCATTGCCGTGCCCGGTGATTTTTCCAAAAAGAACCTTGGACTTGATGGGAAAACATTCGATACCCTTGCTAGGATCATTGATGTTATTTACCATTCAGGGAGTTCCGTCAACTTCATTGAACCATACTCTCATATGAAATCGCCTAATGTGGACGGTCTGAAAAACATTATTCGGTTGGCAACAGCAAACAGGACCAAGTGCCTCGTGCTATTGTCCACTATTTCCGTATACAGTTGGGGACATGTCTTTACCCGCAAAAAGGTGATGAGGGAGAACGATGACATTGCTCAGAACTTGGAGGCTGTGAGCAGGGATATTGGCTATGTAAGGAGCAAATGGGTTATGGAAGCTATTGCAGATCTGGCAGCAAGCCAAGGCTTGCCCGTTATCACTTACCGTTTGGGATATGCCATGTGCCATAGTGCAACGGGTGCCTGTGCTCCTTACCAATGGTGGGCCGGATTGGTCAAGACCTGCATCGAGAATGGACACTACCCAAAGCTCGAAGAGCTCAGGGAGGGGCTCATTACTGTGGATTATATGACCCAGACCATTGTTCATATTTCCAAGAATCCAAAAGCATTGGGGGAAAAATTCAACTTGATCGCCACACCTGAAAAGAACCTTACTCTGGTGGACTTTTTCCAATTATTGAACCAGTATTATGGTTTTGGCCTAAAACCTTTACCTTATCAGGAGTGGAGAAAATTATGGGAGGACGACAGTGGTAACCATCTGTACCCACTGACCAGCCTATTCAAGGACAATATGTACAAGGGACTTTCCACAGTGGAACTATACCAACATACGTATGTCTGGGATTGTCAGAATGTAACCGATTTCCTAAAAGGCTCAGGAATCCAGGAACCTGTGTTCAACAGCTCCCTTCTGGATAAATATTTACAATATCTCAATCTCGTTTCCGCAACCTCACCATGATAAGTATAAACAACGCTATCAATGAGTGAAAAGAGAAGATCAAAAAATTCAAATTGGGACTCTCTTAGGTTTTCAGGAGCTTAATAACAACAAGCCATTCAAGAAATTGAGTGGCTTTTTTGTTTTCTACAGATTACAACCCTGTCCAGTTTTAAAAAAACCTGAAAAAGATTTGCATACCCCTCCCCCCTCAGTCATAGCTTTGTTTCAGGTTTAATTGATATATGAAGTTATGAAACGCCAGATAGAAATTTTTACGGCAGGTTGTCCAGTATGTGAACCCGTGGTTCAACAAATAAAAAATCTTATTTGTGAAAATTGTAAATTAACTATCTATAACCTGACAGAACAGCATGAAGACAAGGCTTGCATGGATAAGATAAAGCAATACAACATCCATCGTTTGCCTTCTGTGGTGGTTAATGGTGAACTGTTGGCCTGTTGTAAAAACAACCGGATATCAAAAGATGATTTAATAGCAGCCGGTATTGGGCAAGGCTAAACCCTCCTGAAAAAGAAAAGGTTAAATTATGGAACTCATAAAACATATAAAGCTCTTTGTCATTGGTGCAGTTAGTTTGCTGTCCATTCACAGTACATGGGCACAGGGACCTCCTGTTTTTACCGACACCCCCATTATGCTCGGATTGGAAGGGGGAGGTATCCGTACCTTTGGCAATATCATCTCTAAAGAAAATGCCAATGCATACATGCAGGTGTTGGCCGTGCCTTATAATATCAACCAGAAGTGGCAGATTGGAGCCATTGCTCCTTATGTATCCATTTCACCCAATGGAATGGAAAACCGTTCGGGCATTGGCGATGTAAAGGTTTTTACCAAATATCAGCTGTTTCAAAAAGACGGGAAAGGAAAAACATGGCGGGGTTTGATAAAACTTACCGAAACATTTCCCACAGGAAATTCATCTGAAGTTCCAGCCCTAGGGACAGGAGCTTATCAGACTACGGTAAGCCTTGTTCATGGTTACATCACTACAGCTTATGGAATTTATGGAGAGCTGGGTTATAATTTCACCGGTGAAGGATTACCGGACAATTTAATATACAATCTGGCATTAGGTGTTCCGTTGTTACCACAACAATATCCGCCTAAACAACTCAATTTATACCTGGAATTTAATGGGAACCTCGTGTTTGACGACGTAGGGAATAATTTATTTCTCTCTCCTGGTATTCAATATATAGCCGGAAGAAGACTACTGTTTGAATCCGGGATACAATTCCCCTTGGACGATTCCGCCCCAAGCGGACAAAAAAATAATCATATCTTAAGGATAGGTGCCCGGTTATTAATCTTTTAGCCCACTAAGTGTGGTTTAATCTAAAAAAATTAAAACAATGAAAAAGTTAGCTATTATTTTCTTATTGCTATCCTTTATCAGCATGTCAAAAACAAATGCTCAAACACCGGAAGTTGATAAATCCGAAGGGCTGACCGATAAAATAGAAGTAAGGGTAGACGGACTTTCCTGCCCCTTTTGTGCTTACGGTCTTGAAAAGAAACTCAAGGATATAGATAATGTAAAGGAAGTAGAGATTGATGTGAAAGGAGCTTTCGCCATTTTGACGATTCAAAAAGGGAATGTTGTTTTCGAAAAGGAAATCCGTCAAAAAGTAAAAGAAGCGGGGTTTACATCAAAAGAAATCACCGAACAGAAAGAAGAGCAAGGTGATGATTAGAAAGTTAGCACTTCTTTTGTTTATAACGGTTGTGATGGCTTCATGCCTTCACAAGGAAAAGTCTTGGGAGTTTGAGCGGCAAATTGAACTACAAGACAACATCCAAGCAATAGGTATTGCTGAAGAATCTGATGAACTCTGGCTTTCTGATCCCGACAATAACCGTTTGGTGAAAATCACCAAAGAAGGGGAAGTCATAGATTCCATTACGGGATTGCAACGGCCTATGCATATCACATTTTCAGATCAAGAGCTTTTTATTCCGGAATATGTGTCTGATACCATCCGAAGTATAAAAAACGGTCAAACAGGATATGTTCAATTTAGAAGCAGGCTTGATGCTCCTTCAGCAGTTGCCGTACAAGGCGACACCATAGCTGTAGCTGATTTTTATAACCATCGGGTTATTTTAAAGATCGGAAATAAGGAGGTTACTTTCAGCAAGGAAGGCCATAACAAAGGAGAATTGTATTACCCCACAGATATAGCGATTTATGGAGAAGAAATTTATGTAGCCGATGCATACAATCATAGGGTACAGGTATTTGATAGTAACGGTAATGTACTTCGGATTATAGGAGCCGAGGACGGTATAAATGTAGCCACCGGAATAACAGTTTATAAAGAAAAAGTCTTTGTCACCGATTTTTATAACAACAGGGTATTGATATATAATACAAAGGGAATAAGAATACAAATTGTTGAGGGGAATCTATCCAAACCGGCAGACGTATTAGTAAGCAACAAAAGAATCTACATCGCCAATTACGGAAGTAATATGCTTACAGTACTAAAAAAGTAAAGCCCCACGGGTTGTCCTGTGGGACTTCACTCCTCTCATTTAACTAATTAATAAAAAACCTAAGAGTTCGAAAGCTTCTGCTTTACCGAATACTCTTTGAGAAACAGAGTTACTGTTATTCCAAACACTATATGCCCAACAATACTACCCACCATAATTAGTGCCGGACTCCCATCAGGAGAGGGTATGCCGCCCATTACAGCCCCCATAATCCCCATCATAACCTGGGCAAATACAAAAGCTGCCAGCCCAAACAAAATACCTTTCATCCAATTACTGCTGATTTTCCTTACCCAACCTTCAAAAAAGAGCACATAGGACAGCGCAAAAATCACCCCGATCATAAAATGCATCATCCAACCGATGGCAAGGGGTACGCCCATCATTCCGGAAAGCATGGCAGGAGGATTCATTTTAGGCATGCCCATCATCGCTCCGATCACCATGATCAAAGTCATTACTACAGTGGCTACAATACCGCCTACTATGGCGCGTTTTATTTTTGGTTCCATAATTTTTTGTTCTTTTGGGTCGATAATGGTTAATTCGACCCCTTATTTATTAAAATAGACGCAGAACGCAGGCAACCTGACAAAAGAAGTTATTGTTTTATTTCAAGTCTGTCAGAAAGTTTTGTAATCAGCTCCTGCAGATTATTAATTTCGTTAAGTTCTTCCGCAGAAATCAGTATTTCAAGGTCTTTTCGTTCCTTTTTAAGGATAACCGGAAACGATAGGTCTTTTAAATCTAGGGGCAAGGCTTCCAATTGATCTTTGTAAAGGAATTCTTTTTCCATAGGAAGGCTTTCCAAAAACGATTTCCATTCCGATTTTACCGTAAAATCCCCGTAGGTCATCATACAGAGGGAGCAAGCATAGGTAGAGGGTGATAAAGCCTTGTGAGCAAAATCGTTCAGTTTGTTGAAAAAAGCTGACTTGGAGTTATAAATGAAAATCAATCCTCCCATACGGCAAATTTACCATTCCTTTTCTTCTTTGAGATATTATTTAGTAGATCATGGATTTAATTATATGAACTGAGCAAAAATTAAAAACCCGGCCTAATTTTTAGACCGGGTTTTTAACTTATAAAGTGTTTTTCAGCTTCTAAATCATAATTTTTTAAACCGAACAGCTACTCCACCACCAGCACCCAAATGTAGTTTTAGCTCATCTTCTGCGGTTACTTCTTTTTTGGAGATCGCTATCGCAGTAGGATTATGGGTTAGATCGGTGCCTTCGGCATCGGCATAGATCTGGGCTTCATAAGTAGCGTTTTCATCTAAAAAGGATAGCGAAATTGTAAAATCACGAGCCTCTTCGTTGGTTATGCTCCCCAAATACCAATCGTCGCTGTCTATATCCTTACGTATTGTTGTAATGTATTCTCCTATTTCTCCATTGAGTACTTTTGTGTCTTCCCAATTGGTAGGTACGTCTTTTAAAAATTGAAGAGCCGGTTGTCCTTCATAATTTTCAGGAAGGTCTGCTAACATCTGTATCGGAGAAAATACGGTCACCAAAAGTGCCAGTTGTTTTGCAGCAGTACTGTGTACCCTTCTTCCCGGATGTCCTTGTTTTATTTCTACATCCAAAATACCTGCGGTAAAATCCATAGGACCGGAAAGCAGTCTGGTAAAAGGCAAAATAGTGGTATAATTCGGCGGATTCCCCTCACTCCAAGCGTTGTATTCTTGTCCGCGGGCTCCTTCCCGAGCCATCATATTCGGATAGGTTCTTCGCTCACCGGTATCTTTTATGGGTTCGTGATACAGTACTGTTAACTTATGCTCGGCTGCTTTTTTAAGTACATATCTGAAATAATTCACCCCAAACTGTCCGTAATGCCATTCTTTCATCTTTAACAAAGAGCCTACGTGACCAATTTTCACATCGTGAATCCCAACACGGTTATAAAGCGCAAAAGCACTATCAATCTGTTTTAAATAATTGTCGATGTTAGCCCCGGTTTCGTGATAACCGATGATACGGACATTGTTTTCAGCAGCATAATCAGTTACTTCTTCCAGATCAAAATCATCTGCTTCATCAGTAAAATTGAACATATGCATAGCATTTTCATACCATTGTGGTGTCCAGCCTTTATTCCATCCTTCAATCAGCAGGTGGTCTATGCCTTCCTTTGCTGCAAAATCGATGTGCTCTTTTGCGTTTTTGGTGGTTGCTCCTTGATTTTCACTTTCCCAAAAAGTATATTTCCCGATATGCATTCCCCACCATATTCCCATGTATGTAAATGGTTGGATCCAGCTTGTGTCTTCTATCTCGTTAGGCGGATTCAAATTAAGGATCAGGTAAGAGGTGATCAAATCGGTAGGTTTTTCCCCTATCTGTATTGTTCTCCACGGCGTAGTAAACGACTTTGTAGTTCGCACTTTTACCCCATCTGACCAAGGGGCAAGATCCGTCTTAAGGCTTGTTCCTTCTGTATGGACCAATGTCGTACTGGCAAAATCGATCAAATTGGCCTCGTGGATGCTGAGGTTTAATCCGTTCTCACTTTCAATGGTCAAAGGCGTGTGTACAGTATCCAATTCGCTTACAGCTGAATTTTCAAAAAGATATTCATAACGTTGCTCTCCATAAGCAGGGATCCACCATGCTTTTCCCTCGTCTTTCAGTTCAAATTCGGTCAATTCATCCATGATGAAAATACTGTCTTTTATGCCTTGCTCCGGAAAAACATAGCGGAAAGCCACCCCATCATCAAAACTTCTGAATTCAATATTCAACTTGCGTTTACTTTCACTTTTCTCCTGAAGTTTTACAATCAGTTCGTTGTAGTGGTTTCTGATTTCCTTTTTTTCTCCCCATACTTGCTCCCAAGTTTCGTCAAAGCTCTTTTGCACGGTGTCAACCACTTCAAGGTTTCGGTACAACGAATCGTTATCTCGAAAGACAAACCCCATTTCTGAAGGGTTCAAGACCACTGTTTCCCCATGGGATACGCTGTATTGTGGTGTTCCGTTTTTAAGGGAAAAAGAAACGGTGTTTATTCCCCCGGGGGAAGATATCTCGTAAGTTGATGCTGATTCTTGTTGGCATGCTACCGTTGTTATGGCAACCATAGCCAGTAAAAAGTATTTTGCTCTCATTTTGTTGTTATGTTAGTTATAAGGTTAAAAACCCTGATAATAATCTGAAGAATCTTTTCACCTTGAATAAAAGTAGAATTTACTACAATGTTAAATATTAATTTTAGAATTATCAAAGTAATGCGCTATAAAACAAACAATTGTTAATGATGTAACGATATTATATCACAGATATGTTATGTAAATCTCATTACTCCAAAAAATGATAAATTCGTGAAAAACATTAAAAAAAGCCATCCAATTTCTTGAATGGCTTATTTAGCTTACGCCTCTCATTGTCAATTATCCTATTCCTCAGGTTAGTCTAGGTTGAGGAAATAAAAGTAAGCAAAATAGTGATTGTATATTTGGTTTTGGCATTATACTTAGCTTCACTAGCCGGTCAAACCAACGCTTGTTTATTCCGAAAATGATATGAGCAACGTAGAGCTTTGCAATTTTCCTCTTGCATTATAGTCTTCACTTTTCACCATACCTACCCCTTTGGCCAGCCATGTTTTTTGGATGTTGTCAAATTTGACCATCATCATTTTTCCACTACTCGATTGAGTGATCACCATACAATCAAAAGTACCGGCAGAGGTGGTTATGGTTTCTGTGCCCACTACTTTTCGGTTGGAAATTTCTGTTGTCATGTTCATGTTTAATCCAGCCATATTCATTTTAATGTCAATGTTGGCATCGGGCAATATTTGTCCCTCTGAAAGGCTATTGGGAAGCTCTATATTGGTACCGGTAATTTCTGCTTCCCCATTTTGGAATTGTTGCATCATATTAGCATTCATCAGTGACTTAAAGTTCATACTCACCATACTACCATTACAGTTCATATCGAACTCGCTTGATAAAACAGATTCTCCGTTTTTATCAAAAATTTCTGAAACAATAGTAGCTGTTGAATTTCTGTCTGAATTACTCACATTGCTCACGGTATATCTCATTGTACCATCCGTTTTTCCTTTTTTATTGAACATTTCATATTCTGAAACGTGACCCTCGTTAAAGGGGTAGTATTTGCTGCAGTTATTTTGTGAATTTTTGGCGATGGAAAGACGTTTATTGACCAGGTCTGCCGTACCACAAAAACTGTTACTTAGTGTGTTGCTTTGTGCCATAACGGTTAGGGAAAGCAACAGGGTGAATGTTGTGATTAGTGTTTTCATAATGTTTGGCTTTTAATAATTATTCTTCCACCTTATCTATGTTGATTTTTTCTATCTCCAGCGGCTCATATTTCGTATAATAACTCTCAGATCCGGCGATTACAGGACTTATCTTAATTTCTTTGCTAGATGCCTCAAAATCGAACATCACTTCATTATATTGGTAATTTATGTACCATATATCGTTTCTACTGCCCGTTACATTTGTCATTACTTTTTTACCTCTGTACACTCCGGGTTTTAATTTGATGATTATCCGGTATCTTTTCCCCATTTCCGGATTAAACTTTAAAACCAAATACCGCATTTCGGGTAAAAATCCCGGGGCATTATTATTTAAACGCGAGTAATATTTATTTTCAGGGTATATACTGATGTAGCGTTGGTTTTTTTGATGTTTTCCAAAATATTCAACAACGTGCATGTCTTTATCTGAAAATCTGGATGGTGTAATTTCCCAAGATTTATTGATCCTGAGATTCAATACTGACTGGCGGTTTACCCTGGCGGCAGGAAGCTTTGCTATTTGCTCGGGTTTTAAATTTTTAAACTTCCTAATGTTAATGCTTTTAGGAACTGCAATGGTTTTAACATTTAAATCGGTCTTTGTTTCAATCTTTTTGTTTACTTCTATTTTTTTGTTTGCGTTAGGTATTTTTATCTGCGCCATACTTGTATGGCTCAATACCAATAGAGAAGCTATTGTGATAAGTGTTTTCATTGTTTTTCTGTTTTATTTTAGTGTTCAACTTTTTTGCATCTGTCAACTGCGGCTGTCAACATGTTTATTGGGGTAACACAAGCAGTTCTACCCTGCGGTTTTTTTGCCGGTTTTCATCGCTGTCGTTAGGGGCTACGGGTTGGCTGTCGCCATACCCTTTTAATTTCCATTTAAAATTGTTGGCCTTGTCTTTCATTAAGGTTTTTAAAAGCGTGGTTACGCTTTGTGCACGTTTTTCTGAAAGCGTTTTGTTGGCTTGTGAGCTGCCCACATTGTCGGTATGGCCTTCGACCATGATAGTGCCTTTGCCCATTTCTTCTATCTGCGGAATCAGTTCGGTTAGCAAGGCTTCGGCTTCGGGTTTGAGTTTGTGCTTACCAAATTCAAACAGCACCGAACTGTCCAGGTTGAGCCGTAAAGCACCGCCAATGGCCGCCACGGCATCTACATCGGCACCTGGAACATCACTTCTTGTATTTAAATCAGTCAATCGGATATACGTAAAAGTTTCTCCTTCATCCACATGCTCAGCAATATCAACCATGGCCGTGCCACCATCAATTTTCCCGACTTCCAGCCATTCGCTACCATCTTTAGACAATTCAAGAATGGTGGGTTCAATGGCGCCCATTTCAAATACGTATAAATCGGGGCCGATTATATTGGTTATGGCGTTATTTGTAAATTGTAGTGTTAATTCACCTTCCAAACCGATGTTACAAATTCTTGGATCTCCTCCTGTAAAGTCGATATTGGGCATATTGGGTTCGCCCAGAGATCCTTTTGGATACATCCCGCCATCACCGGGATTGTGGTCGATAACTTCATCGGCAAAGGAAAGTTTGCCCAATGGCAGATAGATTTGTTTGTTGCGAGAATCGATATAGGTGTTGCCAATTTCTTTATCGCCCTCACCGTGCCAGCCGGGATTGAGTTTGTAAAATGCCTCTCTAGCCCGAGATGAATACTTTATAAAGCTTTCCGCTTTTCGTTTTTGCTTTGCTTTTTGTTTCTTGATCAAGTTTTTGAAATTATCGGAAACATTGGGGTTGTTTAAAGCGGTTTCAACGGCTTCGTTGTATTTTGCTTTTGAAAGTTTCCGTGCCTGCTTTTCGTTTCTAATTTCGGGTTGTTTTTCAATGCTTTTCAGTAGTTCAACTTCTTCGGGGCTAATGCCGTAGTGTTCGGCCAAAACTTCTTGGGCTTCTTCGGGCGTGGCGTGTGCCAGTTGTTTGTAGAGCTGGCTGTTTTTTGCTGTGCTGTAAAAGGAATATCCATTGAGGCTTTCGTCAATAAAAGTGCCTTCAAATGGATTTTTTGATTGTTTGGAAGCAGCGGAACGGATTTTTTTAGGCATAACAGCATTGATGGCTTGTAAGTCTTCTTTATCCATTTTTGACAGCGTTTCGGCCAGTTTTGCAAAGTGTAGATCAATGGTGTTTTCATTGATTGCAAGACCACCGCTTTCCTCAATCTCAGGATATTTCTTCATTATTTTTTTCAGTGCATCGAGGTCTTGCTCGTCCACCGTGCTTTTGTCTATGGTATGTGACCCCATCATTTGGTAAACCATGGTGTTTAGGTCGCTACCATTGGTCAATGCTTCTAAGGCTTCATTTACTTCGGTATTGTCTTTATCTGTATCAAACAAGTCCATAAGAACCGATGCCGGTTCTTCATCTTTTGTAGTGTTTTTGTCATTTTTGACAGGTTCTTCCGTTTCTTCATCCTTTACCTCTGTTGTCCCTTTATCCTGATTACAGGCAAAAACGCTAATTAAAATAAACAGTATCGCTATGTGTGTTGTTGTTTTCATTTTAGTCTTGTTTCCCCAAATCCTCGGTTACCTCTAGTACCCAAGGGGTTGTGTTGTTTACCGATTCCAGTTTTTTGCAGTAAGTGGCCAGTACACAGCCTTGATGCAACATTATGCGACTGTCTTCCAGCCAGCCCATTTCGCCCAGGCCAAAACCACCTTCTATTTTATGCAACTTTCCATCTTTTACGTTGTAAACCCACGCCTCGCCAAAATCGCCAAGTGGAGCAGTAAGCAGCACGAATTTTTTGTTGGGCGAGAGGTCGGCCGTCTCAAAAATGCCTTCGGCGGTGTCGGGCGTGACAATGGTATGAAGCGTGCTGTCCTGCCTTTTTATCCAAACTTCGCCTTGTGGCGAGCCTACCAGCCCAACGGCTATTGCATGGGCTGATGCTGATTCATCATCTCTTGTAGTGTTTTTGTCTTTTTTGACAGGTTCTTCTGCTCTAACGGCACTATTATCTGCATCTTTTTTATCCTGCTTACAGGCAAAAACGCTAATTAAAATAAACAGTATCGCTATGTATGTTGTTGTTTTCATAATTCTACACGTTTCATTTCTTTGCTGCAAGGGTCTGAACTACTGTCTTTATAGGCGTTGTTATTAATGGTAATGCTTACTTTTTTCCAAGTTTCGTTACCGGAAAGGTTTTGCCATTTTACCGTTCCGGTGTAATTACCGGCACTTTGCTCTGTAAGCCGATATCCTTCTTCGTTTAAGGTGAACTTGTATCTTTCAAGCCCGCCCAATTTGGTGTAGCGTCCTATTATTTCATTGCCTTCTTTGGCGAAGGTTATTACGCGTCCGTCGCAGCCTTCCCAAGAACCAATAATGTCCTTATCAATAGACGGTGAAGGTGTAGAAATTACCGGTACGGTTGAAGTGGCTTTACAACCCGCAAAAAGGGTTGCGAAAAGTGCAAGCAGTATCGCTATATGTGTTGTTGTTTTCATTGTGTTAATCTTTTCTTACATACGTAGTCTTCATAAATTCAAAATACATATAGCCAAAGCGGTCAAACCAGTCTTCTACGCCGTATTTGGCTTCGCATTCGCTAAGCTTGTACATGGCATTTGAAAGACTTTGTAACAGTTCTGCGTATTTATTGTCGTAAGCTTTTTCTAAATCAAGTACAGATTTTTCGATGTTGAACTTTTGCGTTTGCCAGGCCATGCCGGATACGCCGTGATAGCCGGATACATTATCACCAAAAGCAATGGCTGCGTTGCTAAAGTTTTTTGTGCATTTGTAAATTGTAGCTAATTGCTCAAACAGATAGCGTACATTGTTAAATTCTTTACGGGCATCTAAAAAACAATCTGCACACCCTTCAATTACGTATTCTTCTTGAAATGTATGCTGACCGATGGTTTCTTCAATATTTATAGTGCAAAACGATGGAATACGAGGTGCTGCCGCTGGCGGTGTAGAGTTTATACATTCGGTTAGGCCTTTGTAACTTTTATATAGGTTTACTGCGCTTAGCAGGGTAGCTTTTATGCCTTTCATTTTTTTGGCAATAGCTTGGGTTTTCTTTCCAAATTCTGTATACTTATCGTCTAAATGCTCGGTAAGTTTACCTTTTTCAAGATCCTCTTGAGTAAAGAATTGATCGTCATACCAAAACCCTTCGCCGCCTGCTGGCGCATATTGAGCATTAACTGATAGTGAGCAAGTAACGAGTAAGACAATTACAGTAGCCGATTTTTTGCCCAATAGTTTTCCTGCTAAAAGTCCGATAACCAAAATAGCTACACCTAATAAAATATATAGTATAGTTTTACCGCTACCAGAATCACCGCTTGCATTATTTGAAGTATTGCCATCACTTCCGGCTTTCATTTCACTTTCTTTGATTTTTGTAAATGGGTTACCCAAATAACTTTTTTGTTGCGGGCTTGCCAGCACTATTATTGAGAAATTGACGGTTTTGTTTTCAAGCGATTTTACCTTTATACCAAACTTACTCCAGGTTCTTGTTTTAAATGAAATAATACCATCTTCTACATCTCTTGATGTTTTTACCATATTTGGGCTTTCCCAATTGTCTTGTGCTAAGCTCACTTCTATTGGGGATGCTACATCGTCTAATGGAGTAACCAAAATGTCTAAAAATTGCCACATTTCATGACCACTTACAAAATAGTAACGTGTAGAATCTACAGTACTTAAAGTAACTATGCTTTTTTCTCCCTCGTGGCCTTTACGGGTGTCTTCTTTTAATGCCAATTCAACAGGTTTTATCTTGTCATCGAGGGTAAAGGGCTGTGTAAATCCGGTATATGCCAAACCCATAAATAAAATAAGCAGTATGGTTTTTAACGGTTTCATGGCCTCTAATTTTGGTAATGTTGGATTAAATAATTGGCAATTTTATAGGTGTTTTGTTTCCGTCCTTCTTTTTGGGCATCGGTCAGCTTGGGGGTGTTGGGGTTTAAGTAACTGTAACTTATTTTTATAGGATTTCCATAATTGGGGTTTAACAACAACAGGAAACCTTGTACAGGGTGCCTTTTTAAATAGGTATCCCCCGATTCACTTACCCGTATATCTATTAAATCATTTTCCTGACCACCTTTTATGGCGTCTTCTACTATGTCTTTATCTCTCCATTTTTCTAGGCTTATGCCATAATTGACCGTGAAATTGCTGGGGTGGGTTACTTGATACCAACAACTGCCTTGGTAATTGCTTTGTTCTTTTACCTGACTTTCATCATAACCAAGAGCCTCGCCCAATTGGGTGGGGGTTAGCTTGCACTTTTCGCTTATGGAATACAGTTGTGTGTAATCACCCTTTTGTTTTAGGTCAATATTGTTGCCATCTGGAGCTTCGACTTTGGCTTTTACTTCACTTTCAGAAGTGGAATTGGTAGAGTTGCCTTCTTTTTTTTCTGAATTTTTGCAGGCCGTAAATAACAATATTACTAAAGCAATGGATGATATGACAAATGTGTTTTTCATAATATGTTTTTAATGTTTATTCGCCCCGACGTACCAAGGTTACCACCGCACCTGTCATAGCGTCTTCGATAACGAGCTTGGTCTCGGTATGTTCCAAAATGGTTTGGGTGGTGGTTACTTTGGTAGTACTTACCTCATCCTGCGCCTGCGCCTTTACTGTCATGATGTTGCCTTCTATTTGGTAGGAGCCGGTATCATCTGTTAACAAATTGCAGTCGTTGTCGTAAAATTGGGTGCGATAAGAGCCACCGGAATAGGTAATATTCGATTTTTTGCCGCAGTCGTTCAGGTTTTCATAACCCGGAACGCCTTCAAGCGATTCGTAATACCAAGTGCCTTCAAAATTGTTGACTTCCGTTGTGGTTTCGTCTTTATCTATTACTTTTTTAGGAACGCCAAACACAGTTTCGATGGCTTGGTCTGTTTTTTCTTCAGCCTTTTGCTCGGCCTTGCGCTCTACGGTGTTTTCCACACCTCGCTCAGCAGCCTTTCTTGCTTTTTTACCCAGTTTCTTCAGGAATTGGGCTTCGGTTTGTTGTACGGGCATTAAAAAGGCTAGGCCCAGTAGTACAAAAAATAATGTTTTTGGTTTCATGTTGTTACATTTTATTGTTGAAACAGGTTTATTCTTCACCGGGGTTTTTGTCCAAAACCATCTCTTTTGTTTCGTCATTAATTATAGAATAGTAATCTGCCGTCATTTCAGTTTCGTTTATCGATTTGATAGTGATTTCGTAGGGATAGTCGTCGTCGAGCACTCTAAATTTTGTGTCGCTTAACCATTCGATGTTGTTGGTCTCAGAAAATCCGGCCAAGCAATCTCCACTGGCGTCATCGGTATAAAACCACTGTTCTGTGACCATATCTCCGTCGAATTCATAGTAGGTTGTTTTATAACAATCATCCATGATTTCGTTTTCAAGATAATCCAGATACCACTTTCCGGTTTCCGCAACCAGTTCTTGTACCGTGGGTTCGGGCCCAGGTGTTGGGCCGTCGTCGTCGCTGCTGCATGCCAAAAAAAGACACATTACTGTAATTGTTAATATCGTTTTTATAGTTTTCATTGCTTTAGTATTTAATAATTTTATAACCGGTTTATAATATCTTTTGTTAGTAGTTTCTGTTCCGTTTCCGAATGACAAATCTGATTGCCAATAGCTTTAAAGACTTTAACGCTATGAGATAATTTTTATAGCCATACTTAAATAAGGATCTTTGCTTATGGTCGTATATGCATCATCGTCACCGGGGTTTTCAATGTCCCCTTCACCCTGCGTGACGGGTAGTTTGAACAATCTTGGCAACTGACTTTTATCAATAAGGGTAATGAGACTAGAAGCGCCAGGTGCTGATTCACCCATCTTCGGAAATGCTTGTAAAGCAACATAAAACCTGGGAGTGGTTATAGAAATATCGCTCTCGATGATTGTTTTTTCGTTCCCGACACCACGATATTTTTCCATTTCATCAATGTACCATCCCTTCTCATTTTTGTAAGTTCTTTGACTGAAACCTGTTTCTTCAGAAGCTCCTTCTTTTATTCGCCCTTCTTTTATCTTGTTGATACGATTTGGATCATCGGCATAGTCCCTATACTTGAATAGACAAACTCTCATTGCCATTGCTGTAGTCTTGTGAGACACTGTGGTATATTCCTTCGGTATGTTTGTCTGCTGAGCGATCAAATTGGATCTCACCGCTTTTTTTCATATCTCCGATAGAAATCGGCAAATAAGACATCAGTGCTTCTTTGGTGAGTCGTTGTCCGTCTGCTACTGTATGGGTCAGCAGCTTACTTTGTGTGACTACCGCACTGTTCATAATCATTTCCTCACTGCTTTTTGCTGTGTAGTCCTTACAGCTGAACAGCAGGAAAACAATGGCAAGTAGCAGTAAACATTGAATTGGTTTCATTACATTAGTTTTGGTTTTTACATATTAGTTTTATCTATAAAGAGTGCGTTCCTTCTATTCAAGGGGTTTCTTTAATTGATCAAATTTTCAGCTAGAGGGGTAGTCTTTGTTTTGGATGAGGTTTCCTGAATGTCATATTCACAAACAAGAGCACTTCTTACTATCAGGTCTCGTTGTTTGAACGAAGTAGGGTTATGAGGTCGGTTCATTGTTATCACTATTAGGTTTGACCTACAATTTTTATTTGAAGTCTCTTCCCTGTATAGAATTCAAGGCAAAGAATAACAGCAAATAACAAACTAATAGGCACTGGCTTGGTTTAATATTGATGTCTAAAAGTAGTATGTTATAGAAATGAAACCTGTAAGTATTGTAACAAAGCCTATGATATATGTAACACGCCTGTAAACCCAGTGTTTATCGAATGTAGAAGACTAATTATTATTCTTTGCGAATTCTGTTGGAGTGCAATTGTACAGTTCTTTGAAACATTTTGTAAAATAGGAAGGGTCATTAAATCCAACTGTGTACCCAATTTGAGAAATATTACAGTCAGATTCTGATTTCTTTAATATCCCTGCTGCCAATTTTAACCGTTGG
Source organism: Galbibacter kalidii (assembly GCF_026241135.1). GTDB lineage: Bacteria > Bacteroidota > Bacteroidia > Flavobacteriales > Flavobacteriaceae > Galbibacter. The sequence continues at coordinate 219,945 of NZ_JAPFGA010000002.1, forward strand.
GAACGAATAAGCTCCGATGCCGATAAGCCTGTTAATGCCTTAAGTTTACGGTGAAGCTGCATACGACTCATACCAAGAGTTTTTCCAAACTCTTCTACGGTAAACGAAGGCTCAGTTAATTTCTCATCCAGTATTTTTTGCATTTTTCCTATAAACTTCTGGTCCAAAGTGGTCACGGTAATGTTCTTGGGTTTCAAGACCACCTCATCGCTATAGTGCTCCCTTAGTTTGTTTCTCAACTCCATGAGCTTGTTCACTTTCGAAACCAGTATTTTATTATTGAAAGGTTTTGTTATATATGCATCAGCTCCGGTTTCTATCCCTGTGAGCTCGTTTTCGTCTCCGGTTTTTGCAGTAAGAAGTATAATAGGGATATGACTCGTCCTTTCATCGTTTTTTAAAATTTGGGCAAGTTCAATACCGTTTTTTTTCGGCATCACTACATCAGAAATTATTATATCCGGTATCTGTTTTAAGGCAAGTGCAATACCTTCTTCCCCATTTTTGGCTAATAATATATGATATGTCCTTTCAAAAATATTATAAAGCAGCGATTGTATATCAAGATTGTCTTCTACAATAAGCAAAATAGGCAAGTCGTTTACATTGTTTTCCAGTGTTACAGGAGAGGTTTTTTCTTTTTTTATCTCTTCTTTATTATTGTATATTTTTAAATAAACAGGAATAGTCACCGAAAAAGTCGTCCATTTATTAGGAATGCTTTCAACATTGATATGCCCTTTGTGAAGCTGAACGAGTTCTTTTACCAAAGATAATCCGATTCCGGCTCCGTGCTGACTTTCATCTTCCTGATAAAAACGGGTAAATATTTTCTTTAGGCTTTTATCAGACAACCCCTTACCTGTATTCTTTATCTTCATAAATAAGTTTTGCTGTTCAACATAAGCATTGAAGATCACCGTTCCTTGTTCCGGAGTATATTTTATGGCATTAGACAGCAAATTCACTACAATTTTTTCAATAGCATCTTCGTCAAACCAAACATCATCCAGTAAATTGTTGATGTTTCTATGATAGTTAATGCTTTTCTTCTCGGTTTCATACGTAAAAGAATCTGCCAATATGCCAATAAATGTCAAAATATTTCCTTTTTCAGCCTTTAGCTTTAGGTTCCCCGCTTCAATTTTAGACAAATCCAACAGTTGATCAACCAGTTGTAAAAGCCTTTTGTTGTTCCTTAAGACCATTTTTAGATCGGTTCGTTCTTTTTCATCAAGGTCTTCTCGTTCCAAACGTTTTTGAATTGGACTGGAAATCAAAGTCAAGGGCGTGCGAAACTCATGTGAAATATTAGCAAAAAAGTTGGCTTTTAAAACATTTAATTCTTTTAACTTCTGATGTGTTTTTCTTTTATTCTGATAAAGAAAATAGAGCCCTAGCGAAATAAAGCCCAAAATGGTAAAACCTGCTATAAAAAGGTTTCTTTCGTTGGCCTTTTGATGATCTATCAGCTCATTTTCTGCCTTTAATAAATTAATCTGCTGCACTTTTTGCTGTGTCCTGTATTTCTGTTCGAGTTCTAAGAAATTTTCCCCATTTCTCTTTTCCAGTTGAATGGTTTCAAGGCTGTCCAACTCTTGTTGTTTATTTAAAGCTAGTTTATAATCATTGATCAGTTCCAGATAGCTTACCGTTGTTTTAAGGAGTTTGGCTTTAAAATTCAAGGTGTCAAGGCTATTGGGGGAAACGGTAGCATAATTCAAATACTGCTCGGCCTCTGCCGGTTTTTTTTCTTTGATATATAATCTGGCCAAAGCGAGGTTAGCATTAGCCAGCGAAATGCTATCCTTGGTTTTGTGGTGAAAATCGATTGCTGTTTTCAACTTTTCTTCGGCTGCTCTCCATTCTCCAACTTCAATATCCACCCCAGCCAACTTTGATAAAGCATGCATTTGATTCAAAGTATCTTTTCTCCTTACACTTTCATTATAAAGGGATTCAAAATAACGGAATGCCTCCTCATATGATTTTTCTTCTAAAGCAATTTCACCCAAAAGTTGGTTAAATTGAGTCACTCCGGGAGCATAATGGGTTTTTTCGGATACTTCGAGTGCTCTTTTAAAATATTCAATAGCTATTTCCGTATTCTTATAGGAATTGAGATAAATGTTTCCTATTTTTTCATAGGAATTGGCAAGAACGGGACTTAAAATTTTTTCTGCATTATACAGTGAATCAACCTTAATGAGCAATTCCAGTATTTTTCTTTGATCGGTTTCTATGGTTGAAAGGCCAAAATAAGCGTTCCCTATACCTTCAGAATAGTAAATTTCTTTCGACTCTGAAAGCACTTCTTCATATAAGGATTTCGCCTTGCTGAAATTCCTCTGGAAATACTGATGGTTGGCAAGCCATAGTTTACTATCAACCATTTCATAGGGTAAATTCAGCTCAACTGCAGCATTGTGGGCTATTTCATAATGTGACTCCGATAAACCCATTTCATGGGCAGTAAAGAAATAATACCCGGCATCCTGATGATAAAAATAGGTTGACTTTGGGAAAGTATTTCTTTTGGTAATGGTGTACAGGCTATCTAAATGTTTTTTAGCCGAATCCCTGTTGTTGTGTACAGAATCTTTAAATGCGATATGATTTCTATAGGTAGCAAGCGAATCATCTAAGGCTGGGTTTTGAGTAAAGCCATACATCGGAATAAGTATGATCAAAATAAGCTTTATAGATTTAAGCATGGTTTCACAATTAAATAATCAATTCCCTTAGCTCATTTCGACGTAGAGCCCACCTGAACAAAACAGACAGATATCAGAAAATATGCCAAACGGCAGTCAGGTTAAACCCATTCTATGAGATTTAAATTTAATAAATTAATATGATATCATGATTACTGTGAGATTTATACCATAAGAGCTTAACCCCGATTTTTATTCTGAAAAAGCTTCGCTTAATATTTTATAGGAACGCTTCCGCGCTTCATGGTCGTAGATATGGGAAACCACTATGATTTCCTGAACGTCGGTCCTGTTGGCAAACGCGCTAAGTTCCCGTTTGATGGTTTCTTTGGAACCGACAAAGGTAAAGTACATCATGTTTTTGATCATAGCTTCCTGTTCTTGGTTCCACACCCCTTCCATCGAGTCGACAGGTGGTGGTAACGGACGCCTCACATTGGTGATGATTCCCATGGCGAATTGATACAAGCTTGTCGCCAAACGTTTTGCTTCTTCATCAGTTTCTGCAGCAATCACATTAACACAAGCCATGGCATAGGGTTTTTCCAATTGTGCCGATGGCTGAAAACCTTCTTTGTACAATTCCAACGCCCTGAACAAATGTGCCGGTGCAAAATGACTCGCAAAAGCATAGGGAAGTCCTTTTTTGGCCGCCAACTGTGCACTAAACGTACTCGAACCCAACAAATAAAGCGGAATATCCAATCCTTCCCCGGGAATGGCACGAACACGGCTATCGATATTTTCTGCGGATAAATACTGTTGCAATTCGTCAATATCGTTTGGAAAATCCTGAACACTTTCCTGTTTGCCGCGACGAAGTGCTTGTGCAGTCAATTGGTCAGTTCCCGGGGCTCTTCCCAAACCCAAATCTATCCTGTTGGGATATAAAGTGGCTAAGGTACCAAACTGTTCGGCTACAATCAGCGGGGCATGATTGGGCAACATAATTCCTCCCGAACCCACACGTATTCTTGAAGTCCCTTGAGCCACATGACTCAGCAAAACCACCGTAGCCGAACTCACAATACTCTCCATATTATGATGTTCTGATATCCAAAAACGCTCATACCCAAATTTTTCTGTGTGTTGAGCAAGATCCAAACTATTTTGCATGGATTGTAGATGGGAATTTCCTTGAGTAACCGGCACGAGGTCTAAGACCGAAAATTTAATGTCTTGAAGTATTTTTTTATTTGAAACTGCCATTCTTTTTCTTTTCTACTGAATTGATAGTCTGCTAAAAATATGCCTTTAGTGAGTCATCATCACAATTACTTCCTTACACTGCATCTAATTTTGATTTCTCAAACAAACCCATAAAAAAACAGCCGCCCAAGGCGACTGTCTTTCAATAACGTTATAACCTATAAAATAATAACCGTTATTTATTTTAATGAATTTTTTATTTATTCGCTGCATAAAGTTCAGCAACCTTATCCCAATTGATCACATTGAAAAATGCTGAAATATAATCAGGACGTCTGTTTTGATAGTTGAGATAGTATGCGTGCTCCCATACGTCCAATCCTAAAATCGGTGTTCCTTCACAACCGGTCCCCGGCATAACAGGATTGTCCTGATTTGGTGTAGAGCAAATTTCTACTTTTCCTCCTTTGTGAACACACAACCATCCCCATCCGGAACCGAAGCGTGTTGCTGCTGCTGCAGAAAAAGCCTCCTTGAACTTCTCAAAAGAACCAAAAGCTGCATCGATAGCCGCTGCCAATTCCCCTGAAGGTTGTCCTCCTCCGTCGGGAGACATTACTTCCCAAAAAAGTCTGTGGTTGTAAAAACCTCCACCGTTGTTTCTCACAGCACCATTACTCATATCCAAGTTTGAAAGGATATCCTCAATAGATTTTCCTTCAAGTGCTGTACCTTCAATGGCAGCATTCAATTTTGTTGTATATCCTTGATGGTGTTTTGTATGATGTATTTCCATGGTACGCGCATCAATATGAGGTTCTAATGCATCATATGCGTACGGTAATTTTGGTAAATCAAAAGCCATTTTTTAATTATTTTTTTGGTTATTAATTTCAGTTTCCCAAATTTAAGGAAAACGCAGTAATTATTTGCTAATTATTTAATAGAGTTTGCCTATTTTGCAATAAAGTTTCTATGTTGAACCCTGCACCTTTTCAAATATTCAATGCTTCTGCCGGATCGGGAAAGACCTATACCTTGGTCAAAAGATATTTGAGCATCTTGCTAGCGTCTAGCCATCCGGATACTTTTAAGCAGGTGCTCGCCATTACTTTTACCAACAAGGCCGTTAACGAAATGAAAGAACGGGTAATCGGGAGGCTGAACGATTTTTCTCAAAGCCAAATCCTCGATCAACCCACACAACTTTTTTCTGATATTGCTAAGCAGCTCAACATCCCGCATACCGAATTGCACCACAGAGCCAAGAAAGTACTTGCTAGAATCCTGCACAACTATGCTTTTTTTGATATTGTTACCATAGACAAATTCAATCATCGGTTGTTGCGCACTTTTGCATTTGATCTAAAACTCCCAACCAATTTTGAAGTGTCTCTTGACGAAGAAATCCTGATCGATGAGGCGGTGGATAATCTTATCTACCAAGCAGGCGACAACAAACTGCTCACAGAAACCCTGATCAACTTTGCCCTTGAAAAAACAGACGACGACAAAAGTTGGGACATCGCCCGTGACCTCAAGGAAATTGCCAAACTGCTGTCTAAGGAAGATTATATCGAGCATATAAAATCCCTATCGGATAAAAAACCGGAAGATTTTAAGGCTTTGGGGAAATCACTGAAAAAACTCACCTCAGCACAAGAAAAAGAACTGGTGGGCATCGCAACACATTCCCTCGAATTGATCACCGAAAACGGGTTGGATTATAGTGATTTCAGTAGAAAATCATTGCCTAACTTCCTACAAAAGATCGTTTCCAAAGATTTTGATGTCAAATTCACCTACAGTTGGCAACAAAAGATAGAAACAGATCCACTTTACAACAAAAGTACACCTGAAAATGTGACTTCGGTTATTGATAAGCTTCAACCACAACTGGCAAGTGATTTCCTTCAGATCAAAAAAGGGGTGGGGCGACGGGATTTCCTTCAGGATTTTTATAAAAATTTAGTACCGCTTTCATTGTTGAATTCCATCAACAGCGAACTTCAAAAAATAAAAAAAGAACGCAATCTTTTACTTATTTCTGAATTTAACCGGCATATTTCATCAGCTATAGCCAATCAGCCGGCTCCTTTTATTTATGAAAGGATAGGTGAAAAATACAGACATTATTTTATCGATGAGTTTCAAGACACATCGACCATGCAATGGGAAAATATACAACCTTTGGTTTCCAATGCACTTGAAACACAAAATCAAGCCGGAAAAACAGGGAGCCTTTTGATTGTAGGTGATGCCAAACAGGCTATCTACCGCTGGCGAGGCGGAAAAGTGGAGCAGTTCATCGGTTTGTATAACGAGGGTAATCCGTTTCAAGTCGAAAAAAAGGTGACTTCGCTTCCCAAAAACTTCCGAAGTTTTGATGAAATCGTCAATTTTAACAACCGGTTTTTTAATTATACTTCAACCTATCTGAACAATACCACATACCGCGATCTCTTTGAAAAAAATAGCCATCAGGAAACCAACGACAAACCCGGCGGATATATCGATTTCACTTTTGTGGATGAAAATTCAAAAGAAGAGGCTGATCTTGCTTATTGCGAACGCACTTTTTCGATTGTCGAAGAAGTGATTCAAAACGGATTTGAATATCAGGATATTTGTGTGCTCACTAGAACAAAAAATCAAGGTTCAACCATAGCCGATTATCTATCGGAACAGGGCATTCCCATTATTTCTTCGGAATCCTTATTACTGAAAAACGATAAGAAAGTAGATTTCATTATCCAATTAATTTCCTATTTCAATCAACCCGATGACCTCAATTGTCAATTCAATATGCTGCGTTTTCTGTCGGAGCGGAAACAAATAGAAGATCAACATCACTATTTCCAAACTCATCTTCAGCAATTCTCAAAGGTTTTTGATGAAGAAGGCTTCGATATCAATACCTTTTTGCAACTTCCATTTTACAATGCTGTAGAATATGCCATCAACGCTTTCGGCTTGGCTGAAGGTCCAGAAGCCTATTTGCAGTTCTTTTTAGACGAAATCTTAAATTTCACTCAAAACCACGACGGGAGTTTAAACAGTTTTTTGGGGTATTGGGAACAGAAAAAAGAAAAATTAAGTATTGTCGCTCCTGCCATGTCGGATGCAGTCAAGATCATGACCATCCACAAATCCAAAGGTTTGGAGTTTCCCGTGCTTATTTACCCATATGCAAACACTGATATCTACAGGGAAAAGAATTTCAACCTCTGGTTTCCGGTCAACAAAGAAGATTTTGGGCTGGAATATGCCCTTTTGAGTAAAAAAAGTGTTGTTGAGAACTTTAATGAAACAGGAAAAGCACTGATTGAAGAATACGACCAAAAAATGGAGTTGGATCAATTCAATCTTTTGTATGTGGCTTTGACCAGAGCTGTAGAACAACTTTATCTGGTTTGCAAAAAAGATATCAATGCCAAAGGAGTGGAAAACACCAAAACCTTTGCCGGGTTTTTTATCAATTATTTAAAAGCACAAAATTTGTGGCAGGATGGGGAACTCCACTACAAAATAGGAAACCCGAAACGACAATCGATTCAGGAAAAAGAAAACACCTATACGTCAGAGGATATCCCGTTTATCACCAATACTTCCTTCGGAAATTCGTTTACACTCATCACAAAAGCCGGGTCACTTTGGGACACCAAACAACAAAAAGCGATAGAAAAAGGAAATATTTACCACCATTTGTTGTCCAAAATATACCATAAACGCGATTTGGAGCCTACAGTTACGGAGGCGGTCGAGAACGGACTTATTTCAGAAGAAGAAAAACCGGAAATAGCCGAATTTTTGTTGAAACTCATCAATCACCCCGATCTTTCCGATTATTTTACGGAAAGCCACACAATATACAATGAACGGGAGATTATTACCAAAGAAGGTATTTCCCTAAGACCGGACAGGTTCATGGTGAAAAATGGATCCGCCGCCCTTATCGATTATAAAACAGGGGCATTTATTGAAAAATATCGGATGCAGCTCGATCAATATGCGGGGGCACTTCATCAAATAGGATATCAGGTTACTGAAAAGCTCTTGGTTTTTATAAATGATGATATTGAAGTGAAAAAGATATAGTTCGGAAATTCGTTTATAACTTTGCAAAAAACAAAACAGATGTACGGAAAAATAAAAGATCATTTACAACAGGAACTGCAAGACATCAAAGATGCCGGGCTCTACAAAAAAGAACGTATCATCACTTCGCAACAGGGAGCTGAGATCAAGATAAGTACAGGAGAAACTGTCATTAATTTTTGCGCAAACAATTATTTGGGGCTGTCGTCACATCCTGAAGTGATTCAAGCCGCAAAAGATACCATGGACTCTCATGGCTTCGGAATGTCTTCTGTACGCTTTATTTGCGGAACGCAAGACATCCACAAAGAATTGGAAGAAAAGATCGCTGATTTCTACGAAACTGAAGACACTATCTTATATGCCGCTGCTTTTGACGCCAACGGAGGTGTTTTTGAACCTTTATTGACCAAGGAAGACGCTATTATATCCGATTCGCTTAACCACGCTTCTATTATAGATGGTGTTCGTTTGTGTAAAGCCAAACGCTACCGCTATCAGAATAATGACATGGCAGATCTTGAAAAACAATTGCAACAAGCCAATGAAGACGGCGCCCGATTTAAGATTATCGTAACAGACGGTGTGTTCTCTATGGACGGTTTGGTAGCCCCACTTGACAAAATTTGTGATTTGGCCGACAAGTACGACGCTTTGGTCATGATAGACGAATGTCACGCTGCCGGGTTTATCGGAGCCTCCGGTAGAGGAACCCTAGAAGAGAAAAACGTGATGGGACGCATAGATATCATCACAGGAACCCTTGGTAAAGCCCTAGGAGGTGCCATGGGAGGTTATACTACCGGAAAAAAGGAAATTATCGAAATTTTACGACAGCGCTCTCGTCCATATTTGTTCTCCAATTCGCTGGCTCCTAATATTGTTGGAGCTTCTATTAAGGTTTTCGATATGCTTTCAAACAGTACAGCCTTACGGGATAAACTGGAAGAAAACACCAATTATTTCAAAGAAGGAATGAAAAAAGCCGGTTTTGATATTGTAGATGGCGACTCTGCTATAGTGCCTGTAATGCTCTATGATGCTAAGCTTTCACAGACTATGGCCGACGAATTACTGGAAAAAGGCATCTATGTTATAGGATTTTTCTATCCGGTAGTTCCTAAAGAAAAAGCAAGGATCAGAGTGCAATTATCGGCTGCACACACTAAGGAACATCTTGACAAAGCCATTGAAGCCTTTACTGAAGTAGGGAAGAAATTAGGCGTAGTTTAGATGACATATATTTTCATTTTAACTAAAAAATTATATATTTGTTTTTGTTAATAAGTTGTAACAACTTACATTTGTCTTTAAATTAACACTTAAAATTAAATAAATTGAACATGAAACATCTTAGCAAATTACTAGTTGCTTCTCTCCTATTCGTAGGAATTGGCAGCATGAATGCTCAAGACCAAAACAATCCTTGGCAAATAAGTTTTGGTGTAAATGCGGTTGACGCATATCCTACCAGCGCTGATAGACCTTTTGCCTCGGAGACTTTGTTTGACGAGTATTTCAACGCAAGTGATCACTGGAACATCCTTCCATCTATTTCTTATGTATCAGTATCTAAATACGTAGGTAGTGGATTCTCTGTTGGTGCTCGTGGTACACTTAACAAAATTGAAAGTCTTGGTGATATGGACGTAGACGACCTATCATACTACGGATTGGACGGTACTATTAAATACAACTTCCTTCAAGGAACTGTAATCGATCCTTTCGTAGAAATAGGTGGTGGTTATACTTGGTTGGACGAAATTGGTGCTGGTACTGCTAACGGAGCAATCGGTGCTAACGTTTGGTTCACTGATAACCTTGGTCTAACACTACAAACCGGATACAAGCACGTATTTGAGGACTATAACACTCCTCACTTCCAGCACTTAATGGGTCTTTCTATCAGATTTGGTGGAACTGACACTGATGGTGACGGAATTTATGACAAAGACGATGCTTGTCCAGAAGTACCTGGTCTTGCAGAATTCAACGGTTGTCCTGATTCTGACGGTGACGGTATCGCTGATAAAGATGATGCTTGTCCTAACGAAGCTGGTCCTGCTGAATTCAACGGATGTCCAGACTCTGACGGTGACGGTGTAGCTGATCCTGACGATGCTTGTCCTGAAACTGCAGGTCTTAAAGAATTGAACGGATGTCCTGATGCTGACGGTGACGGTATCGCTGACGGAGATGATGCTTGTCCTAACGAAGCTGGTCCTGCTGCAACTAACGGTTGTCCTGACAAAGACGGTGACGGTGTAATCGACTCTGAAGATGAGTGTCCAGATACTCCTGGTACTGTAGCTAACAATGGTTGTCCTGAAGTAACTGAGCAAGCACAAGCTGAATTGAATGAGTACGCTAAAACTATCTTGTTCGACACAGGAAAAACAACTATCAAGTCTGATTCTCAAGCTGTATTGACTGACATCATCGGAATCCTTAACAAGTATCCTAACGCTAAATTTACAGTTGAAGGGCACACAGATAGCACTGGTAGTGAATCACTAAACCAAAGATTATCTGAAGGTAGAGCCGCTGCTGTAAAAGACTACTTGATTGATCACGGTGTTGATCAGTTCAGATTGTCTTCTGCCGGATACGGTGAAAGCAGACCTATCGCTTCTAACTCAACTAGAGACGGTAGAGCTCAAAACAGAAGAGTTGAAATTAACTTAGCTAAAGACTAATTAGCCTTAGTTGATTCAAATTATATAAAGAAAACGCTCCGAAAATTCGGAGCGTTTTTTATTTCCCAACACTTTAGTATTTTGGTACATTAGTAGCAAACTTCTTTAGATGAAACGAACATTAATAAATTTTAAAAATATATTCACAAAAATGAATTTTTAAAATTTTTAATGCGAGAGCGAGAGTAATGAGCGCTTGCATACGTTCTCAAATTTTTAATTAATTTATTTTCGGGTAATTATAAAATTTTAAACGTATGAAATCTTTTTTGGCCCAAGTAGCGGAACAAATCCACAAACATCATGAAAACGAACTTTCTTCATTAGTTTTCATACTCCCCAGTAAACGGGCCGGTACTTTTCTTAAAAATGCCCTTAAAAAGATCGTAACAAAAACCATAATCGCTCCGAAGATTATCAGTATAGAAGAGTTTGTTCAAGAGTTGGCCAACCTTAAACCGGCTTCAAACATCCAACTCTCCTTTGAATTTTATGAAGTATACAAAAAACTCACTCCCGAAAATGAAATAGAAGACTTTTATTCTTTTACCTCATGGTCACAGATCATATTACAGGATTTTAATGAAATTGACCGCTATTTGATTGATCCGGATAAAATCTTCACCCATCTTTTTCATATAAAAGAATTGGATCAATTCCACTGGACCAACGATGATCATAAAACCGAAATTCAGTTAAACTATCTGAAATTCTGGAAAAAAATACATCTATACTACACAGCTTTTTATGAGCACCTCATGAAAAAAGGAATGGGTTATCAAGGAATGATCTATCGGGAAGCCAATGAAAATGTAGAACATTACATTCAAAACCATATCAACGAAAAGCATTTTTTTATCGGGTTTAATGCCTTAAACAATTCTGAAAAAAACATCGTTCAGGAGTTTTTGGCAAATACTCCTTCTGAAATTTTTTGGGATATCGATACTGAATTTTTAGATGACATCGATCATGATGCAGGGCTTTTTATGAGAAATTATAAAAATCAATGGCCCTATTTCAAAAAACATCCGTTCGATATTGTCTGTAATCATTTCAGTAAAGAGAAAAGTATAGAAATTGCCGGAATACCGAAAAATGTAAGTCAGGCAAAATATGTAGGTAGTCTTTTGAAATCCCTTGGCAACAACATACAAAGCACGGCAGTGGTATTAGGCAATGAAAACTTATTAGCCCCGGTTTTAAATGCTGTTCCGCCTGAAATCAATAAAGTGAATGTCACCAGTGGTTTTCCCCTTCAACTAACGCCCTTTGCTTCCTTTTATGAGGTTTTATTAGATATTTGGGAAAGAAATAAGGGCGAACTCTGGTATTATCAGGATGTTCTTAATATCCTCTCCAATCCGATATGCAAAACATTACTTGCTAATTCATTCAACCAAACACAAGTATTATTAGACAGGATCAAAAAGGAAAACCTCATCTATATAAAACAAGAGGAAGTGGGAAGTATTGGAAGCAATGCTACACACTTATTTCCTGAACCCGATAAACGAACGGTTTCCAATAGTATTCAGCATTGTATTGAGATCACTCTTTTACTCAAAGAAAGCTACAAAACAGAGGAAAATAAGAATCCGCTCTTTTTAGAATACCTTTTTCGATTTTATGAGGTTTTCAACCAATTGAACACCTACAGCAAACAGTTCAACTCCATCAGCACTTTAGCGACACTAAAGAAAATCTACAGTGAGTTACTTTCCAAAGAAACGGTAGATTTTAAAGGAGAACCCTTGGAAGGCCTGCAAATCATGGGAATGCTTGAAAGCAGGAATTTAGATTTTGAAACCGTTATCATCACTTCGGTAAATGAGGGCATCCTCCCCGCAGGGAAAACCAATAGCTCATTCATTCCGTTTAACTTAAAAATAGCATTCGGACTGCCCACATACAAGGAAAAAGACGCTATTTACACCTATCACTTTTACCGTTTGCTACAACGAGCAAAAAACATTTATCTGCTTTACAACACAGAACCCGATGTTTTGGAAGGTGGCGAAAAAAGTAGGTTACTTCAACAGTTGACCATGTTGAAGCAGGAAAACCATCGAATAAAAGAAGTTGTTGCGAGTCCGTCTATAAAAAATGATAAGCTTAGTTTGGCCACCCTAAACAAAAACAATGATCTTCTAGAAAAATTAAAAGAGGTAGCTACCGGAAAAGGTTTTTCACCCACCTCCTTGAGCAATTTTATCCGTAATCCATTTGATTTCTACAAACAAACGGTTTTAAAAATCAAAGAAGCCGATGATGTTGAAGAAACCATTGCCGCCAACACCCTCGGAACGATCGTTCACGATACTTTAGAGCTGTTTTATAAACCGCTGGAAGGACAATTCCTTACGTTATCACATATAAAAGAGATGCGAACCAAGGTTGAAAAACAGGTAAGTCAGCATTTTGCAAAATCATATTCAGTCATAGAAAACTTAAAAGGCAAAAACCTCATCTCTTATCATATTGCAAAACGTTATATTGAAAACTTCCTTGATTTTGAAGAAAGACGCCTGAAAAAGGGAAAACAAATCAAGATCCTGGAGGTCGAAAGCAAGCTAAAGACCAAAATCCATATCGATGGCTTTGATTTCCCCATCTATCTACAAGGAAAAGTAGATCGTGTGGAGGAAGAAGACGGTGTGATAAACATTATTGATTATAAAACCGGAAAAGTACAACAAGGCGAGGTAGAGATCGTCGATTGGGAAAACCTCACAGAGGATTACAAGTACAGCAAGGCCTTTCAAGTACTGTGCTATGCGTATATGATGAAAAATGAATCCCCTTTTAATCAGTTTCAAGGCGGTATTATTTCATTCAAAAACCTACAAAGTGACATTTTAAAGTTTGCCAAGAAAGACAAGGCGGGAAGAGGCGCCAAAAAAGATCATACCATAGACGACAATGTTATAGCTAAATTCAATTCACAATTACAAGTATTGATTCAATCCATTTTTGATATACACAGCCCATTTCAGGAAAAAGAGGTTAAAACGCATACGTATTGATTGTCGTCAGGTTTTAATCCCCTCCTAACCTCCCCCTCCCTCCCTTGGAGGGGTGGAGGGACTGGGGGAGGACTCTTTAATGATAAACTGACATGATTTAAAAACTTTATTTCTTATCCGGACGCGATGGCCGCACTTCTATTTTACTCGGTAAGGTCCTTGGGTGCATTTCAAGTAAATCCAGTACAATTTGTCCAATATCTTCCGGTTGAATTTTCCACGCATCCTTTTCTGAAGGCGTATTGTTGTTGAAGTATGAAGCAACAGATCCCGGCATAATGGTAGACACTTTAATATCATATTTTCTAAGGTCCAACATTGCAGCCTGCGTAAAGCCAACCACACCAAATTTGGTAGCATTATATCCGGCAGCAGTGGCAAAGAAGTTAGTTCCCGCCAAACTCGCCAAGGTCATATAATATCCTTTTGATTGTTTTAGCGCTTCCACTGAGGCTTTCAAGGTATGGTAAACTCCATTCAGGTTGGTGTTTATCATTTGATGCCATTTTTCAGCTTCCAATTCGTCGACCGGTTTATAATGTCCGACCCCTGCATTGGCCAAAACAACATCGAGTTGCCCCCATTTGTCCAATATCTTGGTGACGGCCGCTTCTTCATCGTTCAAAACCGTTACATCTGAAGCCAATCCCAAGACTTCGTCAGCATTATCGCTTAATTGTTTTGCTGCTTCTTCAGCGTCAGCCAACTTACGGCCGCTAATAGCGACTTTCATCCCAGCTTTCAACAATATTTCCGCCACTCCATATCCAATTCCTTTGGTACCACCTGTTATATAGGCTACTTTTCCTTTTAAATTCATAGTGTTCTAATTTTTTATAAAGATACAACGCACATAAAGATGATAAAAACCCTGCTGTTATACTTTTCTTAAAATAGAAAAACCGCCTAAAAGTTTTATCTCTTAGACGGCCTTCGTGGAGCATATCGGAGTCGAACCGATGACCTTTTGGCTGCCAGCCAAACGCTCTAGCCAGCTGAGCTAATGCCCCATACTGAAAAAATCCTTTTTCTTTTCAGACCTCAAAAATATATCTTTTTCTCGAAGTTTCACACAAAAACATGTTTTCTTACCAAAAATTATCTGGTTTTTCAGCAAACAAGGGGCATAGCTTTCCTATTTTTGCAATTTCATAGCATTCCAGAACCGGCATATCTTTAATGAGTGATAAGAACAAAATAAGTTTTAAAGAAATCAATCAACTGGCTATTCCGGCGATCATAGCCGGGATTGCTGAACCACTGATCTCGCTTACCGATATCGCCATTATCGGAAATGTTGACAAAAACCCGGTAGAAGCACTTGCCGCCGCGGGAATTGTAGGTTCTTTTCTGTCTGCAATCATTTGGATCGTGGCTCAAACCAAAACGGCTATTTCTGCTATCGTTTCCCAACATCTCGGGGCTAACAGGATACATGCTGTAAAAACACTGGTGCCACAAGCCATTGCTTTTAATTTCCTTTTTAGCCTTTTTATTTATTTTATCACGGCATGGCTCGCCAAGGAAATCTTTAGCCTGTACAACGCTCAAGGGCTTATTTTGGAATACACTCAGGAATATTACAAGATTCGCGCCATCGGTTATCCGCTAACGCTGGTTACTTTTGCTATTTTTGGGGTGTTCAGAGGCTTGCAAAACACCTTATGGGCCATGAAATGCAGTTTAGTTGGCGCCGGGGTGAACATCGTTTTGGACTATGCACTGGTTTACGGCATCGACGGACTTATCCCTGCCATGCATTTAAAGGGGGCAGGAATTGCCAGTGTGATAGCACAATTGGTTATGCTTATCATGGCTTTGTATTTCTTTTTTGTAAAAACGCCATTTCACCTTAAACTGAGTTTTAAGATCAACCCCCAAATGAAAAAGTTGTTGCTTTTGAGCGTCAATCTGTTTATTCGTACAGCAGCCCTCAACTTTGCCATCTATCTCGCCAATGCTTATGCGACAGATTATGGCAAGAATTATATCGCCGCACAAAGTATTCTGATGAACATCTGGCTATTCTTTTCCTTTTTTATCGATGGTTATGCCAATGCCGGGAATGCTATTTCAGGTAGACTTCTGGGTGCAAAAGATTACAAGCGCCTTTGGTTGTTAAGTGTCGATATCTGCAAATATGCCATTATCATTTCGCTGATCCTGATTGTAGCTTGCGGCATTTTTTATACGCAAATTGGAGTGTTATTCAACAAAGAAACCGCTGTATTAGCATTGTTTTCCTCTGTTTTTTGGATCGTTTTGATTATGCAACCCGTGAACGCGATCGCTTTTATGTTCGATGGCATCTTTAAAGGCTTGGGTGAAGCTAAATATCTACGGAATGTCCTATTGGCTGCCACTTTTGTAGGTTTTACCCCTACTTTGTTTGTCTTTGATTATTTCGGATTAAAACTTTACGCCATTTGGATTGCCTTTTTTGTGTGGATGCTTGTCCGTTCTTCAGCTTTGGTTATTAAGTTTAGAAGAAAGTATGTCAATACAGATTAGTTTGCTTAATTTTGAAGAAAGCATTATCATGCCGATCTTGTCAAAGCATTGTTCACATATACACTTCGACAAGCTCAGTGTGACAACAAAACATTTATTTTTTGTACGACCTTAAAAGAGGAATAAATTCAAACGTCATGGGCACAACACGAGAAAACGGAAGTTTATACACTGTTATTCAAAACAACATTGCTACTGTGGAATTTGGGCATCCTGCCAGTAATTCTTTTCCGATAGAATTGTTGGATAGGCTTTCGAATGAATTCAATAAACTTTCTAAAAACGATGATGTTCATGTCATCCTCCTTAAAAGTGAAGGCGAAAAAGCCTTTTGTGCCGGGGCTTCTTTTGATGAATTGATGCAGATTTCAAACAAGGAAGAGGGCAAGGTTTTTTTTAACGGATTTGCCCGGGTAATCAATGCCATGCGGACATGTGGAAAAATTATTGTAGGGCGTGTTCAAGGTAAAACCGTTGGAGGAGGAGTCGGACTCATTGCCACTTGCGATTATGCCATGGCAATCGAATCAGCTTCCATAAAACTCTCTGAACTGACCATCGGTATCGGACCTTTTGTCATTGCTCCTGCCCTAAAACGCAAAATGGGGATTGTAGCCCTGTCCGAGCTTACGCTGGCTGCTACCGAATGGAAGAATGCTTATTGGGCAAAAGAAAAAGGATTGTACGCCAAAGTGTTTGAGACCATTTCAGAAATGGATAAAGAAATAGATACTCTAACAACAAATCTTTCCCGTTACAACCCACAAGCCCTCACAAACATGAAGAAGGTTTTATGGGAAGGCACCGAAAACTGGGATCAACTTCTAACCGAAAAAGCCGAGATATCCGGAAAACTTGTCCTGTCTGATTTTACCAAAGAAGCCTTGGAAAAATTTAAAAAATAGTTCGAAATCACCTTGTTTTCAACCAGCCTGTAATACTGTAGCGTTCTGAAACCAATACTGGTTTCACCTCGTGTTCGAGCAACTGACTTTCAAAAATCACCACACGCCCGGGCAAGGGATATAAACTTTCGGCTATTTCTTTACCACTTTCCTCTTTATAAATAACCAGCTCCCCACCGTTTTCATTTTTCCAATGTTCATCATTCAGGTAACAAACAAAAGACAACTTCCGTCGGCTATCGCTTTGAAAAGTATCTAAGTGGCGTTTGTAGAATGTTCCTTCAGGATATATTGCATAGTGAAATTCTTTGGTCAATATCCCCATAAAACAGGTTTTGTTAAGGTATTGTACCAAGCTGTTGATTTTAGAGAAAAAAACAACTTCAGCCTCATTCGCCTTTTGCTCATCAATCCACAAAATAAAGTCCCCTCGGATGGATTTTACGACCTGTTCGTCAAATTTGCTTCCTATCGCTGCTTTTTTGAAGTTGTCCTCTTCATACTTCTCCAAAAGCGAATTCCGTAGCAATTCTACCTCTTCCTCAGAAAAGAAATTGTCGGTCACACTATATTGGCGGTCTAAAAGATCGTTTATAATAGACTCATACAAAGGATTTTCGGTAAAATCCAATTGATCAAACAACTCACTCATCCCAAGCTGTATTAAAAAAGTGTTCAAGGATCTGTTAACAGACCCAAATTTAATTCTTAATTCGATTGGTTTTACATTCTGATATAAATTTAAACACTATTCAGATTTCCACTTCTCTAATCTAAACTCCTTATCTTTGCAGAAAATCATATTTGCGAAAAATGAGCAGAATACGTATCACCAAACAGTTCAGTTTTGAAACCGGTCATGCTTTATACGGTTATGACGGGAAGTGCAGGAATGTGCACGGACACAGCTATAAGCTTTCGGTAACCGTTATTGGTGAGCCCATAACGGACACTTCCCATGTAAAACTGGGAATGGTGATTGATTTTGGTGACCTGAAAAAGATTGTAAAAGAAGATATTGTTGATGTTTTTGATCATGCTACGGTATTCAATAAAAACACCCCTCATGTCGAACTCGCCAACGAACTTTCCTCGCGCGGACATAATATTATTTTGGTCAACTATCAACCTACCAGTGAAAATATGGTCATCGATTTTGCTGAAAAAATCAAAAAACGCCTTCCTGAGTATATCCGTTTACATTCATTAAAACTTCAGGAAACGGAAACTTCTTATGCGGAATGGCACGCTGCCGACAATGAATAATTTTAAGTTTTATCTATCTTTACACAAAACCACAACCGTTTTATATTCGTAAATGGAAATTCCGAAGGGTAAAAATATATATTTCGCATCAGACAATCATCTCGGGGCTCCCACAAGAAAGGACAGTTTGGTGCGGGAAAAAAAGTTTGTAGCATGGCTGGATGAAGTAAAGCAAGATGCTGCCGCTATTTTTCTTTTGGGTGATCTTTTTGATTTTTGGTTTGAATATAAAACCGTTATCCCTAAAGGCTTTTCCAGAACTTTTGGAAAACTCGCCGAGATTACCGATTCAGGAATTCCGGTTTACTATTTTGTGGGGAACCACGACTTGTGGATGAACGGTTATTTTGAAGAGGAATTGAACATTCCCGTATATCACCAACCCCAGGAATACACCTTCAACGACAAAACCTTTTTTATTGGCCATGGCGATGGCCTAGGTCCCGGAGACAAAGGTTATAAGCGAATGAAAAAAGTATTTACCAACCCCGTGGCAAAGTGGTTTTTTAGGTGGTTACATCCGGATTGGGGTGTGAAATTGGCGCAATACCTATCTGTAAAAAACAAATTGATCTCCGGGGATGAGGATATTAAATTTCTGGGGGAAGAAAACGAATGGCTTGTTCAATATTCCAAAAAGAAGCTCAAAGAGAAACACCGGGATTATTTTGTCTTTGGACACCGACACCTCCCTATGGAAATAAAACTCGGACAAAACAGCAAATACCTCAATCTAGGGGATTGGATTTCCCATTATACCTATGCCGTTTTCGATGGGGAGCAGATGCATCTGAAAACTTATGAATAGTAACCTCATCATAAAAAGGTTTCTCCCTAAAAGAAAAAAGATTGTTTTCTTTTTACTACTGGTTACTTTTTTTGTTTTTCTTCATTTTTTCCTGCAATTCAGAACTTCCGATTGGAAAACAGAAAAAATATTTAAAAGAGCAGACGTACTTGTTTCCATTAACTATATGCTTTCTGAAACAGCCAATGCCAAAGTCAGAATCATCAGTACCGACAACAAAAAAGATCTTTCTATTTTGTTTATTCACGGTGCTCCCGGTTCTGCTGATACTTTTTATGAATTTTTAAAAGACACTACACTCCTTCAAAAAGCTACCTTGATTACCTACGACAGACCGGGTTATGGGTATTCCAACTTCGGAAATGCCATGCCTTCCCTTGAAAAACAAGCCATGGTAGTCAATGAGATTTCTGCTTTTATGGGTTTAAAGAATGTGATTTTAGTCGGACATTCATACGGAGGTCCTATCGCTGCTCATGCTGCTTTGTTAACCGACGAACTACACGGTCTTGTCCTACTCTCGCCGGCCATAGACCCTGATTCTGAAAAATATTCCTGGACAGGGAAATTGTCTGAATGGAAAATAACCCGATGGATCATTCCTCCCGCCTTTGTGGTTGGTGCCGATGAAAAACGCACTTATGGAGAACAATTAATCGCTTTGAAAGATAAATGGAAAGCGATAAAAACCCCAACCCTGATAATCCACGGGAAAAAAGATATTCTCGCTCCCTTTGAAAATATGCAATTTGTAAAAACACATTTTCCCGATTCAATCTTAAAAACCATTGCCCTTCCCGACGAGAATCATTTTATTCCATGGACAAAAAAGCAATTAATTGTAAATGAGATTATTGAATTGGTGGAAACTGCTCAATTCCAATATTAGGAACTACACGACAACATAGAGCACCCAACTTTATGGCGTGCCCATTCCGGACGTTTGGCAAACCATTTTTCGCTTTCGGGTTGTTCGTCGTATGGTCTTTTTAATAATTGATAGAGTTCATCGATCAAGGTATAATCCCCTTCATCGGCAGCATCGATAGCGAGCTGTGCCATATAATTCCGCAGTACATATTTAGGGTTGACCGCATTCATTTTTGTCTTCCTTTCTGCATCGGAGATCGGTTCCTTTTGCAGCCTTTCAGCGTAGGTGGTAAACCAAGTGTTCCATTTCTCCGCTACGGTTCCCGTTACCTCTTCCGGTTGATAAAATGCATCAGATATAACCGCAAGTCCCTCTTCAGGTACCTCTTTTATGAAATTTCCAAGGTCTCTAAAGAACAAGGTCATATCGGTTTCTGTTTGCTGAAGTACATCCTGCAAATCATCCATCAATGCCATATCCTTCGAATTTTTCATGGTCAATCCCAATTTAGAACGCATCATTTGAAGGGATTTCTGCTCGAAATCCGTTTTATAAGCATTCAAAATATCTTCATAAGGCGTTGTTTTTTCCACCAGTGGATAAAGCGCATTCGCCAACTGCAACAAGTTCCAAAGTCCGATGTTAGGCTGATTCCCAAAGCGGTATCTGCGCTGTCCGGCGTCTGTGGTATTGGGTGTCCATCCAAAATCAAAGCCCTCCAACCAGCCATAAGGTCCATAATCGATGGTAAGTCCCAAAACAGACATATTATCGGTATTCATCACCCCATGAACAAAGCCTACCCGTTGCCAATGAACGATCATGTCCACCGTGCGCTTCGCCACTTCCTTAAAAAAGCCGATATAAGCTTCTTTGGAAGGTGCTCCAAGCTCCGGAAAGAAATGTTTTATAGTATAATCCACAAGGGTTTGAAGTGTTTTTTTGTCATTTCGCGCTGCCAGGATCTCATAATTTCCAAATCGCAGAAATGAAGGGGCAACACGACATACCACAGCCCCTTTTTCATATTCCGGGTGACCATCATACAACATATCCCGCAGCACTTGGTCTCCGGTCAGGGCCAATGAAAGTGCCCTTGTGGTCGGCACTCCCAAATGAAACATCGCCTCGCTGCACAGATATTCCCTGATAGACGATCGCAAGACCGCCAAACCATCGGCACCTCTGGAATACGGCGTTTCTCCTGCTCCTTTAAGCTGTAATACCCATCGTTTTTCGTTATGCACCACCTCAGTCAGATTGATTGCCCTGCCATCACCCAATTGTCCGGCCCAATTCCCAAATTGATGTCCGCCATAACACATGGCATAGGGTTTTGTATCGGACAAAACACCGTTTCCGGAAAAGACTTTTAAGAATGAATCAGAAGTTTTATCATCAGCATGCAAACCTATTGCCGTGAGCATTTCGTCTGAAACGTGAATCATTTTCGGGTCGGATGTTTTCTTCGGATTTACATAGGAAAAACAGGCTCCGGAAACCTGCCTTCTCGAATTTTCCAATACCGAATCAGCCGGAAGCTCTTTACTAAACGTATCTTGTATGTTAAGTTTCAAATCCTTCATTACATTTCTTTCAATTTCTCAGCATGCATTTTCCGAAGTTTCATCAGTTTGGGGGTAATCACCATCGAGCAGTATCCTTGTGTTTTATTGTTTTTATAATAATCCTGATGATAGTCTTCCGCCTCGTAAAATGTTCCCAGTGGACTCACCTCAGTAACGATGGGATCATCGTAAAAAGTTCCCATCTGTTGTACTACAGATTCCGCGGTTTTTTTCTGATCTTCATCGTGGTAATAAATCACCGAACGGTATTGTGTTCCTACATCGGCTCCCTGGCGATTCAAGGTTGTAGGGTTGTGGGTGGTCATAAAAATGATGAGCAAATCCTGATACGAGATCAGCTGAGGGTCAAAAGTAATTTGCACCACCTCAGCATGACCGGTAAGTCCTGAACATATCTCCCTGTAGGTTGGTTTTCCCGGAGCTGTTCCGCCGGTATATCCTGAAACCACACGTTCTACACCTTTAACCTCTTGAAAAACGGCTTCGACACACCAAAAACACCCTCCGCCTACAGTTGCTGTTTCCATTTTCTTATTGTTCATCTTCTACTTTTTCCAATGTTATCGATTCTGAGTTGGTACAATAACGCAATCCGCTTGGTTCCGGACCGTCGGGAAAAACATGTCCCAGATGTGCGTCGCAGGTATTGCACATAATTTCCACTCGGACCATTCCAAAGGAACTATCTTTTTTATATTTAATGGCGTTTTCTTTTATGGGTTGTGTAAAGCTGGGCCAACCGGAACCTGACTCGTATTTTATCGTAGAATCAAACAAAGGCGCACCACAACAAACACAATTGTATTTTCCCGCATCGTAGGTCGTACACAAGGCTCCTGAATGAGCCATTTCTGTACCCTTAAGCCGTGTGATCTTAAACTGTTCCGGGCTCAATAAGGCTTCCCATTCCGCTTCGGTTTTCTCCACACGCTTATCGGGAGTGGGATTCCCGTTTACTGAAAAATTGATGACGTCTTTCCAAGTCAGCATAACTGTGTCCTTTCGTTAATGATACAAAATTTATTTCGGAACTATCCATACTTATAGCCGTTTACCGTTCAATTTCCTTACAAAACCGTACGAGCGCTAAATATTACAAATTCCAAGCACCAAATTCTAAATCCCAATTTGATATCCTGATTTTTACTTTTTGGTTAAAAGCTTCTTGAACATGCCTAAAGAAAAAAGGTTATATTTGATTGGAGGGATATATAAGTTATGAGTAATTTATCAAAATCAATTTTCCTAAAACAGGTTGACTAAAAAATGAAATCCCCTAAACAACTGCTAAAAATAATTATACTAACCGTGGTATTAATCTGTGCCGTGGTATTCATTCCTTGGGATATGGCAAGAGCGTGGTTAGCGCCATTACCAGATACAATACAGGAACAGCTAGACAATGCTATAGATTATAATTTAGATGGTATTATAGTGTATGTTGATCAATCAGGTAAGCCACCTGAATTATATACAGCCGGCTGGAAAGATAAAGAAAACAAAGTGCCGGCCGATCCACAAGCATTATTCAAGATTGGTAGTATCAGCAAGTTGTATATCGCTGCCGCTGCCGCCAAATTAATCACTAGTAAAAACTTATCTTTGGATAGGAATCTCGCCGATTACCTGCCAGAACTTGCCGGAAGAGTCGAAAATGCAGATCAGATTTCCTTGAGAATGTTGCTACAACACCGAAGCGGCATTCCTGATTGGATTGAAGACCCTGAGTTCCCCTGGGATAAATCCCTAACGGATGTAAACAAGGTTCTGGAACTGGTGTTGGATGACCCCTCAGAATTTGAACCTGACAGTCGTTATGACTATTCCAATACGAATTATCTATTGATTGGTAAAATTCTAGATAAAACATTGGGTTATAACCATCAGCAATATATCAGAAGTGAAATTTTGACTCCCCTTGGGTTAACTCATACTTTTGGGTTGCTGAGTGAGGTAGACTCCAGCAAAGTTGTTAGTGGATACGATTCCCATTATGACAAGGATGTAAAAATGCTTGATTTTGTATCTCCCGGTGGATCCATGGTTGCTACGGTACAAGATGTGGGTATATTCCTGAGGGCATTGAATGATGGCTCCCTCTTAAATAAAGAAGAACAGACAATATATTCCTCTATTTATAAGTATGGGCATACTGGTTTATTACCAGGATACCAGAGCATCGCTCGATATCACAAGAATACTGATACCGTGGTGATTCAATTTGTGAACACTAGTGGCGGTAATGCCTGGACGATATCTGAAATTGTATATAATCGAATTATCAAGATTCTGAGCAGGTGAAAAAAGTCTCCTAGTGTGAACGTCACGTACATGCTATAAACCATAAAAGGTGCAAGCATTAATGTCTAATAAGTTATTGGAAAACCGATAAGAAAATCATTATTGATGACGATTGTGATTATGCTAAAAAGGAGTAATCAAACTTCGGACTCCCGGTTTAGAAACTATTTTATATCCCTTAACTTTAATTGAAGATTGGTTTTCCCATTCCATTCGTTTTCGTCGATGGAATAGACCGCGGAAAAGGGTTTTCTATTGGCTGCTTTTTCAATTTTATTGCCCAGATTAAAACCTATTGCTCCAATTTTCGGACTGTTGTTTTGTGTGACCGTTAGTTTTAAATGGTCGTTTTCTTTTCCCACCGTTTTACCATAACCGGTATCCTGGAGGTTTTGGGTCATAAACACAGGAGTCATATTTCCCGGGCCAAAAGGAGCGAATTGTTTTAGGATACGATAGAACTTCGGACTGATTTCATTCAGATCTATTTCGGCATCGATGGTTATTTCCGGGGTGAGCAGTCTTTTATCGATGGTTTCAGCTACCGTTTTTTCAAATTTCTCCTTAAATTTCTCATACTGATCGATCAATAAGGTTAATCCGGCAGCATATTTATGTCCGCCAAACTGCTCCAAACAATCTTCACAGGCCTCAATAGCGTTGTAAACATCAAAACCCTTTACCGATCTGGCCGAAGCTGCCAGTTTTTCGCCACTTTTGGTAAACACCAATGTCGGACGGTAATAGGTTTCCGTAAGCCGGGAAGCCACAATACCGATAACGCCCTTATGCCAGTTTTCGTTATAGACCACCGTGGTCATGTGTTCTTCTTCATTGTTTTCCTTGATCTGAAGGATGGCCTCTTCCGTGATTTGTTTATCCAAGCTTTTCCGCTCCGTATTGAAGTTCTCTATCTCTTCAGCATACTTTATGGCTATGTTGATATCCTTCTCCGTTAAAAGCTGAACCGCGTGCTGTCCGTGTTTCATCCGTCCCGCAGCATTGATCCTGGGGGCGATCACAAAAACAACATCATATATCGCCAATCGCTTTTTCAGTTGTTTGCTTAGTGCTTTAATCCCCGCCCTCGGACTTTCATTAATCACCTTCAAACCGTAATAGGCCAAAACCCTGTTTTCCCCGGTCATGGGAACAATATCGGCTCCAATGGCCGTTGCCACAAGATCGAGATAGGGTACAAGATCGTTTATGGTAGCACCCGACCGGGAGCCCAAGGCTTGTATCAATTTAAAGCCAACACCACAACCGCAAAGTTCGTCATAAGGATACTGACAATCTTCCTGTTTTGGATCCAAAACCGCCACGGCTTCGGGAACCGCTTCTCCGGGCCTGTGATGGTCACAAATAATAAAGTCGATCCCTTTTTCCTTGGCATAAGCCACCTTATCGACTGCTTTTATCCCACAGTCTAAAGCAATGATCAATGAAAAACCGTTGTCGTCTGCAAAATCAATCCCTTGATATGAAACCCCATAGCCTTCACCATATCTGTCCGGGATATAGGTGGCAATATTTTTATATTGCTCCTGAAGGTATGAATAGACCAGCGAGACTGCTGTAGTACCATCGACATCATAATCGCCATAGATCAAAATATTTTCACCCTCAGCCACAGCTTTTTCAATACGAAGCACCGCTTTTTCCATGTCTTTCATCAAAAACGGATCGTGGAGATCGTCTAAGGAAGGACGAAAGAACTTTTTGGCTTTTTCAAAGGTTTTTATGCCGCGTTGTATGAGTAATGTAGCAATGGTTTCATCAACTTTCAACTGTTGAGCCAAATGTTTTATTTCAGATGCTTCAGGTTTAGGTTTAAGCGTCCAACGCATAAGTCTATTCTTATTGGGTTATTAATCTACTCCGACTTTGGATTATATTTAAAATGAGTTGCATTCCTACACTCCGATAAAATTTGAAGCAGATCAAAATCTCCATTTGCCAATGCTAATTTCTTCTTCTGGCTCCATTTTTTAATTTTTTTCTCAAAATATATTGCCTGATTAACATCATTAAAAACCTGATGAAAGATAAGCTTAACAGGCCTACGTTTGAATGTATAACATTTTGTGTTTAATCCTCCTTCGTGTTCAGTGAATCTTCGTTCTAGATTATTTGTGAACCCGGTATACAAGTAACCATCCGAACATTCAAGTATGTAAACAAAATATGTTTTCATTCTATTATTACCTCTCGACTGCGCTCGAGGTGACATTCAGTTTCAATCAAATAAGTCGTGTCAGGTCGAGCGCAGTCGAGACCTACTTAAGATGCGTGATATATCGTCTTGATATCCATTTCAGCAAAACGACGGAACATCTCCATCACTCCGCAATATTTTTCTACGGAAAGGTCTACTGCTTTTTGCAGTTTTTTCTCGTTCAAATTGCTTCCGTAAAAATGATATACTACGGTTACTTTGTTATAATATTTCGGATGTTCATCGGTGAGTTCTGCATCGATCTTTATTTCAAAATCATCCACATCCAGCTTCATTTTTTTTATCAGGGAGGCCACATCCAGACCTGAACAACCCGCCAATGCAGAGAGCATCAATGCTTTTGGGCGATAGCCATCTCCTCTCCCTCCACTTTCTTCACCGGCATCGATAAAGAGGCTGTGTCCGGACGGATTATCGCTTTCAAGTTTCATGTCTCCTTTCCAAGTTGTTGTAATATGATTGCTTGCCATGATTTTATTTTTTGTTATTTATAGCTTTGTAATAAATGTAAGTTCAAAAATACAGATTAATTAACGAATAAAGATATCAATCATGCCACTAGTAAATCCATTACCTCCGGAACACGATACTAAAACCAAAGAATTGGCTGAATTTTTTAATGAAACCTTAGGATTTTGTCCCAATTCGGTGCTCACCATGCAGATACGTCCGGAGATCGCTCGGGCATTTATCAACCTGAATAAAGCTGTGATGAACAACAAAGGTCGGGTAACATCAGCTTTAAAACGTTTGATTGCCTGGGTAAGCAGTAACGCTAGTGGTTGCAGGTATTGCCAGGCGCACGCCATCAGGGCGGCAGAACGATACGGAGCTGAACAGGAAAAACTGGACAATATCTGGGATTATAAAACGTATCCTGCTTTTTCAGATGCCGAACGTGCGGCTTTGGATTTCTCGCTGGCTGCTTCGGTAGTTCCCAATGCCGTTGATGAAACCATAAAAAAAGAGTTGTACAAATATTGGAATGAAGGCGAAATTGTTGAAATGCTCGGTGTGATTTCTTTGTTCGGTTACCTCAACCGTTGGAACGACAGCATGGGTACTTCACTGGAAGATGGTGCCATTGAAAGTGGTGAGCAGTATTTAGGGAAACACGGTTGGGAAGTAGGGAAGCATTCCTAATCATTTCCTCCCACCAACTACCACCACAATCTCTCCCTTGGGTGGTTTGGCTTCATAATGGGAAAGTACTTCTTTTGCTGTCCCGCGGATGGTTTCTTCGTGCAGCTTTGTTATTTCCCGCGATACCGAAACCGGACGGTCTTCACCAAAATACTGTATAAAATCTTTTAAGGTTTTTATGAGTTTATATGGTGATACATAAAAAATCATGCTGCGGGTTTCTTCAGCAAGGAACTTGAAACGGGTTTGCCTTCCCTTTTTATCCGGAAGAAAACCCTCAAAAACAAATTTATCGTTAGGCAGGCCGCTATTCACCAAAGCCGGTACAAAGGCAGTCGCACCCGGCAGGCAATCTACTTCAATTCCCTTTTCAATACAGGCACGTGTGAGTAAAAATCCGGGGTCGGAGATGGCAGGAGTTCCTGCATCGCTTATCAAAGCAACCGTTATTCCACCCAGGATCTTGTCTGTAATTCCATCAACGGTTTTGTGTTCGTTATGCATATGGTGACTTTGCATGGGCGTATTCACTTCCAAATGCTTTAAAAGCTTCCCACTGGTGCGTGTGTCTTCAGCAAGGATAAGGTCGGCTTCCTTCAATACTTTTATAGCCCTGAGCGTGATATCTTCTAAATTCCCAATAGGAGTTGGGACAATATATAGTTTGGACATAGCAATGTTTATGACAAAAATATAAAAGGAAATCGAGAACTATGATAATCATCTGCTTCAGGGCAATCCCATGAGACATTCAAGCGAATAAACCTTAATCCATTTCGATGCTGAACATCGAAAATAAAACCCACTTAGTGGGATTTGAGCCAAGGTCTTGCCTGTCTTCCCAAAAAGTAAGAAGCTATAAGCAGAACCATAGCTATGATCGCTCCGCCGCCTTTTCCGTCACCATCCGGAGAATAATGCACAAAAAGTGCTAAGAGAAAATTAAAGAATAATCCCGCATAGGCCCATTCTTTTATAACCCCTTTTATGTTTGACAGCAATGCAATGATCGCCAATGTCTTTCCGGTTATCAATATGTAAATAAGGTAAGAAGGATATCCGGATGATTCCGCCATCATTTCTTTTATCATACTAAATTGGGAAATGTAGTTGAATAAGGCGTATGCCAAAAACAAACAGAGTAAGCCCGTAGCTATCCAGTACAAAATCTTTTTGATAGTCATAATAAATGTGGTTTGATTAGTTATTTAGTTATGTGGTATAATATCCTTAGGTATTTGATTATTTAGTTTTAGCTTCAAGAAAATTTCTTCTCTAAAATCTCCATAAACCGATTTTCATAGGCTTCTTTTCCTTCCCAATTGTTATAATCCGGTTTTACCATCTGAACGAGAAACTCTTGAGCTTCCTCCGCCGATCCCATTGTGTTTATTTGTGATATCACTCGGATGTAATCTTCATTGCTTCCGTTAAAAAGGTGTTTCACAAAAGCCAGTTTATCATTCAATCCAATAGAAAATCCGGGATTCAACTTGTCGTTAAGCGATGAAATCCTTTTTTCAGCAACAATTGTGTTTCCGTTTTGAGATTTAGGGGTTACTGTATCCATATCTCTTTTTACAAAAGTGGGTTCGGGTACAATTCCTGACAAAATATCGTCGAGGGTTTCTTCCTCCGGCATTTCCTGAACCATATCTTTAATCGTATCCATAACCGGAGTCATGATTTCATCTTCACCTTCGTTGGGATTGCTTTCCGGTACATTGGAATTCCCTTTCAGCACAGAGTTTGCCAATTCTTCAAACCTTTCGGCTACCTCATTTTTAATATTAGTCGATTGTAAATCTCCAAAATGCTCCTCTACAAACTTCAATAAAGTCAGTTTTTCATACAATTTTTGAGCTTGCTCCTGCATAGCTTTCAAATCCTCTTTGCCCTTCAATTTTAAAATATTGTGGGCAATGTTCATCAGTTCTGCTTCTAATTTCTTTTTCATAATTGCTTTTTAAAAAATTTAACGCCTTTTTTCACAACAAGTGGTACGAATCTTTTTTTCATTCACCCCTAACCGGTGTAAAAGATAGCCATTTTTTTCTTAATTTTCTGTTTAAGTTCTTTTAAAACCATAACAAAAAGATGTATGACATATAAATCAAATCCTTTTTTCTGTTGATAAACAAATGAAATTATTTTCCTATTCTTAAATTCAGGATTTATTTTTATCCTTAAGTTTGTCTAGTTTTTCTATTAAAGAATTTCTTTTCTTTTTTCACATAGAAATTTACAACATGTTTCTCGAAAATACAGTAAATCATAAAGAGCAATTTGGCTGGATAGAAGTCATCTGCGGATCCATGTTCTCCGGAAAAACCGAAGAACTCATCCGCAGGCTGAAACGTGCCCAGTTTGCAAAGCAAAAGGTAGAGATCTTCAAACCTGCTGTTGATGTTCGATATGACGATGACATGGTTGTTTCCCACGATGCTAACGAAATCAGGTCGACACCGGTTCCGGCCGCTGCCAATATCCGATTACTGGCAGACGATTGTGATGTAATAGGTATAGATGAGGCCCAATTCTTTGATGACGAGATCGTGACCGTTTGCAACGACCTTGCCAACAAAGGCATTCGTGTGGTTGTTGCCGGATTGGATATGGATTTTAAAGGAAATCCGTTTGGTCCTATGCCGGCACTTATGGCTACGGCAGAATACGTGACCAAAGTGCACGCTATTTGTACCCGAACCGGAAACCTTGCCAACTACAGCTTTAGAAAATCCAGCAGCGATAAATTGGTGTTGTTGGGAGAAACGGAAGAATACGAACCCCTGAGCAGAGCGGCTTTTTTCAAAGCAATGCTGAGGGAGAAAGTAAACAAAATGGAAGTAAACGATCCTGAGGAAATTTCTTCCCGGAAGGACAATTCAAAAAATGATAAAAATGGCTCAGGAAACCCTGCTTGAAATTGATTTACCTGCCCTAAAAAGCAATTTTGAGTATTTAAGATCTAAAATCAAGCCTTCAACCAAATTTATGGCTGTGGTTAAAGCCTATGCCTACGGAAGTGATGCCTCTCAAATAGCCGGGTATCTTGAAAAGTTGGATGTTGACTATTTTGCTGTTGCCTATACCGAAGAGGGCATTGCCCTTCGAAAGGCCGGAATCACAAAACCTATTCTGGTTCTTCATCCGCTTCCTGTTCATTTTAAAGAGATCATCACTTATAAATTAGAACCCAGCCTGTACAGTTTTAAAACTCTGAACGATTTTTTAAAGGCTGCTGAAAACGAAAAACAATATCCGGTTCACTTAAAATTCAATAGCGGACTCAACCGCCTCGGGTTTAAAAAGCAAGATGCTGACAAAATTATTACCCTACTCAACAATTCTGAAAGTGTATCGGTAACATCTGTATTTTCTCATTTGATGGCTTCCGAAGATAGTAATGAAAAGGATTTCACCCTTCAGCAGATCAATATATTTAAGGAAATAAGTATTAAACTCATCGATAAGCTTAAAAACAAGCCTTTACTTCATATTTTGAACACTTCCGGAATACTGAATTATGCTGATATAGCCCAATTTGATATGGTGAGAAGCGGAATCGGACTTTACGGTTTTGGGAATGATGAAAAATACAACCCTTTTCTAAAACCTGTGGTCTCTTTAAAAAGTGTCATTTCACAGATCCATGAAATTGAAAAAGGAGAAAGTGTTGGCTATAACCGGGGTTTTGTTGCCAAATCCTCCATGCGAACGGCCACCGTACCATTAGGTCATGCCGACGGTATAGGCAGGCAATACGGACAAGGGAAAAGTTTTCTAACTGTCCACGGACAAAAATGCCCTATTGTCGGCAACGTTTGTATGGACATGCTTATGATCGATGTTACCAATGTGGCTTGTGAAGAAGGAGACGAAATCTTGGTTTTTGGGCAAAATCCTACCGCAAGCGAATTTGCTTCCTGGGCAGGAACAATCTCCTATGAGCTTATCAGCGCTATTTCCCAGCGGGTGAAGCGAGAAATTATCTTCTAAAATTCCAATATATTTTCATATCTTGGATACCTGATAATCAATACATAATAACTTATGGGGTTTTTTAAAGATTTTAAATCCTTTCTTCTAAAAGGTGATATTGTTAATTTGGCTACCGCTGTTATCATAGCAGGTGCTTTTGGAAAAATTGTAGCTTCTTTTACTAAAGACATCATCATGCCTCCTATTGGAATACTCTTGGGAGATGTAGATTTTGCAGATCTGAAGTACGTACTAAAAGACGCTGTTGTCGAAAATTCTGAAACCGTAACTGAAGCCGTTTCCATTAACTACGGTCTTTTTATTACGAGCATCATCGATTTCGTGATCATCGGTTTCTTTATTTTCTTAGTGCTAAGAGCCTATGAAAAATCGAAGAAGAAAAAAGAAGAAGCTCCGGCACCACCTCCAGGACCAACTCAGGAAGAGTTGCTTGCTGAGATCAGGGATGAACTGAAAAAACAAAACAAATAATATACCCTGGGTAACACAGGGCAATCCGCTACACAAACATTAATCAAAGCCACCTGAAAACAGGTGGCTCTTTTTATTTGTAGTATTTATTTAACAATTTGTTATATTTTTATATATCCTTCATTTTGTGCTTGTAGAGCCGGTAATATTAATTACTTTTGCTTCAAGATTTACTTTTAATTTAAATAAGCACATGAAAATAGCTGTTGTTGGCGCTACCGGTATGGTAGGCGAAGTAATGCTCAGAGTATTGGAAGAACGCAATTTCCCTGTTTCAGAGTTATTGTTGGTTGCTTCTGAAAGATCGATTGGAAAAGAACTTACTTTTAAAGGAGAAACATATAAAATAATTGGCATGGAAGATGCCATTGCGGCAAAACCTGATATTGCCATTTTTTCTGCCGGAGGAGGTATTTCATTGGAATGGGCTCCTAAATTTGCAGAAGTGGGCACCACTGTGGTTGACAACTCTTCTGCATGGAGAATGGATCCTACCAAAAAATTGGTCGTTCCTGAGATCAATGCAAGTGAATTGACCAAAGAGGATAAAATAATAGCCAATCCGAATTGTTCTACCATTCAATTGGTGATGACATTGGCACCATTGCACAAAGCCTATAAAATGAAGCGCGTGGTGGTTTCAACCTATCAATCCATTTCAGGAACAGGAGTAAAGGCTGTAAAACAATTGGAAAACGAATTGGCCGGTGTTGAAGGTGAAATGGCTTATCCTTACCCTATCAACAGAAATGCCCTTCCTCATTGTGATGTTTTTGAAGAGAATGGCTATACCAAAGAAGAAATGAAACTGGCTCGCGAACCTCAAAAGATATTGAGCGACCATTCTTTTGCAGTTTCTGCAACAGCAGTAAGAATCCCAACCGCAGGTGGACATTCTGAAGCAGTAAATGTGGCTTTTGAAAATGATTTTACATTAGCCGATGTGCGTAGAATATTAAGTGAAACTCCGGGTGTGGTTGTTCAAGACAATCCAGATACCAACACCTATCCAATGCCTATCTATGCGCATGACAAGGACGAAGTTTTTGTTGGAAGGATCAGAAGGGACGAATCGCAACCCAATACGCTAAACATGTGGGTAGTTGCAGACAACCTGAGAAAAGGAGCAGCTACCAACGCTGTTCAAATTGCAGAATATTTAGTTGAAAACGATTTGGTGTAATTATTCATTCATCATCAACTTTAAACATATAAGAGGTTGTTTGAAAAGCCCTTAACGAATTAGATTTGTCAGTCTGAGCCTGTCGAAGACACATTGAACTTCAATATATTATACTTCGACAAGCTCAGTATGACATCTGAATTAACAACTTTTTAAACAACCTCTTTTCTTCAATATCTATTGATACTATTTCTTAGTATACGATAATCGCATCAGAATTTCCATCAGGATCTCCGTTTACAGTTCCATCTGATGAAGCATTTCCCAGCAATAGAACTCCAGCAGCGTGTGGTGATGCCATTGATGTTCCGCTAATGGTGTTATATCCGCCATCTTTCCAAGTTGAAGTAATGGAAACACCTGGTGCACAAAAATCAACCGGTGGATTTCCGAAGTTTGAGAAATATGCCCAGTCATCATTGCTATCCATTGCAGAAATGGTATAAATATTAGAACCATTAGCTCTGGCAGGAGAGTGATTGTTAGCATCATCACTTTCGTTTCCGGCAGCCAAAGCAAATTCAATTCCGTTGTTAGACGCTGCAACAACAGCATCATCTAATGCTTGGGAAACAGGGCCTCCCAAACTCATATTGGCAACATCACCAGCACTTCCGTTAGCTCCAACGTGATCTACTCCGGCAATAACACCAGAATACGAACCACTTCCACGGCTATCCAAAACCTTTACAGGAATTACAGTTGCTCCGGGAGCTACACCAATTACCCCAATATCATTATTAATTGCAGCAATAGTACCCGCTACGTGAGATCCATGTCCGTTACCATCATCCGGTTCACCGGCATCTCTTCCTTTGGTAAACGCATTAAACCCTCTTGAAGCATCTACATTAAGATCGGGGTGATCCAGATCAATTCCTGTATCGATGACCCAAGCTACTCCTGTGCCGGTATAATCGGCTACTCCGTTAACACGGGTAATTCCATAAGGTGTTTCTTGTGGCATGGTTCCACCACCGCCACCGTTACCTTTTCCGGGAGGTGGAGCCAAGGCTACGATACGATCTTGTTCAACATATTTTACTCTTTCGTCTAAAGCTAATTTATCAGCATCTGCCTTTGAAAGTTTGACTGCAACCCCTTTGATCGCCTTCCCATAAGTTTGATACACTTCAGCACCAACGATTTCATTGTCAGAAAACATTCTTTCTGCTTCAGATTGAGATGCCATCTTTGCCGCAGCATAATTATCTCCAGACTTTTGACCGATTTCTTCTGATACTTTTGAACTGAAAACAACAATGTATTGACCTTCAACAACCTGACTCTGCTGTGTTACCAAGTCACTTTCTTGAACACTCTCCGGTGTATTGATGTTTTCTTCGTCCTTCGAACAGGAAACAATCATTAGTGCAGCTGCACCCAACAAAGCATAGTGCTTTAAATTGCATTTCTTCATTTTAATTTGTTTTTAAGTTAATGTGATGCCAAATTAAAAAAATTTCACAAAACATTAACATTTTGTTATGTTTTTTATTAAAGTGTTGTTAACGTTTAACTGAAAAATAAATAACAATCAACTAAATATTATCTTTTGTTTCCTTATTTATATAAGTAACCTAACACACTTTTTTATGTATAAGAAAATTCTTCCTACTATTGCATTGAGCATCGTTTTTGTATCATGCATGAACGAACCTAAAACTGAGATTTCATTGAACTACCCCAACACTAAAAAAGTAGACACTTCAGACATCTATTTTGGCACTGAAGTAAAAGATCCCTATCGTTGGCTAGAAGACGATATGTCTGACGAAACAGCCGCTTGGGTCAAAGCAGAAAACGAAGTGACTTTCGGCTATCTTGAAAAAATCCCGTTCAGGGAACAACTCAGAGAACGCTTGGAGCAACTTTGGAACTACGAAAAAATAACAGCGCCGTTCAAAGAGGGTGACTACACCTATTTTTACAAAAACGACGGACTCCAAAACCAATATGTCGTTTACCGCAAAAAAGGGGAAGAAGGGGAAGAGGAGATCTTCTTGGACCCCAATACTTTTTCTGAAGACGGCACCACATCGCTTTCAGGTTTGAGTTTCTCCAAAAGTGGAAAAATTGCCGCTTATTCTATTTCTGAAGGGGGCAGCGACTGGAGAAAAGTGATCGTGAAAGATGCTGAAACCAAGGAGATTGTTGAAGACACTCTTGTCGATATCAAATTCAGTGGGATTTCGTGGAAAGGGGATGAAGGTTTCTTTTACTCAAGTTATGACAAACCCAAGGGGAGCGAACTCTCGGCAAAAACCGATCAACACAAACTTTATTACCACATATTAGGAACATCGCAAAAAGACGATCAACTTATATTTGGAGGAACTCTTGAAGAAAAACATCGTTATGTGGGCGGCAGTGTGACTGAAGACAACCGCTATCTATTGATTAGTGCTTCTATATCAACTTCTGGAAACAAATTGTATATCAAAGACCTCACAAAAGAGGATGCTCCGATGGTTCCGATTATCGAAACAACAGAAAGCGATACCTATGTTATCGAGAACGATGGTTCAAAATTATATTTGGTCACCAACCTTAATGCGCCCAATAAAAAGATCGTAACCGTAGATGCTACTAACCCAAGTCCCGAAAATTGGGTGGATTTTATCCCGGAAACCGAAAATGTGCTGAGCCCTTCCACCGGCGGAGGCTATTTTTTTGCTGAATATATGGTCGATGCGGTTTCCAAAGTATTACAATATGATTACTCCGGAAAACAGGTTCGCGAGATAGAATTGCCTGGTATAGGAAGCATTGGAAGCTTCAATGGGAAAAAAGAAGACAAGACACTTTACTATTCTTTCACCAATTACAACACCCCCGGAAGCATCTACAAGTTCACTCCGGAATCTGGAACTTCCGAAGTCTATTGGCAACCCGAAATCAATTTCAACAGTGATGAGTATGAGTCGGAGCAAGTCTTTTATGAATCTAAAGACGGCACTAAAGTCCCCATGATCATCACCTATAAAAAAGGACTGGAGCGCAACGGTAAAAACCCTACGATTTTATACGGTTATGGCGGATTCAATATCAGTTTAACTCCTTCATTCAGTACAGCCATGGCTGTTTGGCTGGAACAAGGTGGCGTTTATGCCGTGCCAAACCTTCGCGGTGGGGGTGAATACGGCAAAAAATGGCACTTGGCGGGTACTAAAATGAAAAAACAAAATGTGTTTGACGATTTTATAGCTGCCGGGGAATATTTGATGGAACAAAATTATACGTCCTCCGATTATCTGGCGATTCGTGGCGGTTCCAACGGCGGACTCTTGGTTGGAGCTACCATGACACAAAGGCCTGATCTGATGAAAGTGGCTTTACCTGCGGTTGGAGTTCTCGACATGCTGCGATACCACACCTTTACTGCCGGAGCCGGATGGGCATACGATTATGGCACAGCCGAAGACAGCAAAGCGATGTTTGAATATATAAAAGGCTATTCGCCGGTCCACAATGTGAAAGCAGAGACAAACTATCCCGCTACTTTGGTTACTACCGGAGATCACGACGACCGTGTTGTTCCGGCACACAGTTTTAAGTTCGCCGCAGAACTACAAGAAAAACAATCCGGCGAAAACCCCGTGTTGATCAGAATTGAAACCAATGCCGGTCATGGTGCGGGAACTCCCGTAAGCAAGACCATCGAGCAATATGCGGATATTTTTGGATTCACCCTTTATAATATGGGATATGACGAACTTCCGAACAAAGCAGTTTTAAAAGAATTTAAAGATTAACACAACATCTAACCTATTCAAAAATGAAAAAAACAATATTCCTTTCAGTCTTTTTGGCATTAACGAGCATTGTTTGTGCCCAAACTAAAGATCAGGTAGTAGAAAACATCGTAAAAGAAGCTACCGAAAACTCACAGCTCAAAGAACTCGCCTACGAACTCTTGGACGGTATTGGTCCGCGATTAGTGGGCACACCACAGATGAAACAAGCCCATGACTGGGCCGTAGACAAATACACCTCATGGGGAATTTCAGCAGAAAACGAACAATGGGGTGAATGGAGAGGCTGGGAACGCGGTATTACCCATATCGATATGGTCCACCCTCGTGTGAAAACCATTGAAGGAACACAATTGGCATGGAACCCAAGTACCTCTTCAAAAGGAGTGACAGCAGAATTGGTTATACTTCCCCAAGTATCCGATTCTATTGCTTTTCAAAAATGGTTGCCTTCTGTTAAGGGAAAACTCGTTATGGTTTCCATGAAACAACCCACCGGAAGACCGGATGATAACTGGGAAGAATATGCCACAGAAGAGTCCTTTGAAAAAATGAAAGCTGAAAGAGATGAGCTAAACAAAGCTTGGAGAGAAAACATCAGAAAAACCGGTTATACGTCCAGAGAACTTCCCGAAGCCTTGGAAGAAGCAGGAGCTGCCGGGATTGTTCAATCGTATTGGTCAAGAGGGTTTGGTGCCAACAAGATATTTTACGCACGTACCAAGGAAATCCCTACGGTTGATATTTCTCTTGAAGATTACGGAATGTTTTACCGAATGGTAGAACACGGAGCGAAACCTCAGTTGAAGATCGTAGCAAAATCCAAAGAACTGGGAACCGTTCCTACCTTCAACACCATTGCCACCATCAAAGGTTCTGAAAAACCGAATGAATATGTCATTCTTTCTGCCCATTTTGATTCTTGGGACGGCGGAACAGGGGCTACGGACAACGGTACGGGCATCATCACCATGATGGAGGCGGCTCGTATTCTGAAAAAAATATATCCAAAGCCGAAGCGAACTATCATTATCGGATTATGGGGAAGCGAAGAACAAGGCTTGAACGGATCAAGAGCCTTTGTAAAGGATCATCCGGAAATCGTAAAGAATGTTCAAGCGGTTTTCAATCAGGATAACGGAACCGGAAGGGTAGTGAATCTATCCGGACAAGGGTTTTTACATTCTTATGAATATCTGGGGCGTTGGCTTTCTGCCGTACCGGAAGATGTTCGCAAACATATCGAAACGCATTTTCCTGGCACTCCCGCAAGAGGCGGATCGGACTATGCCTCGTTTGTAGCAGCCGATGCACCCGCATTTTCCCTGAGTTCACTAAGTTGGGCTTATTGGAACTACACCTGGCACACCAACTTGGACACTTATGATAAAATCGTGTTCGACGATGTTCAAAACAACGTGATCCTGACCGCTGTTCTAGCTTATATGGCCAGTGAAAATCCCGAAAAAACATCCAGCGTAAAAAGTGTGTTGCCTATCGATGAAGACACAGGAGAACCAAGAGCATGGCCCACGCCAAGAGAACCTAATAGAAAAGGTGGTTTGGATTAATCTCAATTGAGAAAAATACATATAAAATAAGGTCGTCTAAAAAATATTTAATGGATTGATATGTCAGTCTGAGCCTGCCTACCGTCAGGCAGGCTTGTCGAAGACATTTTGGATTGCAGTGAACTATACTTCGACCGTGCTTCGACAGGCTCAGCATGACATTGTTGAGTATGACAACTAGCTTTATGACTTTTTAGACAACCTTTTTTCAATGAACATACAGCGTTTTCTTCAAAAACATAATCTTTATCTTTGCCCAAACAATTACTGATGCTCGACGTACAAAAGGTCTCTTTTCAATACAACGAAACACCTGTTCTAAAAAACATAAGCTTCACCCTGGAAAAAGGAGAACATTTATCCATCATTGGGGAAAGCGGTTCGGGGAAAAGTACGCTGCTAAAAGTGATCTATGGACTCTATCACATTGAAAAAGGAAAGATTTTTTGGGATGAAAAGCAGTTGTTGGGACCAAATTACAACATCGTTCCCGGAGAAGCCTTTATGAAATACGTGGCTCAGGATTACGACCTTATGCCTTATATCACAGTGGAAGAGAACATCGGGAAATTCCTTTCCAATTTTTATCCGAGGAAGAAAAAGAAACGCATCGCAGAGCTGCTGGATGTGGTTGGTATGACCAACTATGCCAAAGTGAAACCCACAGCCTTAAGCGGCGGACAACAACAGCGCGTGGCTTTAGCCAAAGCTGTGGCCAAAGCACCTGAGTTATTACTTCTGGATGAACCCTTCAGCAATGTTGACAATTTCAAAAAAAATAAACTTCGGCGTAATATCTTCGCTTATCTGAAAGAACAAAACATTGCCTGTATCACGGCGACACATGACAATGCCGACAGTCTTTCTTTTGCAGATAGTACTATGGTTTTAAGACATGGTAAAATGGTTGATAAAAACACACCGCTGGATCTTTATCGGCAACCCAAGAATAAATATGTGGCCTCTTTATTTGGAGAAGTAAACGAATTACCGTTATCGCTGTTTTATGATGATATTAAAGCTTCCAAAAAATCACTGCTATACCCACATCAGTTGAAGATTGTGCAGCAATCTCCTTTAAAACTGACCGTGAAAAATTCATACTTTCAAGGCACTCATTACCTCATCAAAGGAAAATTGGGCAGGAGAACGGTCTATGTAAATCATTCAGCGTATATCCCGGCAGAAAAGGAAGTTTATATCACTGCTATTGAAGAGTAAATCACTTGTTCTCGATACACCGCATGGAATAAAATTGCTTCGCAATATTCATAGAAATCGAACTGACATGATTTTCACTCAAAAGCTTAATTTCGATTCAGAAACCGACTTAGTAAAAATAAAAAAGGCCGGTAATCACAAATGATTACCAGCCTTTTTACCTAAAACACTTATCTTTTTGTTTACTCCGGTGCTTGTTCCGCAGTATCTTTGGTATATGTAAACACCACTTCTACTTGCACATCTTCACCATTTACATCTCTTATGATTCCTGTTTTTGTAATATTAAAACTTGTTTGTTCTGCATTAAAGTCTAAAGCACTAAATTCTTCCAAACAGGCTGATGCGTAATTTGATGCCAATGCGCCACTTGACAGTTTCCATGTTCCCGTAAATTCCGCGGGGTTGCTGCATCCTTCAACAGATACTCCTTGTTCAATACTAAAAGACCTATCGGAGCTGAAAGTATAAACCTCGTCATTTTCACAGTCGGTGCGTTGTGCATACCAGTCGGTTGATGGATTGTCCTCCCCATCATCGGTCAAGTCTACTTCTTCATCCAATACCAGGGCAGTTAGTGTCCATGTTCCCACCAAAGATGTTTCTCCTGTAGTCAGTTCTCCTGTGTATTCTGGTGTACAGTCAACACCATCATCGTCTGAGCAACTGATGAATGTTCCTGTAAAAACCATAAGAAATGCGGCGATAATTATTTGTTTCATCTGTTTGTTTTTTTTTGAATTACTTTGTTTTAATGTTGTTTGTCTATTTATTAGAAACAAAAAAGGCAAAAAGGTTGCGTGAAAAAGTGGATTTTTTTTTTGGGGAGGATAATTTGGAAGTTGAAGGTTGAGACCTTGAAGCGTGAAAGAACTCGCCCATGCGGCAAGCTGGCTCCCCTGTCTGCCGACAGGCAGGTTCGCTAAAAACATCCACCGGATGTTTTTTAAACACTTGACCCTCCTTGAGGGGACCTTAGGGGTGTTTGAAAGCCCATGCTTTTGGTTTTAGCAGTAAATGTTTGCTTTTACACCTGTGGTTTTGGATTTCAGAACCCTCCGACCTCGTACAATTCTTGCAGAATTGAACTCGGCCACCTCCCTTTATCTAAAGGGAGGAGCTGTGACTTGCACTTTCTTTTATACTCCTTTGTCAAAAGGGGGGCTTTGAGGAGCGGGTATAATCCCTACCTAATAAATTAGGGTGTTACTACCCTTTTACATGGATATATGTTTCTGTATATTATTAATCAATCTTAAAAAACTAAAATTATGCAAAGTAATGTATGGTCAATTCCAGCAATGTGCATGACACCAACTGCCAACACAGTTCAAGAAAATAAATATGTTACAACCGCTGGTCGTGTAAAATTTAAAGCAGGAGAATCAGGTAAAATTGTATTTGTAGCATCCGTTAGCAAGTCTTTCCCTGAAGGTAGGTATGCCCTTAGAGCTCACTTAGAAAGAAAAGTTGCCGACCTTTTGGGTACAAATATCCAACTTCGCAGAGCTAACCGAGTAAATGGCGCTGTTGAAACAATTCTAACATGTGTGGGAGTGCAAATAGATCCTGTTCAAAATAATATTAGATTTTCGGACTCTAATGTGGAAAATTTGAAAATTGATTTGGATAAATTTTATTATTGGATTCAAGTCACAGATTCAAATGC
Organism: Galbibacter kalidii; assembly: GCF_026241135.1. Taxonomy (GTDB): domain Bacteria; phylum Bacteroidota; class Bacteroidia; order Flavobacteriales; family Flavobacteriaceae; genus Galbibacter. Next base: position 261,133 of record NZ_JAPFGA010000002.1, read on the forward strand.
CTCCCCAGCAACAAAAGACAGTGTTGATGCTGTTCTTGGCGTAAGTATTGTTCGAATAAGTTGAAGAATCAATTTTACTGTTAGTATTAGCGTTTAAAAGACGTCAGTATTTTACAATTGTTTAAGGCTTCAAAAACCCAGATATCGTCAAAATTTTTTCCATGCCAAGCATTATGCTTGCTCTGTGTTACCTGCTTTTATTATTCTCACTTGGTTCTAATAAGTCCCAAAGGTTTCCATACAAATCTTCAAACACGGCAACTCTTCCATATTCATATTCTGTTGGAGGTCTGACAAAATTTATATTTCTGTCAACCATTTTGTTATAATCTCTCCAAAAATCGTCTGTGAAAAGAAATAAAAACACCCTACCTCCAGTTTGATTTCCAATGCTTTTTGATTGCTTTTCGTTAGCTGCTTTAGCAAGTAAAAGACAACATTCTTTCGCCCCTGGAGGAGCAACCATAACCCATCTTTTCTTTTCATCAATCTTAGTGTCTTCAAGAAGGTCAAAGTCTAATTTTTTTGTGTAGAAGTCGATTGCCTCGTCATAGTCTTTTACTACTAATGCTATATGTGCTATTCTTTGTTTCATTTAGATTATTAGATTATTTCTTCATAATTGCAGGCAACTCTGCCACATAAACCAAAAAAGCGCCATCCAACAGAGTCATTTTTTAGACAACAACACTTTTCAATATAAACGCTCCCCGAAAATAATCAAATTTATATTAAGCATCCATACGAGATTCCGTAAAACGGGGTGTTTATTATTCTTCAAATTATATTTTTTTCGCTTAAAAGGAGAATAATTGTTGTGAAGGGGATGAAATCTGTTGTGAAAGGATAGAAGTCGGGAGTCCGAAGTCAGGAGTTGGTTTGAAAGACGGGTGACCGATGACCGGGGACGGGAGTTTTGGGTTTAAAATTGAAGATTTTGGAATTTGGGGTTTGAGTATTAATAAATATCCTGAACAGTGATGGCTTTTCCGTTGAAGGTGATGGTTTCTTCTTTGGTTTTGCCTAGTAATAGCTTTCCGATGGGGGATTGTAGTGAGATGCAGAAAACGGGGGTGTTTTGAACGGTAACTGCGCCTAATGATACTGAAATAAAGTAGTAATGTTCTTCTGTTTTTACAAGGCTGCCCAGTTTTACCCTATCGGGTTGGCTTTCAAAATCGATGGCGGAAAAATAGCGGTTTGTCTGTTCTGCTTCTGCTAAGCGTTGTCCGTTTTTCTCCCGTTCGAGTTGGAGCATGGCGCGACCGGTTTCGTGTTTGTCACCGGCACTGCTTTTGGTTTCGCTTGTCAGTGCTTCTTCTATGGCGGTCATTGCTTCTTGGGCTTTGTGCAAGCGTTCTTTCAGGAGTTGCTTGCATACTGTTATTAATTGGGGTTTTATTTCTTTCATTTTTTTCTTTTTTAAGGATCCCGATAGTGTGGATCTAGTCGTTGGTTGACAGCTTTGCAATCCGTGCTTGAATAATGTTTGGCATGGAAAAACATTTCTACCATTACTTTTATCTTCACAACTTTGATAATCATTTGTTCATTTTTGTCTTGATACAAAAACGAACCAAAAAAATCAAGACTGATGATAAATCTCTAAGAAAATGCTACGGCACCCTCAGCCACGGATGAAAAAAAACTCGCAAGCTCAAACAATTTTTCATCCCAATCTCTACTGCTGCCTTGATTTTCAAGAGATTTATCATAGGTCGGTTTCTATCCCCTCTATCGAGCTTTATATAAATCACCACCACCCCACTACTTTTAAAATCGCCCTGAGTCCTAAGAGGACTGCCATACAAACGATGAGTATCCCGATTATATTTTGAAGGGGGGTGTTTTTATAATTCCCCATCACCGTGGTTTTATTGACTACCCACAGCAGGAAGATGGCGATCACGGGTAGCAGGATGCCGTTGGCGATCTGTGCAAGCCGGATGACTTCGATGGGTTTTATTCCGAAGGACATAAAGAATACACCCAAAGCGATGATCAGCATCCATACCGCCCTAAACCTATTGTCTTTTAAACCTGCATTCCAACCAAAGCAGCTTGCTGCCACATAGGCCGCTGCCAGGGGTGCCGTAATAGCGGATGTTAATCCTGCTGCGAAGAGTCCGATGCCTATAAAATAGGTCGCACTGTTTCCGTACACCGGTTCGAGTCCTTTTGCCAGGCCTGATACATCGGTGATTTCACTTCCGGGGATTTGCGCCGCCGTGACCATAATCGCCATAGAGACGAATCCGCCTAAAAGAATGGAGACTACAGTATCCCGTTTGGCGTCTTTTAAGTGTTTGGTGGACGACCATTTTTCACTGACCAAAGAGGCGTGTAAAAACAAATTATAGGGTACGATGGTGGTTCCCACCAAGGCGATGATGGTCAACAGACTTCCCTCAGGGACCGAAGGTGCGAAAAGTCCTTTTAAGACCTTCGTGATATCGGGTTTGGTCACTATGGCCGTGACCACAAAAGAAAGGCTCATCACAATCACCAGCCATACCAGCGTCTTTTCTATAAACTTATAACTTCCCGTAAAAAGGAATACAAAAGCCAACAGACCTATGACTAGCGGGTAGAACTGATTGTGATCATCTCCAAAAATCGCCTGTAGCCCTAAAGTCGCCCCGCCTATGTTGCCGCCTTCATAGGCTGCGTTACCGACAACAATAGCACCCAAGATTACAGCTATGGCGGTATAACGGATCCAAGGGGTGCTCAACTCGGTTTTAAGTACGTCTGCCAGACCTTTTTGGGTGACAATCCCTACACGTGCCGCCATTTCCTGCAATACCACAGTAGCAAGGACGGAAAGCAACATTGCCCACAACAGGGCATATCCAAAGGAAACCCCGGCGAGCATACAGGCTGTCACCGTTCCCGGACCGATAAAAGCGGCCGCTACTAAAACTCCCGGACCTATTTTTTTGAACATCCTTAGCTTTTAACTGATGGTTTTGCCAATAGCAAACTAATTATCCCTGAATATTCTCATCAGAATCTTTATAATCAAAATTGCGGCTGCTATATACCCCCATGTTTTAACTTTTCCTGATGACCCTTCTGATCTGGTCGCAATTTTATTTGCTTGCTTAATATCTAAAGAAAAATCACTACACTCATTTTGAAAGTCGGGTTTTCTATCCGTTAGCGAACAAACTATCCCCGTTTTTGAATCAAATTTTCTTTTTTCACATTTTTTACAAAATGCCAATTGCTCATTAAGTTCCATTTTTAAGGCTTTAATTTGGGTTACTGGTTAAATATAGCCAATAATTTTATTCTATATGATTTAAAGCATATAGCGCAAAGGTCCCCAGCCAATGGGTTCCGCTATAATTATCATCAACAATATGAGGGAGGGAATAGTTGATATGCTGATTGGCGATATTCTTTAAGTGCTCATACTCCGGCAGGGTTTCTGCGATCCCGTAAAGGCACCATGCCCTGCTGAAATTCAGTCCGTCTAAATGCACTAATTTACCTTCGGTACGGTCGCCTACCTTTCCGGGTTCCAGTGTGAAATCCGTAGCTGATAATTGTGGCATAAACTGTTTTAGCCACGCTTTATATTTTTCTTTTGAATACACTTTTCGCACCAAATTGGCTTCCTCCAAACAGGGGGAAAGAAAGTCGAAACCACTGGGTTCCCAAGCCATCGGACAGCCGGCATCATTTTTATAAAAACGATCTACGGTTTGTACAATCATTTCCTGTAACTCTCCTTTATTCAAAGTCTTGGCATAATCCATCGCCAGGGATAGTCCAAAAGCCGTGTTGGTGTGTTCGCCTACGCGAATGGGGTAATTCAGTTTAGGCAGAAAATCGATATATCCCTGAACGACATAATCGGTTAGCGGTTGTAGGTTTCTCTCTAGCTCGCTTCCCAAAGCGTCATCCCATGTGTGCAGCTCTTCCGCCAACTTTAATATCCAAGCCCATCCGTAGGTTCGTTCAAAAGAGGCATTGCCTTTCATCTTGAAATAGGCGATTTCAGCTTCAATATTTTCTTTTGACAAATTGGTTTTTAATTTTTTTCTGATCTCATCGGCAGTTTCCAGAGCAGGAAATTGCTTTAAAAGCGACACCAAGGACCAATGTCCGTGTACTGACGAATGCCAATCAAAACAGCCGTAAAAGGCCGGATGTAATTTTTTTGGTGTTCCCAAGTGCGAACTGTCCTGTAAGGTCTGATTCAGTTTATTCGGAAATTCGGTTTGCATACATTCCAAAGGTAGCGATGCCAACCTATTAGCTTCATTAAGGTTTAAAACTGGTGTTTTAGCTATAGCTATTGGGCTGTTCTCTTCTTTGCAGGCAACCAACAACAATGTGATAAAAAAAATAAATAGCAGCTTGGCTCTTATCATAGTTTATAAAAGTATTATAATCGACTACCTCGGGGGCAGGCCTGCCGGCATAGGCAGGCATCGGAGCATTATAAATCTCACTTAGTGAGTAAATATAAGCTTTTGAAAATAAAATTTAGATGAAGAAATTATATGAGAAGGAAACTTAATGCAAATTATAATTCACAATACAAATCAAATTTCATATTTTTCACAAGTATTGATGTTTGCCTAAATGCTTATGAAAAATGGAAATATTTAATAGTTTATATGAAGAAATTATAAAATTTTTTGGCGTTTCCCAAGTGTGGGATATTTTACAAAGTGGCAATTATGAAGCCCTTAAAACATATCAAGGCATTACCGCTTTAATATTTCCTATTATCCCATTATTAATACTTTTGGAATTTATACTAGGGCTTGTCTATAAAAAACCACAAACAAAAATCTACAAAATAACGTTCTTGACATATGTTTTTAACCGTATTGTTGGAAGGTTTATCGCTATTGCGGTTGTCACTTTTCTTATTGGAGTTTTAGGGTCGTATGCCCCATTTGAAACATCGCTAAAATGGTATTGGTTTATATATGGATATGTTGTGTGGGAGTTTGCACATTTTCTATATCACTATTGGGGGCATAAAGTTCGTTTATTTTGGTGCTTACACTCTACACACCATTCTCCAGAAGACATGAACCTTTCGGTTACTCATGCGCATTTTTTCTTGGAAGCTCCTTATGCGGATGCAATCCGAACCACGGTCTGCATTTTAGCAGGAATAAAACCGGAAATGCTTTTTATTATTATGTTTATTGACGGAACTTATGGTGCATTTATTCATGTTGGTGAGAATTTAATAAAAGATGGCAGACTTGGTTTTTTAAATAAAATTATTTTAACTCCATCCCACCACAGAGTACATCACGCTAGAAACCCTTTATATATGGATACAAATTTTTGTAACCTGCTAAATATATGGGACAAAGTTTTTGGGACATACCAAAATGAGGAAAAAGACTTAAAAATAGAATATGGCATTACCCGAAAAATGGATTCAGGGAATTTTATAGATGTTTATTTTGGAGAAATTATTGCGCTTTGCAAAGATGTATATTATGCTCCCGGCATTAAAAACAAGTTAGCCTATATCATAATGCCTCCCGGATGGAGTCATACAGGAACACATAAAACAGCTAAAATTGTACGACAAGAATTTTTAAAAGAAAGAAGTGTCGATTAGCTATTTCGGAAGCGTAAAAGGCCCATAATAATTCATTTGCCTGACGATCCATTCTTTTCTGCTTTGGACGTAAACACTGGCAGGGTTGGCTTTCATCAACTGTGGATTGGGTAAAATAGCCGCAATGGCAGCTGCTTCATATTGAGACAAACCGGAAGCCTGTTTTTTGAACCAAAACTGCGAAGCTGCTTCAGCACCGTAGATTCCTTTTCCCATTTCGATGCTGTTCAGATACACCTCCAGGATGCGCTCTTTACTCCAGAACATTTCAATAAGAAAGGTGAAATAGGCTTCCAGCCCTTTTCGGAACCAACTCCGCTCCGGCCACAGAAAAACATTTTTTGCTGTTTGTTGACTGATGGTGCTGGCTCCTCTCATCCGGCCTCCGTTTGAGGATTCCCGAATCACCTTTTCTATGGCTTCTACATCAAAACCCTTGTGTTCAACAAATTTCTGGTCTTCACTGCAAACAACGGCCAATTGAAGGTTTTTTGAAATCTTGCCGATCGAGACCCAATCGTGTTCCCAAACTACTTCTTTTCCGGCTTGTTTTTGCTCCACAGCCCGAATGACCATAAGCGGGGTTACAGGCACCGGCACCCATTTGAACACCAAAACCAAACCTATGGAAATGAAAACAAGCCCCAGTAAACACTTGAAAATAAACCGTATTGCTTTGCGAAACATGCTATGTTGTTAAATTTGCCAATTCTTTTCCGACATGAGCCCCAATGGCAATGCCCATACCTCCTAAACGAACCCCACAGAAAATGTTGTGGGAAAGTGCTTTTATTATCGGCTCTTTTGTAGAACCAACGCCCATGATTCCACTCCAGCTAGTGTCAATTTCATGCGGGGTTTGTGGTAAAATCACTGTTTTTAAGAGTTCCTTTAATTTATCCTGAACAAGAGATGTCAATCCAAATTCTGATGTTTCTTCAGCATTAAAATCCAGATTCCTCCCTCCTCCCAGGAGTATTCTGTCATTTATATTTCTGAAGTAATAATAGCCCTTATCCAGATGGAAAGTCCCTTTTATATGAAGGTTTTTGATCGGTTTGGTCACCAACACCTGTGCGCGTACCGGTTTTATTTCATCGTTGACAAACTTTGAGGCAAATCCGTTGGTAGCAAGCAAGAGTTTTTTGGTGTTGAAGGAAATCACATTCGTTTTTACACTAACATTTTCCCCTGTTTCTTCATAGGATGCTACCTCAACACCGTACAGGATTTTAATCCCTTCTTCAACACATTTGCTGTACAAAGCATCCATCATTTTTCCGGTATTGAGCTGTCCTTCCAGATGATTTACCATATAGTGGTCGTGTATTCCCGAAAAGGAAAAGCTGTTTTTTTCTACTGAAAACACCTCCGTTTTAAATAAAGGAAATAAGAGTTCGTTGATGTAGTCCCTGTTTTCCATACAGCTTTCAAATAGCTCCGGGTCGTCTTTTAAGAACAGTTCATAACCTTTGTAGGTTTTGTAGCCAATATTATCTTCACCTAAAGTATTTTTCAACTGTTGTAGTCCGCTGTCGCGTTTTTCAACCAGACGAATCATTTCTTCTTCGGAAAGTGTTTGCAGGTCATCCAGTAATTCAGAAATACTTCCGAAACAGGCAAAACCGGCATTTTTGGTACTCGCTCCTTTGGGTAATATTCCCCTTTCCAACACCAAGATCTTTGCCTTCGGATGTTTTCTTTTAAGTTCCAAAGCACAATTTAGCCCGACAATTCCAGCGCCGACAACCGTAAAATCGATGTTTGTAAAATAGGTGTCTCTTTCCCAATATGAAAAGCTGTTTTCCATGGTATGAAATTAAGGTTTTTAATTCAGTATTGGGAAACAAAAAAACCGCATTAAATAAATAATGCGGTCTTTGATTTTTATTGTTGAAGCGTATTAACTACTCTTCTTCCTGTGGTTTCATTTTAAAATCCTCCATGAATTTGGTTGTATAATTTCCGGCGATATAATCCGGATGATCCATCAACTGTCTATGGAAAGGAATAGTGGTTTTTATACCTTCGATAACGAACTCATCCAAAGCGCGCTTCATTTTGTTGATCGCCTCTTCCCTTGTTTGGGCAGTTGTGATCAACTTGGCGATCATCGAGTCATAGTTCGGCGGAATTATATATCCGCTGTACACATGCGTGTCTAAGCGCACTCCGTGTCCGCCCGGAGCATGCAGGGTAGTTATTTTTCCCGGAGAAGGTCTAAAATCGTTATACGGGTCTTCCGCATTGATCCTACACTCAATTGAATGTAGTTTTGGGAAGTAATTCTTTCCGGAGATTGGTACTCCTGCCGCTACCAAGATTTGTTCGCGGATCAAATCGTAGTCTATCACCTGTTCCGTAATCGGGTGCTCCACCTGAATACGGGTATTCATCTCCATAAAGTAGAAATTCCTGTGTTTATCCACTAAGAACTCTACTGTTCCGGCGCCTTCATATTTGATATATTCTGCTGCTTTTACAGCCGCTTTCCCCATTTTATCACGAAGTTCATCGGTCATAAATGGTGAAGGGGTTTCTTCGGTAAGTTTTTGGTGTCTTCGTTGCACAGAGCAATCCCTTTCAGACAGGTGACACGCTTTTCCAAACTGGTCGCCTATAATTTGTATCTCGATATGTCGTGGCTCTTCTATGAGTTTTTCCATATACATACCGTCGTTTCCAAAAGCAGCTCCGGCTTCTTGTTGTGCACTTTCAAGGGCTTTTTGAAGGTCTTCTTCTTTCCATACGGCACGCATTCCTTTTCCGCCACCTCCGGCAGTTGCTTTCAGCATCACGGGATAGCCCATTTCTTTGGCCAGTTTCTTTGCTTCTTTCAAAGATTCCAACAATCCGTCTGAACCGGGAACCGTAGGCACTTTTGCAGCTTTCATTGTTGCTTTGGCACTGGCTTTATCCCCCATTCGTTCGATCATTTCGGGGCCTGCACCTATAAATTTAATGCCGTGTTCCTTACATATTCTTGAAAAATTGGCGTTTTCTGAAAGGAATCCGTATCCGGGATGGATCGCATCGGCATTGGTAATTTCTGCAGCCGCTATGATATTGGATATTTTAAGGTATGAATCCTTACTCGGTGCCGGTCCTATACAAACAGCTTCATCAGCAAACCTAACATGCAGGCTTTCTTCATCAGCTTTAGAGTATACAGCTACCGTTTTGATGCCCATCTCTTTACAGGTTCTAATAACACGTAGTGCTATTTCCCCTCTGTTCGCGATCAATATTTTTTTAAACATACAGTTCAAATTTTAAATCTCAAAAATCAAATTCCAAAAAATTGGGATTTGGAGTTTGGGAATTGTGATTTAACGTTATGAAGGGTCTACCAAAAATAATGGTTGATCGAATTCTACTGGAGAGGCTTCGTCAACCAACACTTTTACAATTTTACCGGAAACTTCGGATTCAATCTCGTTGAATAACTTCATAGCTTCGATAACACAAAGTACGTCTCCTTTTCCTATGCTATCGCCCACTTCGACAAAGTTAGGTTTGTCCGGCGATGGTTTTCTGTAGAAGGTACCAATGATCGGTGATTTTATTGTGATATACTTACTGTCATCTTCAGGAGCGGTAGTTTTAGACTCTGTACTGCCTTCTGCAGCAGATGCCGGTGCTTGTTGTGGCATGGTACTCGGTTGTTGTGCTACCGGTTGGTTTACAGGAATCTGTTGAACATAAGTAGTTGCTTCTCCTTTTTTGTCATCAGAACCTGTTCTGATCGTAATCTTTACATCCTCCATTTCAAGCTTTACTTCGCTTGCTCCGGACTTTGCTACGAATTTGATTAAACTTTGAATTTCTTTTAACTCCATGATTGAACTTTTGTTAGTTTTGAGTTTGTTTATGCGTTATAAGCCCATTTTAAATAAATGGATCCCCAGGTAAATCCTCCCCCAAAGGCTGCAAAAATTAAATTATCCCCTTTTTTAAGCTGTTTTTCATAATCATTTAGCAATAGAGGTAATGTAGCCGAGGTTGTATTACCATATTTTTGAATATTCACCATTACCTTCGAAGTGTCCAAATCTACGCGTTTTGCTGTCGCGTCTATAATTCTTTTGTTTGCTTGATGTGGCACTAACCATTGAACGTCTTCTTTAGTAAGGTTATTGCGAACCATTATCCTTTCTGCAACATCTGCCATATTGGACACGGCAAACTTAAACACCGCTTTTCCGTCCTGAAACACATAATGTTGCTTGTTTTTTACCGTTTCTTCAGAAGCGGGTAGAATAGAACCTCCGGCTTTGATATTTAGGAATTCCCTTCCAACACCATCGCTCCTCAAGTATTCATCCTGCAAGCCAAGTCCTTCTTCATTGGGTTCAAAAAGAACCGCTCCTGCACCATCTCCAAAAATAATACATGTTGTTCTGTCTGTATAGTCGATAATAGAAGACATTTTATCTGCCCCTATCAGAAGTATTTTTTTGTAACGTCCGGATTCTATATAACTGGATGCAGTGGACATGCCGAATAAAAAACTGGAGCACGCTGCCTGCAAATCGTATGAGAATGCATTTACTGCTCCAATCTCTGTCGCCACATAGGCAGCTGTTGCTGCTACCGGTAAATCGGGTGTTGCTGTGGCTACTATTACCATATCGATCTCTTTTGGATCGGCTCCACTTTTTTGAAGTAGATCTTCTGCCGCTTTTATGGCAAGGAAAGAAGTGCCTTTACCTTCTTCCTTTAAAATGTGCCTTTGCTTGATCCCTGTTCTAGAAGTGATCCATTCATCGTTTGTATCAACCATGGTTTCCAGTATCTGATTAGTCAATACATACTCGGGCACATATGCTCCTACAGCTGAAATAGCTGCTTTACGTTTATTCATAATTCGCTTAAGTTTTTATCAAAAACGGGCAAAATTCGATGAAAATTAGTTTGAAATTACTAATTTTTATCCGAATAGCGGTGCAAAATAGGGTGTTTTTGATTTATAGAAAAATTTTAAATAAAAAAACTCTCACATCATGTGAGAGTTTTGACTTTTAGCTAAAAATTTACCTTATGCTACTTCTTCAGTTGTGTTATCGATAAGCACTTGGCCTCGGTAATAAAGTTTACCTTCATGCCAGTGAGCTCTGTGATACACATGCGCTTCGCCCGTTGTAGGATCTGTAGCGATCTGAGGAGTAGTAGCTTTGTAATGCGTTCTTCTCTTATCTCTTCTTGTGCTGGACTGTCTTCTTTTAGGATGTGCCATTTTTAAATCTTATTTATCCGTTAATAGTTTTTTCAATTGATCCCAACGCGGATCTGTTTCCCCGTCTTTGTTTTCTTTTTCTTCTTTAGGTTGAAACTCTTCCAGTTTCTTTAATGTTTCTGTTGATAGGCTTCCGTCTTCCACTCCCGGATGAATCCTTTTCCTCGGAACCGAAAGCACGATCATCTCATAAATATATTGTGCTACATTTATTTGATGCTCGCCGTGCGGAATAATCAAGACTTCTTCATTTTCGTCGTTATATTCCTCACCGAATTTTACCAACAAATGGAGGTTCCCTTTTATTTCCTGATCGTATGGCTCGTTTGAAAGATCACAAAAGACATTCACCGTACCACTACTCTCAAAGGTAAACTCCAACATATTGCTTTTTTTATCTAAGATTGTTTTAACGTCTACTTTCGCATCGTTAAACTCATCATATTCAAAAGCGTCAAAGAACTCTTTTCCTATTTCATAATCGAACTGGTGTTTTCCTTGTTTCAATCCTATAAAAGGAATATCAAACTCCTTAAATTTCTTCATTTTAAACATCAGTTTTAAAACCTTACACCTTAATTATAAGGCGGGTGCAAAGATATAAATTTTTATTTATGATAATAATGTTATCAACTTTTTTTTGTTTATAACTTTGCCGGTCGTTTTTTTAATGGGTTTTTGCTTATTTCTTCGTAATCTTTTCTGTTTCTGAAAATGTGTATTGCCATAAAAACCGCCTCTTCAAAAGAATGATGATCGGCTTCTCCTTTTCCGGCAATTTCAAAAGCCGTTCCGTGGTCGGGAGAGGTCCTTACTTTTGACAGCCCTGCGGTATAGTTCACCCCTTTTCCAAAAGACAGGGTTTTAAAAGGTATGAGCCCTTGATCGTGATAGGCCGCCAAAATAGCATCAAATTTTTCATGTTGCCTCGAACCAAAAAAACTGTCGGCTGCATATGGTCCGTAGACCAGCTTTCCGGTTTCACTGATCTTTTTGATCACCGGTCGCAACACTTCATCGTCTTCATTTCCTATAACTCCATTGTCTCCTGTATGCGGATTGATTCCCAAAACCGCAATCTTAGGTTTGCGAACCCTGAAATCCTGCTTCAGGGAAGCATAAATCTTGGCTAGTTTCTTTTCTACCAACTCAGGGGTTATGTTTTTGCTTACATCCTTTACCGGAACATGATCGGTAAGCAAACCTATTTTCAAATCATCGGTCACCATAAACATGAGCGCTTCTCCATCCAAGGCTTTGGCAAGATAATCGGTATGTCCGGGGAAATTAAATTCGTCTGATTGTATATTGTGTTTGTTGATCGGTGCCGTGACCAACACATCTATCTCATCATTCTTTAGGGCACTGACCGCTGCCTTAAGCGATAAAAAAGCGTATTTCCCGCCTTCTTCGGTTTCTTTTCCCGGTTCGATATTGGGAGTTTCCTGCCAAACGTTTACGACATTGATTTTTCCGGATACCGCACTAGAGGCTTTATCAACACCATTATAAGCAATGTCCATTTTCAACATTTTTCGCTGGTATGAAATCACTTTTGTGGAACCGAAAATAACAGGCGTACAAAACTCAAGCATTCTATTATCTTCAAAAGTTTTGAGTATCACTTCACAGCCTATACCGTTAAGATCACCAATTGAAATTCCAACCCTGATGTTGTTATTGTTCTTCATTGTGTTCGTTTTTATGCTTTTTTACAACCCTCTGTTGCGGTTTGCACTAATCTTTAGTAGGTTTGTTGGGATATATTCGACTAAGCAATCAATAGTAAAATGGATATGCAAATTTAATTAATTAATTACAGAATGTTTACGGGAATTATAGAAGAGTTGGCACAAGTGACCCATATCACAAAAGATAAGGAGAATTTGAATATCACTATAAAAAGCAATATCACCGGCGAACTTAAAATAGATCAAAGTGTATCGCATAATGGTGTGTGCCTGACCGTGGTGGACATTAACGACGACCAATATACCGTAACAGCCATTAAGGAAACGCTTGATAAAACTGCTATCGGAACATTAAAGATAGGCGACCACATTAATCTGGAGCGTGCCATGAAACTCGGTGATCGTCTTGACGGACATATCGTTCAGGGACATGTGGATCAAACGGGGATTTGCAAAGACATTAAAGAAGAAGACGGCAGTTGGCGGTTCACTTTTGAATACGACCCGAGCATAAACAATGTTACCATTGAAAAAGGATCCATCACTATTGACGGCACCAGCTTAACCGTGGTTGATTCCGGAAAAAACTACTTTAGCGTAGCTATTATCCCCTATACCTATAAACACACCCGATTTAAGGATTATCAAATAGGAACAGAAGTCAACCTCGAATTTGATGTCATCGGCAAATATGTTTCCAGATTGATGAAGATTTCTTGATGGTTGATTCTTCATCTTCATTCTAACGGAATTTCTTATTCTTTTTCTTCCTTTTCATCTCTTCAATTACACATTTACCAAAATCCAAACCCTCCCATTACATTTTTAAAATTCAATTTCTTAACAAAACGTTAATACATTGTGATAAAATTATAATTTGTTCATTTTTTACTACTTTAGGATTTTACATAAAATAAAGCTCAATCTATTTGATTTTTGTTGATTTTTTTTCAGTTATATCAAGAAAGACTACGAATAATTAAATCAGAAAATCTAACCTAAAGACATCTATATGAAAAGACGAGATTTTGTTCAAATGGCAGGAATGGGTGCCGGAGCCATGATGCTTCCTGTTTCCATGTTTGGAAATAACATTTCGGCAGAAGCCTTGCTCGAACCCGGTTTGGATCCTGCAGCCAAAAAGGTGTTGGCCGATGTTGCCTTGAACACTGCCAGATCATTAGGAGCCACCTATGCCGATGCCCGCATCGGAAGGTATTTGAATCAATATGTTTTCACCAGGGAAGACAAGGTTCAAAATGTGGTAAACACCGAAAGTTTTGGAATCGGTATCCGTGTGATCGCCAACGGCACTTGGGGTTTTGCCTCTACCAATGACGTGACACAAGACGGTATCAAAAAAACAACCGAACGAGCGGTCGCCATCGCTAAAGCCAATTCCAAATTCCAAAAAGAACCCGTAAAACTGGCCCCTACACAATCCCACGGGGAGGTTTCTTGGAAAACACCTATCAAAAAAGACTTTAAAGATGTGCCTATTTCGGATAAGGTGGATCTTTTGCTTTCTGCCAATGCAGCCGCCATGGAAAACGGGGCTAATTTTGTGAATTCTGCCTTATTTATGGTCAACGAACAAAAGTATTTTGCTTCTACAGACGGTTCCTATATCGATCAGGATGTTCATCGGATATGGCCGACTTTTGACGTTACTGCCATCGACCGTGCTGAAGGGAAATTTAAATCCCGAAACGCATTGAGTGCTCCTATGGGTATGGGATTTGAATATATGGACGGACTGGATTCTGAAAAATTGAAGGGTCCTGAAGGTTTAATCCTGTACAGAAACAGCTATGATATTGTTGAAGACGCAACCAATGCAGCTAAACAAGCCAAAGAAATGCTAACTGCAAAATCAGTTGAGCCTGGTAAATACGACCTTGTTTTGGAACCTAATCACTTGGGATTGACCATTCACGAATCTGTTGGTCACCCAACGGAGCTTGACCGTGTACTGGGTTATGAAGCCAACTATGCCGGAACAAGTTTTGCCACCATTGACAAATGGAAATCGGGTGATTTTAAATACGGAAGTGATATCGTCAATATTTTCGCCGATAAAACACAGCCCGGATCGCTCGGTGCTGTAGGTTATGATGACGAAGGTGTAAAAACCAAGAAATGGGATATCATTCGTAACGGGGTTCTGGTCAACTATCAGGCCATTCGGGATCAGGTAGCTATACTTGGGCAAAACGAATCACATGGTTGCTGTTATGCTCAAAGTTGGAACGATGTTCAATTCCAACGTATGCCTAATATTTCCTTAGAGCCCGGAAAAGAGAAATATTCCATAGAGGAGATGATCAAAGATGTCGAAAAAGGAATTTATATCGCCGGCAGAGGTTCATATTCCATCGATCAGCAACGTTACAACTTCCAATTTGGAGGTACTGTATTCTACGAAATAAAAGAAGGAAAGATCGTGGGAATGCTCAACGATGTAGCCTACCAATCCAATACTCAGGAATTTTGGAATTCATGTGTTAAAATATGCGACAAAGACGACTACCGTATGTTCGGTTCCTTCTTCGACGGAAAAGGACAACCCTCACAGGTTAGTGCTGTATCACATGGATGTTCTCATTCAAGGTTCAACGGTATTAATGTGATCAACACAGGAAGAACAATTTAACCAGTCTATTAAAATCAATAATACAATCATGGCTATATATACAAAAGAAGAAGCAAAGAAAATCATGGAAAAAGCGCTTAGCTTTTCCACAGCCGATACTTGCTCTATAAATTTGAGTGGAAGTGAAAGCGGGAACATCCGCTATGCGCGAAACTCGGTTTCTACCTCTGGACATCGTTCCAATCAATCATTGGTTGTAGAATCCAGTTTTGGGAAAAAATCGGGAGTGGCCACCATCGACGAATTTGATGATGCCTCGCTTGAAAAAGTGGTAAAACGCTCTGAGGAGTTAGCGAAACTTTCCCCGGAAAATCCGGAATTTATGGAACCTTTAGGGCCACAAACTTATGACGAGTCTCTCAGCTACATAAAAGAAACCGCCAACATTTCTCCTGATTACCGTGCTGAAGTGGCTAACAGTAGTATTAAGCCAGCGGCTGCAAAAGATGTAACGGCCGCAGGATTTTTTAATGATTCCGCCAGATTTTCTGCTAAATTGAACTCAAAAGGACTTTTTGCCTATAACCAATCTACAGGTATGGATTTTACCGTAACCATGAGAACCAATGACGGTACCGGTTCCGGATGGGCTTCAAGAGATTATAATGATGTTTCCATATTTGATGCCGCTGAGGCTTCAAAAATTGCCATCGACAAAGCAGTAATGTCACAAAACGCCAAGGCTATCGAACCGGGAAAATATACCGTTATTCTCGAACCGGCGGCTGCAAATGATCTTTTGAGTCGTATGTTCTGGTCATTTGATGCTAGGAGAGCAGATGAAGGGCGAAGCTTTATGTCGAAAGACGATGGCACGAAATTGGGACAAAAAATAGTGGACGAAAGGGTCAATGTCTGGTCTGATCCATTGCATCCTGAAATCCCTTCCTCTACATGGGACGGAGACGGCTTACCCGTCAAAAAAATGAAGTGGCTGGAAAAGGGGGTCGTAAAAAACCTTTCGTATAGCCGCTATTGGGCATCTCAAAAAGGAGTAGATGCCACACCATCGCCATCCAATTTTATCATGGCCGGTGGTGATGCTTCACTCGACGACCTGATAAAAGATACCAAAAAGGGAATTCTCGTGACCAGGCTTTGGTATATCCGAAGTGTCGATCCGCAAACATTGCTATATACGGGACTGACCCGGGACGGAACTTTTTATATTGAAAACGGAAAAATAAAGCATCCTGTCAAGAATTTCAGGTTTAACGAAAGTCCGGTTATCATGTTGAACAATCTCGAAACTTTAGGGAAACAAGTCCGCTACAACGGAAACTTGATTCCTTATATGAAGATCAGGGACTTTACGTTCACCAGTTTATCGGATGCCGTATAAACTTTTTTAAAAGAATATGATGAGGGTGTCTAAAAAGGCTTAAAAACCTTTGTCACACTGAGCTTGTCGAAGTGTAATGTGAATAATCAAATCGCCTTCGACAGGCTCAGGGTGACAATTTATGTAAAAACAGCCTTTTTAGAAGACATCCTCATTTCTTTTTAATGCTGTGAAAAAGGCAAGTGTGAGTAATAAATTTTTCTTTACGAGATTGCAATACGAGTCAGGCGATTGGGACGTCGATCAGCGCATGCCTTCCAATTTGCTGAATTCCCTCGTGGAATACACCACTCTGAAAATCGACAAAAAAGAAAATATCATTTCGCTTAGTAGTGACGAGGTCTTCAAGTGTCCTTTCTGCTACCTTTCCGGGCACAAATTGGTAGAGTTTACTGAAAAAGAACGGGAAAACTTCAAGAAATATATCAATAACGGAGGCTTTATTTTTGTAGACGACTGTAATCACGACATCGATGGTTTGTTTGCCAAGTCATTTGAAAGACAAATGGAACAAATTTTTGGAGAGGGAGCCTTGAAAAAAATCCCGAACAATCACGAGATTTACAATATTTTTTTTGAATTTGAAGACGGACCGCCTACCACTTCCCAGGAACTCAACGGCTGGGGAGACGACCTTGTTCACGAATATCTCAAAGCCATTGAGATAAACGGTCGCATTGGGGTTTTGTACAGCAACAAAGATTACGGCTGTGAATGGGATTACGATTTTAGGAACAAACGCTGGTATAAAATAGACAACACAAAATTTGGTGTAAACATAGTGATGTATGCACTCACCTCTTAAAACTGAATTCAATTATGAACAAAGATCTGGCAAAGACAGAACAGGAAATTGTAACGCTAACCGACAAGCTCAAGGCCTTAAAAAAAGAGATCGGCAAAGTCATTATAGGTCAGGAAGAAACCGTCGACCAATTGCTCATTACTTTTTTGGCAGGAGGCCATGCCTTGCTGGAAGGTGTTCCGGGATTGGCCAAAACCTTGATGATAAGAACGCTTTCAAAAGCAATCGATCTAAAATTCAAAAGGATTCAGTTCACCCCAGATTTGATGCCCTCGGATATTATTGGAACGGAAATCCTGGAGGAAGATCATAGCAGTGGTAAAAAATTCTTCAAATTCAACAAAGGACCTATTTTTGCCAATATCATACTTGCCGATGAGATCAACCGTACACCTCCCAAAACACAATCTGCCCTCCTGGAGGCCATGCAGGAATTTGAGGTGACCTATTCGGGAAAGACCTATCCGCTAGAAACCCCGTTTTTTATCCTGGCCACACAAAACCCCATTGAACAATCCGGAACCTTCCCGCTTCCCGAAGCTCAGCAAGACCGCTTTTTGTTCTATATCAAGATCGGCTATCCCAACGAAACAGACGAAACCCATATTTTAAAGGATACCACCGGGGTGAAAAAAGAAACCGTTGAGCCGGTCATTAGCGGAAAAGAAATTTCCAGACTACAACAATTGGTCAGGGAAGTGCCTATAAGTGACGAACTTATCGCTTCAGTAAGCAAATTGGTGCGAGCTACCCGACCTGAAACAACGACCAATGCTTACGTAAAAGAATGGGTAGGTTGGGGCTCTGGACCACGTGCAGGGCAAGCTTTGATCCTTACGGCAAAAGCCCGTGCCCTCTTGCAGGGTCGCTTATCGGTTACCCCGGAAGACCTGAAAGGCATTGCCCTTCCGGTACTCCGGCACAGGATCATTGTCAATTTTAAAGCAGAAGCGGAAGGCGTTACCTCAGACGACGTGACCAAAAAACTTATGGAAAGCATGACATTTTAATTAAGCTCTTTCCCATGAAGCAAGATTATCATCAGTTACTTAAATCAGAGATCATCAATTCCGTTTCGGGATTGGCGCTCATCGCCCGTGTGACCGTTGATGGTTATCTTGCCGGCCATAACAACAGTCGGCGTATCGGGTCGGGAATGGAATTCAGTCAGTACAGTCATTACCAGCCGGGGGACGATTTGCGACTATTGGACTGGAAAATGTTGGCTCGATCGGAAAAGTATTACATCAAACAATCGGAAGTGGAAACCAATGTCACGGTCAAATTCGTGCTCGATTCCAGCAAATCCATGCTCCATGAAGAGAACGGTCTCAGCAAGATGGACTATGTAAAAGTACTTGTAGCCTCCATTGCCTATCTGGCGAATAGCCAAAAGGACGAAATCGGACTCTATGCCTTAAACGAACACCGGGTAGACAGCCTAAATCCCAAAGTGAACAAACAGCATTTCAATTATTTTTTACACAGGCTCATCAGCATACAAAGTGACGGAACCTTTCCTGATATAACCACAGCTCTACAAGAAGTGCATACCCGAAGCCAAAAGGAGCTTGTTTTTTTTATTACCGATTTGTATGAATACAATCAGGAATTAACGAGTATCATCAAAGGCATGAAAACTGTCCGAAACGAAGTCATCGTGTTGCACGTCATGGGAAAAAGCGAATTGGAATTTGATTATAAGGGCTCGGTAACCTTTCAGGATCTGGAAACGGGGGAACGCTTAAAAGTAGATGCGAAAACCGCAAGAGAACACTATCTAAAATCACTGGGTGATATGGTAAACGCCATGAAAAAAGAATTTTTAGCTAACAATATCGGATATCATTTATTCCGATTAGATACGCATATTGGCGAGGTGTTACAATTGTTTTTAAAGAAAAGAAGTCGTATGTGATATGATTTTCACACATCCTACATATTTATGGGCTTTACTCGGACTCGCCATTCCGATCGCGATTCATTTATGGAGCAAAAAAGAGGGCAAGACTATTTTGGTGGGTAGTGTAAAATTACTGAAGGATACCGACCCCAAACAAACCCGATCGATCAAACTCAACGAATTATGGTTGCTCATTTTACGGTTATTGGCTATAGGATTACTCGCTATCATCATGGCCAATCCGCAAATAACCGCCTCAAAAAGCAAAGCTGATGTGATGTACCTCATCGAAGCTTCATTGCTTCCGTTTGATGAAAAACTCCCTGTTTTGGATACCGTGTCCGAAGAAAACATCCGCCTGCTGACTGAAGGTTTTCCCATAGTTTCTGAGACTTCCGAAGAGGAAATCAAGACCAGCACTCCTGATTATTGGCAATTGGCCCGGGACATGGAACAGCTTCAAACCGATAGTATCGTAATTTTCACCAAGGCTTTACTGAAAGGAATACGAGGAAAGCGTCCACGAGTAAACACAAATGCGCATTGGGTGGTTATCGATTCGTGTGCAACGGTGAAAAAAACAATCCAAGCGACACAAAAAGGGGAGGAAATCGAGTTGTTGCACCTCATCAGCAATTGTGAAAGCCTCTCTTTTGAAAAGGAATTGATGGACTTCAACAGTGAAAAACTCACCATCAACCTACAAAAAGACAGTGTAAAACTAAGCGGGTATAACCACTGGTTGTCATTGGATTCCTTACCGTCCCTAAAAGCCGGAATTGTATATGACGAAGCTACCAAAAACGAAAAACGCTATTTTGAATCGGCCTACAAAGCCATTTCAAAGCACCTCGACCGCCCTATTGAAGTGGCGTCTTCCAAAGTGGCCGACAGCATCGCTATTGAAAACCTCAACACCTTGGTTTGGTTAAGCGAAGCGGCAATCGTAAAATTCGATTTGCCTACCATTGTATATAAAAAAGACGGCCTCGCCAACAGGCTCATTACAAAAAGTGATACTGAAAAGCTGTTTTACCTCACTCAACCCCTAAACACCGAAAACAGCATCAGCAAACATTTTACCGAACAGCTAATGAGCACCCTTTATTTAAATACCCGTCTGGGTGATTCCGTTCGGAAGTACGACAACAGGGTAGTTGATACTCAAGAATTATTACCTGTCCGCTCCGCGGAAAAAACTGTAAAAGCACAAATGGGAAATATCAAAATCTCCAAATGGCTATGGCCGGTATTATTTCTTTTACTGATTGTTGAACGTGTTTTGGCACTATACCGCAAACAATGACACAGGGAAAAAACATATTGACCCATTATAAAAAAAGGTGGCAATTCTTCCGCTATCTTGAGGTCTTTCTTTTTGCCATTGGTCCTACTCTTTTCCTGTATTTTTTGTTGTCCGATGAAGTCTATTCGGTGATAGGCTTCGCTATATCGGCCTTGATTGCTGTTCTCGTTATCAAACCCTGGAAACTCAATCTACCGTTTATTTCTGCCTACGTGGACCAAAAACTCGATGATGCCCAACACAGTACCGGCTTGTTGTTGCACTCTCCAGAACAGCTCTCACCGCTGGCAAGGCTCCAACAACACAGGATTTCAGAAGAATTAAAAATCAAATTAAGCAAGCTCAAAACCCATCATCATCTTCCTGCGGCGGGGATTTGTGCCCTTACTCTTGCACTTTTTGGCTTTTTAGGAGTTCGTTTTGATGTGTTTAGTCATTTTGATTTTTCCAACACGGATAAAACCCCATCAAAAGACATCATTTTTAAACAGGTGGATTCCATAACAACGGAGTTTCCAAAACCGGTATTGACCCAACAATCCGCCTACATCAAATATCCCGCTTATGCAAAGGTAGATGCTTATTCCACTACGGAAATAAACCTTCGTGTCCTAGAGGGAACTACAATTACATGGGCTTTGGAATTTGATTCCCCACTTGCCAATGTTCATTTAGAAAAAGAGAAAGACAGCCTTCCCATGGCATTAAAAGACCTAAAATATCTCCACACGCAAAAAGTCAGCAGTCCATTTCTCTACAATTTTAAATACGTCGACGAACACGGGCGAAGCTTTGTATCTGATTTGCATTCCGTAGAAATTATTAGGGATCAGGATCCTGTTTTGGAGGTTACAGGAATAAAACAATTTACCTCCTACAATTTTGATGAAGATAAAAAATTGAGGTTCACTACAAGAATTTCAGACGATTACGGCCTAGACGAAGTTTATATCATCGCCACAGTAAGTAAAGGTAGCGGCGAATCGGTTAAATTCAGGGAAGAACGCCTGGATTTTGAAACCTATGTTTCAGGGCAGAAATCTGTAGCCTTGACCAAAACTATCGACTTGGATCAAATAGAAATGGATCCTGGGGATGAACTTTATTTTTACATCGCCGCCTCCGATCATAAAACCCCTAAAGCCAACCTATCCAGAAGCGAAACCTATTTTGCAGTTATCAAAGACACTACTTCCTTTGAGTTTGGTGTGGAAGGCAATTTGGGTGTTGATCTGATGCCTGCATATTTCAGGAGTCAGCGACAACTCATCATCGACACGGAAAAACTGATTGCCGACAAGGTCGGAATGGAGGAAAAAACATTTAATTCCACCAGTAATATTTTAGGGGACGATCAAAAATCCCTTCGGTTGAAATACGGACAGTTTATGGGCGATGAAGCAGAGTCCGGCATCCAAATTTCAGAAGGTATTTCAGCAGAAAACAACGCAGATGAGGAAGACTCTTTGGCTGAATACACCCACGATCACGATGGTGATAACGAACACAACCTCGTTGCCGATAGCCATGAACACGAAGAGGAAGGGGAAGAAGAAAATGAAGATCCTTTGGAAGCCTATCTGCACAACCACGATGATCCGGAAGAATCTACCTTTTTTGCACAATCCCTAAAAAACAAACTGCGACAGGCTTTAAACGTAATGTGGGACGCCGAATTACAGTTGCGTCTGTATAAACCCGAGGCCTCCCTACCTTATCAGTACAAAGCCCTGAAATTATTGCAAGAGATCAAAAATTCGGCACGGATTTATGTACACCGCATCGGATTTGACCCGCCGCCCATCAAAGAGGATGTGCGTTTAAGCGGCGAACTGGATGCCGTAGTGAGTTATCGCAAAAATAAGGAAACCGAAATCCCTGAATCCTATCCCAACATCCGTAAGGCGGTGTCCCGACTGGAACAACTCATCAATACCACGGAAAACATTTCAAAAGAAGACCGAAAACTCTTTGAGCAAGCCGGAAACGAATTGGCAGCCATAGCCATAGAAGAACCCGGGAAATATCTGGAAACATTACAAGCACTAAAATGGCTTTCCGAAGATGAACAAATGCCATCAGCGGTGCTACGGAAAATACAAAACGGCTTGTTGTTGGCCCTTCCCGAACCGGAAGCCAATCCCACAACAAGGGAAATACAAAGCGGAGCAATTGACCAATTACTGTTAAAAGAACTGGAAATCTATGAGTAGCGGATTCACCTTTATAAACAATTCGTGGTTTTGGCCGGTGATTATCGGAGCGGTTGTATTGCTGCTGGTCTTCGTTTGGAAGGAATGGCAGGATAAGGGCAATTTCTTCCTTAAAACCGGACTTGCTTTTTTGGCGGTGGCTTCTTTGGTACTCATCATACTTCAACCCGCGACCTATCGGGAACAAAAACAGAAATACGGTGTCTTACTCACCAAAAATTACCATGAAAGACAGTTGGACAGCCTTAAAAAAGCACATCGGGGCATAGAACTCGTCCATTATGATGCGGATATGGGTTTTCAAGACATCCGCCATTTCAGCAAGGTCTTTGTTTTAGGAAATGGAGTAAAACCCTATCATTTAAGTCGGTTTAACAACATTCCTTTGGTTCATTTATCAGGTACGACTCCCAAGGGAATTGTAAAACTAAATTACGACCGGGAAGCGGCTGTTGGCGATGTGCTTTCTGTCAAAGGACTTTACAGTCAGCCTTTACATGGAAACCGACTCGTACTTCAATCTCCCGGCGGAACCGCTTTGGATTCCATTATCCTGACCGAAGGTGAAAATCAAACATTTCAGCTTAAAACCACTTTGTCCGTGCAAGGTGAATTTTTATATGATTTGGTTGAAAAAGATTCCTTGAACACTGTCATTTCGAAAAACTCGGTTCCGGTTATTGTCCGTAAAAAATCGGTTTTGAAAGTACTGATGTTCAACAGCTTTCCCACTTTTGAAAGCAAATACCTAAAAAATTTTCTTTCGGATATGGGACATGAACTGGTGGTAAGAAGCCGGGTTTCCAAAGGGCGTTATAAATATGAATATTTCAACACAAACAGGCGGGCTGTTTCCCGATTCAACCCAAAAACCCTTCAAGATTTTGATCTGGTCATTATTGACGCCTCTTCGTTAAGAGCCCTGTATAAAAAAGACCGTGACGGATTGGAAAATGCCATAAGAAACGATGGATTAGGTGTGTTTGTTCAAACCGGAAACAATTTTAAGCTTCCTGCTCCTTTTTCCATTGATGTCGTCAGAGATGGGAACACGGAGGTTCACCCGGATGCTTTCCCAAAAACCGTTTTGACTAAAAAACCCTATGTTTTTAATGCTGTTTTTGCACAGGAAGCGATCCATACGGCCAACAAGCATATTATTTCGGCCTATAAACAGCTCGGAAACGGTAGGATTGGCACTACAACCTTGGAAAATACCTTTGAAATTATTTTAAGCGGGAAAAACGCACTCTACAAAAAACTTTGGACACAAATCATAGAAAAAACCGCCAAAAAAAAGCTTAAAAAATCCGAATGGGATTCAAATCAACCGTTTGCCTATCTAGATGAGCCTTTTGCATTTACTTTGCGGACTTCAATAGAAAATCCCGAAGTGATAAATAGCGAAAACAGCAACATCCCCCTTGCCAGTACTATTGATAATCCCAACCTGTGGAAAGGCGTCACCCATCCAAAATCTACCGGATGGCAGCGACAATTTATAAAAAGGGACAGCCTGAATCCATATTCCTATTATGTGATGAAGGACAACCATTGGCAAGCGTTAAATCAATTTACCACCATAACAGCCAACAAGCAATATTCCGCTATGCAAACTAGTGAAATAACTGCATTAAAAACCAAATATCCTCTATCCCTGTTTTGGTTTTATTTGATATTTGTTCTATCCGTCGGGTATTTATGGTTGGTGCCTAAACTGGGATGAAATATTAACAAAACCGAATGGGTATGTTACTTGCATTTTTACTAATTTGCGTATCAACCCATTATCAAATACACAAGAATCTTTAATTATTTTGAACAGAAGAAATTTTATAAAAAACGGCTCTCTTTGTACAAGTACACTCTTGCTTTCAGGAGCTCTTTGGAGTAACTTTGCTAACACAAAAAACGACAAAGTATATCGCATTGGTATCATTGGTTTCGGTGATAGGGGAAGCGGACTTTTTAACGTCCTCAAAGATTTTCCCGGAAAATTTGTTGTCAATGCCATTTGCGATCCGCTTGATTTTCGCTTGGATAACGCCAAAAAAATGGCCGACACCAACAAGGTGAAGCTCTACAGAGACCACCGTAAGCTTCTCGAAAACAAAAATGTTGACGCTGTGATTATATCCACACCACTGAATACACATTACGAGATTGCCAAAAATTCACTCGAAGCCGGAAAACACGTTTACCTTGAAAAGGCGATGACCTTTACCGTGGATCAGGCCATGAGTCTGACGCGTATCGCGGAGAAGCATCCCAACCAGACTTTACAAATCGGACACCAGTACCGTTATTCTCCCCTCTATTACAAAGTAAAAAAAATGATTCAGGACGGTTATCTCGGTAAAGTTGTCCAGATAGATGCGCGATGGGATCGTAACTGGAATTGGAGAAGACCGGTTCCCGATCCAAGTTTGGAGCGAAAAATCAACTGGCGAATGTATAAAGAGTATTCCGGCGGATTACCGGCAGAACTCCTCTCCCATCAAATGGATTATATACACTGGGCTTTCGATGCCCTCCCTACCACCGTTTACGGTACAGGGGGAATTGATTTTTATAAAGACAGCAGGGAAACCTATGACAACGTACAATTGAACATCCGCTATGAACAAGAAGATATGATTGGGAATTTTGGTGCTACCTGTGCCAACAAAAACGACGGATATTCCTTCCGCATCAAAGGCTCCAAAGGTATGGTGTCCTTGTTGACGGACGATGGTATTTTCTATCCGGAAACGGAAACCAGAAAGGAATTGGAAGAGGTAGACGGTGTAAGTGGAGCCACCAAAATTGCCTGGACCGAAAATAAAAATGGTATCAGCCTTGTGGACTCGAAATTAAAAGACGGTAGTTTTTATGCCTTTGAAGATTTTTACAAGGCTATTTCAGAAAACTCCTTGCCTGACTCTAATGTATACACAGGAGGAAATACTGCCATCTGTGTAGCGCTTGCCAATGACTCTATTTACAACGGAGGAATGAGAAAATGGAAACCGGAATACAACCTGTCTCCACAATATTAAAACTGAAGAAATAGTAACCAACAAACCCATTCTAAAAAATGCGAAAACTGAGTATCTTAGCCATTGTGTTGGTCCTTTCCTTTACTTTGACACAATGTACAACCGAAAAAAAGAAACCATCGGATGGTTGGACTTCCCTCTTTGACGGAAAAACCCTTAACGGTTGGAAGCCAGTGGCAGGGGAAGCGGAGTATACTGTTCAAGACAGTGCTATTGTAGGAATTGCAAAAGCCAATACGCCTAATACATTTTTAATCAGTGAACAGGAATACGGAGATTTTATTCTTGAACTCGACATCAAAGTAGAACATAAAACAAGTAATTCCGGAGTGCAAATCCGAAGTAACTACGACCCGAATGGTAGGGATGGTAACGGACTCGTCCATGGATATCAGGTAGAACTGGATCCTACAGACCGGGCATGGGCTGGTGGTATTTATGACGAAGCCCGAAGGGGATGGCTTTATCCGCTTTCTTTAAACCCGAAAGCGAGCAAAGCATTTAAATTTGATGAATACAACTCCTACCGGATCGAAGCCATAGGCAACGAGATCAAAACCTGGGTAAACGGTGTGGAAACGGCCTATCTTATAGACAGCACAGACGCCAAAGGTATTATCGGACTGCAAGTGCACAGCATTAACAATCCGGAAGATGAAGGCAATAAAACCTATTTTAAGAACATCCGTATAAAGACTGATAGCCTGAAGCCAACGCCTTTCAAAAATGAAGTGTATGTGGTGAACAACCTTAAAAACCAGCTTTCAGACTATGAAAAGAAAACCGGATGGAAACTGCTCTTCAACGGAAAAGACAGTGAAGGCTGGGTAGGAGCTTATAAAGACAGCTTCCCTGATTTTGGGTGGACCATCAACGACGGCATACTGACCATTGAGGCTTCAGGAGGTGAAGAATCTACCCATGCAGGAGATATTGTCACTACCGAAAAATACAGTGCGTTTGATCTTTCCTTCGACTTTAAACTTTCGGAAGGAGCAAACAGCGGGGTAAAATATTTTGTCACCCTTTCTGAAGGTAATGAAGGTTCTGCCATTGGGCTGGAATACCAAATCCTGGATGATGAAAAGCATCCTGATGCCAAAAAAGGAAAGAATGGTAATCGCACCCTGGCTTCCCTTTATGACCTTATCCCGGCAAAAAAACAATCCCGCTTTATAAAACCCATCGGGGAATGGAACAGAGGCCGTGTGGTGGTACACCCCAATAATAAAGTTGAATACTACCTCAACGGAGTAAAAGTATTGGAATTTGAAAGAGGATCTGAAGCATACCGGGAACTGGTAGCCGAAAGTAAGTATAAAATATGGGAAAACTTCGGTGTAGCCGAAGAAGGACATATCCTGTTACAAGATCATGGGGATAAAGTAAGCTTTAAAAATATTAAGATAAAAGAGTTGAAATAGAGTCTGGAGTTAGTCGAGATTGAATAAAACCAAAAAATGGCTAGAAGGGAGGTGGATTCCGGAGCCATGCGGAGGAAGACGGAGGGTTCTGAAAATCCCAAACCATTGGTAAAAAATAAACGTTTGTTGTTTAAACCAAAAGATTGCGTTTATCAAAACACCCCTTTCTCCGCCTATGGCGGATTCATTCCCCTCTTCGTCTGAAGAGGGGAGCTGTTTGGTAACCAATATAAATATTATAGATTGAAAAAGGGGTCTACCATAATCAGGGAAGTAGAGTGTCTCTATTGATTAAAGTAACCGTCAAAAACCAAAAACATACAGATATGAAACGAAGAAAGTTTATAAAAAACACCGCCATGACCACTGCAGGGCTTAGCTCTTTTAGTGCGATGAGCTTTACCGCAAAAAGCTACAACAAGATCATTGGTTCCAACGAACGGCTGAACATAGCCATTGCCGGACTGGGAAGAAGGCTCGGCGCTTATGTGGCTCCCATTGCAAACAAAGCAAGCAATGTCGAACTCGTGTACCTCTGCGATGTCATGAAATCGCAAAGGGAAAAGGCGGCAGAACGCTTTGCAGAGCACCTTGACTACACGCCCAAGCTGGAGAACAGCATCCTCAAGGTGATGGAAGATAAAAAGGTCGATGCCATTATCAACGCTACTCCCGACCACTGGCACGCTCCGGGTACCTGGCTTGCGCTGGAAAACGGAAAACACGTTTATGTGGAAAAGCCGTGTAGCCATAACCCAAAAGAAGGGGAATTGTTGGTGGCCTATCAAAAAAAATACAAGCGAGTTGTCCAAATGGGGAATCAGCAACGTTCTGCATTACCCAGTCAGGAAATCATCAATGAAATACACAACGGTGTGATCGGTAATCCGTATCTGGCTGTCGCCCATTATGCGAATAGGCGTGGTGAGGTGGTGGTGCCATCAAAATCACCTGTTCCCGACGGATTAGACTGGGATCTTTTCCAAGGGCCTTCCCCAAGAAAAGAATATATGCACGACACTTGGAATTATAACTGGCATTGGTATGGATGGGATTTTGGTACTGCCGAAACCGGAAACAACGCCACCCATGAATTGGATATCGCACGCTGGGCGCTTCAGGTGGAATTTCCGAAGAAAGTAAAAGTCAATGCTGAAAAACTCCACTGGCCGAATGATGGTTGGTCTATGTATGACACCATGGACGCTACTTTTGAGTTTAATAAGGATAAGATTATCAAATGGGATGGAAAAAGCCGTAACGGTTACAGTACCTACGGTAAAGGAAGAGGAACCATCATTTATGGAACCGATGGAACTGTTCATGTGGATCGTGGAGGATACGAACTTTATGACAGAACAGGAAAGTTGGTTAAAGAACGTAAATCCGGTGGATCTGAAGCAGGTACCCAACTCGGCGGTGGCGGCGATATGTCTAGCATGCATGTAGTGAACTTCTTTGAAGCCATCAGAGGAAAAGAAGAACAACGATCCCCAATTGACGAAGGTGCAAAAAGTACGCTCTTATGTCACTTGGCCAATATGGCATACCGCACCGGGGAAACCCTGGAATGTGATCCTAAAAACGGACATATCACCAATAGTGAAAAAGGACGTGCGCTTTGGGGCAGGACATATGAACCCGGATGGGAGCCTCAGGATTTGTTATAGGGTGTGAACATAAAGTTACTCAACCCTTGAAGATTTTGCCTCTTTCTTTGTTGAAACTTTGGAAAAGTTGCTAATTGCTCCTCACTCTTTACCCTCACCAAAAAATGAAAATGATTAGGCATCAAACAATAACAAAATGTATCAGCAACCGGATTAATATATTCATCATACTTCCTTAGGAAATACCAGTAGTTTTCGTCCGATAAAAACAATTGTTCACTACCGTTTGCCCTATTATAAATGTGATAGGTGCCTTCCGGGGATAATATGGCCTTGTTGTTTTGCATAATATTGACTTTATCAGACCTTAAAGGTCTTTTATAGGTTAAAAATTAAGATAATTGCATAAAAAGAAGTGCCGCTAATGCTGCTCCAATAAGAGGTCCTATGACCGGAACCCAGGAATAACTCCAATCGTTTTCAGCTTTTTCTTTAATGGGCAAGATGGCATGTATAATCCTCGGGCCTAAATCCCGGGCAGGATTAATGGCATAACCTGTTGTTCCCCCTAGTGACAGACCAATGGCCCAAACAAGGAACGACACGGGAATGGCTCCTAAGGATCCCATTCCTATGGGAGCTTGGGTACTACCATTTATCACGGGATCTGTAAAGTAGAAAATAACGAATATGAGGGTAAAAGTACCTATCACTTCACTCAACACATTGGAAAATATATTTCGAATGGCCGGATGGGTGCAAAAAGTCGCTCGCTTTGCCAGAGGATTTTCAGTTTTATCATAGTGGTTTCTGTACATTCCCCATACCAGAAAACCTCCTGTCATAGCACCTAGCAGCTGAGCTGTTATAAACAAAGGAACCAGATTCCATGAAAATTTCCCCGCAATGGCAAGGCCTATGGTGACCGCGGGATTAATGTGAGCTCCGCTATATGGGGCCGCAATTACTACCCCGGTAAAGACGGCAAGTGCCCATCCGGTGGTAATAACTATCCAACCGCTGTTATGTCCTTTGGTATCCTTTAAAACAACATTGGCTACCACGCCGTTCCCTATGAGAATCAAAAACATGGTGCCGATAAATTCTGCTGTAAATTCTGTCATGATATTTTAAATGTTAGTTGATTTCACTTTTAGACCAGGCATTAGTAGCCGCAATTGCTTTCCGCCATCCTTTTAGAAGTTTCTCTATTGGTGTTTCAGGATCAGGTAAAAAGAAGGCTTTACTTTTCCATGTTGAACGGATTTCTTCAACATCTTTCCAGAAGCCTACCCCTAATCCGGCCAAATAGGCAACCCCAAGAGCTGTGGTTTCCAAGGTTTCTGGTTTTACAATTTTAGTCTCCAGCACATCAGACTGGAACTGCATTAAAAAATCATTGGTTGTCGCTCCTCCATCGACCCGCAATTCTTTGATATTGATTTGTGCATCGGCTTCCATAGCTTTAAGGACATCATAGGTTTGATAGGCTATACTTTCTAAGGATGCCCTTGCTATATGGTTTAAGGTCGTCCCCCGGGTAATCCCTACCATAGTGCCCCGTGCGTGTTGGTTCCAATGCGGAGCTCCCAAACCCGTAAATGCCGGTACAAAATAAACGCCATCACTATCTTTGGTTTTGTCCACTAATTTCTCTACCTCCGGTGCTGTCTTTATAATGCCAAGTCCATCCCTTAACCATTGCACAACAGCGCCAGCTATAAAAATACTTCCCTCAAGGGCATAAGCTACCTTATTGTCAATCTTCCAAGCGATGGTGGTGATTAATTTATTTTTAGAGATAATGGGTTTGTCCCCTATATTCATAAGCATAAAACAACCGGTACCATAAGTATTCTTTACCATCCCCGGTTCTGTGCACATTTGTCCGAATAGCGCTGCATGTTGATCTCCGGCAATACCGGAGATAGGTATCTTTTTGGCAAATACCACTCCTGAAGTCGTACAAATTTCCCCGCTGGAATCACAAACTTCAGGGAGCATACTTTTAGGGATCTCAAAAAGATCCAACAACTCATCATCCCAATCAAGGGTATTAATATTAAACAACAAGGTTCTGGAGGCATTGGTAACATCGGTGACGTGTTTTTCTCCTTCAGTGAGATTCCAGATAAGCCAAGAGTCTACAGTACCAAAAACCAACTTCCCTGCTTTTGCTTTTTTCCTGGCATCCTCTAC
Organism: Galbibacter kalidii; assembly: GCF_026241135.1. GTDB lineage: Bacteria > Bacteroidota > Bacteroidia > Flavobacteriales > Flavobacteriaceae > Galbibacter. Next base: position 292,155 of record NZ_JAPFGA010000002.1, read on the forward strand.
ATTGTCCAAGATCCATTTGACTTTGGTGGCGACAAAATAAGCGTCGATGACCAATCCGGTCTTATTTCTGATTTTAGGCTCCCACCCTTGTGAAATTAACTCATCGCAGTAGTCGGAAGTTCTTCTATCTTGCCATACAATAGCATTATAGACGGGTTCGCCGGTTTCCCTATCCCAGACAATAGTAGTTTCCCGCTGATTGGTAATCCCAATGGCGGCTATGTCTGCTGACTTTAACTTTCCTTTGGTGACCGCCTCGGCTGCCACACCAATTTGGGAAGACAGGATTTCATTTGGGTCGTGTTCCACCCATCCCGGAGTGGGAAAAATTTGTTTGAATTCTCTTTGTGCTATGGAAACTGTATGCCCGTTTTTATCGAAAACAATGGCACGGGAACTGGTAGTACCTTGATCAAAGGCGAGTATGAATTTTGACATTGATGGTGTGTTTAAGTTTTAATTTTTAGGTTCTGGTTCAATTCTGTCCTAAACAAATTCTATCTGTTCATTTTTTCCATCGATGAAAAAACGAACCAAAAAAATCTAGGCTGACGATAAAAATATAAGAAAATACTACGGAACCCTCAGCCACAGATAAAAAGAACTCATTCCGCCTTTAGGGCGGAACTCAAACAGATTTTTATCTCTAGGCCACCGCTGCTTCCTTGATTTTCAATGTTTTTATCGTAGGCCAGGACTAAACCATAAACATTGAAACTTTATCAAAACCTCAGTAAATTCAGTATGATTAAAAAATTTAATAAAAACGTTTTGGACGCTACTGGTTCTGAAAGCTACTGTAACACAGAGATTTTTCTAAATTACCACTTTTTTTGACTTCATCTTAAAATGAACTTATTTAAATTTTCTGTAAGTGGCTACAAAATATTCTTTTTTTCCATACGCCTTCTGGCCCATTCGCTAAATTAGTCCACCGGACTAATTCTTAACGCTCTGTCCTATCATGGAATTTGAATCTGTTATATAGGTATTGAAGCGTTTATAGCCATGAGGCAGAATAGGGGATGATATATATCAAATACGATATAAACACGCTATATATACGGCATATACACGACATATATACGCTATAAATATGGTTGATCCATGTTTTTGTTATATCTTTAGATAGAACCTATTCTAAATATCATGGCAAAACAAAAAAGCATTGTAAAGTTTACAGGAACCATAGACGGGATTAATTTTTATTATCGAAAGGGCGTTCCCGTAGCGCGAAAGGCCGGTGGTGGATTTAACAAGGAAACGATTAAGAAATCCCCGAAGATGGAGCGGGTGCGCGAAAACAACAGTGAGTTTGGGTTGTGTTCACGTACAAAAAAAGTTTTTAAAGATAGCTTGTACCCCTTTCTAATGTATTATAAAGATCCTACATTACACGGCAGGATGATGAAGGTTTTCCAGCAGATAAAGACCTGTGACACCGTATCCGAAAGAGGTAAACGAACCGTGGGCAAGGGGTTGAAAACCGATAAAGGCAAGCAATTGTTAAAGGATTTTAGTTTCACCCCTAAAAGGGATATAGAAACCACCCTTATGGGCGATATTATTTTTGATAGGGAAAGTTACAAATGCCAGATATCCGGCTTTGATATAAAGCAATTTAAATTTCACCCGAATGCGACCCATTTTGAACTACTCTTTGGTATTATCCGGATCGATTTTGATGCTTTGGGCTCTAAAACCTATATGGCAACTCCTGTAATAATAGGAAAGGGCTTTAATGATAACCATATAGAGTTAGTACCGGAAGACACCCTCGAAACCGGCGGTATGAAGTTTGCTTTTTTGGGTATCCGCTTTTACCAGGAGGTATCCGGAAACCCGGATGTATTAAAAGCTGAAAGTGCCACAGGTATAAAGCTTTTGGATGTTTTTTTCATAGTTAATTTCTTCATATTATTATAGTTTAATGTCAATTAGTGAGGTTTGATCGATGACCTCCAGACTCGATACTTTTATACTACTGTTTTGAGATATACCGAGTACTTTTGTGTTTAGTTTTTACTCCTTAATCTGGTATTAGCAATATCTTACTTGAACTTTTTCCCTTTTCTAAAAACTCGTGTGCTTTTTTCCCTTCGGAAAGTCTAAATTGAACGGGTTCTTTAATTTTTACTGTCCCATTTTCTATTAAATCAAACAAAATTACTGCTCTTTTTTTCCGCTCTTTCTCATTGGTTAAATAACTCCATAAATCTCCTCCAGTTAAAGTTTTACTAGTGTTCAAAAGCATTCTTGGGTCAACTGGTTTTGGGTCTCCACCGCTCATACCAAAAAATACAACGTGCCCGCAATCTTTTGTAATTTCAAAACTATCCATTAGGGTGGAACCAACACCATCGAATACGACATCAATACCTTTTTGATTGGTCAATTCCATTACTTGAGATTTCCAATCATCATTTAACTGAATCGCATAATCAGCTTTGCAATCCAAAATTGTATTTAATTTTTCTTGACTTCTTGACAAGCCTATCACGGTAGCTCCTTTGAATTTGCAGATTTGGGTTAATATTTGACCTACGCCCCCTGACGCTGCGTGGATAAGAACTGTTTCTCCGTCTTTTACATTGTGGCTATCATTACACAAATAATGAGCTGTTAAACCTTGTAAAAGAACTGATGATGCTAATGAATAATCAACATTTTCTGGAATAGGAATTGCTTGTGTATCGGGAATCGCAATAAACTCTGCATTTGCAAAAGGGACGTCCGTATAGGCAATATTATCTCCAACTTTAATTTTATCTGACTTGGACTTCACAACAATTCCCGCTCCCTCATATCCTGCAATAAATGGAGGTTTACCTTTTAAATGATAATTTCCCCTTCTTCTATAAATGTCAGCAAAATTTAATCCAATCGCTTTGTTCTCAAGAAGTATTTCATTGTTTTTAATTTCAGGTGTGGGTATTTCTATGTATTCAAGTACGTCAGATGTTCCAAATTTTGAGAAGGTCAATGCTTTCATTTTTTAGTTTTTTATCGTTTCTTGTAAACTCTTAATCATTCCCAACTACCATAACCTTTTCTCCAAAGTGTGTAAAACAGAAAAAATAACGAGTTGGTCTTTTTAAGAGAAATCCTGTGTTTTGATTACTCTGTCAATTTCGTGATAGTTTTTGGAATAACCATTATCATCATATTTGTCTGTCTCTGTAGGCATCTGTTTTATATAATGCTATTATCCGTAAGAAAGCTTACTTTAAAATCCTCTCTGTTCAAAGCAATTAGATTATTTGTATCGCCCAAGACTTCATCAACAATTCCATAATCCTTTGCTTCAATGGAGTTTAGATATCTGTCACGTAAAAAAAATGCTTCGATTTCTTTCCAGGTTTTATTGGAATTTTTTCCCATTATATGAAAGATTTGTGTTTGTAAGCGTTCCTGTTCCCTAGTCGCTATCCGAACGTCCTCCGTATACCCTTTTGACCCGCCCCCCGTAGGGTGCATATGAATAGTTGAATGGGACAAGGCATATCTGTTCCCTTTAGAACCGGCATTTAATAAGAAGGTGCCCATACTTCCCGTAAACCCTATTGAATATGTGGATACCGGTGCGGTCACCATTTTCATTGTATCATATATTGCAAGACCTGAATATACTTCTCCTCCCGGACTCTGGATATAAAGATTAATTGGACGCTTGCCATTTACGCTATTGAGATAAAGAAGTTGTGCTATAACAACCCCCGCCAGTTTTGAGTCTATAGGTCCGTTTAGAAAAATGATGCGTTCCTTCAGAAGAAGGCTGTATATATCAAAAGCTCTCTCCCCCGCACCTGTATCATCAATTACCATTGGTATTAAATTGGATTGAATCATAATATGTTGAATATCTCGTGAATTTTAAGTTTGAACCTAGTTTTTTCAGGATCGCTGAATATAGTTTTGTGCAATGTTTCCAATTCTTCCTTTAGCTTTTTACGATGATAAAATTTAACCATTTCAAAAGCCTTTTTTTGAGAAATATACTGTTCAAAAAGAGTGGGGCTTAGAATAAGTTTTGCTTCAAACAATACTTTATCTGAAGGTTTTAAGGAACCTTCAATATATTTCTCAATTAATTTTGTGCTATTTTTTAAAGTCATCATACGAAAGCGTTTTTTCTTTGACGAAGTTTCTTACCTTTTCAAGACACTTGTATTTTTGTACACTTGCAGCGTGTTTGTTTGGATATCCTAAAACTGTAATCAACTCCTCCAATGACGTTTTTTTAAAATAAAAGGTTCTCAGTAATTCCATACATTTCTTCCCCGTCAGGTTTAGCAAGCTAAAGAGTTTTTTATCCTGTACACCTAAATAATAATCTTCAGGAATTGAAATCTGATTTTCAATAAGGCTTAAGGAAATATGGTTGCGTTGTCGATTATATTTTCTAATCCACATATGCTTAGCTATCCCTAAAATATAAGCTACTTCAGAGGTGTGGATTTTATTTGCCTTTTTTGTTCTAAGTTCGTAATAAACAATTATCGCATCGTGAAAAATATCTTTTGCATCGTCTAACGAACCGCCCATTTTTTTTACAAATCGGGCAACTTTTGGAAAAGCCGCTTCATAAGTTTCCGTGATATTTTTAGCTTTCTCACGCTTAGCTCTAGGTTTTTCTTTTAGTTCCATTTATTTCGGGTTTCTATTATTATAGTGCAGAAATTAATGAGAATATCACCAAAAAGTGATTTTTTATTCCTTTTTTTTAAACAATACAAATGATTGGGTAGACGGTTGTGAATTGCTTTCAGAATTGTATTTTTAATCATGATTGACAGCTGACAGCATCCTGTCCTTTATATTCGAGGGGTTGTGAATTGCTTTCAGAATTGTATTTTTAATCATGATTGACAGCTACAAATAGGAAATTAAACTTACCAGGATGTTGTGAATTGCTTTCAGAATTGTATTTTTAATCATGATTGACAGCCCTGTTTGCTGTACAAAACACGGCAATCCTGTTGTGAATTGCTTTCAGAATTGTATTTTTAATCATGATTGACAGCGATACCCATTTGCTGTTATGTCAACATCCTGTTGTGAATTGCTTTCAGAATTGTATTTTTAATCATGATTGACAGCTTCAATCGTCCGGGGACTTGACGGTATCTGGTTGTGAATTGCTTTCAGAATTGTATTTTTAATCATGATTGACAGCTTACCGAACGGGAATATTGTTGACAGAAGGGTTGTGAATTGCTTTCAGAATTGTATTTTTAATCATGATTGACAGCAAAAAGCGCAAGTTACGCATTAAAAGCGGTGTTGTGAATTGCTTTCAGAATTGTATTTTTAATCATGATTGACAGCCCCATACGTGAAAGCGACCTCAACGAATATGTTGTGAATTGCTTTCAGAATTGTATTTTTAATCATGATTGACAGCAATACAAATCAAAAGTAAATGACGAGCCTGTTGTGAATTGCTTTCAGAATTGTATTTTTAATCATGATTGACAGCTATATGTTGTAGTACTGCAATAGCTTTGGGTTGTGAATTGCTTTCAGAATTGTATTTTTAATCATGATTGACAGCCGATACCCAGAGTTGTAATCCCCAGAGTTGGTTGTGAATTGCTTTCAGAATTGTATTTTTAATCATGATTGACAGCATTATGTCTCTAACGCTTAAGGCATGATCGGTTGTGAATTGCTTTCAGAATTGTATTTTTAATCATGATTGACAGCTGTATTTGATTATAACCTAGTTATTCCGGGGTTGTGAATTGCTTTCAGAATTGTATTTTTAATCATGATTGACAGCATCCAGTAACTTATTTATCTTTTCAGTTCCGTTGTGAATTGCTTTCAGAATTGTATTTTTAATCATGATTGACAGCATGCTACCAAAATGGGCGTAGGTTTGCCGGTTGTGAATTGCTTTCAGAATTGTATTTTTAATCATGATTGACAGCAATAGTTTCTCACATGATTTTAAAGGTGAGTTGTGAATTGCTTTCAGAATTGTATTTTTAATCATGATTGACAGCTAACATCATAATATACTTTCCATTCTTCAGTTGTGAATTGCTTTCAGAATTGTATTTTTAATCATGATTGACAGCGTAATTTTAATCGGGTCAGGCTGTCCTTCGTTGTGAATTGCTTTCAGAATTGTATTTTTAATCATGATTGACAGCTTTTTCCTCTCCATTTACCTCTGTGTTCAAGTTGTGAATTGCTTTCAGAATTGTATTTTTAATCATGATTGACAGCATACCGGCCATAACAGGCTGGTATGCTGTTTTTTAAGCCTATTCTCAGGATAGAAAAAACAGAATCAAAAAAGAGTATAAACAAATCTGCTCCCCTGTTTTTCCCTCCCGCCTCCTGGCCGTTTCACTAAATTGACCTACCAGGTCAATTTTTAACGCTCACGCCGGTATGCTGTTTTTTATGCTGTATGCTAAGATTAAAAAATGAAATGATTTATTGAGGCCTCGACTACGCTCGGTCTGACATTTCTAATTGAACGATTAGCCAAAATTATTGATAATGAACTTTTCCAAAGTTTGAAACTTTGGAAAAGTTGTACTAAAAAAGTTCCAGTTGTTGTGATGGGGTTTCGGTTTCGACCTCTTTTTGACCGTGGAAGAGCTCTATCATTCCAAATTGTTTATCTGTTATCTGCATAATACACACCTTGCCGTGTTTGGGTAAACACATTTTTACCCTTTTGGTATGTACATTGGCATTTTCCCTGCTGGCACAGAATCGCATATAGATGCTAAACTGAAACATGGAAAACCCATCGTCCAAAAGATCTTTTCGGAATCGTGTGGCTGCTTTACGGTCTTTCCGTGTTTCGGTTGGTAAATCAAAAAGTACGAGTACCCACATGCTTCTGTATTGGTTTAAACGTGAAAATCGATCGGTTTCCATGACAGTAATGTTTAACCCTCAACCCTTGAAGGGTTTGAAACCCTTCAAGGGTTAAAAATCGGGATACAATATCTTTCGGCTACTGCCGTAAAAACATTCATATAAACTATTTGTGGTTCGGCTCATGGCGATCATCAACGGACTTTGTTTGCCATCGATCACCACATCCATAGCCGGGATTTTTAGCAATAGCTGTTTTATATCAGTTGTAAGTTCCTCAATATTATTGTTCCCTTCTTCCACAATATCATACACCAAATCATCTACAAATATCCGGTAGGGCTCCATAACATCGTCTGCCAAGCAAAAAGCGTTGTATTTGTTGTGGTGGTATATCCCCACGGATGGAAACATCCCACTACTGATCAGAGCTCGGGCTGCTACGGCACGTAAAATAGCATAGCCATAGTTGAGTAAATTATTGGGAGGAATACCTTTTTGGTTTCTACTGAACCCCTCTATATCAAAAAGGTTTTGAAAATAATAGGCCGCCGCTATGGCTTCATGGTTTTCGGTATCGCCGCTTTTTACCTCCTTAGCCCAACGTTTTAGTTTTAAGGCATTTTTTTGCCGTTTTAATAGATGGTTGGCTTGATTTTCTATCTTGGTCGTAATGGTTTGTTGCCACAACTGTTTTTTTAGTGGTACGCTGGCATCGAGTTGATGCCGGATACGCTCGGTTTGTTCGGTATGCCCTACCAAAGGCTGTAAAAACGAACAGGGCAAATGCTGTTTATCGCAGGTAATGACTGCGGTTTTGTTTTGCATCAGTTTCATCAACAAACCGTTGGTTAAAGTAATTTGCGGATTTTCCAAGACGATATAGCCCAAATCTTCGATAGCAATGGTAGCTTCCTGTTTGTCGTCCTCAGGAAAGTTGACCACCAATTGTTCGTTTTTGGTGCTTAGGTAAGCCGGATTGCTGAAGAATAGGGTGCGTTTTATCATGACTATATGATTTAATATTCTCCAACGTGGACAATTTCTCCAATATGGTTGATTCTAACTTTAATTATCCCTTCTAATGGTGAAGTTGAACGTATATTTATAAAAGTAAAATCTAAATCATTGGTTACAGTTGTTTCCAAATGATGCCTAAACATATAATTCTTTGTCGCGATTTTCTGTACCCTAAACAAATTAGGACTTATCTCTTTTTGATTTTTCTTGTCGAGCAAATCAATTTCTGATGGATTGAAACCTTCTTTTTCATTGGGGAAAAAAAACATTTCATTTTGTTTCATGGTAAACTGAAACTCCCAACCAAGGTGTTCATTGTAGTTTTTGTCAACGATAGGCAAGTCTTGGTTAACCCGTTCAACGGCTTCAAAGAAAGACACTACGTTTTCTTGTAAATTACCATCTTCATCCTTATAAATAGCTACGTGGTGGTTATTCCCTGTGCTTACATAATCTACCGGTATAACATTTCCATTTTTGTCAAGAATGTCATTCCCTAAATGATCTTTTGCTATGTGAAGCGGTTCTGCATTACTTACTCCTTTTATCGTTGTTCGTTTGATAGAGATGCCTTTCTCTTTATTTAACCAAATAGGTTTTTTGTCTAAATCGGAAAAAGCTTCTTTAAAATCACCATTATACTGTTTTACTCTTTCCTTTAAAACCTGTTTTATTTTTTCATCAATTACTTTATCTAAGTGTTTTTCATTCTTAAAGTTATCTGATGAAATGTCTTTTCTTGTGGTTAAAACCTCTTCAAAACACAATACTTCTTTTAATGGCTCAACCCTAAACAAAAGAGGTTCTTTTTTTAGTGTTTTGGTTGCAAAGGCTAATTCGCCTTTGTTATCATATTTTGACAAATGATCCAACACCAAATCTCTTTTTTCTTTGTCTATTATGAGTTTGGCTTCTTCTAAGGTAAACCGTTTATTGATTTTAGTCGGTTTAATTAACGGCTGTTTTATTTTACCATAAACTGTTTCTTTGTGTAGTTGTCCCCGTGGTGTTAATTGTACTTTTTTATTGTTTTTGTCTTTTCCTTTGCGTTTGGTTTTGTTGATATTATTGGTGACAACCTTATTTTTGTTTTTAAACGAAATTAAAATCGATTCTATATGCTCTTTTGCCTTTGACCTAAAGTCTGGTAAAGGAGCAACAAATTTCCGTTTACCATTGCCATTTTTTGCCGTTATTGTTTTCTCTATGGCAATAATATTGGAATGTCTTTTATGCGACTCATCTTTTCGTGCATTCAAGTGGTTTAGATATTGAATATGATTATGAGTTGTAAATGCTACTGTTAATGCATCCATAGCGTGATGCCTGTGGTCGTTACGTTTGCTCCAATCTTGAATAATTTCTATTGGTTTTTCCTTTTCCTGTCCACTATCCCAGCGCTTTTTTATCTCTGTTAAACCTAATGCCTTATACTTAGGTAGGTTTAAATCTTTCATAACATTGATTAACCCCCAATCTTCACGGAGTTTGTCAGTTATACTTCCTGAGGTAGAGACAACAGTCCTAAATACCTCAAAAAGCATTTGCTTGGCTTTTTTGGCAATATATTGGCTGTTTCTCAAATCACGCTCAATAAAGCCGTCGGGTAATTTACTTTGCGGCATTAATAATTTGTTACGTTTAGCTCTTGTAATATGTCCGTCTTTAAACAACACTTCCACACGTTCTTCAAAATTTTCTAAATCTTGTTGATAATCTTGTGAGATAAAATCATAAGCCGTACGGTCTGCTTTTTTAAGGTTGTCTTTTTTAAACGCCAAGGTTTTGTTAGAAAACGAATCATCAAACAATAAGGCTTTGGGGATAATGTGTTCTATATCTATTTTATTACTAAATAAATCTTCGTGCTTTATTTGTTTGTTAGTGAACAAATCTTTATAGCCTCGGGTTTCCAATTCCTTCCATAGTCTATATCGAATAACATCATTTCTTGTAGGGTTGGGTATGCCGAATTCTTTTGTGATTGTTTTTCTAATATCGTCATTTCTTTTGGTGGCATCAGCTATTCCTTTTGTCATTTCTGCACGCTCCTTGGCCGACTTTTTAAGTTCGCGGGCCAATTCAATCCTAATTTCATCCGGTTTGCCATAAGTATCAATGATTTGATTTATGACATTGATCATTTGGTTTAGGATTTTCTCAACGACCGGATTTCGCAAACTATTCTTTTTAAGCAATTCCAGTTTGGGTTTCAACTCTCTTTTAGCTTGTTCTTCAGCAGTTAAACTATTAGAATGATTATAACCTGCTAAAGCACAAGCTTCAGAATAGGTATTCCCCTCTTTTAAATAAGGCAAAATTTTCCTAATAGCTTTTGACGACAAATTGCCGTAATCCGGTTGTAGCGATATGTTTGTCAACAAAGAAGCATATTGCGGTATAAAACCATATTTGGTGTGGAGTTTTCTTTTTAATGCAATACTGGAGTTTCCATATAGGAGTTTGTCTTCATCAGTAATTTTGTCATCTTCTTCTGCTGAATAGAGCAAATGCCATAGTTGATAACTTGCTTGTTTATCAAAATCATCTTGTTCAGCATCAAAATTTAAAATAGTCGTACCTATCCCTATTTCAGGAAAAATAGATTTTAATTCATCATTGATTTCTTTGGGAGATTTTTTAGCCCAATCAAAACCATAACCTTCGTTTTCTGCTATGATTTGGTAAATATCATACAACGATTTGTTGGTTCTATTACCTTCAATTTTTTCGAAATTGCATTTCCATTGAGAAACTTTCCCTGTGAAAAGAAACTTTCCTAAAATCTTTAAAATATCATTAGGCTTTAAATCGCCGCGCAAGTTCAGTTCATCAAAAACAGATTGTTTAACCTCATCATCCAATTCTATAAACTCAATTTTTTCGTTTTTTTCAACATTTCTAAACTCTAAATTGTTGAGGTTTAGCCATATTTTGAACTCTTGAAAAAGCGGTGAAGATTTTGGAACAACTCTGCGACCAATAGTTCTTGTTTTTGATTTGCCTGTTTCTTTTTCAATATAGCTTTGCTCTCTACTTTCAAACTGACAAAAACTAATAAGAGATTTTTGAGATTTGAGCTTACGCTGATAGAATATGATAACATCCCGAACTTCTTCCTTTAACGCTTCTGTTAGTTGTGGGTGAAATTTACTTTGTGTGTTCCATATTTGCTCAAACTCATCGAGGTAATCCTGACGATAAAATACTTGGTTTTTTAAGGATGTATGTGGACTTTTTAGGATTTGCTTGTATAAGTTTTCACCAACGGTTTCCTTGTTAAAATAAAGTTCCTTGCTTCTATCTGAAATTGCCCCAAGGTATCCACTGGATTTATTGAGGTCGTTATTGATTTCTTGTAACACAATAGCCAAATGCTCTAATTCTAATTTTTGTGTCAATCCATCCACACGCCACTGATAACGCTCCAATTTTTTTTCGTTGGTTTTCCCTTTCTGTTTAATCCCAACTATATCAAAGGGCTCTTTACAAATAGCCCAAGTTTGAGATTTGTTCTTGCCTTGAAGATTTGTAAAAAGTTCATCAATTAAAATTTGAGGATAAAATACTTTTTGTGCATTCCAAACCTTTTTGAATTCCTCTTGTAAATCTGAGCGATAAAAATCAGGGATATATTTCCTGTTATCATTCAGTAAATTCAACACATATTGACCGGGAGTTAAATTCTCTTCATAGAGTTTTTTGGCAATCGCCATTCCATCAATGGCTTGCCCTTCTTCCTCATTGTTCGCTTTTCGACTGCTTTTGTAACCACGCTTTTTGTTGATTGTCAATAAAACTTTAGCTAAATCCACTAAAGCTATTTTTTCTCTTGCAGCTTTAGCTCTTAATTGCAAAGTTTGATGTGTAGTACCTTTTCCAACTTCTGTTAAAGGTGTCTTTTCATCAATAAAACCATTTTCTTTTATAATTTCAATTAAGTTGTTCCTCCTTAATTTATAGCGTTGCAAATTACGTCTTGCGCCACGTTTTTGAGTTCTCTCTGCATTTGTTGAGAGAGGTCTTCCTTTTTCAAAATTAGTCTTCTCATCTACTGTTAAAGGGTTGACCCTAACCCCAAGTTTAATAATTTCTGAAATTTCGCTGTCGTTTTCAGCTTCATCAACCAACGCCCACCCAATAGAGTTGGTTCCTAAGTCCAGTCCTAATATTCTTTTCATATTACTCTAGTATTGTATTTAGTTTAAGCTGTTCGAGGGATTTTAATCTTATTTTCTAAAAATAAGTAAAAGATATTTAACCCTTTTACGGAATCACGTAATCCTATTTCCTGATAATTCTGTATATTAGCATCATACAATTTTGAAAACAATTCACAATAAGGATTATTCCGTTGTGAAAACATTTAAAGCGGGGGCTTTTTTGAGAGTACCTCGCTTTCTTTTTTGAATGTTTGGCTTTGCCTAATCTTCGATTTCACGAGCACCTTAAAAAAACAATAAACAAGCAATATGAGTAATTGTACTTGCCTGCCGAAACGATAGTGAAGGAAGGTTTTTAATCATGATTAACAACAGTCTATTTATCTTCGTGTACTGTATCCACCCCACCAAATACATATTATAAATTAAAAAAATTATTAAAAGGGTGTAATAATCTATAACTTCTGCCACCAACCTTAAAAACAATTTTTGAGTAACGATTTTTATACATCATCAATTTTACCCTATTCCGGAATTATTATAAAGATCTGTAGGGCATATACTGATTCTCAAGAAGATTTTGAGGATTATTATCAGGAAACCTGTTTACAAATTTGGAGAAGTAAAGACAAATTTCGTGGCGATTCTAAATGGTCCACTTGGATTTACAGACTAACATTAAATATCTGTCTAACCTTAGTTAAGAAAAAGAAAAAAACACGCCAATACTATAGTACTGATGCTATAAGCCAAAATAATGAAGCTGAAGACAATACCGCTTTTTCGGATGAAGATTTGAATTTATTATATGAGGCTATTAAGCAATTATCTGATGTTGATAAAGCTGTTATATTACTTTATTTAGAAGAAAAACCAAACAAGGAAATTGCAGAAATAACTGGAACTACACCAAACAACATAGGTGTGCGAGTTAACAGGATTAAAAAACGTTTAAAAAAATTATTAGATGGAAAAATCAATTGAATCGATATGGAAACAAGGGTTTTTAAAGGGTGACACTTTAGCAGCACCAAAAGTCAATAACCTGTACAACCAAAAATCGAAACACGTAATTGAGAAATTGAAAAGAATGTTCAGAAAGAACCTGATCATCATTATGATTGTTGCTACGTTTTTTTTGACAGGGTTCATCTATACAGGTGTTCCGGTAGCTGGAATTTTAGTGTTTCTGCTATTATCCTGGTTAGTTTGGCACAGTAAAAGACATATCAAAAGCCTTGATCAAATTGATAATAGTAAAGACAGTTATCAATACTTAAAAGCTTTTGATAACTGGCTAAGGGATATGATTTCAAAATATGTTCGGGTTTACAGATTTTTCTATCCCATAATTATATTAGTGATTACCGTTGGTGTTCTTTATTCAACCCCCAGACCTATTTTGGACAAGTCAATCATCGAAATTATTATTGAAAGAAGTAATCCGGTCATGGTGCTTGGCATGCCTCTCTTTTATATTTTGGGAGCAATCATTTATGCAGGATTGTTTGGAGTTTTTGCAGGTGCGGTTTTTCGATATGATGTAAAGATCATCTACGGCCGTGTGCTGAAAAAGCTTGATGAAATCATTGCTGATATGGAAGATTTAAGATCCCCATATATAACAAAAAACTAAAGTGTAGTATTAATTGATTTAGGAAACGAATTAAACAAGTATGAATCCTATGAGTATTATCGAGGCTACTAAATTTTTCCAAAAACTATTAAAAGAGGCTAATAGTAAAGGAGAGACAAGAATATATAACGACTTTATTATCATTTTAGATCAATTAAAAAGTAGGGATTTTACAGCAGGACAATTATCTCAGATTGAAGATCAGATCAAAATCTTGAATTTAAAATTCAGTCCTGAAAATAAGAAAAGGTATTTTAGTAAAAAGCTTAATATTTTCAAACAATTTTTGAAAGATGAATTCTCATTAATTACAGAGGGTTACTATACTACTAGAGGTATAATTTTAGGGATGAGTATAGGGGCGTGTTTTGGAATAACAATTGGCTCCAGTATTGGGGTGTTGGGAGGTTCAATAAGTTTAGCCTTAGGACTGAGTTTAGGAATGGGAACAGGAATGACAGTAGGACTATTAATTGGTCGTAACCAAGACTTAAAAGCCGAGAAGCAAAATAGAATATTTTAATATAGAAAGAAGAATTATGAAAATAGAATGCACAGATAAAAAAACATTTCAACTAATAACTGAAGGGCAAACCAAGGGCAAACTCATTTATAAAAAACTGTTTTCCATAAACGCTGAAATAGAACTACCGGAATCAGAACTATATGAAATAAAATCCAGTGGTTTCTTTGATACAGATATAATCGTTTCAAAAAATGAATTAAAAATTGCTTTGTTGAAACTGAATTTGAAAGGACAAATTGTACTCTCGTTTACGAACGGGAATGAATATATAGTCACAACAAAAGGTGTAGGTGTATTTCGAAACAGGTATGTCGTTGAGAATAGAGAGAAGGAAGAGCTAATACAGTTTGACCCCCATTTCAATTGGAGTAAACTAGAGTATAATTATGATGTTACTTTTAATAAAAGAGAGAGCGATCTTTTGTTAGTTATGATAGGAGTTTTTGCTGCTAATTATCACATGGCTGTTATTATGTCATAAATAAACGCTGAAACTTGGAAAACCTTATTTATTGTTTCCATTTTAATGTGTTTTTCTCTTTAGATAAATTAAATCAAAAGGATGTAACACATTTATTAAATAAGAAAAAGTATAATGTGGAGACAGGAATCAAGCTTAAGAAGTATAAAGACAACAGACCTATAATAAATTTAAATATTATGAAAATTTGGAAATGTATTTTATTAATCGCTTTTTGTGCTCCAATACAAGCATTTAGCCAAGAAGCCCCACTAAATCCTGATAACAACCCTGCTGACAAAAAATTCATTGAGAACGAAAGTTCAGAAATGACTTGGTTTATGTTACAGGATACTGTTAAAATGGAAATTGGAAAAGTGCTTACTGAAATTGAGAAGAAAAAAGGGGAAATAGTTGTCATTACAACGGTTGATATGAAACAGTCCCCTTCAAAATGGATTGACAGTACTATTGTTGAAACAACAAATTTCAAACCGATTTACCATTCATCTTTTAACGCGCAAAGAGATATGGTTTTAAATTTTGGAAATGAGGTTACCGGATATTATTTGGATAAAAAAACTGGGGCAAAAACAATTATTTCCGAGAAAACCGAAAAATCATATTTCGACAGTAACTTTTATCCGCAACTCATAAGATGGCTTCCCTTAAAGGATGGTTATTCCACTGTGATTTCAATTTTTGATTACAACCCTAAAGCCAAAACCGGAGTCATTACAGCAACTGTAAAAAGTGTACAAAAGACTTCCATTAACTGGAACGGACAAGAGCATTCAGTTTGGCAGGTTCAAACAACAGATGATATATCAGATAACGCCGCTATTAGCACTTATTATATAGATGATAAAACACGAAAAGTGCTTAAACAGGATATTGATTTTAATGGTAGAAAAATGTCGATGGAGTTAAATGAGTAAAATGAGAAACCTCAATTGGGGTTGAGTGAATTTGACCGGAAACCAGAAACTCTTGCTAAAATATCGTTAGCCATTTATTCCTTGTTGTCCCAATTATTTAACAGGATATCGATATGTTTGGTATTTATATAACGAGTTAGTGGCAATCCTATCGACCGATGTCCGAGCAAACTGAACCATAAAAATCTGTCCACTACAAAGCGTATTTTACCCATTTTACAAATTATGACATTGCATTACCTTCGCACACACAATTAAAAAGGTAAAAAATATGGATAGTTCAAAAAAAACGTATGTTCTAGTTCACGGTGCCTGGCATGGTGCCTGGTATTTTCAAACGACCAAACAAAAAATGGAGCAGTCTGGCTCCAAAGTTATAGCCTTTGACCTACCAGGACATGGGAATGACAAAACAGACATTTCACAAGTATCACTTGATTCCTATGTGGAGAGAGTGAAACAAGAAATTACAAAACTTGACACCTCTGTTATTCTGGTTGGACACAGCCTTGCTGGTTTCATTATAAGCAAAGTTGCAGAAGAAATGCCGGATAAGGTGGAGAAGTTAGTATTTGTAGCTGCTATGATACCTAACAATGGGAAATCAGTTCTTGATATTTTAAAGGCAGATACCGGAAGTGAATTATTGAACAACTTAATTTTTTCAGAAGACCAAAGTTGGGCAACCGTAAGTGAAGACACATTGAAAAAAGTTGTTTATAACGGTGCCACTGATGAACAAATTGCAGAAGCTGCCCCACAATTGGTTCGCCAAGCTACTCAGCCATTTTCCTCACTGGTAACTACTACCGAAAATAATTTTGGTAAAATACCTAAAGTTTATATTGGATGTACAATGGACAAAATTTTATCGGAAAACGCACAAAAAGAGCTTTCAAAAATGGTTGGTTGCAGTTATCATTCCATTTCATTAAATACGGGTCATGTCCCACAAATAGAAAGCCCCATTCAATTGGCAGAGGCATTGTTAAATGCATAAATAATTATTCACAAGCTCCCAAAACTGGAATGCTTTGGGAGCTTTAAACTACATCATATCAGAAAAAAGATTCTCATTGCCAGCATTAACGATATTCCAATAAATGAAACTGAACGAAAATTATTATGAGTAAATTTGCGTATGAAAGATAAACAGGTTTTTACCCTTATAAATGAGCAAACAGGGAATCTTGCTTTTAAGATTTTACCATTTATCGACAATACCCATTTTGATTATTTTCAACGTAATAACTACTATACTTTGATATGGATTCTAAACGGTTCAGGGAATTTGCGTACGGGTTTCTCCGAGTTTTCCTTTGAGCAAAATTCAATGTTTTCGTTTGCACCCTATCAACCGTTTATGATACAAGCAGCACATTGCGAAGGCATTGCAATCTTCTTTCATTCAGATTTTTTTTGCATTCATAAACATCAAACAGAAGTAACCTGCAATGGTGTTTTGTTTAACAATATATATCAACTTCCCATTTTCTACATTGATGAACTTACCAAAGCAAATTTTCAGGATATTGTAGAAAAAATGAAAATAGAAATTAACAATGCTGGAATTGCTCAATACGAAATGTTGATTTCTTACATGAAAATTCTGCTAATCACAGCTTCCAGGATTAAATCTGAACAACTTATTGTTAAAGCAGAAGAAGATATAAACGAACCGGAAATACTTCAAAAGCTTAAAAATGTAATCGAAGAAAATTATAGATCGAAACATATGCCAGCAGAATATGCGTTGATGCTTAATATTTCTCAAAAGGCATTAGCAAAACTAATAAAGCAATACTATCAGAAAACTTTTACAGAGTTAATCACGGAGCGAATACTTATAGAGGCAAAACGAGAATTGTATTTGACAAATAAAACAGTAAAGGAAATAGCCTATGAATTGGGCTATGACGATGAACATTATTTTAGCAGGTTTTTTAAAAAAAATGCAGAAATTTCAGCACAACAATACAGAGAAACAGTCGGCTTTGGAAAGGCTGAAATTGATAGTAAGAACGAAACCTAAACTGACAAGAAGGTCAGCCGCCGGTAGCCAATGCAAGAAATCGAAATCCCAAAAATGAAAGCAGTCTTATTCTCCATAGGTACGAGAGGAGATATTGAACCGTTCTTAGCAATGGCACAGTTGCTAAAGGGAAAGAATTGGGATGTAGTCTGTGTTTTTCCCGAACAATTTCGGGAAATCGTTGAACGCATGGGACTTCCTTTTAGAGGGTTTAGTAGAGAATTTCTGGATATGTTGGATAGCAAGGAAGCTAAAATGTTTATGGGAGGGCAAGGGTCAATTTTTAAACGGTTCAGATTCCTGACAAAAATGGCCAGAGTTGGCATAAAACTATCAAAGGATATTTTGGAGCTACATAATAAGATACAAAAAGAAGAACACCCTGATAGAGTTCTATACCACCCAAAATGTAATTATAGCCTTATCTGGGGTATGGCGAATCCGGGTAAATCCATATTGGTAAGTCCGGTACCCGGGGGTATGTCATACAATTAACCATCTGACCATATTGGGTGACTATGGAAAAGTTTTGAATAAATTAAGTTTTTGGGCTCAGAATACATTGAAGGCTTTAATGCTCTGGAAATTTTCTAAGCGATACCGTAAAGATTATCCCGATCTAAAAATCACGGTTTCGTCCATTAAAAAGGCTATGCTTGAAAAAGAGTGATCTCTCCTTCCATTGAATAAACTTCATAACCATAATTCACTGCGAATTCCTTAGGGGATTTCTCCTGTTAAAAAAAGCTGAAAACCCTTATTGAAAAGAGGGGAATCTCCTCTTGCTCAACATTCCCTCTACAGATACTTTTGGAATCAATATTAATCAAACCCTTGAAAATCATAAAGTTTCAGGGATTAAAAACCATTACTAATGAAAACAAAAATTTTTTATTGCATGCTGCTATTGTTTAGTATTAATTTTCTTGCCTGTTCCGACGGAGAAGACGGCATGGACGGATTAGATGGGGAACAAGGACCACAGGGGGAACAAGGGCCTATGGGACCACAAGGCATTGAAGGTAATGCCAATGTCACACAATACACCTTTGGAGAACACGATTTCTCTGTAAGTTCCTCTGTCAACCTGGACATTCCGGATGTTACCGAAGAAGAGATTAAACAAAGCTCATGGCATGTTTACATGGTACGACCCGGTGGAAATGTATATCCAATCCCTGGTTGGGGTGTAGACGGAATGACAGAATACCGGATTTATATGCTCCACGTGCCAGCAAACAATGGTTCGGCGCGTATTACTATTACTATAAAAAATGGTACCGGTGAAATTTATGCCGAATTAATTGTTATTCGTGTAATTGCAAATAATACAGAAGACCTGAGTAGTAAAGAAGCAGAATTGCCCAATATCGATTTTAGGGATTACGAGGCCGTAAGATCGTATTATGGACTAAATGATTAAAGTCTTCTATTAAATAGGAACAAAGCATTCTAAAGAAGAACAAACTAAAATTCATCTTATTTTATCTTAGATTTGTGTCTCTTAAACATGGGGGGGCTAGGAAATCAACTGCCTTGTTGGTTTCAAGTTACCCCCTTAGTAGTTAGTGGGGTTTAAAAATTAAAGGATGAATTATGGGGCTGTTTGTCATTAGCAAAC
The DNA here is from genome assembly GCF_026241135.1 of Galbibacter kalidii. GTDB lineage: Bacteria > Bacteroidota > Bacteroidia > Flavobacteriales > Flavobacteriaceae > Galbibacter. The sequence goes on from NZ_JAPFGA010000002.1 coordinate 311,391, forward strand.
GACGTAACGGAAATTATAAGTTTGTTTTTACCTCCAGAAGAGGGAAAACTATTTTTACCAGTATTAGCTGCAAACAAAAATCGGATTGTGAATTGATCATTGCCGGAATTAAAGAATATATTGAAGAATTTAACATTACCAAGAAAAGCACACCTTCCGGTAAAAAACATTTTTTCAGGTTATCAAAAGGCGGACTGGTACTGGCTACTAGTAGGAAATATTCAACTGAGTTGAGGTTAAGCAAAGGAATCGACGAAATCATGGAACATATTCCCAATGCAGAAACCCTGGATTTTTCTGAAAGCGAAAATGTTTTTTCAGATGAAGAAACGGCTTCTGTAGGGATGGAATAAAAGAGGCTGTCTAAAAAGATTGTTTCTTTCTTCTAACGGCTTGAGTAATTCCATTTGTTGTAGGGCCATCAATCTCTATTGCTGCCCCTGCTCAGTTACTCTCACAATTTAAAGCTTTCAAAAATATTCTGCCTATGAAACTCTAAACACAATTGGCTTATTTCATTATTCCTTGTACTCGATATGAATTTGCCCTGAATTTCTAATAACCTGGCTTTTGTTTTTGAGCTTAACTCACTGATTCTAGAAGTAATAACAACTTTATAATCATTGTCTAAAGTGAAATACCCTTTGTCAAAGAGTTTATCATATAGTACTGATAAACACAAACCATTGCTTGGGTTTAATCTTGTTTCAATTTTTTCACTCCAAGGAACTATATGGCTTGCAACCAACAAATCATTTTCAGTAATACCTGAAACACAACAAGTACCATTAAAATTATTTAGAACACGATTTCTAAAGAGTGATTGCTTTACTCGAACTTTGATTTCCCTTTTTGCATTTTCAATAGCATAATCATTAGAATCTTTTACGCTAATTTGAACTTGATTTTTCTTCAGCGAGAATGGAAGACTGTAAAACCCTGAAATGTTCCGTTTTACCTTAGATACTCTAAAATTGATGACATGATTTTTTATATCTCCTGCCCATCTCTTTTGCTTTTGATATAGATTTTGAGGGATTAGAACATCTTTTACGAAAAGAAAGGGAATAGAATAATAGTCCGTTTCTACATCTTCATTCCCATAAAAAATAATGTTAAAATCATTTCCAAACCTTTCTTCATAGCCCTTTAGTTCCTGCTGATATATACTAAAAAAATAATCAGATGAAGTTGAAGCCTTTCTAACATAGTGTTGTTTTGCCAGTTCTTCTCTATTTAAGGCTACAAAGTTTTTCATTCACCATCTATATTTTGTTCTATGTTAAAGGCAACTCTTAACAATTGGTCTTTAAGTAACTTAATTGTATTTGGATTGACAGTTCCTTTTTTAAATCGTGCCATATGCTCGGCAACACCATCATAAGTGCAATGTCTCAAATAATTTAGGGTTCCATGGTCTCCTGTAACCTGGTTCCAATGCGGATGTGAAGCATTAACTATTATAATAACTTCATCACTTTGTGCTGCTTCCACCAAAACATAAGGGTCATTTGGAGACATTTCAGCATCAATGTATACTTTAACGAATATTCCTCCTATTTCTCCCTCAATTTCTGGTTCTGCTCGTTCTTCAATAGTATTTGTAATTGCATGTATTTGAGCATCCACTTCTTCATCATTCGGAACTACAGTCAAAGAAATTTTGTCTACCATTTCTGGCGAGAAAAGCTCTTTCTTCAATTCGTCAATTGCTACATCTGTTTCCGCCTGAGTTGGTCCTCTTCCATCATCAAGAGCCTTTCTAGGAATTTTTGCAATATCTCTATAATCTTTACAGGCATCATAGAGTTTATTTTCAACTTCTTCTTCCTGACTTCCAAACCATTGTATATCATCTTTTGTATGACTGACTTCCAAACCATCTAAATGAATTTCACCTATTAACCTTTGGTTAATCAAGTCATTGGAACCTTCTTCTTGACCATATATAGTACTAGGTCGCCATGCTTTAGGCCAACCTTTAATAACTCTACTTGATTGTAATATTGAAAACCCAGCATTTGCTCGACTACCACTGTTCAATATTCCTACCCATCCTGTAACTGTTTTAGGGTCATCAGTATCTTCATCCACAACAAAATCAAATGATTTGTAATAAAAATTCCCTTCTCTATCGGATAAAAATTCTGGCTCTTGCCATGTCAATGATTCTCCTTGCCACTCAAGCTCTAGTCTCCCTTCCCTAATATCAATTCGGTACATAGAGCTTAAATAGTTTTTAATCTTTCCGAGAGTTCTTCCGTGAAATTGCCGGTTCAAATCAGTCACTTCAACAATTGTATAGGACTCATCTACAGATTTTCCATCTGTTTCGATATGCTCTAAAGTATTATTCCCATTAGCAACTTCTTCAACATCCACTTTGATAAAATGCTCTACAGATTCTCCCAGTTTTTTAGTCCGTACACTCCACTTATTTCCCAACCAACAAGCGGAAGTTTTCAGCCCAAGGCCGTATTTTGATCTTCCGGATGTCCTATCCGTTGTCTTTCCAATGTGCAAGGCATCTTCAAGTTCATCACCTGTCATGCCAATAGAATTATCGGAAACTCTTAAGATATCGGAAGCTTTATCATACACAACAGCAACTTGTAGTTTTTCATCATTTGCCTCAAATTTTGCCTTTAATTCCTCCTCATTATTAAAATAAGATTGAGTCGAATTATCAACTAACTCAGCTATTGCATGCCATGGTGAATATGATAGCCGCTTGTATGATTTGATTATGTCTGGTCCAACTTTAAATTCCATAGGGTTATTATTTATGTTCTTTTATGTGATAAGTACTGTCAGGCTCTTGGAGCAAAACGTACTCTTTTTTAATATCTAATGGGTTATAGCTAACAGGATATAAATAAACTGTGTCCTGTATATCAATTCTTTTCCAATTCGTTGTAGCTCCGTCTATTGTAACACTTACTATTTCTTTATCAGGAACATTTAGAATTGCAGGTGAATCCACTTTAAGGAAATTATTTAGCAAATGCGTGAATTGACACTTGGATTTACTGCTCCCAAATTTGTGTGGGTAATCACCATTGACTCTATAAATATGATTTCCTTTATCAGATTTGAATATTTGAAAAACAGAAAGTATGGCATCATGTTTTTCAAGCTTATTACTCCAATTTTCTTTTGGAATATCTAACACAACCATCACTCTTGGTTGTTTGCCTTTCATTAAGACCGTTAGCTTTTCCACATCCAACTCCGGACATTTTTTGTGAAAATATACTGCGACATCTTCACCATATACTCCATTAGCTAAACACTGTACTTGGGGTAACACATGGCCATTTAGGGAATGACGGCTCATTTCGACTTCAATTACCCACCAATTCAAATATTCTTTATCAATTAGTGCTAAGTCAGCTTTTGCTGTTCCGTATTCTGATTCAACAATTATTCCTTTAAAAGGAATCGTATAATAGTCGGGATATATGGTCTCCGCATTTTCTAAAAAATAGTTTTCAAACTCAGATTCTCTTAAAGCCTTTGCGGAGACTTCATCATACCATTCATTATTTATTAGCAACCTAGCCATTTAATCGAAAATCTGTTTTAATCCATTTAATATCAATATGTTCCTGCAACTTTTTATATTCTTTAACCAATCGTTGTTTTTCTTGATTAGAAGCGTAAATAGTGTATATGTAAGCCTTATTTTTTCCTGTGGCAGGTCGTAAAACACGTCCAAGTCGTTGGATTCGTTGTCTTGTACTTGCCGTTGAACTTGCGATTATAGCAACTGAAGTTTTTGGAACATTCATCCCCTCATCTAGAGCCTTACAGGTAACCAAAACATTGAAAATTCCTTTTTTAAATAATCTCAGATTATCTCTTCTCATTTCTGGACCAATACCGGAATGATAGATAACTGCTGTTTCTCCTCTCTCATTAAACATCTTTAGTATTGTATTAGCTCCCTCAATACTTTCATGAAAAATAATTGTCTTTTGATTTTTATTTTCTTCAGTCAATTTAACTGCTACTGGAACCCGAATCATTGCTCCATTTGAAATTCTAGCTCTTCTGATGAGTAGCCGTTCAATTTTTGATTTATCATCTTCGCTTTCATCTTTTTTGCTAAATAAGAACCTCAATTTTTTAGTTACTTTATTGAACTCTCTTTCTTCATGCGGTAGCAAGTTAACTTCAACATTAACCAGTTCAAATGGAGATATAACATTATCGTTAAGAGCTTGTAGGTAATCATAGGAGTAAATAATTCTTCCCAATCTTGGGATTATATATTTCTTCAAACCAAGGTCATATTCTCTGTCAGGAGTAGCGGATAGTCCTAGTGTAGCAGCATAATTCCCTTTAATTGATTCACTGTTTGCGGGACTTCCTGCTCTATGACATTCATCAACTATTAAAAGATATTCATTCTTTTCTTTAAGCTTTTGTAAAACTGTTCTCGCAGTATTAATTACTAGCAGATTTACCTCATTAAATTCTTTTGGTTTTTCTTGACCTGAAAAACAACTAATTTGTTCTTTAGATATTCCCAGGTCCTCCTCAAATCCTAAGTACCATTGGTCTAGTAAAGTCAAAGTAGGAACAATGACGAGTATTCTTTTCTCTGGAAACGCTTTTTTAAATTCACAAGCACAAAAAAAGGCAAATAAGGTTTTTCCTCCTCCCGTTACGACACTAACGACGCCTTTAAAATCTTTTTTCCATTCTTTTAAAGCTTGTTCTTGCCACCCTCTTGGAGTATGTTTAGTTTGCCAGCTATTTTGTCTTCTTTTTGTGATAGTATTTCAGTTTATTTTCCTTATTAAATCTACCTCTTGACCCTTTGATATATTCCTCATTTGGTTCAATGGAAATCCATTCTCTGTTTAAACTCTCAGCAACAGCTCCAGTAGTATTACTTCCTCCAAATGGATCTAAAATAATGTCTCCTTCATCTGTTAGCATGTTAATGAAAAACTCAGCTAGAGCACTTGGCATTCTTGCAGGATGTAATTCATATCCCTTCTCCTTACAAAATCTTTGGTAGCTAGTACCTGATTGAGTATTAGCGGCAGTAATAACATTTGATGGTATTGCCCCTTTGTTATTAGTTAAAAAAGACTTTTCTCCTATATTATGCTCTGATGGACGCTTTCCTGAATTATATTTCTTCGTTTTTAGAAGGCTTTTCATTGAATCACTATACTCAACAAGTACTTTTCGATTGTCAGCTTTTGGAAAATCTGTTTTGCTCATCCACCATATGTAAGTAAATGAATCTTTTACCCTATTTCTTTCAATATTCACCCATTGAGCAGGACTCGGGAGTTTTGCCGGGTTATTCCATACAAACTGTTGGCACAAACTGTATTCCCCTTTTTCTAAGAAATCTAACATTGCTTTCAATGGGAAGGTCGACATAACGGGTCTCTTTGGTTCCCAAGAATTTCCGATTTCCATTACAATTGAGCCATCTTCTGCTAAGTAATCTTTAAGAAGAATTCCAATATTCGTGAGCCAATTGATATATTCCTCCCCTTGCAAATTGCCATACTTCTTTTTCCTATTCAGAGGAAATGGAGGAGAAGTAAATATTAGATTAATTTTTCCTTTATACTTTTCAAACTTTTTCGATTGTAAAGCTTGCTCAACTTTACCTTCATAAAATGTTCCTTTATTTGTTCTATATGCTACTCTCATTTATTGATTATCATTTTTGGTAGACACCAATAATGCCCTAACATCAACATCTAACACTTTAGCAACCTGAAACAAGGTTTCTACTCTAGGTTGCATCTCATTTCTACACCATTTTGAAACAGTTGTTCGATTCATTTCCAATTGGTCGGCCAACCAATTGTTTGTTTTTCCTTGCTCTGCCAGAACTGCTTTAATGCGGTTGTAAATTTCTTTACTCATGGTAATTTTATTGTTAAAACCCAAAGATACCTACTTCATTTTTAACCTTTATCGCATTATTTTAAGCTTTATTGTGTTCAATAGAATATTTTTAATACCTTTGTTGTGCTTTAAAAGCATTAAATAAACCTTTTTAAGTTTTTTTTGAATATTATAATTACGTTTATGAGCAGAAAATACACCAAAGCCGATTTAGAAGAAATCGTTTCCGTTCAATTGGAGAACTTGAATGCAATGCATGACCTTCTTAGCATTATGAAACACCAAAATGAGCTTTTAGAAAAAGCCAATAAGAAATTAAAAGATGAAGTTTCGGATTTTAAACAGAAGATGTACCCCAAGTTACCGAGGCGGCAGAGCAAATAGTCAGAAAAAATGAGTGCCCGAAAGGGCGTGTTTTTTCTGGCTTTTGCGAGTGGGGTGGAAAAGAAGCGTTGGCAACTTTACTCTTTGGCTGTCTCAAGTATTTGGGCGGCCAATGTGTAAAGCAGGGTGGAAAAAACAGGAAGGGAAAAGGTGTGGACAAAAAAAGAGGACAAGCAGCCAAATCGACTAAATGTCCTCCTGTGTGGTCCCACCTGGGCTCGAACCAGGGACCCCTTGATTATGAGTCAAGTGCTCTAACCAGCTGAGCTATAGGACCCGAATTTTAGGAGTGCAATATTAGCATATATTTTTAACCTCTGCAAGTGTTTGTTCTTTTTTCCAATGCCTGTTTACGGGCTTTCTATTTCCTGACACAACTCGATCAACACACCGTTGATGGACTTCGGGTGTAAAAAAACCACCCATTTGTTATCCGCACCACGTTTGGGGGTTTCGTTCAAAATGGTGAAGCCTTCACCTTTCAATCGTTTTATTTCCGCCTGAATATCTGCCACCTCAAAAGCAACATGATGTAAGCCCTCTCCCCTTTTCTCGATAAACTTGGTTATCGCGCTGTCGCTATTTGTGGCTTCCAGCAGTTCAATTTTACTCTCTCCTGTTTGAAAAAAAGAGGTCTTAACCCCTTCTAAAGCCACCTCTTCAATCTTATAATGTGACACCCCTAATAATTTATGGAATAAGGTGTTGGATGCTTCCAGATCTTTAACGGCAATTCCTAAATGTTCTATTTTGTTCATCTTTTCTATTTTTACTCACTAAGTGAGGTTTAACAAAAATAATGCTTTCTTTACTATTTATTATTCTCGTACTTTTGCATCATGGAAACAAACAGACAGAAAAAGATAGGTGGAGTGATTCAACGTGATTTAGCTGAAATTCTTCAACGCGCTGCAAAGGAAGGTGGAATGTCGGGAACATTGATAAGCGTTACAAAGGTACATGTAACCTCCGACCTGTCTATGGCAAAGGTTTATGTAAGTATTTTTCCGGTTAAGAACACGGAAGAATTGATAAAGGGTATTCGTTCGAATCAACCCCTTATTAAACACGAATTGTCACAGCGTACTAAAAATCAGTTGCGAAGAGTTCCTGAATTGGAATTTTTTGTAGATGATTCGCTGGAGTATATTGATAAAATCGATAAATCATTAAAAGGAAGTGACAACCCTATTGAAAATCCTGATTTGTTGGACAAAAGAAAGAAGTCGTAATTCTTGAATATTGCACTCTACATAGCCAAGAGATACCTCATCTCCAAGAGTAGCCAAAATGCGGTAAACATTATCAATTTTGTTACTTTTTTGGTGATTGTCATCGGAGCTGCTTCTTTGTTTATTGTTTTATCGGCTTTCGCCGGATTGAAAACCCTGAGCCTTTCCTTCTCCAACACTTTTGATCCCGATCTCAAGGCGGTTTCGGCTCAAGGAAAGTATTTCCTCCTCACTCCGGAAAATGAAAATCAACTGGAAAACATCAATGGTATTGCTTCTTATTCCAAGGAAATTGAAGAGCGTATTTTTCTACTGCACAAACAAAAGAACCATATTGCCTATATCAAGGCGGTGGATAGTAATTACTCCCGTGTAACGGATGTCGATAGCGTTTTATACCTCGGAAGTTGGATGAAAATGGATCCTTATCAGGTGGTTCCCGGTATTGGCATTGCCAATTTATTGGGATTGGGAATCAACGATTATCAGAGTCCGTTGAAGATTCTCGCACCCAAACCCGGCAAAGGAGGCATCACAAGTCAGAGAAAACCATACAATCAACTTTCTGTTACGGTTTCCGGGGTTTATGCGCTTAGTGATGAATTGGATAAAAAATATGTTTTTGCTCCCTTAGAAACCGTACAACCACTACTTGAAAAAGAACAAAACGAAATTACCGGTATCAATTTTAAGCTTCAGCCTTCCGCAGATATTGATGTTGTTATGTCTGCTATTGATAAAGCTTTGGAAGGAAAAGTATCTTTAAAAACAAGAGCACAGCTGAACGATTCGCTCTACAAAATGCTCAACACTGAAAATCTGGCTATTTACCTCATCTTTACCCTGGTACTTATTATTGCACTTTTTAATGTGGTGGGTGCCATCACTATGATGATCCTCGACAAAAAAGAAAACGCCACTACCTTGTACAGTATGGGGGTCTCCATAAAAAAACTCAAACGCATCTTTTTCCTTCAGGGATTATTGGTAACCACCGTAGGTGGCATTATTGGAATAGTATTGGCTTCGATACTGGTCTGGACACAGCTCGCTTTTAAATGGATAAAATTAAATCCGTCGTTGGCCTATCCGGTAGAATACAAACTCACCAATGTTTTCATCGTCTTTGCTACCATCTTTGTTTTAGGATTTATCGCTTCTATGATTGCGGCGAATCGTGTGAATATGCGACTTATAAGTTTTAATTAAATCTGTTACCTAAAAATCCTCCCCCAACCCCTCCAAAGGAGAGGGAGCTAGTATTTCTTCCTTTCTAGGTGGAAGAATTAAGCAAACTGATATCCTGAAAATTTTTCTTCTACCTCATCAAAAGCGGCAAAAACATCAGCGGCATCATCACTGGTGACCATTTTCATTCGGTATTCTTTAAAGTGCGGGATTCCTTTAAAATAATTGGTGTAATGTCTTCGGGTTTCAAAAACCCCTAATTTCTCCCCTTTCCAGTCGATTGACATTTCCAGATGTCTTCGTGCGGCTTTTACCCGTTCTTCTATACTTGGAGGTGGCAGGTGCTCTCCAGTTTCAAAAAAGTGTTTTACTTCTTTAAAAAACCAAGGATAACCAATACTTGCCCTGCCGATCATGGCACCGTCGAGTCCGTATTCGTCCCGCATTTTTTTAGCCATTTCCGGTGTGTCCACATCGCCATTTCCAAATACGGGAATATGCATACGGGGATTGTTTTTCACTTCAGCTATAGGCCCCCAATCGGCTTCTCCTTTATACATTTGAGCACGGGTTCTACCGTGAATAGAGATAGCTTTTATCCCTACATCTTGCAATCTTTCGGCTACTTCAACTATTTTTATGGAGTCATGGTCCCATCCCAATCTCGTTTTTACGGTAATGGGAAGATCGGTGTGTTTTACCATAGCCTCGCTAAGGGACACCATTAAATCAATATCTTTTAAAATCCCTGCACCTGCGCCTTTTGAAACCACTTTTTTAACGGGACAACCAAAATTGATGTCGATAATATCCGGATTGGACTTTTCAACAATTTCAACGGACTTTAACATAGAATCCAGATTGGCACCAAAAATTTGTATGCCTACCGGACGCTCTTTTTCATAAATGTCGAGCTTCATGGTGCTTTTGGCCGCATCACGGATAAGTCCTTCTGAAGAAATAAATTCTGTATAGACAACATCGGCTCCCTGCTCTTTGCACAACGCCCTGAAAGGAGGATCACTCACATCTTCCATAGGTGCTAACAAAAGCGGAAATTCCCCAACATCTATCGATCCTATTTTTGCCATGTTTGATTTACTGAATTAAATTCAAGCGCAAAGATATGGCATTTCTAAGATATTTTTAAAATCTAGGTTTTGCTTCATCAGAAGGCAAACGCATTACATTTTATCAGAAAATCTTTGCGTGTGATAAATACCCCGCCTAGAGCAGGCTGTCGAATCATAATTTATTGAACGCCAAGATGTCTTCGACAGGCTCAGACTGACAAATCAAATTCACTCAGGGCTTTTTAGACAACCTCTATAATGTTTAAGTTCTGCTAGCAAACCCCTTAAAAAACATCCTTTTCCGTCAGGTATAGCAATCCGGTGCCTTTCTCGTTAAGGACACGTTTGCTTTGCAAGTAGCGGTTGTAGTTATATTCATCAAAATTCTCAGCGTTCTTATCCACACTGCTGATATGAACACGCCCGGCGGAATGGATAAATTCGTTATTGCCGATCCACATCCCTACATGAACCACCTTTTCGGCAGTAGAGTCGGTTGCCTGTCTTCCAAAAAACAGTAAATCCCCGGGAATTAATTTATCAAATGTCTTGCTATCATCTACCAAAACCCCTTCGTGTACTTGTTGTGATGCATCACGGGGTATGATCATTCCATTCATCAAATAAATAGTTTTGGTAAATCCGCTGCAATCCACTCCTTTGGTAGAAGTTCCTCCCCACAGATAGGGCACTCCCATCATTTTTTTAGAAGTAGTCACCAATGCTTCTTTGGTAAAGGATAAAGCCTCTTTCCAACTTTTATACGGCTCAGCTTCAGCTTTGCTCACAAAGGCTGTTCTTCCGTCGGGATATTTTACCTCGTAAAAATCGTCCTGCTCTGCTACAAGCTCCATAACATTACCGGCCACCAAATCTGAAACCACTTGTGTGTTTTTATCCGTTTCGGCATACGAACTTCCGAAGGTTTGGGTATAAATCAGTTTTTCTGAATTTTCCCACTGTTCAAAATCAGCTTTGTCCATAAGGGTAATACCTCCGTTGTCCACCCATGCCAAATACTTGTCAGGGGTTTGGACATAATACCAATTTTCTTCTTTTTGATACACTTTTACAGGCATACCCATGGTGCCCTGTGTTACTAATTCAGAAGAATGACTTGGCTTTCCCCTCAAATTGGCTGCAGAGAGTTTTATCACCCCATAAGTTTTCCCTTCCAGTGCTGCTGAAGGCAATACTTCAATACTATCGGTATATTCGATCGCTTGTTCCTCCAATTGCTCCCGAAAGGCATCTACCGCTTCAGGAAGGTTGGATGCGCCTTTTACAAGATATCCATCATCTGTTTTTATCGCCTCAACATCAAACAGGGCTACGCGTTTATCCGGTGCATACTGCTCTTTTATATCAGCTATCAATACATCAACCTTATTTGTCTCGACTTTGGTTGTTTCACATGCAGTAAAAATTCCTATCGATAAAAGTAGAAGGCCTGTACTTTTTATATAGAATGATGAGCATTTCATACTTTTCTTCTTTTAATGATTCACTATTTACAAAGTAACACAAGATTTTTGTTTCCAACGCAATTGGAGAAAATCTAAATTATGGAAGTGATTTAAACTTTCCTTAATTAGCTGCAAAATGGTCCTTTTCCATGCGTCTCCCGGCTCCTTTTGTTTGCCCACCCGCCGGCTGGCCCGCCTGTCTGCCGACAGGCAGGTTCGCTAAAATAACCCAGTGGGTTATTTTTTAACGCTCCGTCCTTAAATTTCATCCTCTTCTTCCAAGCGTTCCTGCTCATCCAATTCTATATCTCTTTCATTGTCTTCCAATCTATAATTCCCGAATTTATACCGAAAACCAAGGGTTATCGATCTGCTTTCAGGCATGGCCGTATACCCGTGATCCTGATTCAGGTATCTGGAATCGATCAGTACGTTGAAACTGTTAAAAACATCAGCAATATTCAGGCTTAGTTCCGCTCTTTTGTTCCACAGGCTTTTTTTCAGGCCGATATTGGCTTTAAATCGGTTTTTCAACATATAATTCCCGGCAATGAAACTCGACAGATATTCCAGATAAAGATCCGCAGTAAAAGTCCGGTCTTTAGATAGTGTAAACGCATTGTACAATTGCCCGAAGTATCCGTAGGTGTTCAATGTTTGCAATGCGTTTCCGCTTTCTATGGCCGTAAACGAATTTTCATAAAAGAACCCTGACATATAGGTACTCAAAAACCACCATGGGGTCACTGATCTGTAATGTATAAAATCAATGCTGTATTGGAATGATTCCGTGATGTTGTAGGTGGAATTATAGATGGCCTGCGCTTCGTTATCCTGAAAAGTCAGTTTGATCAATTCATCGCTAAAATGTTGGTAATAGATTTCAAAGATATAATTGCCGTTGTAAGTATAATCCAAAGTGAATTTATTTTCAATGGCAGGTCCCAAATACGGGTTTCCGGAGAAATAATTTTTTTCGTTGAGGTAATACCGAAACGGATTTAAACTTTGGTATCGGGGACGGGCTATAGCTCTTTTGTAATTTATTCCCCATTGATGTTTATCGGACAGGGTATTGTGCAGGCTAACGGTTGGAAACAGCTCAAAATAACCCTGATTGTTTCCCTGTCCCAAAGCCAGCGAATGTGAACGCACATCGGTTTGTTCTCCTCTTAATCCTGTCTGCAAAGTCCACTTTTCCCATGATTTGCTCATATCTGCATAGACCGCCCAAATATTTTCGTTGTACTCAAAATCGTCATTTTCGGATTGTTCAGGATTGAACGTTCCATCAAATAAGATCGTACTGTGACTTTCTATTCCGGAATATTTGACTCCAAATGCTACATCGGTATCTCCCCAAGGCGTGTTATAATCTGCTTGTGCCGTAAAGATGTTATTCTTTTGATCCGCATCGGTGTTAAAAGTATTGTTGTATTGAAATTCATCAGTGTTATTGTAATAATCTGTGCTGATGTTCTGTTGTTGTTCATTTGAAAAATAGACATAATTACTTTCCGCCTTGAGGCTCGCACCATTTTCACCAACTGCCCTTTTGTATGAAGCGTTAAAAGCTAAATTCACATTGTCTATGTCCATATCCCCTTGGGAGACAAAAGCACTGTCTATTGTTCCGTTCTGATCAAAAACATCGGTACGGAACTTATTATCAATCGTTTGATTGGGGTTAAAACTAAGATTGGATGTGAAACTCAATTCATTTTTCTCGTCTATGGTGAAATCCCATATCGTATTAAAATTATACGCTTTGGAACGCGTGATTTTCCGCATATCCGTTTCCCAACGATTGCTCGGTGTTGTTCCGTCAAAGAAATGGATATAACTATCATCCCTTTTGTATTCTTTCCTCGGACTAAAAGTATAGCCCGCATAGATGTTCAGCACGTCGTTTTTGTAATAATGATCTGTTCCGAAGGCATATTTTGGAAAAACCGCTTGGGTATATTTTCCATTTACGCTTCCTTTATAACCGATAGAGATGGTTTTAGAGGTTACAATATTTAAAACCGAACCTCCTTCAGCATCGTATTTTGCAGACGGATTGGTAATCACTTCTATGGAAGCGATATTACTCCCCGAGAAATTTTGAAGCAAATTTTGAAGTTCGCTATCTTCCAGATATACCCTTTTATCATTGATATAAACTGTTGTTTTGGCATTCTTTACCAGAATTCTATTCCCTGTGGTGATCACTCCCGGGGTACGCTGAAGTATTTCATAAGTAGACAATGAAGAAAGCGTGGTGTTTTCAACTTGAAAAACAAGTCGTCCTCCTTTTTTTTCTATAGTTGGTTGTTGATAGGCTACCGTAACCCCTTCCAAATTTTCTGCTTCAGGAGATAAGAAAATTGTTCCAATATCTGTGTCCTCAACCAGATTTATCGTTTGATAAGACGTTTTATAACCGATATGAGTAGCTTGAAGAAGGTATTCTCCTTTTTTAACATTGTTCAACTGAAAAATCCCTTGCTCTTGGGTTGATGTTCCGGTAATTGCCGTAGAATCTGAAGCTTTGAGCAAAATGACATTGACAAAAGATAACGGAGCGTCATCTGCGTCAAAAACCTTTCCTTTAACAGAGACTTCTTGGGCGTGCAGGAAAACACCCAAAAACAGCATTGTGAATAATGTCGTAGGTTTTAATAGCATAAGCAAAAAACTAGGTGAGGGATGGTAAAAATAGAATTTTTTACGCACACAGCCATTTTTTGCACTGTTTTATTTCTTCATCACAAACACTAATAATCCGTGATACCTTTATTTAAGCGTATTAAAATAACTTATATTCCTTCTATAAGAAACTGAAATTTATGACAGAAAATATAAATTTTAGTTTTACATCAGGAAAGGACATGAATTTTTTTAATTGGAATTTATGTGTAGTTTTTAATGAACTCGTTTAAACTTCCTTTAATCTTTAATTGGCTGCAAAATGATCTTTTTGGCCATGCGCCTCCCGGCTCTATACGCCCACGCGACAAGCCGGTCCCCCTGTCTGCCGACAGGCAGGTTCGTTAAAAATGTCCATTGGACTGTTTCTTTACGCTCGGTCCTAGCAAAAAAAACCTTCATCTGGGGCAAAAACCTTTATTTTTCGCTTCAATCAAGAAAGCATAAACGAGTTCAATCAAAAAAATTCACGTATTTTTGCAGACTGATAATTTGCATTGATCGCAGCTATGAAGCACATTAGGAATTTTTGTATAATCGCACATATCGACCACGGAAAAAGTACCTTGGCAGACAGGTTATTGGACTCTACCGGATCGGTTACAGAGCGGGAGAAAAAAGAGCAACTTCTCGATAATATGGATTTGGAGCGGGAGCGTGGAATCACCATTAAAAGTCACGCTATCCAAATGGAATATGTCTATAAAGGGGAGACCTATGTCTTAAACCTTATCGATACTCCCGGTCACGTCGATTTTTCCTATGAAGTTTCACGATCTATTGCCGCTTGTGAAGGGGCTTTGTTGGTTGTTGATGCAGCACAAAGTATTCAGGCGCAAACCATTTCTAATTTGTATTTGGCCTTGGAAAACGATTTGGAAATCATTCCGGTGTTGAACAAGGTCGATCTACCCAGTGCAAATCCGGAAGAAGTCACTGACGATATTGTAGATTTGTTGGGTTGTGATCCTTCTGATGTGATTCCTGCCAGTGCAAAAACAGGTATTGGGATTGAAGAGATCCTAGAAGCTATCATTGAAAAAATCCCTGCTCCGAAAGGAAATCCGGACGAACCTTTGCAAGCCTTGATATTCGATTCTGTTTACAATACTTTCCGAGGGGTTGAGACCTATTTTCGGGTGATAAACGGTGAAATCAAAAAAGGACAAAAAATAAAATTCCTCGCCACCAACAAGACCTATAATGCTGATGAAGTGGGAACGCTGAAATTAGTTCAACATCCTAAAGATGTAATAAAAACCGGGGATGTAGGCTATTTGATTACCGGGATTAAAGATGCCCGGGAGGTCAAAGTGGGAGACACCATCACCGATGCTGAAAAGCCAACAACTTCGATGATCGAAGGCTTTGAAGATGTAAAACCCATGGTATTTGCCGGAATCTATCCCGTAGATACTGAAGATTATGAAGAGCTTCGCGGGGCTATGGAAAAGCTTCAACTGAACGATGCTTCCTTAGTATTCGCCCCTGAAAGTTCAGCAGCACTTGGCTTCGGATTCCGTTGTGGATTCCTTGGGATGCTTCACTTGGAAATCATTCAGGAACGTTTGGAGCGAGAGTTTGATATGACGGTGATAACTACCGTTCCCAACGTAAGTTATCACGCCTACACCAAAAAAGAACCCGATACACAGATTATCGTCAATAACCCTTCCGACCTTCCTGATCCGTCCGGATTAGATCGTGTAGAAGAACCGTACATCAAAGCTTCCATCATCACCAAAGCCGATTTTATAGGACCGGTAATGTCGCTTTGTATCGAGAAAAGAGGAGCGATCACCAATCAAACTTATTTAACTCCGGAAAGGGTTGAACTCTCGTTTGATATGCCCTTGGCAGAAATCGTTTTTGATTTTTACGACCGACTGAAAACCGTCTCCCGTGGTTATGCTTCATTTGACTATGCACCGATAGGTATGCGGGAATCTAAACTCGTTAAGGTCGATGTCTTGATCAACGCTAACTCTGTCGACGCGCTTTCTGCATTGATCCATACCGATAATGCTTACAACATCGGGAAAAAAATGTGTGAGAAATTAAAGGAGCTTATCCCAAGACAGCAGTTTGATATTCCTATACAAGCCGCTATCGGAGCAAAAATTATTGCCCGGGAAACCATAAAAGCGCTACGTAAGGACGTAACGGCCAAATGTTATGGTGGTGATATCTCACGTAAACGGAAACTCCTGGAAAAACAGAAAAAAGGGAAAAAGCGTATGCGTCAGGTAGGGAATGTAGAGATTCCGCAACAGGCGTTTATGGCGGTTTTAAAGTTGAATGATTAGATCTTAATAAATTATACGGTGTATTCTTCTATATGAAAATCCCCAATCTTGTCGATAATCAATTTATAATCGATAAAATGCTCTTTATCAGTATTATAGAAAGTAACAGTAAAAACAATATTGTTTTCTGAAGAAGCTATTTCATCCACGGCTATGGAATGCATAATGGATTTATCCCAAAAGTCCTCGTTTTCATCTTTAAAAAGATCTTTTTTTATCTTTTTCTTGAGTACCAATTGATCTTTGTAGTACACAGATACATCCGAATGAAATTCTTTATAGACCGTTTTTTGGATGGCTTCGTGTTTTTTGTTTTCAATCTCAAGTACAATTTCGTCTGTAGAATGATATTTTGTTTGTGCTGTAAAGTGATTTGTTAGAACCGTATCGACAACTATTTCTGCATAGCCTTCCGGAATTTCTTTTGTTTGAAAATGGGTCGTCGCTTTATAAGAATCATCAAAAAGCCTATTGCCTTTATTCCTTTGGCGTGTTCCATCACAAGACGACAGCCAAACAATTGTGGTCAACAGCATTAAAAGTTTACAAACAAGACTTTTTAACATCACTTGATTATTCAGTTTCTACTGTTTTTTTAGATTCAGGGTCAGCACCTATTACCTCTATGGGTTTTCCTAAATACACCAGTTTATTGCCTTTTTCAATTGTCAATTCATTTTCTATGGAGGTCGATGCTATGATATGCAACACCCCTGTATTGTCTTTAATGAATAAAGGCACTGTTTTTTGTTCTTTGTTCAGTTTCTCAATCTCTTTAAGATAGTTTTCCTTAGATTCCAACTCCAATTCATTAACAGCAGGATAATCACGTGCTACTTCATTTAAATTGATATAATCATCTTTCTTGGAAAAGAGTTCTTTAACTGGAGCTTTTTTCGGCTTTCTTAATTCTTCGGGAGAAATAAGCCGGAAGGCCCCGTGTTCCCCTAAATGTTTTTTAAACCTTGTCAGGGCATAATTATTTACCTCATCACTCCCGGTAAGTGCCAATAGATACCCAATATCACTCAATTCAACATCTGTAGAAACATCTTCTGAATAAATATTCGATTCCATGGCGTCCAGCCCTAACCTTTTCGCTTTCTCAATATTTTCGCTGTTAGTATCTATCAAAACCACATGACGTTCGTTATTATGTAAATATTTAGCAATAAGACGAGACGCCTTGGAAGCCCCCACAATAAGGATTCCGTTTGATTCTTTTAAGAATACGCCCACCAATTTGGCAACAAAACGGGCCGTGGTCCCATTCAACAATACGGTCACCAGTACCAGAGTGATTACAAGCGGGGTAATATATTCAGCTTCAGCAACTCCTCTTTTTATTAATTTGGTCCCTAATAAAGATGCAATACCTGCAGCCACGATCCCTCTTGGACCAACCCAGCTGATAAACATTTTTTCATTGGTTTTAAGACTTGACCCAAAGGTGCTTATAAAAACTGCTAATGGTCTTAAAATAAAAATAATAACTGCCATTAAAATTGCTGTCTTCCAATTATACACCAACAACAAATCACTGATGTTGATATTGGCAGCCAGTAAAATAAACAGTATAGATATAAGCAATACGCTCAATGATTCTTTAAAATACAACAGTTCTTTCAAATTGGGCAGGTTGCTGTTTCCAAGAACCATTCCCATGACCACAACGGAAAGCAATCCCGATTCATGAGCAAATATATCGGACTCCACAAAAACCAGCAGCACAACTGACAATGCGGCCACATTTAGCAAATAGTGCGGAATCAGTCTTTTCTTCATTGCAAAATACAGGGCATAGGCGGCAGAAATACCAAACGAAAAACCAACTATCACTATTTTTCCAAATTCAATAAGGGCCTGTTGTGTAAAACCGGAAGTCCCTCCAACGCTTATAAACTCAAAAACCAATACCGCTACCAAAGCTCCGAGGGGATCTATAAGAATTCCTTCCCACTTTAAAACAGCCGAAACGTCTTTTTTTAACGGGATATTCCGCAAAATAGGCGAAATTACCGTTGGTCCGGTAACGATGATCAGTCCTGCAAACAAAAAGGACACCTCCCAGCTTAGATCAAAAATAAAATGAGTTGCTACTGCAGCTCCAAAAAAAGTAACCACTGCCCCGAGACTTATCAATTTTAGAATCACCGGACCTACTTTGGATATTTCATTTCTTCTCAGTGTCAAACCCCCTTCAAAAAGAATAACACCCATAGCCAAGGAAACAAAATAGAACAAGCTATCCCCGGGGAAAAGGCCTTTTTCGCCATTCCATACAGGTTCTATCCACTTCGAACCGTCCTCTGTAAACAAGGTAGATATAGGCCCCACAAAAAGACCTATTAGGATAAGCGGTAAAATAGCGGGTAGTTTCAGTCTCCAAGACACCCATTGTGCCAGGATTCCGAGTATTACAATTCCTGCAAGTTCTATCATAGAATTTCTTTCTCTCTTTCTTGGTTAATTTCTAGCCAATATACGAATATCAGATTTTATTCCGGATATCTATCCCTGTTAAAGCACAATTTAAAACGCTATATATTTCGCCCTCGAAAAATGGACACGCTATACCCAATAGTATTCCGGTTAACCCCGTTTTGCGGGATTAAAAGGGAAAAAAGTAAGGGATTATAAAGGAAGCAGCTATCCAAATAATGATGTTAAGCGGGGTTCCTACTCTTAAAAAATCCTTGAATTTATAATTTCCCGGAGCATAGACCATAGTATTTGTAGGGTAGCTTACAGGGGTCATAAAAGTCAGGGAACAGGCAAACATTACAGCTATTAAAAATGGTCGTTCACTTACCTGCATAGCCGCCGCCAGACTGATTACTATTGGGGTCATAAGTGCAGCAGCAGCCTTACTAGACAACACATTTGTCGATAAAAACGTAATCAAGAACAACGCGCTCAACGTAATGTTGGCACTGTAATTGCCAAGGGTTTCCTGTATAAAAACGGCAATCTTTTCGGCGCCTCCGGTTTTTTCCAGGGCCGTTCCCATAGACAGTACGCCGGCCATCATAAAAATAACTTTCCATTCCACAGCCTCATAAGCTTCTTTGGGTTTCAATGTGGAGGTTACCACCAAGAGCAATGCACCCATCATACTACTTATCAATATGGACGTAAGATTAAAGGTTGCCGCCAATACAACCCCCATAGCAATAAGGATGGCAGGAATAGCTTTTTTATAGTCTGTTTTCCGTTTTTTGTGTTCTGATAAGAGTACAGCCAGATCATTGTTTATCAATAGGTCAAGATTGGTTTTAGAACATAACACAAGCAGCATATCGCCTTCGGCAAGTTTTACTTCCGAGAGTTTGTTAAACCGCACCTCTCCTCGCTGTCTTATAGCCAATACCGATGCGTTATATCGGTTCCTGAAATTCATTTCAACAAGAGACTTGCCCGATAAATTTGACCCAAACGGAATAATCACCTCGTAAACATTTTTTTCATCATCAGTGACTTCAGAAAGGGTTCCATCAAGTTCGCCTTGCAGTGAATAGTCCTTGCCTTCCCTTAGTTTAGTTAAAACCTCAGGTGGAACGATCACTTTTATGATATCGCCTTGCGCAATGGTTCCCAAAGGATCAACATTATATTCTACTTCCCCGTTTCGGGTTATCGAAAGTATTTGCACCTTAAAATCCTTTGTCAATTTAGAGTCCTCTATGGCTTTACCAATATCCGATGCCTTTTCTTTCACCTTTATTTCGGTAATGTATTTTTCGGCTTCTTTAGTGAGCCCTCTTGTTTTTCCTTTTTGCTTGGGAAGTAAAAGTGGTGACACAAAAAACAGATACAAAAACCCAATGATCAATAAGCAAAAAGCCGGTTTGGAAAACTCGAACATACCAAAACCTTCCACCCCGTACTTTTCGGCATAGCTGCTTACCAATATGTTGGTGGATGTACCAATAAGTGTACATGTACCGCCAAATAGTGCGGCAAACGAAATCGGCATTAGTAATTTTCCCGGGCTGATATTTGTTTCCCTACACACGGTAAGGGCTATGGGCAACAGCAGTGCCACCACAGCCGAGTCATTGATAAAGGCCGAAAACAAAGCCGCAATAACGCAAAACACAACCAAGGCAATACTGTAATGTATTTTAGCAAGTTTGATGATTTTATCGCTCAGTCCGTCGAGTATCCCAGACTTAAAAACCCCTGCACTAACCACAAACATACAGGCCAAAGTAAGGGTTGCCGGATGGTTAAAACCTGAAAAACCTTCCTCCGGACTCAACACGCCTGCAACAATAAACAGTGCCATGATAATAATAGAGGTGGTGTCTATGGAAAAATAATTCCTTACAAAGAGAAAAATCCCAACAATAATGATGGCAATTGTAATGATAAGGTTTGTGTCCATAGAAGCAAATGTAAACAGCATAGGGATCTTTTGTTGGATGGTTTATTAGCAATAAATATCCGTTAAAAATTTTTCTTTCAGAAATATGCGGCAAAGAATCCTCAGAATTTCTCTCTTTAAAAATTTTTCCTCATCTTAGAGGAACTTATTGTTTGTCAGAAGGATATGGAAGGTTTCGATATTTTAAGTTTACTGATTATTTTGGTAGCGGCTTGGGCGGGCGGAGCCTTATTCAAACGTATTGGCTACCCTGCTATTATGGGTGAACTTTTGGTAGGTATCCTGATTGGGCCTGCACTTTTAGGTTTGTTAGAATCTTCTGAAACGATTAATATTTTATCTGAAACCGGAATTATCATGCTTATGGCTTATATAGGCATGGAAATCCATTTCAAGGATTTAGGGAAAGCTTCATGGGCCGGACTCTTGGCTGCTGTTGGAGGATTTGTAGTTCCTTTTGCTCTGGGATATTATGTCATCTCCGCTACTGGTGGCACTCCGTTGGCCGGGTTTTTTGTAGGTATTGCTGTGGGAGTTACTTCCTTGGCAACCAAAAGCAGGATTCTGGTCGACCTGAACTTGCTGGATACCCGTATTGCCTAT
Organism: Galbibacter kalidii; assembly: GCF_026241135.1. Classification (GTDB taxonomy): domain Bacteria; phylum Bacteroidota; class Bacteroidia; order Flavobacteriales; family Flavobacteriaceae; genus Galbibacter. Next base: position 332,604 of record NZ_JAPFGA010000002.1, read on the forward strand.
GTGCTGATGGCCGGAGCCTTAATTTCTGACTCTTTTGCCTTGATTATTTTTGCCGGAATCTCCAGTTTTATTGACGCAGGATCTGTCAATACTTCAGAAATTGCCATTGTTGCAGGAAAAGTCCTGCTCTTTTTTGCAGTCACCTCAGCTTTAGGGCTTTTTGTATTGCCAAAACTTGGAAAGCTACTTACCAATAATAAAATAAAGAATAGGACCTTTCATTTCACTCTATTGCTTATTATCGTTTTCGGGTTTGCTGAATTAGCTGAAATGGCAGGACTTCATAGCATTCTTGGGGCTTTTATGGCAGGTTTGTTCGTGAAAGATAATGTGTTTGACAGACAAGTTACCAAAGACATTACAGGAATTTTTCACGATGTATCCATTGGGTTTATGGCACCTATCTTTTTTGTATCAGCAGGCTTTCATGTAACCCTGGATGTATTTCAAACCGACCTCAACCTTATGCTTTTAATCCTTGGTGTCGCCTTTGCCGGAAAAATTTTGGGTACTGTATTGTTTTATCTCCCAAGTGGAAATGGTTGGCGGGAAGGGCTTGCTGTAGGAACCGGAATGAATGGACGTGGTGCTGTTGAGATCATTATTGCAGGAATCGGACTTCAATACGGGATTATTTCACAGGAATTATTTTCCATTTTGGTGTTTATGGCTATTTTAACAACGCTTTCAGTACCGTTGCTGCTTACATGGACCACCAATTGGCTTAAAAAACGGGGCGAATTGGTAAAACAATATTCCAAAGAAGGATACCTCATCTTGGGGGCTAACCCCTTGGCCTTGTTTATTGCTAAACACCTCGGCGAAAAAAATAAAGTAAGACTTATCGATACCAATAAAGTGGCAGTAATCCAAGCTAGGAAATTGGGGTTTGAATGTATTCACGGTAATGCCCTTGACGAAAGCATACAGGGTGAAGCTGAAGCAGGCAATTTTAAGGCTTTTATTGCTCTAACGGGAAACAGTGAAATCAACTTGCTGGCATCCAGAATTGCTAACGATGTTTTTTATGTCCCTGAAAAATATGTGGTGATTGCTGCAAACCAAGATGGTGTCGGTGTCAATCTTTTACACTCTATTTCTGCATCAACCTTATTTGCAGGTACTGCTAATATAGAACCATGGATCAGAAAAATCCAAAACGATGAATATGATCAGAAAACAGAAATCGTTAACAATAAAATTTCAACCAGAAACTGGCTTAAGGAAAAAAAGAAAAATGGAAATCCTGTTTTACCCCTTATAATTATGGATGGTGAAAACAACAAACGTCCCTTTCACTATGACGATGTCATCGACTCTCTGGAAAAGGTGATTTACATCGAATAAATCAACTGCCTGGAGGAATTTAATAAAAAATCAACAATCTGTTACTTTTCCTTTTCAGAATCGTAAAACACTTTTTTCAGGCTCTTTTTTAAAAGCATGAAACGGTAAATTCCTATAACCAAAAAAATGACACTTAAAGCAATGGAAAGATAGCCAAGGTATTTAATGCTTTCAAAATCCTTCAGTTGAAGAAAAGCGATGCCTCCCAGAACCAAATAAATAGACGATCTGATATACGACAAAAGTGTACGTTCGTTAGCGAGCCGTGTTCTTTCAATGGCAAGAAAATCCCTTAAAATCACTTTTTCATCAGGTTTGAAGTCACGTCCAAACCTTAAAAGTTTTATTTTGGTAGCTTTCTTTGGGTAAATTTTCATCTGCTTGTTATATGTCATAAAAATACCCCAAACTTTATACAACTGCAAAACAGAATGAAGTCTTGTTTAATTTTGTATAATGTTAATGATTGCTAAATTAGAAGATACAATAATTGTTAATTCAGTGATTTTTATAACTTGCATAACCTTTTATAACCTATGGAAATATATCCGATAGAGACCGGGAATTTCAAATTAGACGGCGGCGCCATGTTTGGCGTTGTGCCAAAATCTATTTGGAACAGAACCAATCCCGCCGATAAAAATAATATGATCGATATCGCTGCCCGATCGCTTTTGATAGAAGACGGCGACCGGCTCATCCTTATCGATACAGGTCTGGGAAACAAACAATCTGATAAATTCTTTGGCTATTATTACCTCTGGGGAGACGACAACATAGACGATTCCCTTAAAAAACACGGCTTTCACCGTGACGATATCACCGATGTGTTTATGACGCACCTTCATTTTGATCATTGTGGTGGAAGTGTGCAGTGGAACAAAGACCGGACCGGCTATGAACCAGCCTTCAAAAATGCCCGTTTTTGGACCAACAAGGATCATTGGGAATGGGCAACAAAACCCAATGCAAGGGAAAAAGCTTCATTTTTAAAAGAAAACATCCTTCCGCTTGAGGAAAGCGGACAGTTGGAATTTCTACCTGTCCCGGACAGTGGTTTTTTAAAAGATTCTGAATTGGGTTTTGATATTCTATACGTAAACGGTCACACCGACAAACAAATGATTCCCCATATAAAATACAAAGGAAAAACCTTGGTTTTTATGGCAGACCTATTGCCTACTGTTGGTCATATTCCGTTGCCTTTCGTAATGGGATACGACACCCGGCCTTTGCTTACTTTGGAAGAGAAAAAACTATTTTTAAACACCGCCGTAAACAACGATTATTATTTGTTGTTCGAACACGATGCACATAACGAAATATGTACGCTTCAATCAACAGAAAAAGGTCCCAGACTGAACCAAACTTTTACCTTTAATGAATTATTTAATTAAAATTTAAACGATGAATATTAAAAAATCTGTTGCCTCCTGTGCGATTGCAACAATCCTTTTGACTGGATGTGGGTCTTCTGCAATTCTTATGACCCCTGTTGAAAATATTGATAAAACCCCGCTGAAGGTAGCTACGCTATCAGACGCTCAGTTAAAAGACTGGAGCCACAGTGACCTTATCGCAGATACCATTCCGGGAATGAGTGTAGATAAAGCATATGCCGATATTTTCAATAAACTGAGTGGATTAAACCCGACGACAGTGATTGTAGGCGTGTTGGATTCCGGAGTTGATATCAATCACGAAGATCTAAGAAATGTGATCTGGACCAATCCGGATGAAGTTGCTGGCAATGGAATCGACGATGATAAAAATGGTTTTGTTGATGATATCCACGGATGGAATTTCCTGGGTGAAGCTAATAACGAACAGCTTGAAATGGCCCGTATCATCAATAAAGGGGACGACGGTTCTGAAACTTATCAAAAAGCCAAGGCTGAACATGAAAAAAAATATCAAGAAGCCCTGCAAAACAAAGCTCAATACGAACAAATTTTACAAGCTGTAACTCAAGCTGATGCGGTCCTGCAGGAAGAACTTGGAAAAGAAACCTATACTTCGGAAGAGGTAGCAGCTATACAATCTACAGATCCAAAAGTACTGCAAGCTGTTGCAATTATGAATCAAATGTTTGCTATTGAAAACGATGCTGCCGAAATCAAAAAACAGCTCAAAGAAGGTATTGAGTATCATACAGATCAGCTCAATTACAATCTTAATTTAGATTTCGACGGCAGAACTATTGTTGGTGATGATCCCAATGATATTACCGATACCGATTATGGAAATAACGATGTGATCGGTGATAAAAAACACGCCAAACACGGAACCCACGTTTCGGGAATCATAGCTGCACAACGCAATAATGGTATTGGAATAGATGGAGTTGCCAATCACGTTAAGATCATGCCGGTTCGAACAGTGCCCAATGGTGACGAATATGACAAAGATGTCGCTTTGGCCATCCGCTATGCGGTAGATAATGGTGCCAAAGTAATCAACGGAAGCTTCGGGAAATATTATTCTCCGCACAAAGAATGGGTTTGGGATGCCATAAAATATGCCGCTTCCAAAGATGTGTTGATCATCAAAGCAGCCGGAAACGAATCCTACAACTTGGATGAAACCAATGTATATCCGAACGACAACGAAAATAACAATCCGGAAATCGCCGATAACTTTTTGACTGTAGGAGCCTTGAATTATAAATACGGACCTGAAATGGTCGCTGTTTTCTCTAACTACGGAAAAAACAACGTCGATGTTTTTGCTCCCGGAACCAAAATTTGGTCCACTACGCCCGATAACGGCTATGAATTCTTGCAAGGAACCTCAATGGCTGCCCCGGCAGTAGCTGGTGTCGCTGCTTTGATCAGGGCTTATTATCCCGATCTAAAGGCAAATGAAGTTAAGCAGATCATCATGCAATCCGGACTTACTTCTACAGCTAATGTTATTCTGGGAGGTGATCCTTCCAACAAAAAACCATTCGGGCAAATCTCAAAATCAGGAAAAATGGTCAATTTGTTCAATGCTATTCTCCTGGCCGATAAAGTTTCTAAAAAACAAGTGAAATTATAAATGAATTAAATATTATGAACCGATTTTTTATCACAGCACTTGGTCTAAGCATTTTCTTCTTTACAAATGCCTATGCAACCAAGGTTGAAACACAACCCAATTCAACTTCCTATTGGCAACAACATGTCGATTATAAAATGGAGGTTGAAATGAACGTTAAAACATTTCAATATAAAGGAACTCAAAAATTAAAATACACCAATAATTCTCCCGACACCTTAAAAACTATTTTTTATCATTTGTTTTTTAACGCTTTTCAACCCGGAAGTGAAATGGACGTTCGCAGTAGAACCATCCAAGATCCGGATCGAAGGGTGAGAGACAGGATTAGTAAATTATCGTCTTCGGAAATAGGTTACCTAAGGGTTGATGAACTTAAACAAAACGGAAAAGCTATCACATTCAATGAAGACGGAACCGTTTTGGAAGTGGAGTTAGAAAAACCCATCCTCCCCGGGGAAACCGTAACTTTTGATATGGCTTTTAATGGGCAGGTTCCACAGCAAATCAGAAGAAGTGGGCGAAACAATGCCGAAGGTGTTGCTTTATCCATGACACAATGGTATCCTAAAATGGCGGAATACGACTTTGAAGGCTGGCATGCCGATCCGTACATAGGACGTGAATTTCACGGGGTTTGGGGTGATTTTGACGTGAAAATTACCATAGACAAAGATTATGTTATTGGTGGGACAGGCTATTTGCAGAATCCCGAAGAAATCGGACACGGATACCTTCCGGAAGGAGAAAAGCCAAAAAAAGCAAAAGGGAAGACCCTGACCTGGCATTTTGTAGCACCTAATGTTCATGATTTTGCCTGGGGAGCCGATCCAGATTTTATTCACGATACTTTGGAAACCCCAAGTGGGACCACACTACATTTCTTTTATAAAGACAAGGAATCGATTAAAGAAAACTGGAAAAAACTTCAACCCAAAACAGCAGAAATACTAGCTTTCTTCAACAAATACGTCGGTAAATATCCATATAAACAGTACTCCATAATCCAAGGGGGAGATGGCGGTATGGAATATGCCATGTGTACTTTGATTACCGGAGAGCGTAAATTTGGCAGCCTTGTAGGTGTAACAGCACACGAATTTGCACATTCGTGGTTTCAGCACGTTTTGGCAACCAACGAATCCAAGCATGAGTGGATGGACGAAGGTTTTACTTCTTTTATTTCAGACCTCGCCATGAATGAAGTTATGGGACAAAACAACCCGAATCCGTTTAAAGGGGCGTATAAGGGCTATATTTCTTTGGCCACTTCAGGTATGGAACAACCCATGACAACCCATGCCGACAGGTATGTGTTCAACCGTGCTTACGGCATCTCAGCATACAGCAAAGGGGAAGTCTTTTTGGCACAGTTGGGCTATGTTATCGGACAAGGGAATTTGTTGAAAACCCTTCAAAAGTATTATAGTGATTTCAAATTTAAACACCCTACGCCCAACGATATCAAAAGAACTGCCGAGAAGGTATCGGGGATGCAACTGGGCTGGTATTTGACTGATTGGACACAAACCACCAATACTATCGACTACGGAATTACATCGGTTAGTGAAGAAAATGGGAAAACCAAGGTGGAAATGGAACGTATCGGATTGATGCCAATGCCTATAGATGTGATGGTATTCTACAACGACGGAAGCATGGAATATTTTTATGCGCCTTTACGTATGATGCACGGTGAAAAAATGAATCCGTTTGAAGTGGAGAGAACCGTTTTGCCTGACTGGCCATGGGCATTCCCAACATACGATTTTACTATCGACGCGCCTAAAAGTAATATCAAAGCTATTGTTATCGATCCATCAGAGTTAATGGCCGATATTGACAGGAGCAACAATACCTATCAAGCGGAATAAAAGAGACTGGCTAAAAGATCATTTTCTGTCAGTTCGAGCGCAGTCGAGAACTAAATAACCTTTGAAAAATCAATAGGTTTCGACTGCGCTCGAACTGACAAAGTACCATTTTTATTACTTTTTAAACAGTTTTGTTATTTTTACGCCCAATTGTCAAACCAATGGACCAATCCTTTCCCAAAAAAGAAAAACTCAAAAGTGTAAAACGCATCGAGCAGTTGTTTACAGAAGGAAGTGTTGTGTCTAAATATCCGCTGCGATTAGTCTATCTAAAAACGGAAGACGAGGAGGTAAAAATAAAAGCCGGTGTTTCCGTTTCAAAACGAAATTTTAAAAAAGCTGTGGACAGAAACCGTATCAAACGTCTTATGCGGGAAGCTTATCGGCTCAATAAACATTTATTTTTTACTGCTGCCGGAAGCTCTTCCTACGCAATGATGTTCCTTTACACAGGAAAGGAAATGCCCGCTTTTGAAAAACTGATGCGGCAGATACAAAAACTGCATCAAAAATTTGAAGAGGCTGTTAAAATGGAATAAACCACCATGGACTTGAAGTCTGTTTGCCACGAATTCACAAATGTATTTTTCCTCCCCCCAACCCCTCCAAAGGAGGGGAGTGAAATATATCCGTGAATCTGTGGCTAAAATTTATAGGAACTAAAAAGTAGCTGTAATACCTCGAAGGTTCGGGAGCAAGGTTTTAAACCAATAAATAATCCCTTTCCGACAATAATCCTTATTTTTACTGAAAACGGACAGAATATTATTAAAAAAATTGAATACAGATGAAAAAGCGTGTTATAATTCCGGTAGTAGCGGTGGTTTTATTGTTAATAGGATCCGGGTTTAAAAATGACTTTTTTGAAATCGCTAAACAGATAGAGATTTTCACGACCATGTTCAAGGAGCTCAACATGAATTATGTCGATGAAACCAATCCGGCAGAACTTATGGACACAGCCATAAAAAACATGTTGGAGGATTTAGACCCTTACACCCGTTTTATGAACGAACAGGACGTAGAAGGCTTTAAAATAAACAATGCCGGAGAATATTCGGGTATTGGAGCAGTGGTTCGTAGTTATGACAATAAACTTTTGATCGTAGAACCCTACAAAAATTATCCTGCCGATAAAGCCGGTTTGAAAGCCGGGGACGAGATCATCAAGATCGGTGATATCGATGTATCCGATTTTAAAGATGATGCTTCTGAACTGCTGAAAGGATCTTCAAACAGCGATGTTGATATCACCTATCTGCGTCAGGGGAAAACCATGACCACCGTAATTTCAAGAGAAGAAATAGAAGTTGATGCCGTTCCGTATTTCAAAAAAGTTGATGATGAAACCGGCTATATCGTCCTTTCTAAATTCAACAGTAAGGCTTCCAAACAAACTGAAGAAGCCTTGGAATCCCTAAAAGATCAGGGAGCTAAAAAGATTATCCTCGACCTTAGGGGCAATCCCGGCGGACTGCTTACCGAAGCTATCAATGTTTGTAATTTGTTTGTTCCCAAAAAGGAATTGATCGTAAGTACAAAATCCAACGTCAAAAAATTCAACAAGGAATATTACACCCGAAAAAATCCGGTGGATACCGAAATCCCCTTGATTGTTTTGATCAACGGTCGAAGTGCTTCTGCCAGTGAAATTGTAAGTGGTGCGCTTCAAGATTTGGACAGGGCTGTTGTAGTAGGGGCGAGAAGCTTTGGAAAAGGCTTGGTGCAGCGCCCTATCAAACTTACTTACGGAACGCAATTGAAAGTGACTATTTCCCGATATTACACTCCAAGCGGACGTTGTATTCAATCTTTGGACTACTGGAATCGGGATGAAAATGGAAATGCCGTTACAAAAAAGCAATTTAACGAATTTAAAACCCGAAACGGAAGAAAAGTGTACGACGGTGGTGGTGTGATGCCCGATATTGAGGTGAGCCGTCTCAAAGACAATATCCTTACTAAAGCCTTATTACAAAACAATGTTGTTTTTGATTATGCTACGGAATACTACTACAAAAATCCGACAAACAATATGGCTGATTTTAATTTTACGGAAGCCGATTACCAAAATTTCAAGGATTATGTGGCCCAAAGCGGATTTGATTATGAAACGGAAACGGAAAAAACGCTGAAAGAAGTGATGAGTGATAACGAATTTGAGCTGTTTGGTGAATCTGTTAAAAACGATTATCAGCAATTATTGGATGATATCAATAAAAGTAAACTGGCTTCCTTGGATAGTTTCCAGCAGAGCATTACCAAAAATATAGAAGACGATCTTATCGTTCGTTATTTTTATCGCGACGGACTTTATGACTATTACTTAAAGAATGATGAAGCCATTCAAACCTCGGCTCAAATATTGAAGGATGAAAGTAAGTATAGCAGTATTTTGAGGTGATGTTTGTTCGATTTAGTTAAAGACATTCTCACCTCGAGCGCAGTCGAGAGGTTTTGGGACTTTGATGCTTTTGAATTAGGTCTCGACTGCGCTCGACCTGACGCAAAATATCATGTGCTTTTTTAGTCAATTTAATCTTCCCGTTCTCCCTCTTCAGCAGATTCGATAAACTCCATATAACTTCTTTTCAAGAGGAAGTGGATTCGGCGTTTGTTTGTAATCTTATGTATTGCTTTGTTTTTATTCGCCACAAAATACAGAAACATCCCAAAATATTTCCTAGGTAGTTTAAGGTCGTTCAAAATATGATCTTTATAGTTTTCTTCCAGAAAATCAACTGCTGTTTGTTCGGTTTCAGCCTTGAGGCGTTTCTTGAGTTTTTTGGTTCTTCCGCTAATGGCATTGATAAGCGGGTCTAATGACATTGACATCCCACTTCCCTTGTAATATGATTTATTGGCGGCTTTTAACCTGCGTTCTGCAGGCGTGTATTGAATAGGTTCATAATCCGTAAATGTTCCGTAGGAAAGTTGATGTTCTGTTACCACCACTTCATCCAGTTGAATCACTCCGTCTTTCATGTACACCTCTATTTTTCCCAAAGCCACATCCGTTTCAGTAACTGATTTATAAAAATTCTCAAACGCTTTGGAAGCAATAAACAGTTGATCGCCAAGTTTGGCTTTAATAACATGAAAACCATCGGTATAGACCCCTTCAGTCTTTGTGGTTAAATTGGCTATTCCAAATTGAGTGACTGCCTTGTTATCTATATAAACAAAAACTTTTAATTCTTTTTCACTTTGGGAAAAAGCAATACAGGCGCTCAAAAAGAAAAGCGGGTAAAGTGTTGCATTGGGTAGTTTTTTCACATTCAATAAGTATTAGCCGGATCAAGGTATTTCTTTTCTTTATTGATTTCTGCTGTTTAACATTAGTTTCACGCTGTTTTATGATGGATTTTAGGGTTTTCATTGACGTTTAAGATTTTTTTAATAATTCCTTTTTAACTTTATGGCATCAACCGTAAAAACATTAGCTGTCATGCCCAAATCATTCAAACTCTGTTTAACCATGGCCGGAGCTGTTTCAGCCGGTTCCTATACAGCTGGGGTTATTGACTACCTGATGGAAACCCTGAGCTTATGGCAGGAAAAAAAGGAGGAAAATAAAAAATTAGGTATAGACCATCCTGATTACGATCACAGTATCCCCATGCACGATGTGGAAATTGATGTTTTAAGTGGTGCTTCTGCAGGGGGAATTACGGGAACGCTCACGCTTTTAAGTTTGCTGAACAAAAAACACAAAGCGACAAACCGCCAAAATCCTGAAGGGGAAGACAATCTCTTTTATAAGTGTTGGGTGAAAATGGCTGATGATCAGCAAAGCAAAACCCTTGAAAAATTGTTGAATACTGATGATCTCGATAAAAAAAAGTTACCGGAATCACTTTTGAACAGCATTGCCATAGAAAAGATAGCTGATGAGGCACTAAGGGTCAATAAAGATGTTCAATATCCCGATTTTATCTCAAAAGATCTGGATTTGATCCTGACCACCACCAATCTACGCGGATTGAATTTCAAAGTCGATTTCAGTGGTAGTCACAGTAACAATTCGGCCAATATCATTACCAATCACGGTGGATTTTTCAGATATAAAGTAAAAAATGACAAGCACCTCCGCGGTGTTCCCAACGATGAGGATTCGCTTTATTATGTGCTTGATCTCAATGAAAACCAAGATATCCATTATTTAAGGGATGCTACCCTGAGTACTGCTGCTTTTCCCATCGGTTTAAAATCGCGGGAAATTGAAATTTCCAAAAAATATATTGAGCGCTTTCCAAATTATCTCTTTGGAAGGAAAAAGGGGATTGAACCCCTTATTCTGGATAATGAGGAGAGTTATAAATTCAATTCCATTGACGGTGGTTTAATCAACAATGAGCCCTACGGAATTGGTATTAAAGTCTTGAACGAAAAGAATGAAAACCTCCAAAAGAATGACAATTATGCCGTTGTAATGGTTGATCCTTTCCCAAATCAAGACAACGATTTGTCACTGTTCAATCCGCAACGCGATATTTTGAGTGTCGCAAAAAGCATGTTCAGAGCCTTGCGGAATCAAGTGATGTTTAATCAGGATGGTATTTTAGAAGCATTATCCCTTAGTGATCGTACCAAATTTTTGGTCGCTCCCAGTAGAAAAAGCAAGATAAACGGCATGAATATGATTGAAGAAAATCATTTAGCATCATCACCTATGAGCGGTTTTGCCGGATTTATGAATAAAAACCTAAGAGAGCACGATTTTGCACTCGGCAGAAAGAACTGTCAGGATTTTTTGCGCTATCATTTTTCCGTCAAAGAGAAAAATGTGGAAAAGCGTCTTGATATCAAAATTACCAAAGAAGCCATGGATCGTTTTTCCTATTTCGTGCCACCAGGGAATATATCGGGCGAACGTTTTTTCCCTATCATTCCCGATATGAAAGTAAAGTCTGCTTATGATAATCAAGTCTATTCAGACCTTTATGGGGAGGATGCTGCCTTAGGTTATCCCGAATATCCGAAAATGGATATATCAGATTTTGAAAAGAAATATAAACGTATCCTAAAAAAACGAATTCGCTCTTTGGTGCGCAGCATTTTAGGAAGCTGGATATTGACTTTTGGTTTTCGTTTCTTCTATCAGAAAAAGACTTATAATTCGGTCATGGAAATCATAAAAAGCAGTTTGGAGGAAGCCAATTTATTAAAAAAGTAAGCTTATGCCATACTTAACAACATTTAACTCATTGATTATTGGTTAATTACGATTTTTTTTCGTATTATAGATGTATGATAAGCATAGATAAGGTAAATTACCAAGATTTTTTAAGCAGATCCGTTCACTATTTGGAAAATAGGGGCTTTAAAAATATAAGAGCCGACCTGAAGGGATATGATACACCAAAATCTTTTATCAAAAAAGGAAGTGATGTTACCATTACCCCGGATATTGTGGCCGATAAAAAGGGAATCAAACATTTCTTTGAGATCAGTGTGAAGTCTGAAAAGCCTCATTTATTAAAATCCAAATGGATGTTTTTGGATGTTTTGAGTAAAATGAAATCCTATCGATTTAAAATTATAACTACCAAAGGCCATTATAAATTCACCAATACCATGCTCGATGATCTGAATCTCGACAAGAAGATGATCAAGTTGAATTGAGTCCTTGATTAGGAATTATCTTTCCATAAATATAATATACTTTTCTAATAACAAACCGGTTAAACCCATGCGGTGGGATTACTATTCTAAAACAGAAATTGTATCTTTGGTATAAATCAACTACATTGGGATAAGCCTATGAGGTATTAAAAAGAACACATCCTAACTCATTTCAATGTAGAGTATCGGGAAATAAAACCCACTAAGTGGGGTTAATACAGAAAATATGGGTGCTATAGAATTAAGAGAAGAACTGCATAAGTATGTAGAAATAGGCGATAAAAAATTTTTAGATGCTTTATATAAAACTGCTATATCATATATTGAACAAAAACAATTAGATAGAATGATTGCTGAAGGCGAAGAAGATATTAAAGCTGGTCGCATACACAGTCAGGATGAAGTTCAAAAAATGATTGAAGATTGGACAAAAGCATAAAACCTGTAGTATGGTCATCGAGAGCCACTAAAGATTTGAAAAAAATCACTGAATTTTATAGTAAAATTCACGGTCTCTCTAAAGCAAGACAAATAGTAACAGAACTTCGTCAAGCTACAGAAATACTCAAACATAAGAATGTGGATACATCCAAAATTGGTGAAACGGATAATCCCTTCTTACATTTAAAACGCAAATATCGAAAACTTATAAAACATCATTGTAAAATAACGTATCGGGAAGGAAGAACAAAAATTTATGTGGTTAGGGTTTTCGACACACGACAACATCCAAACAAAAATAAATGATATAATCACATTTAGTGGAATTTAATCATTTTAATATGCGGAATCCCATCTTCCAGATAGCCTTCACCTTGTTGGGTAAATCCGTGAGTCTCATAAAACTTTTTTAAATAGGTTTGCGCGGAAATTTCTATAGGAAAAGAAGCGTATTGTTTATGAATCACTTCCACAGAGACTTTTATAATATCGTGTCCGTAACCGTACTTTCTGTAGTTCATCTTAACCAATACACGCCCAATACTCGGGTTTTTAAAATAATCACCGGGTTTGAAAATACGGGTATAGGCAACAATTTCCCCTGTAACTTTACCTATAATATGCAGCGCCTTTTGGTCTTTGTAATCAATATCCTGGTAGACACAATCCTGTTCCACCACAAAAATTTCACTTCTTAGATGTAGTAGTTCGTAGAGTTCTTCCTTGGTGAGTTCTGAATATGATTTTGCGTCTACTTTTAACATAGGTTTTAAATGTATAACCAATTCTGTCCTAAATAAATTTTTATCTTTAACCCACCCCTGCTTCCTTGATTTTTAATATTTTTATCGTAGGCCCGAACCAAACCACAAACGTTGAAATTTCATCTAAACCTCAGCAAATTCAGTATGTTTAAAAAATTCAATAAAAATGTTTTGGACGCTACTAATCTTGAACAATATAGTCTTTAGGGTCTTCTTTATTGAATTCCGGTTGAATATTGATGTGATTAATCCCAAAATTATCTTGTAAAACCGTTTCAATATCCTCCAAAACACTATTGAATTGGGAAAGTGTAACATCTTCTTTAAAATCCAAATGTGCTTCTAAATGCAATTCGTCATCATTCAAACACCAAACGTGAATATGGTGAAGTTTATTCACTTTGGGAATTTTATGTACTTGTCTCACTACTTCCTTAATATCGACATGTTCCGGTGTAAACAACATGAGCATTCGAGTGGAGTTTTTTAAAAGATCGAAACCTACAAAAACAAGATAGCATGCAATTAAAAAAGTAAGTACGCTATCTATCCAGTATATTTGAAAGTATTTCATCAAAATACCTCCAATCAAAACCGCAACACTGGCCATCATATCGGTTAACAAATGTATATAGGCCGATTTCATATTGATATTCCTTCCAGCATCTTTTTTCAGAAAAAGAACACTCAATCCGTTAGCTACAATAGCAATAAATGAAAGTATAATAACCAGGTTTGAGCCTATGATTTGCGGATCTTTAAAGCGCTTTACAGCTTCGATGATCAATAATACAGCTATAACCAACAATGTTGAAGCATTGACAAAAGCTGCCATGATCTCTGCTCTTTTGTAGCCGAATGTTCTGTGGGTAGATGCTTTTTTTCTGGTGAGTTTATTAGCTATATAACTGATGATCAATGAAATAACATCAGTAAAGTTGTGAAGTGCATCCGATAATAATGCCAAACTACCAGATACTAAACCTCCAATAACCTGAGCAACGGTTATTAAAACATTGAGTAAAATGGATATAAAAAGGTTCTTTCCCGTTAATGGTTCGTGGGAGTGTTTATACGGGTGCACATGTGCCATACTAGCAAGATAACGGAATTTTGTTAATCCTGTTTTGATGTCTTCCGCCTTCAAATTTTGCTTCCAAAAACGTTTTTACCATTTCCAAAGCTTGCTCTTTAGCCGTAAAACGTGCTGGAATACATAAAATATTAGCGTTGTTATGTGCTCTTACCAATTCAACGATCTCTTTGGTCCAACACAAACCGGCTCTTACTCCAGGATATTTATTAGCTGTCATAGCAACTCCATTACCGCTTCCGCAAATCAAAATACCAAAATCAGCTTCACTATTATCTACTGCTTTTGCTACTGGATGAACAAAATCCGGATAATCCACGCTATTACTTTCATTCGTACCATAATTGGTTACTTCAATTCCCATTTCTTTCAATAGATCAACTACAGCTAATTTATAACCCGTTCCTGCATGATCATTTCCAATAACGATTTTCATTTTTTATGTTTTCAATAGTCAATTAATGATAAAACTTCTATCCTAAAAAATATTTAGACCTAAAATATCGGTCAATTTTTAATACTCACTTAGTGAGCAAAGGTAGGGAATAGTTCATTTTAAAGTTATGAACATAGCCGTTTATTTAATTTTACAATAGCTTAATTTTCAATTAATTATAATTTTACACTAATTGTTGATATTTATGTTGTGAAATCTATTAAGTTTTTTTGCATTTCTAATATCTGACTTCAATTTGTAAAATTATTTCAATTACACAAGGGAAACTTCTTCTTTTTAGTTTACATTTCATCAACCACTTTTCAACAGTTATCAACATCAATTTTATAAAATAATTATCAAGAAAAATATGTTAGTTGGAGTTGTTGACAACTGTTGATTCTTTTTGATTTTTGATTTACTATCAGAACTTTAAAAAATGATAAGATGTTAATAGCTGTTTATAAATTGATATAAGTTTTACTTCCAAACTAAATTCTAAAAAGTTTTAGCAACTATAAACACACTATCATCATCATCATATTTAATTTAAATTTTAAAAAAGAAAAATATGTAATTGTTTATATAGTTAATAACTTTAAAAAATTATTGATTTTGGAAGTGAAACATTCAAGAGAATAAACTTTAGTTAATTTCAATGAAAACATTGATGAATCAAACTATTTTTAAATGTGATCCCGGAGTGTCCAATTTTTCTATTAATTCCTTTACATAATTAGCGTAGTCCTTGTGGACTTTAAGCTTTATGCCGCCTAAGGCGTTGGAGTAAAAAGGAGAGACGCCAACAATGGTTTCATTTTCAAAAAAGAACGGGATATCTTCCTCAGTCAATAAATTTTTCAAGACCAAGTACTCATGTGGATAGGTGTATGTAGCAACCAAAACAAAATTTTTCATTTTGAAGTGGGTTATATTTCTATTAAATGTAGTGAAAATTTTCTTTTAAAAGAAAAGTCAATAACTTTATATATTAGGAGACGAAGCATTTGGTGGGAAACCTTAAAAATTTTTATATGCAAGCTTCAGATCGCTTTAAATCTCACTTAGTGAGTAAGGTTTTAAAGGAATGGTATTTTTTGCTTTCTTTTTCTAAGCTATTTACAGTTTTTTGCTCTGCTTTCTTTTCCAGGGAACAATCGATATATCTTACAAAAGCAAAAACACCCGTTACAAAAACAAGGATGAAGAAAATCAATATTTTATAAAACTTTTTCAATATATGTTTTTTACTCACTAAGTGAGATTTGAAATGTTCAGATGCCTGACTATCAGTAGACAGGCTTGCCTAGAGGCAGTTTATTGTCTATTATAATAGACGAACTAAAAACAGAAATGTTACACAAATAATAAATTATCTTAAGGAAATCTTAAAATGCTTTAAAATGAACCCCTAAGTGGTTAATAAAAATTTAACTTGGAAAAATAGTAGAGAACTGCTATAATATTTCGTACTTTACTCACTAAGTGGGATTTTAAATAATTAGATAATAATGTCGAAATTTTTTTAGGTTTTGACCTAATGCCTCGTGTTAAAGCACGGGGTAGTTTACTTTACCAAATTATATATATGACAAAAAGAAAAAAAAGAGCCCAGAAGCAGATAAAGAATGAGATTACAAAAGGGATCTTTACCGTATTGGAAAATAATAGAGAACAAGCTTTTAATTATAAACAAATTGCGGCCAAACTCAATATAACTGATACCAGTGCAAGAAATTTATTAATTAAAAGGTTAGGCCAATTGAAACAAAAGAATAGAATAGTAGAGGTAGATAGAGGAAAATATAAAGCCATTCCATCTCAAGATTATTATGAAGGTGTAGTGGATATGACGGGAAGAAACAATGCTTATGTGATAAGCGATGATCTTGATACCGATGTATTTGTTCCCTTTAATTTACTCAATAAAGCACTGCATGGTGATGTGGTAGAAGTCTATGTTTTTCCAAGAAGAAAAAGAGGCAAGAAATTAGAAGGAGAGATCACCAAGATCATAGAAAGAAAGAAGACAACTTTTGTTGGGATCGTTCAAATGCAAAAGAATTTTGCTTTTGTAAACCCGACGGACTTCAAGATGTACACCGATATTTTTGTTCCTAAAAACAAAACGGGCAAAGCAGAAGATGGCGATAAGGTGATTGTTGAAATTCAAGACTGGCCTAGAAATGCAGATTCCCCCTATGGGCAAATTGTAGAAGTTCTGGGGAAGCCGGGAGAACACGATACAGAAATACACGCTATTCTAGCAGAATACGGACTTCCATACAGTTTTCCGGATGAAGTAGAACACTATGCCAATAAGCTTGATACTTCCATAACAAAAGAAGAAATCGCCAAGCGAAGGGATATGCGGGATGTTCCTACTTTTACTATAGACCCTAAAGATGCAAAGGATTTTGATGATGCTTTATCGTTTAGGGTTTTGGAAGATGGAAATTATGAAGTAGGTATCCATATTGCTGATGTATCCCATTACGTAACTCCCGATTCTATTTTGGAAGAAGAAGCATACAACAGGGCCACTTCGGTCTATTTGGTAGACAGAGTAGTACCTATGTTGCCTGAAATTTTATCGAATAATGCGTGTTCATTACGACCAAATGAAGAAAAATATACATTTTCAGCTGTCTTCAAAATGGATAAAAACACTAGAGTTATAGATCAGTGGTTTGGACGAACGGTTACTTATTCTGATAGAAGGTTTGCCTATGAAGAAGCGCAAGCTATGATAGATAATAAAAATAATGTGGTTCCAGCAGACGTATCATTAACAGGAGAAAAATATGAAGTGGAAGCCCATATTGCCGATGCTATTCAAACACTGGATAGAATGGCTAAAATTATGCGTACAAAACGATTGTCTTCCGGTGCCATTTCTTTTGATAAGGTTGAAGTTAAATTTGAATTAAACGATAAGCATGAACCTATTGGTGTTTATTTTAAAACCTCTAAGGATGCCAATAAACTTATTGAAGAGTTTATGCTACTGGCGAACAAAAAAGTAGCTGAATATATAGGAAAACAAAAGAAAACCTTTGTTTATAGGATACATGATGAACCGGATGACGAAAAATTAATGCTGTTACAGGGAGTTATTTCAAAATTTGGATACAGGATAAATATGAAGAGCAAAAAAACACTTACAAGCTCTTTAAACGAACTTTTGGAAGATGTTCAAGGAAAGAAAGAACAGAATTTGGTAGATACTTTAACTATTCGCACCATGAGTAAAGCTGTTTATTCTACTGATAACATTGGTCATTATGGATTGGCATTCGACTATTATTCACATTTTACATCACCCATCAGGCGATATCCCGATGTGATGGTACATCGTTTATTGCAATATTATCTTGATGGTGGAAATTCTGTCAATCAAGAACAGTATGAAGAAAAATGTAAACATTCTTCAAATATGGAATATCTGGCGACTAGTGCAGAACGGAATTCCATTAAATACATGCAAATAAAATTCATGGAAAACCGTTATGATGAAGAGTTTCTTGGTGTAATATCCGGAGTGACAGAATGGGGGATCTATGTGGAGATTATCGAAAATAAATGCGAGGGAATGATCAGGATCCGGGATATTAAAGACGACTATTATACTTTTGATGAAGATCAATACGCGTTGATTGGTGAAGTTTCAAAAAATAGCTACCAATTAGGCGATGAAGTGTTTGTAAAATTAAAAAGCACAGACCTTGCAAAAAGGCATTTGGATTTTGAACTTACAGGAAAAAAAGTTTAAAAAATATATACAATGAAGTTTTTAACCATATTATTATTTATCAGTTCTTTTTTTGTTTCCGCACAAGAAGAGGTCGTTGTTAAATTAGGCGAAATTCACGAAGTAAAAGTTTTTAATGGCCTTTCGGTTAATATTATTGAAGGCGATAGTAACAAAGCTGTTGTTTCCGGAGAAAATCCTTCCAATGTTGTTATCGTGAATAAAGGCGGTAAGCTTAGGATACGAACCAGAAACCATGTTATTTTTGATGGACATAAAACCTTTGTAGTTCTCTATACAAAAGATATTATTGATGTAATAGATGTAAATGAAAATGCCTTTGTTTCAGCAGATTACCAAATAAAGCAAATAGAGTTGGAACTTCATGCACAGGAAGGAGGCGAAATAGATTTAGATGTTGAATTGCAACGTTTGAATACAAAATCGGTTACTGCAGGTAAAATAATTCTCAAAGGAACATCAGATAATATTTTGGTGAAGGTTAATACCGGTGGTACTTTGAATGCATCAGAATTGATAGCCAAACAGGCAGAAGTACTGGTAAAAGTAGGTGGAGTGGCCGATGTTAATGCATCAGATTTTATAGATGCTAAAGTAAGAATAGGAGGGACAATCAATATTCACGGTAAACCTAAAGTGATAGAACAACAAGTTTTTATTGGAGGAACTATTAATGAAGAATAATAATGGTTAAAAAATCTTTATAATAAATCATCATGACTTATTTTGGTTGTGATGATTTATTATTTTTGGAGCATTATTTGAATGTAACTAAGTAAATCTGCCTTTGTCGGTAGATTTGTTTGCCCTGAACTATTTGATTGATGGCTGTTATAATAATGTAGATATTTAAATTATCTCATTAAACCTCACTTAGTGAGTAATGATTGTATTTCAATGATAGAAGATGTATTATCCGGAATACCACTGGGAATTTTATTAGCCTTTACCATTGGGCCTGTTTTTTTCGTTTTGTTAGAAACCAGTGCCACAAAGGGGTTTAGGGCAGCGCTTTCCTTTGATGTAGGTGTTGTTTTAGGTGATATTTTCTTTATTCTGATTGCATATTTCAGTACAAACAAGATACTTCATAAGATAAAAGACGACCCATCCTTATTTATTTTTGGCGGTGTTTTATTAATCACTTATGGAGTTATTTCCTTTATTAAATGCAAACGTGATTATAAGCGTATTGTTCAAGAAGATATTGATTTCAGTATTATTAAAAAGAATTATTTTCGGTTGTTCATAAAAGGGTTCTTTTTAAATTTTATCAATATTGGCGTACTTGGTTTTTGGTTGGGTATTATCTTTATTTTCGGTCCAAAATTAGAAATGGAAGATGAACGCATTTTTACCTTTATAGGTAGTATTTTATGCACATACTTAATTGTAGATTGCTTTAAAATTTTACTTGCCAAACAACTGCGTAACAAATTAACACCTAAGCTTATCTTTAAAATTAAACGTGTTATTAGCCTGATGCTTATTTTCTTCGGATTGGTTTTAGTTTTACAAGGATTTTTTCCCAATGAAAAAGAAAAATTACAAAACGTGATTGAAGATATCAGGGAACAATGATAAATATATTAAATTCACTTCCGGAACTATTTCTCCTCATTTTTATCCTGATTACCTTCTTGTTTAGCTTTTTGGATAAAGTATCAGATTGGAAAGGAAATATTATTTTTTTGAGGGATCATTTTGATGGCACTTTCATCCGCAGAATTGTTCCCATTTGTTTATTCTTGATAATATTTTTAGAGCTGTTATCTTTCGTATTTGCAGGAATCGGTATCTATGAATTACTTACTTCAAATAACTCCGTTTATGGTGTCCTAAGTTGTGTTTTCTCACTGATCACACTCTTTTTATTCCTTATAGGTCAGCGAATAGCAAAAGACTTTGATGGTGCCATGAAAATTGTTATTTACATCATTCCTACGGTATTTTGTTTGTATCTTTTATTGCAATAACAATAAAAAGAAGGTATCTAAAAAGTCTTGTAAACCTTGTCAGACTGACAATTCGTGTAAAAACAGTTTTTAGACATCTTCAATAAAAAAGCCATTCATTTCTGAATGGCTTTAGAAGAATTTTATAATAAATTCTTTTATTTCTTGTACTTTTCATTCAAGGCTTTTAAAACAGCTTTGGTAATATCTTTAGATTCTTCACCATAAAGAACACTACCACCATCGTTTGCACCCAAAACAAAAGTATATCCTTTTTCTTCAGCATAATCATTTACAAAGTCTTTCACTTTATTAATCAGGCTGTCAATTTCAGTCTGACTTTCAATAGAGAGTTGTTGTTCCTCTTGCTGTAATTGTTGTCCAATACTTTGTCTTTTTTGTAACAAAGTGTTATATTTTTCTTGGGCTTTTGATTGTGATAATCTTTTAGCTTCTTCTTGGAATGCTTGACCTTCTTCTTGAAATATTTTAGAAATACTATCAGCCTTTTTATTGAATTTTTCAAGTTTGGTTTTATACTTGGCTTCAATATCTATTTTTTCCTGATACTCGTTGATTAATTTGCTATTATCTACAAAAGCAATTTTATTCTGTTCACATGATAAGGTTGCAGCTGCAACGGCTAAAATCAAAATTATTTTTTTCATCTTTATGTATATATAATGTGTTGAGGGCAAAAATAAAAAAGATTATCGATTTAATCCCACTTAGTGAGTTTAATTCCATGATGTTCTGAATAGAATTTAGCTGAAGTGTATTTGTTCGAATATCTTGTGCTTTCTTCAAGAGATTTTATTCTGATCTCCCTTTTTCTTATAACATAAGATTATCTTATTATAAGTATTGATTTCATAGAGGTTTATTATTAAAACTGACTTATTTTAAGACGATTTAAGCGACTTTTTATTTTTGTTAATGTCTTGGTGTGGATTTGTCACCTTCTTATTAAATAAAGTAATTTAATTAGTTATTTCCCCTTTTTTACCACATAAATCAGTGATGAATACTCGCCTGAAGCTATTGCTTTGATATTTGAGAGTAATCCGATAAAAAATGCTCGTATAAAATTACTTTTAGAAGATTTTATTTTTTCTGAAAGCAAACTCACATAAAAAGAGTCAAAATATAAAGGTAAGATTTTTACTACATTAAAATTTTGACGTTTAACTAATGTTTTGATCGATGCCTGATCGAAATGCCAAAGATGTCGTGGAACATCATAGGCAGCCCAATGTGATTTATAATATTTTGCATCATAACTTTTATAGTTCGGAACAGCAATTATCAGAAGTCCGTTTTCATTCAAGATTCCATTGATCTCTTGCAATTGTTTTTCCACATCGTGAACATGTTCCAAAACATGCCACATGGTAATCACATCAAATTTTTTTCCTTTTACTTTATCAAAACTTTCTTCAACCTTGTTCATTTTTTCCTTCGCAATTGCTCTTGCTTTTTCTCCGGGTTCGATTCCAATACCATCTAAAAACTGATTTACATAAGTCAAAAAATCACCTGTTCCTGCTCCAATATCGAGAAGTGTTTTTGACTCCGGATGATGTTTTTTTATGATTTTATATTTTCTTTTCAGCGATATTTTTTTGACGAATTGGTAAATCCTGTCCATCAAAGTTTTGTTAGAATCAGTATGCGAAATATAATTTTCACTCTGATAATATTCACTAATTTTTTCTTCAGATGGAACAGGAGTTGTTTTTAAAAGTCCGTTGGGTTCGACTTTTATTAATTCAAATTCTTCGGAAGAGACCAGGTGATCTTTACAACGAACATATGTTTTTTGATTCATTCTTTTTCAATATTAAATTGAGGCTTTTTAAAAAAATAATTTAAGCTTGATATTGTCAGGTTGAGCGCAGTCGAAACCTATTAAGTTTTAATTGAGTAAAAGTCGGAAGATTGTATGGAATAAAAAAATGGTTCCACGTGGAACCATTTCGTTTTTAATTTTACTAAGTTCTATATCCAAGTCTATTTTACCTCTCCTTTGGAGAGGTCAGATTTAGCAAAAAGCTAAATCTGGGTGGGGAAAAATCATCGACCCATATAAACCAATAGCACACTAATATCACTTGGAGAAACTCCACTAATTCGAGATGCTTGTGAAAGCGTTCTCGGTTTTATTTTTTTAAGTTTTTCTTTCGCTTCAAAAGAGAGGGATTTTAACTTGTCGTATTCAAAGTTTTCCGGGATTTTGATTTCTTCAAGACGATTTAGTTTATCCGCATTGTTCTTTTCTTTTTGAATATACCCGGAATATTTTACCTGAATTTCTGCTTGATCCAAAACCTCAGTATCTAATTGATGCTCCAAAATATATTCGTCCACAGCTTTTACTTTTCGCATATGATCTAAAGTAACATTTGGTCGCGAAAATATCTTGAACATCTTATCCTGTTGTTTCATTGGTGAAGAATTTACTGTCTCCAATATCGGATTGATCTCTTCTGGTTTTACACTTGTCTCTCTAAAAAACTCCACAAAAGAGTTAGACATTTTTTCCTTTTCCTGCATTCTTTTCAATCGCTTTTCAGATGCCAAACCAAGATCAAAACTCTTCGGTGTTAATCTTAAATCGGCATTATCCTGTCGCAATAAAGTTCGATATTCTGCTCGGGAGGTAAACATTCGGTAAGGCTCTTCTGTTCCTTTTGTGATCAAATCATCGATCAAAACTCCGATATAAGCTTCATCTCTGTTTAAAATAAAAGGCTCTTTTCCCTGTACTTTTAGACTCGCATTTATTCCCGCCATCAATCCTTGAGAAGCCGCTTCTTCATATCCGGTTGTTCCGTTTATCTGTCCGGCGAAATATAAACCGTCAATCAATTTTGTTTCTAGCGTATGTCTTAATTGTGTAGGAGGGAAGTAATCATATTCAATCGCATATCCCGGTCTGAAGAATTTTACACTCTCAAATCCGGCTACAGAACGCAAGGCTTTAAATTGTACATTTTCCGGTAAGGAAGTAGAGAATCCGTTTACATAAACTTCAACCGTATTCCATCCTTCGGGTTCTACAAAAATTTGATGCCTGTCTTTATCAGCAAAACGATTTATTTTATCTTCTATAGAGGGGCAATATCTAGGACCAATACTTTTTATTCTTCCGTTGAACATTGGGGATCTGTCAAAACCTTCACGAAGCAGATCATGAACTTCTGCACTTGTGTAGGTCATATGACAATCTTTTTGTTCTGATAAAGGTTTTGTTTTGTCTGAATATGAAAATTTTTCCGGGTTTTCATCACCGGGTTGAACGGTCATTTTTGAATAGTCCAAAGACCTTCCATCAACTCTTGGAGGGGTTCCGGTTTTCATTCTTCCTGCTTCAAAACCTACTTCAATCAAATCGGCCGTAATTCCGGTTGATGCTTTTTCGCCAGCACGGCCACCACCTAATTGTTTTTCTCCGATATGAATTAATCCGTTTAAAAAAGTTCCATTGGTCAACACCACGGTTTTGGATTTTATTTCCAATCCGAGGGATGTTTTTACACCTTTTATCTTTCCGTTTTCTATCAGTAAACCACTCACCATTTCCTGATAGAAATCCAGATTCGGAGTTTGCTCCAAAAGCAAACGCCATTCTTCTGCAAATCGCATGCGGTCACTTTGTGCTCTTGGTGACCACATAGCGGGACCTTTAGATTTGTTCAACATTTTAAATTGAATAGCGGTCCTGTCGGTTACAATACCCGAATAGCCGCCCATGGCATCAATCTCCCTAACAATTTGTCCTTTTGCAATTCCACCCATAGCAGGATTGCAAGACATTTGTGCAATGTTTTGGAGATTCATGGTGATGAGTAGAGTAGAAGAACCCATATTGGCGGCAGCCGCTGCTGCTTCCGATCCGGCATGTCCTGCTCCAACCACTATAACATCATATACTTTATCAAACATAAAATCTGTTTTTCTTTATCACTTTTTGCTGTGTTCCACGTGAAACAGCTTTCTTAAGCCTTATTATTACTGCGATCTATATTTTTTTAGAATCGAACAAAACCATTTTTTCCTCTTCCTTTTGTCGCATTATTTCCCTATCTTTTACAGTTTTGTCTGTATATCCACAGTAGTGAAGAATGCCGTGGGCCATTACACGTTTTAATTCATTCTCAAAAGCAACTTCAAATTCGGTCGCGTTTTCTTTTACCCGTTCAATCGAAATAAAAATATCGCCTTCAATTAAACTTCCATTGGAATAATCAAAACTGATAATATCGGTTAGGGTATCATGGTCGAGGTAGTTTACATTGATTTTGTGTAAGTAGGTGTCGTCACAAAATATGTAATTGATCGTTCCGGCTTCTTTTTCTTCAGATCGGACAAGCTGTATTATCCAGTTTGAAAACCGCTTTTCGTTATCCAATTGAAAATCGGTTTCGTAATGAAAATTAATCATCTTCCTTAAAATAGGCGTTTACTTTCTGTTTGTAATTTTGCCGCAAAGGTAATGCTTGTCTATTTAATATTTCAACTTCCTGGAAATATTGTTGAATATCAGAGCTTTGTTTTATGTTTTTATTCTGAAATTCTTTTGTGCTTGTCTGGCTTTCGCGTTCTTTTTTCTGCCCTTGCTCAAAACTGGCTTCTTCCAATTTTAAAAGCTCATGTTTTAGGTTCATCATTTTGCTTAAGACATTTTCATCAAAACCTTTTTCCAAAAGCTGATTTTCTATCTGCTCCATTTGTTTAGATAATTGGACTGCTTGTCGCTTTTCAGCATTTCCATCCATGTTTTCCAATTGCTTTTCCAAAGCATTTCGCAATTGCTGTTGTTGCTTGTAGATCTCAAACAATTCTTCAGACATATTTTCATTGAGCTTGTCGCCGGGTTGTTTACCTTCACCTTTTTCTCCTTCTTTTCCTTCTGATGGCTTTTCGCCCTTTTTCATTCCTTCCTGCATTTGCTGATTCAATTGCTCCTGACTTTGGATAATATCCGGAAGTTGAAAACCTTGACCTCCGCCTTGACTACCAGATGCCAAACTTTGCTGCATATTGTCCAAAAGATCACTCAAAAAGTCAGCCAATTCATTTGAAGCCGTTAAGGTGTATTGTTGATGTGATAAACCTTGGTAAAATCGGTTTTCGGCAAATTGCTCCAAGGTTTTGTCAATATTGTAAAAGACATCGGTAATGTTTTCATTAATGTGTTCTGAAATTTTAGGCTGGCGCAATGACAAAGCAAACAAACTATCATCGATATGTTCGAAGAGCGAACGCAGATCGTTTTGTTTTCTTAAATAGGAGGCAAGCTCCGGATTGCGTTCATCAAATTGATCTAGTTTTTTCATGATATCTTCCTGCTCAAAGGAAAAAATAATGAGATTGTCCAAAATCTGCCGTAGCGTTTCTATATCTTCTTGCATACTTTGTTGCCCATCGGCTTGCATTTGTTGCTGCATGTTCTGTGCCATTTGTTTCATTTTTCCGGCGGCATTTCGTTGCTTTTGTTGAGCCCCGTTTTCAGGTTTTTGATTCTCACTTTGCTTGTTTTCTTCTAATTTTTCCTTGGCTTCTTGCTGATCTTTTTCAATTTGTTGCTCCATTTCTTCATCAGTTCCCAAATCCATCGGCTTTTGCAATTCCTCGTTTTGCTTTTCCAGGGCATTGATGTCTTTTCGCAACTCTTTAAAATCAGCGTTCAATTCTTCTTGATCTTCAGGTGTATTTTCCATCGGATTTTTTTCAGCTTGAGCAGCTTGTTTTTGGGCTAGTTCTTCCAGATCCTTTTTGATTTTTTCCGCTTTGGCTTCGGTGTAATAGCGCTTGGTGAGTTCCAGTATTTGCTCCAGATTCCGATTGTCTTTTTTCTGTTGCTTGGCGAGTTCCTCAAGTTTTTTGGTAAGTTTTTCCTTATCTATTTTGTCAGAAAGCTCTTTTAACTCTTCCATCAATTTTTCATTCTTCTCCATTTCTCTTTGCTGACGTTCCAAGCGTTCTTTCAGCAACTCATTAAATTCAGATCGTTCTTTGTTTTCTTCTCGGAATTCATCCAGATTATCTTCCAACTCCTTGTGAAAACGCTTCATCATTTCATCTTGCTGCTGTTGCCTTTCCAAAAAGTTCTCAACACGTTTCTGATCGTTAAAGCCCAACTGTTGTTTTTGTTTATTGGTTTCTGAAATTTTTTCAAGGTCTTCTTCCTGTTTTTGCAGTTTTTGCATGGATTCTTCCATATCGCGAATGCTTTCACTTTGTTGTTCCAACTGCTGATCTTTTCGTTCTTCTTCAGTGAGTTTTCTAAAATTGAAAACAGGACTTTTAGCTGATTTTCCACCGCGAATTCCATCATTATCGGTGACTTCAAAATAAAATTCATACGGAATACCGGCTTGCAATGGTAGATCACCCGGAAATTCATAAACAAATCGGTCGTAATTTCCAGGATTGATAGGAATGGAAATTTGCTGAAGCGAATCAGTCCCTTCCGGATAATAAACCAACTTTAAATTCTTGATACCATAGTCGTCGGAGAGCTGTCCCAGATATATTTTTCGATTACTTGTGCTGTCCAATTTTTCGGCTACACGGATTTCCGGGGATTGATCCTTAGTGACCTCTATGGAAAAACCGAGTTTTTCATAATCTTTCAGATTTTTGTTACTCGTACTGATGGAATAGTCCAACGTACTGAAAATTCTTTTTTCCAGTTGAAATTCGTTGTCATTCTTACTGAATTCCAATACGGTATCTTTTGATTGCAATGCTACGCGATCAGTTTTTAAGGTTGCCAATTTCCAAGAAACTTGAGTCCCTTCCGGAATCAGGGCATTTCCGGTATTTTTTAACACCTCCGTCTTTTTTCCGGTGTATGTGGGATAATCCATCATCATTTCAAAACCGAGAAGCGAAGGGGTTTCGATAATCTGTAATTGATAGGTGGGCGATGCCACTTCATTGGCTTTTAGAGAAAAGGAAACCGATTCTCTGGGTTGTGTAAACACATATTCAAAATGACCCATTTCTTTTTGCTGCATAAAATAAGCCTCGCCGTCTATCAGGATTTGAACATTTTCAGGAATGATATTTCCGGCTGTTTTTACATTCAGTGTAAACGGACGGTTCTCAATAGCATTCAAAGAATCATTCAGTACAAAAAATTCAAAGGGAGCCGGTGGTGTATAGGCGGTTTTATAATTCACCACACGTTTGTAACTATCTGAAAATAAATCTGTTTTGCCTAAAAATATAACAATCAGTATAATTAGAATAGGGGCAGCCGCATACCAGACATATTTCAAATTTGCTTTCAAATTAATAGCCCGTTGAAAGGGAATCGGACGCAGATCCGTTCCTTTTTGTTCGATGCCGGCCATCAATAATTCTGATTTCTCTTTGTTTTCAGAAAGTTGGAGTAGGTTCAGCAGCTTGTCGCCCACTTCGGGAAAATGCTGACCAATAATCTGCGAGGCCGCTTTTTGGTCGATCCCTTTTCTGATTTTAAACAAATAGAGCAAGGGAATGACGATAAATTTGACAAACAAAAAAAGCTCAACGGCGACAAAAAGCCAGAAGAGGAGTAGCCTTCCGGTGGTGCCGAACCACAAAAGGTATTCCAGCAGCACCGTAAAGATAAAATACAGCAAACCCGCAGCTGTAAAAAGAATCGCCCCTTTTATCAGTTCGTTGACGTAGTATTTTCGTAAAAACCCTTCCAGTTTTTGTTTTATCTGCTGTAAAGCCTGCATAGTTTGGTATTTATATTTCTTTTTTGTGTTAAAATAGTAAAGTTCAGTACACTTGTCACCCTGAGCTTGTCGAAGGGTTGTCGAAGACACATTGATCTTCAATAAATTATGCTTCGACAGAGCCTGTACTGAGTTTATCGAAGTACTCAGCATGACATCTGAATTTGCAGCTTTTGGACAGCCTCTTGTCGAAAGGACTATCGAAGTGTATCACTTACAACGATAAACTTTCTACCATAAAAATACAATTTGTTTGGCATTGTAAATCAGCATTTTTCAAAAGATGGTGTTAAAATGGCTTAGGAATAGGGATTTGGGCTTAAATAATTCTCATGTATGACATACAGTAAATTACTTAAACAGATCTTTCAGTAATACATACCTTTATACTTCGCTGTGAAAATTTATGGGATTTAGATGTAACCATCTGTGATTTCATGAGTATATAATAATGAACATCAACTAAATAATATTTTTTGAAGACTATTACTGACGAAAAATTAATGCTTGAAGTTTCCCGGGGAAATCTGGATCAACTTAAAATTTTGTTCGAAAGGCATCACAGTCATGTGTATAATTTTTTACTTAAAATGACTAGGAATCAAATGCTTAGTGAAGATATAACACAAGAGGTATTTTATAAAATCATGAGACATAGGGAAACATATAAGGATGGGAAATTTGTTTCCTGGATGTTTACCATCACCCGGAATTGTTTGAGTTCACATATGCGTAAAAAGAAAGAGGATTCTTTGGGTTTTGACCCTAGATCAGCTAAGGATCTGGTTAGTGATATAGAAGCTAAGGAAGAGTTATCACATCTAGAGGAAGCATTGAATCATTTGGAATTACCTGATCGGGAATTATTAACACTGGCCAAACTACAGAACATCAGATATAATGAACTGGCAGTTATCATGGACAGTACCCCCGGAGCTGTAAAAGCAAAAGTTTTCAGGGCAATACAAAAATTAAAGACGATTTATTTTAAAGATATATAGCTATGAAGCACAGACAGATAAAAGACCTCTTACCGCACTATATAGAGGATCAGTTGGACGATAGGGAAAGAGAAAAAGTAGCAGCGCATTTAGAGCATTGTCCTGAGTGCCAGAAAGAGCAGGAAGAATATAAAATGCTATTAAAGGCTTTTAATTATGAAAAGCAAATTAGCCCGGCTGACAGGATCAGGCAACGCTTTTATGAGCAGATCGAAAAAGAAAAACAAATGCAGCCTAAGGGCGTATCACTAGAAAAAAGTTATTCCAAAAAATCATATGGACTCGGGCAATTGATCAGGCTTGCCGCTTGTATTGTATTGGTAATAGGAGGGTTTTACGCAGGAAGGTATTACCAGAGCGGTCAGTCAAATCTAAAGATTGTTGAGTTGCAGAAGAAAAATGAGGGAATTAAACAAACGGCCATGCTTTCCCTCATGGAGAATAAATCTGCCAGTAAGCGTATTCAGGGTGTGAGTTACGTAGAAGAATTCAATCATCCGGAAGCTAAAATTCTTAAAGCCTTGATCGATCGTATGCTTATTGATGAGAATCCTAATGTACGCTTGGCAGCAGTAAATGCACTTACAGGGTTTACCTCCTCGGAAACGGTAAGAGGAGCCTTGGTTGAGGCATTGGAGATTGAAAAAGAACCAGTTGTACAATTAGCGGTTATGCATACACTTGTACAGATCAAAGACAAAGATGCAGTTGAGGTTATGAAGAAGTTACTGGATAAAGAAGATACCCCAGACTTTGTAAAAGAACAAATTAAATCACTTATACCAACAATAGTTTAATATCAAAACAACGAACAATCATGAAATCATTCAAATTATTTATCGCATCATTTTTTATTTGCGTTTCTACTCTGGCACAGTCTAATTATACACATTCCTTGGAAGGGATAGAGTGGGTAAAGATTGAAACTAAGTCAGATGTTATCGTAGAGACCTACAATCAAAACTCACTTACTATTAAAGCGGATAGGTCAGAAACCCCGGAAAAAGCAAAAGGTTTAAAATTAGTTGGACTAGGCGGGGTTGACAATACAGAAGTAGGGTTTTATGTAATCAAGGAAGGAAATAATCTTATTGTAAAAAACCTTCGCAAAGAAGGAGAGGTTCCTGTTATTCTGTTACCGGCGTCCACTAATATATCTGTAAATGCATCAGGAATTGACAGTGATGTCTCTATAGACGGATTCAGTAGTGAAATAGAGTGTACTATCAAGGTTACCGGAGGACTTAAAATTAAGGATGTTACAGGTCCGATTACTGCAAACACCAATACTGGAGAAATTGATGTAATATTCTCTAAAGTAAATCAATCTTCTCCCATTAGTATTACCACCACCACTGGAGATATAGATGTTAGTCTTCCGAATACCACATCGGCTGATTTAGTCTTGAGATCGACCACTGGAGAGATCTATACCGACTTTGATCTAAATCTTGAAAGCGAAGATGGTTTGAAAATGGTTTCTGCAAGAACCGTAAAAGGAACGCTCAATAATGGAGGGGTACAAATTCAACTAAACTCAGCTACAGGAACCATATACCTAAGAAAACAATAATCTAAATATCATCAATCATGAAAAAGATACTAGTAATCACTTTATTTTTATTCGGGGTTTCGATATATGCACAAAGGCATATTGAAAAAACCGTAGACTACAACAATCAGGAAATTGATATAGAAGTACCATTTGCTTTCAATATCACCGTTAAGAACTGGGACAAATCAACAATTCAATTGGAGGCGGATTTAACGATGGACGAAGAAGAATTTCTTGACCTTTATGAATTAAATATTACCGAACAAAAGTCTCTTATTACCATTGAATCCAATGCCAAACCTGTTTTTAAAGCATTTCAGGAAAAATACGGAGAGAAAAGGAGTGAAGATGGAAAAACGATATATGTGAATTGCTGCCATATTGAATATGAATTCAACTATACTTTGTATATCCCTAAAAATGCCAATTTTAAGATCTCAAGTATTAATGGAAGTATAACTTCTAAATCTATTGAAGGTGATTTTACAGCAGATTTGATCAACGGGGATATCAATATTGCAGATTACAAAGGTAAAATGGATTTAAGTACTATCAATGGTGAAATTGATTTGAAACTTATCAATACCAGTATAGTAGCAGAAACCATTCATGGCAACATTTATGCAGACGAGGCTATTAAATTGACTTCAGAGGACCGTATGATTGGACAAAAGGTTAAAGGGGAAACAAAGAACCCTTTAAATACTCTTAAACTCAAGACTATCAACGGCAATCTTTATTTAAGGATTTAAATATTATTTGAAACATTCTTCTTTTAACTGTTGCACGGTCATTTAATAAAACAACATTTTAAATCAATAAAATAAGCTATGATAAACTATATCCTGATGAGTTAATAAATACCCTCTTGCTAAAAAGTAAACGAACAAGATGGTAATCGTTGCACAAACTATTAAAAACATCCGCTCCGTAAAGTCTCCCGACTTCGCGGAAGAATGTAACCCAGCCTTTGATAGCTTTTCCAAAGTTCCAAACTTTGGAAAAGCTTGTTTTTTTAGTCAAAACACCACTATTTCAATAAAAATTCTATATTTACTTATTGGAAGTAACCCAAAACCTAAACTGCTATGCTTGGACTACTACTCCTTTTCTGGATCGGTAAATATTATTATAAACTTGCTGAAGAACACCATAAAAACAAGTGGCTATTTGCAATAATCGGCATTGTAGCCTATTATGTCGGAACGTTTATAGCCGGAATTGTTATCGCCTTTATAAACCCTTCTTTTATTGAAAATGGCAATGATATCGTACTTAGCCTGATTGTACTTCCCTTCGGTTTATTGGCAACCTATGGGCTATATGTTTTGCTGGAAAATAATTTTAAAAAGAGTTACATCAATGTTATCGACGAATTGGATGATATTGGGAAGAAAGAGGATTAAAACAAGACCTTTAAGGTTTCAAAAACTTTAAAGGTCTATAAAAACAAAAATCCCTGGACAATCAAGATCATCCGAGGGTTTTATATTTTTAAGGAAAAATTTTAATCATTTCCTTTTGGGAGCTAATAAAATCCCACTTAGTGGGTTACGGCTGTTGTTGCTTTACTATTTCCGCTTGCAAACGTTGTTGTAATGCCGTATCGGTTTGTAATGCCATGGCTATTTTTTCATAGCGCTCCATACTGATTCCTTCTTTTCCAATCACCTCTTCCATTTGTCCTTGAAAGCCGGCCTGCATTTCTTGGATTTGGCTCATTACTTTTCCAAACTTTTCTTTTTCTTCATCTGTAGCTTCAACGTTTTTTTCCGGAGATACGGAAGCTTCGTACATTTCGTTGAATCTGTTGGCTTCAAATCCGCTATCTTCAACAGTTTTCATTACTTTTTGTTGCGCTTCCATATTTATTTTTTGAATGCCTTGAAATGCAGCAGCAATTTTTCCTAATTCAGCGTCAGTTACTTCTACTTGTTCTTGAGCATTCACCTGTGTAAAAGCACTCATACCAATCGTCACAAAACAAACAAGTAAAGTTTTAAATGGTTTTGAAAATCTCATATCTAATTTTTAATGTTGTTAATGCCCGAAACTACAATAATCAATAGAACTGACAAAAAATACTGAACATTTAACAGAAGATTAATAGTGAATAAGTTAGCTGTAGATCCTTGAAGAAGCAAGACCTCACGAGGTTTGGACTTAATCGAATAAGTCTTCGACAAGCTCAAACTAACAAAGGTAGTGATATAGTAATAAAAAGAGTACAATGTCCCCCTGAGCTTGTCGAAGGGCTGTCGAAACATAATTCATTGTCGGAAAACCCTTCAAAGGTTGAATAAGCACAAACTGTTTTGCCCGTCGAACGATAATGGATTATCTTTGGTAAAAATTCTAGCAATGAGTAAAAAAGTACGTGTTCGTTTTGCGCCAAGCCCCACGGGACCCTTGCATATCGGGGGTGTTCGAACGGCTTTGTTCAACTATTTGTTCGCCAAAAAACACGGCGGGGATTTCATCCTTCGCATTGAGGATACCGATCAAAACCGCTATGTAGAAGGAGCAGAACAATATATTGTCGATGCTTTGAATTGGTGCGGAATTCCTTACGACCAAGGACCAGGCTCCGGGAGTGAAATTCAGAAAAAATACGGACCTTTTCGTCAAAGCGAACGAAAAGCATTGTACAAACAATATGCCGACGAACTCCTAGAAAAAGGATGGGCGTATTATGCTTTCGATACGGCCGACGAACTCAACGCACACAGAAAAAATCACGAAACAGAAGGAAAAACCTTTATCTACAATTGGCACAACCGATTGAGGTTGAAAAACTCTCTTTCGCTATCGGAAGAAGAGGTGCAAGCTAAAATTGATAGTGGTGAAGACTATGTCATTCGTTTTAAATCACCACAGGATGAAAAATTGCAGCTAAAAGATATCATCCGTGGGGATATAGAAATCGACACTAACATATTGGACGATAAAATACTCTTCAAAAGTGACGGAATGCCTACCTATCACCTGGCAAATATTGTGGACGACCATTTGATGGAGATTTCTCATGTGATCCGTGGGGAAGAATGGTTGCCTTCTTTGGCCTTACATGTACTCCTATATCGTGCATTTGGTTGGGAAGCTCCGGAATTTGCGCATCTGCCGCTGATCTTAAAACCAACAGGCAAAGGGAAATTAAGCAAACGTGACGGTGATAAACTCGGTTTTCCGGTGTTTCCGTTGGAATGGAACGATCCCAAAACCGGTGATGTTTCACGTGGATACAGAGAAGACGGCTATTTTAGTGAAGCCGTGGTTAACTTCCTGGCCTTTTTGGGTTGGAACCCGGGAACAGAACAAGAAATATTCTCTTTGGATGAATTGATCGATGCCTTCCAACTCGAAAAAGTACATAAAGCCGGGGCGCGTTTCGATCCGGATAAAATAAAATGGTATAACCATCAGTATCTTCAGAAAAAACGAAATACAACACTAGCCGATTTGTTTATAGCTGAAATGGATGAAACCATTGCTAAAGGTTTTTCTAAAGGATATGTAACCGAAGTAGTTGCCTTGATAAAAGAAAGAGCCGATTTTGTCCACGAACTGTGGGATTTAAGTAGTTTCTTCTTCGTTGCTCCGGATGAATATGATCAAAAGGCGGCCAAAAAGAAATGGAAAGAAAATACCGGTGATTATATGAAAGAGATCATTGGGATTATCGATGATATAGATGATTTTTCATCAGAAAATGTAGAGAAGGTTGTAAAACAATGGATATCAGATGCAGCATTAGGTTTCGGTCAGGTGATGCCCCCATTCCGATTGGCTTTGGTGGGCGCTATGAAAGGTCCGCATGTGTTTGATATCGTCGCAATGATCGGTAAGGAAAATACCATTTCAAGACTTGAAAAAGCGATTGAGGTTTTAGGGTAATACTGAGGATGTTGTCTTAAGTTCATGATAAGCTGCTTGGTATCTTTAGAATGTGTCTAAAAAGCACTAAACGAACTTGATTTGTCACCCTGAGCCTGTCGAAGGGCTGTCGAAGACGTTTTGTTGGCACTCACCGAATTATGCTTCGACAAGCTCAGCATGACATCTGATTTTGTAGTTTTTTAGACAACCTCTAAAAGTCACAACTCAAACCGTTTCCTCCGCAATAATATCTTGGCATAATCACGTGCCAGTTTTTCGCCATAATCTTCATAGGCACGTTGGGCCCACTCTAAAGCGAGATCCGTTTTACCTAATACTTCGTAGCCCACAGCAACGTTAAGGGCTGCCCTTCCGGCAGATTTACTGCTTGGATTGTTTGCTATGTCTGTCCATATTTCGATGGCTCCATCCCAATTGGCCACTTCGCTACGACGCCATCCGACATCAAATTGGGCTTTGTCACGTCCTTTTCCTTTTTTATGCATATCGCGCTTTACCCGGTAATAACTGGGCAAAAACCGGTTTATATAATCGAGTCCGGCGGCATAAGCCGTTTCAGATAATGCAGTATGGGGAAGTTCCCCGTTTGCCAGATCAAAATTCATATAAAATGTCTGCTGAAACTGGTCGATAATCGTTTTGGTGTACGGATCGTAAAGCCGCCAATAGCTCTTTACATTTACACGGGTTTGCCGAGGAAGGCGTGAACTTGCTTTTCCCGTTTTTAATACTGAAGTCACCTGTTCTACAGCCGTTGAAAGCACAAGGTCTGAGTTAGAATCAAAGTTTTCGAGTACCAGGAGCACATCAGCTTCGGAAGCATCGCAAATTTCGCTAACCTTATCCCAAGGAATTACATCGGGTGTTTTTCGGGTTCCGGTGCCGTACATACGTAGCGTATCGGGGATAATGATCCTAATATCACTTTTGTTTTGAACGCCCGCCATAGCACCTTTTACAGCTTCATCAGAAGCCAATTTATCAGATCCTGCAATTTCTCCTGTTATTACAGCTTCGACGGATTTCTTTTGCTGATCTTCATCTTTGGTCAACGAGCGGTTTACCACGGCGATATTGTTAACCCCATCAGGTAATAGCACCTCAGGACCCTGTGGATAATCCAGATAAACATAACCACTTCCACAGGAGACAATGCTCAATGATAACAAAAGTAAAAAAGTAAGGTAGGAGGTCTTCATAATGCTATGTTTTTGGGTTTTAAAGCAAAGTAACAATAAATATGCCATAACATAGACGTTCATTTAATCAGATAAAAAACATGATATAAGACTTTAAAGAATGACGTCAGCAATACTTTTTAATTATTTAACCAAATAAACGATTGGGATTCTAAGATTATTTGTAATTTACCCGTCGATTTAAAACATTATTATTATGTCAATATTACTTATCCCAATTTTATTCTTCGGAATAATTATCCTTTTCATGTCTTTTTTTATAGTGAAACAACAAACAGCCGTTGCTATAGAGCGTTTCGGTAAGTTTCACAGTATCCGGAACTCTGGTTTACAAATGAAAATCCCATTGGTGGATCGTATTGCGGCCCGAATGAGCCTTAAAATCCAACAATTGGATGTGATTGTAGAAACCAAAACCCTGGACGATGTTTTTGTTAAGCTGAAAGTATCAGTACAATATGTAGTGATCAAGGACAAGGTTTATGAAGCTTTTTATAAACTGGAGTATCCGCACGAACAAATTACTTCTTATGTGTTTGATGTAGTGCGTGCCGAGGTACCAAAAATGAAACTCGACGACGTTTTCGTGAAGAAAGACGACATTGCCAATGCAGTAAAAGAGGAATTGCAAGACGCGATGTTGGATTATGGTTATGACATCATTAAAACCCTGGTGACAGACATCGACCCCGATGCGCAGGTAAAAGCAGCCATGAACCGTATTAATGCTTCAGAACGTGAAAAAATAGCCGCTCAGTTTGAAGGGGATGCCGCCCGTATCCTGATTGTAGAAAAAGCCAAGGCTGAAGCCGAAAGCAAGCGTTTACAAGGGCAGGGTATAGCCGATCAGCGTAGGGAAATTGCCCGTGGATTAGAAGAATCGGTTGAAGTATTGAACAAAGTGGGTATCAACTCACAAGAAGCTTCTGCCTTGATTGTGGTGACACAACATTATGACACCTTACAATCCATAGGGGAAGAGACCGATACCAACCTGATATTATTACCTAATTCCCCGCAAGCCGGAAGTGATATGCTAAACAATATGGTGGCCAGCTTTACTGCCAGCAACCAACTTGGTGAAGCCATGAAAAGACATAAAAATAAAAAAGGCGGGGAGGAATAAAGCAATATGCGAATAAATCACTAGACCTCACAGGTTTTGTTTTTTCCTTACCCCTGAGACTTCGGGGCGTCGGAGGGAAATCTGTGAGGTCTTTTTTATTTCTTAATTCCAAATAGACTTGACCATTTTGATTTATTAACTCCAAAGAATACACCACCTGCAAGCGTTATTATTACAAATGAAATTCCAACCATTCCGAAAAATGGGGTTTCCGGGATTCTTGTTAAAACTTCTGCTACAAATGCTGCATACAAACCTATTACTGACCAATACATAAATGAAAAATGCATGTATTTCCATTTTTTGGTTGGTTTTTTAGTCCATATTGGTATCATTCCTAAGCTAATTGTTAAAAGACTGGCGATAGTTGCATAATGAAAAACTCCCCATCCGTTAAACAGCCTATAAATCATAAAAGCACTCAGTAATAATAATACCATACTTATTACATAAACATACCCAATTTGCTTATGTCGGATTGTTCCTTTTTTCATAAACAGGGCTAATGTCCCAGCTACCAAAGCAATTATTGATGAAATCAGATGGATTAATCCGTATATATCTCCGACTAAATATTCCATTTTTATTTTAATGAATGCTGACTGTTTGTATTGAAGTGATTTAAACTTTTCTCAATTGGCTAAAAAATTGCCCTTTTGAGCCTACTTTTTGCCTTTTTTTCCTTCCATAGCGCTGCTATGAAACTCAAAAAAACCTTCAATTAGACTCAAAATGACTAATTTTCGCTTCAATCAAAAAAGTTTAAATCACTTCATTAAATGTTTTTCAAATGTAACCATAGCTGTGCTAGATATTTATTTTTTTATTCTGAACTGTTTATTTTTAGTGACGAATTGAAATATTTGACAAGAGGCAGGAATGAAACACTTATATATTGCTCTGTGGCATGGACAAGTTATTGGGATTTATATACAACAAGACCTCACAGGTTTCCGCTTGTCCCGACCAAAATGCGTCGGGAAAACCTGTGAAGTCTTATTTATCTAGTTAACTCTTTCATCATTTTAAAGTTTGTTAATTCAATGCCCTGTCTTTCTACGGTTTGTTTTTTTATTGTGCGAAAACCAAGGCTTTCAAAAAAAGGTTTTGCGGTTATACTCACGTCTGATGTTAATGTGACTTCCCCATTTCTAACAGCTTCTTTTTCAATCCCGGTGTAAAGTTTATGAACAATTCCTTGTCGTTGGTAATCTTTATGAACGTAGAACATGTCGAGATAATTCCCATTATCCAAGCTTGCATAGCCAACGATTTTGTTTTTGAGTTGAGCCACTATAACAAACTGATTTGTCAGCATGTCGCGCCAACGATCAATATTTTCAATACCGGAAGCCCAGACACGAATCTGGTCATCGTTATAATCCTCCTTACAAACGGAGGTTATGGCGTCTACAAACAACTCTTGCAATGCAGTTAGATCACTAAGCTGTCCTTTTCTATATGTTATTTGTTTCAAGTTGTGCTTTAGGCTTTTTGGTGAAGGACTGTGCTAGTGCTTTTTATGGGAGGCGTTGTTGGTGGCTGGTTTTCCTCTGTTTGTATTTATTCTGTCATTAACAAACCATTGTAGACATAACACTTTTATCTCAATAATTCCTTGATGCTTGCTTTGTAAACTTTACCTATGGGGATTTTATAACTTGATAGACTAATTCGATTTCCCTCTATTGTTTTAATATGCTTTTTGGAAACGATAAACGATTTGTGGGTCTGAAAAAAAATACTTTCAGGCAAGATTTTTATAAAATCTGATAATTTAGTTCTAATTCTAATTTCATCCACTTTGCTAACTACTTTGCAGTAATTTCCATCAGCTTCAACAAATAAAATATCATCTAATATTAGCTGAATATGCTTTTTGTTCGCATATAAGAACAAACGCTTATCTTCCCCTGATTTCTTTATTTTTAAATTTTGAGCAGCTCTTTTTTCATCTTTAATTTTGTTTATCGCTTTCATAAAACGTTCGAAACTGAATGGCTTTAACAAATAATCCACAATATTCAATTCATAACCTTCCAAAGCGTGTTCTTGATATGCCGTGGTTACAATAACCTTTGGCGGGTGTAATAGGGATTTCAAAAATTCAAATCCTTTGAGTTTTGGCATATTCAAGTCTAAAAAAATCAAATCCACTTTATTTTTCTTAAGACATTCATTGGCTTCTATGGCATCATAACAATGTTGAACCAACTTCAAATTTGGCAATAGGTCAGCATATCCTTTTATGATATCATGGGCGATATCTTCATCATCCACTATGATATAATTTATCATTGGTTCAAAGTTAATTGTGCTTTAAAAATGCTGTTTGTAGATATGGTTTCCAATTTATGGCGATTTGGATAAACAAGTTCCAATCTTCTTTTTAAATTTTTCAACCCCAAACCTTTTTCTGTTGTGGTTTGTGAATCAAAATTATTCTCTATTTCAAAATAGATATTTTCTTTGCTTGTTTGAAGTTTTGCCTTCACATAGGCATTTTGACGCAAGTTTTCAACACCGTGTTTAAAAGCATTCTCCACCAAAATTATAAAAGCCAATGGCATAATTTTTATGTCTTCATCTTCTGCTTCAACAATAAACTCAACCTCTACATTTTTGTGATACCGCATTTTATGTAATTCGATGAAATTGAAAATAAAGCTTATTTCTTTCCTTAAAGTTACGAATCCCCTTTGCCCTTCGTAAATGCTGTAACGCATCATTTCTGACAATTTCAAAATCAGATGTTTGGCTTTTTCAGAATCTTTATCGACCAAACCATATAAATTATTCAAAATATTAAAGAAAAAGTGAGGGTTTATCTGTGCCTTTAAATGCATCAGTTCCATATTGGTTTTTTCATTTTTAAGCTGAATGATGTGCCTAATCTGATTGATAAGCCAATATATGCCTATCGATACACCGGCAATTATCAGCAACACATAATACAGGATTATCAAAACCCCAATGGTGGAATTAAATGTATATGCGACCGCTTCCTTGCCCTTAAAAACAAGTTCATAAGCCGTTATCAGCATTGGTATCAATGCAGAAACAACGGCAACAATCGCCAATGGTTTTTTATTAGCCTCAATCCATTTAATCATAGCATAAAACTAAACAATCCATTTTCAACCTTCAAAAAGTGGTGTCAAACCAACTCAAATATAGGGTAAAACCTCCCAAAAGTGTGGTGAACGTACTTTGTCACGCTTAAAGCAGTTTTTTAAACACCCAAAATGGTTTATATCCCAATACTTTTTTTCTAAAACAGCATCCTTCTACATTAGCCTGAAATTTAAAATTGGGCAAATGAAAAGACGTATATTGAAATACTTCAAGCACATTTTTGCAACTATATTGGTGCTTTTATCAATAGCTGTTGTTACGATTTGGTCATTGAACGGGACCATTTATTACGCTGATAATCCCGTTAAAAGAAATTGGATACAAGAAGGGCCGTACATCTTTTTTGAAAACAACAGTGTTATTAGTGTCAACCATATCACGGGTAACAAAGAAGATGGAATGCGGGTTGGACGTAAAGAATACCACATCGGTTCAAAAATCAAAACGAGCAGTTATTTCAATCTTGATGGTTCTCATTTCGAGTTTGCCATTGATGCCAATATACATACCCCAAAGGCTATCTATGAAGATAGTAATAAAATCCTTGCCATCTCTGATGTTGAAAGCGGTTATAAAACATTTCGAGATTTCTTAATCAACAATAAAGTAATCAATAAAGATTTGGAATGGACCTTTGGAAACGGGCATTTGGTGCTTGTTGGCGATTTTGTTGACAGGGGTTTTTCCACGACCCAAGTCCTTTGGTTTATTTATAAATTGGAACAGGAAGCCAAAAAATCAGGCGGGAGAGTTCACTTTATTTTGGGCAATCATGAAATTAAAAACTTACAAGGCGATTACAGGAAAGCTTCTCCAAAATATTTTTATGCCGCTACTATTTTAGGCAAACAACAATATGAGCTCTATAATGAAAACTCCTTTATCGGCAGATGGATGGCAAGCAAAAATACCTTGGAACTTATAAATGGGAACCTTTTTCTTCACGGCGGATTACACCCTGCAATTACCAATTACGACACGAGTATTGAAGAAATAAACTCGATCGTCAGGCAAAATTACCGTCAGGTCTATTATCCGAAAAAAGAGAAAAATTTAAAACAGTTGCTTATCTCTACCACAAAAGGCCCGTCTTGGTACCGAGGTTACTTTTACGATGACTTATCTCAAGAAGAAATTGAAAAAGGCCTGAACCAATTCAATGCCAAAGCAATCATTGTTGGGCATACGCCACAATTCAAAGTTAAAAAAATGTACAACGGAAAAGTTTTCGGCATTGACGTTATCCACCCAAAAGATTATAAAAAAACCTTTCCCCCACAACAATCAGAAGGCTTGCTCATAGAAAACAATAAGTATTACAGGGCGCTTCATACAGGAAGGAAAATACAACTTTAACAGCAATCACATTATGGAAAAATTAAAACCTTTATCAAGAAAAGAAAAAACCTATGCTACATTATCTAAACCTTATGCAGTTGTATTGGTAATGCTTTTTGCGCCGTTTTTAAATTATTTGGACAGAAATTTCAGCTATTTTTTTTGTTTGAGCATTGTTTTATTGATTTTATGGTCAAGTGGGTTCAATTTGTCATTATTTGGTTTCGGCAAAAAAATCAATATGAAAACCGTTTTATGGGCATTCCTCATAACGATAGGATTTATTGTGGTGGATACCCTTTTTAGCACTTTAGTTGAACACTTTTTCGGCGAACCTGACCTTTCCTCTTTGCAAGGCATTGTCCACGATACGGCTGAATATCTCATCACATTGGCAATTGTTTGGATTTTTGCCGCTTTTGGCGAGGAATTAATTTTTCGGGGTTATTATATGAAGTGGTTAGCAGAACTTTTTGGGAACAGCAATCGGGCTTGGTTGGCATCAGGCGTATTAATTTCGGTATATTTTGGCGTATCACATTATTACCAAGGGCTTTCTGGGATGATTAGCATTACGTTTTTGGCATTAATTATGTCTTATATTTTTTATAGAAACAGGAACAACCTAGTACTTCTTGTGTTAGTGCACGGTATTCACGACACTTATGGACTTACACTCTTATATTTGGATAAAGAAAATCTGTTAGTAGATTTGGTTCAATATATTTTTTAGGTTGTTGCTTTTCTGAACTGATTTCTAGTTTTATTGCGGTTAAATAAACCGGAACTGTTCTTCTTTCCGTAATCATTCTTCAAACTTGCCATCAACTTATTTATAACCTCCATATAATGCTGTTTATCCCCCTAAAATGGGTTAAATAAACACAATGGCATTTATCCCTTCTTTCAAATTTACCCTTTTTTCTGTGAATTTATGGATAGGTAAACCGAAACGATTGCTATTTTTATAATGAATAACCCAATATTTCTATTTTGAACGAGCAGATTTAAAATTCCCTTTCATTAATGCGATCAGCATAATCCCGACCCCGGTTAATGCACCTTTAGCAAAATCAGGTAATTCTATATAACGCGAAAGGATTTGCGTTAATAAAATTCCGATTGAGAGTAGAAGAAGTGTTTTTTATTTTGGTTATTGTGTTCATTTTGTGCAGGTTTTTGTTTTAATATCCTAGTTTTTTTGCATCATTGGTGATGGCATAGACATAAGAAGTATATGCTAAAGGGAGATCTTTATCAAAATAAATCAATTTCATGGGATCGACATTTTTATCGTTCAAATAACACAAGTAAAGCCTTTCATTCAATTCCGGGTGTACGCCTAATGAGGTGGTCTCATATTGTGCAATAGTTTTATCATCGTCGGTAGGGATAGTGTCAAGAACTACTGATTCTGACTGGAACCCTCCGTTTTCGATATTTTGTTCAATCAACTGTCCGCCAGGAACCTCTCCCAAAACAGCTAAATTTCTTTCCTTGTCCGTTCCTTGAAAAACCACGGTATCTCGACTCCCGGGAAATATTTTTATCCAATATTTTGGGATGTTGAGATTTTGTTCAGGAGCCACACCTTTCAACTTCATGATGTTGCTTGATTTTAAAAATTGTTTGGTGACAGCGCTACAGAAGAGGAGTCTTTTATTATCAAGAGGGGCGTCTTTAAAGTTTATTTGTTCAGAAAAGATATCAAAGAACGCCAAGTATGGTGATTTAATCATTTGCGCAAGAGCGAAAACACCCTTTCGTGTTTCGATACTCAACATTGTTCCTTCTTTCCAAGTAAGTCTTGCCATGACAATTGTCCTCTGTTTTAGTTGTTTGTTTTGTTTTTCCCACGTTGTTCTATTTCTATTGCCCTAACGTAAAATTCACGAAATTTTTCTTCATCGTATTTTGCCCGCATAGCGGAAAGCACATCATAAAGTCCTAAACTACACCATTCCCAAAGCATGGTGTCGAAGTTGTATTTGAGCATTTGTTGACCCACTTCGTTTCGTATTCGTTCGACTTCAGCTTTTTCCAATCCGTTTTCTGAGAGGTTTTTTAAAAGCCTTTTTTCTTCTTCAGCAGTTAATGTTGTATCAAGATAGGGATCTAAAATCCATTCCCAATTCCAGCTGTGTTCCTGGATCTTGATTTTATTTCGCTGAGCAAATTTTTTCAGCTCGTTTTTCAATTCAGTAGAAATAAAAATGAGGTCTTTATCAACTTTAATTTTCGCAGGCCCGGAAATATAACACACCCAATCGATTTCATCTGCTTTTATCCTCCTGTTCGGAAATGCAATGGAGGGTTCAAAGGGATATTCTGAAATCAAAATTTCCCGATGTCCAATTTCCGATTCCCCAATGCCGCATATCAAATTCGGTGCATTGGGAAAAGGAATTTTATTGAATATGTTTTTTAAAAAACTCACAGCGTTGGTCGTTAGGTTTTTATCTTTTTGGTTTTCCGCACTACACTAGTGTAACGATTAGAGAGGTAGACATGCTTAATCGTCAAACCCATTATCTAAAACATCTTTACCATCAATAAACTGCTGTAAAAAGTCGCCCAGATCCTCGGCAATAAACCTGATTTTATATTCATCGGCCCCAAAAGCGATTAGCTGTCCCGACTTCCCTTGACTACCTGGGGCATAATCTATACCGATAAAATTTCCGCCGCCGGTGGAACAAAAAGGAATCCAATACGGATTGGTGTACATCCCAATAGTTTTTTCCCCATCAGGGTCAATATTCCCGGTCAAATCTTCCAGCGTCCAATCATCATAAACCGTTTTCCAGTTTTTCCATTCTTTTAGGACTTGCTCAGCAGATAAAAACGAAAACCATTCTTGTTTGACCTCATCGTCGTGTTCAAATCCATTGTGCAGATCATTCAGTGCCTTTAATTCCGCCGGAAATGGTATACCGCTTGTGTTTTCAAATTCTTGATAAGTCTGCTCATTGTCCACCGGAGGTGTAGGCTTGAGCCCTTTGATTGCTATAAATGTTTTGAACAGACTGTTTATTTCCGCCAAATCGAGTTTCGCGCCACTGGTATCGATATATTTTTTGATAAAATCCTGCCTTTCGTCGCTAATTTCTTTTTCATTATACTTTTGAGGGACATTTTTAAAGATGAATTTACCTGTGTTTTTATATGGTTTTTCGCTATCATTTATTGCTTTGACCGGACTAATGGAATGCCCACTACCTGTTATATTAAGCATAAATTGAGAGATAGGTTCAGATTGATTTTCCAGCGTTCCATTGACTTTGTCGTGCTGAGGACCTTTAAATTTTTCAAAAATGATTTCCATCCACTGCTTGAAGTGTTCCGAATCTTCAAAATGTAGTGCTACAATTTGTTTACTTGCTAAAAAAGCAAAAGCATTGTATGGCGATCCGATGTGTCTTGGAGTGATGATGATTAATTTTAAAACAGTGTCGTTTAGCGTTTTTGACAAGTGTTTTAATAGTAGGTCTATAAATTCATGTTTATCTATAGAATTATTGTTTTTCCACCTTACAACTATATAGGATG
The DNA here is from genome assembly GCF_026241135.1 of Galbibacter kalidii. Taxonomy (GTDB): domain Bacteria; phylum Bacteroidota; class Bacteroidia; order Flavobacteriales; family Flavobacteriaceae; genus Galbibacter. Next base: position 377,486 of record NZ_JAPFGA010000002.1, read on the forward strand.
GTTGATTTTGATAAGAAGGTTTTGGAATATTGTACAGCGGAAGTTGATTAAACGGAATGTCTTCAAGTTCGAGCTTTTTAAGCTGTTTGTTATAGGCTAGTTTTTCTATGTTCATTGTAAGGTTTTTTAAATGGATTGACGCTTTTGTGTTAATTCTGACTAACGTTGTATTATGAGACAAGAGTTTTATTTCGAAGACTTTATACCCTGTCCATCGTCAGTTCATAAGATTGTATAGGCTGTGATTTGCTCAAATGATAACCCTGTGTGGTTTTTATATGTGTTGCCCATTCGCCTATACTTTGAAAATAGGAGCTCCACTTATTGTAGGGGTTTAATTCTTTAAAGTTTATAGGATCAAAGATTAAAGTCAGGGAAAGTTGGTATATATCACCGTTCTTTTTATAAAATTGACGTGTAATGTCAAAACTAAAGTGCTCTCCTAATTCGTCACCCCAATCGTAGGTGCCATATTGAAACAAAAGCATGTCGTTTTCTTTGGTTTCTTCAACTGAAATGCCTCTTACTTTAAAATTGGCATATAGTTTTTCTGAGAGCGTAATGATGTTGTCGGGAGTTAACTTTTTTTCAGTTTCAAGCAATTTATTGATGCCTTGTACATACTTTTCCTGTATGCTTTTCATCAAAACGGATGTCGCCATAAGTTGTAGGTTTTTGTTATTCACAAGGGGGGAGAATTCAAATATAATATTTTTTCGGGGATTCTAAATTTCATTTATAAGGCTTGATAAATAGCTGTTCTCATATTCTTTTTTTCGTTTTAGCTAAATCCGTAGTAATTAACCCAATGATTATTAGCTAATTATATTCTTTACATATTATTTTTAACATCATAAAATTCAAAATCAATGGCTACTTATACAATCAATATTAATGGAGAAGATCAATCCTTCACATGTGATGAAAACATGCCTTTACTATGGGTGTTGAGGGAAGTTTTGCAAAAAACAGGTACAAAGTACGGTTGTGGTATAGGTCAGTGTGGAGCTTGTACTGTTCATTTGGACGGAAACGCAGTGCGATCATGTGTGACGCCAATTGATTCTGTAGGGGAAGCAGAAGTAACCACCATAGAGGGGATAGGCAATGCTGAACTTCATCCCGTACAACAAGCCTGGGAGGAACTTCAGGTTCCACAGTGCGGGTATTGCCAAAGCGGACAAATTATGAGTGCAGTGCATTTACTTGAACAAAACCCCAACCCCAGTGATGGTGAAATATTAGACGCGATGTCTGGCAACATCTGTCGTTGTGGTACATACGATAGAATAAAAAAAGCCATTCGTTTGGCTACTCAATTATCAGAAGATAATAATCAACTACCATAGGGCAAGTCCTGTGAAATTCCTCTGGGAATATTTCACAGGGACAAGCACATGAGGTATTCAAATAAATAGACCTTAACTCATCTCAATGTAGAGTATTAAATAATAAGACCCCTTAGTGGGATTTAAAAGGCAAATGCTATGACACTAATAACAAACCGAAGAAATTTTATAAAAAACACTGTTATGGTCTCATCAGGACTGGCTGTTGGGTTTACGTTGGGCAATGTGACCAAGCTTTTCAGTGTTGAGGCAGATAGTGTTTCCCATGAACTATCACCATTTATACACATAGATACCGAAAGCAACATCACACTGGTAAATCCGAATCCAGACATGGGTCAGGGATCCATTCAGGCATCAGCAGCAATGATTGCCGAAGAACTTGAAGTCGGACTGGAAGAGGTACGCATCATACCAAGTGACGGACAGGCAAAGTATGACCCTCAGATATCGGGGGGAAGTGGAGCAGTGAGAAGATCGTGGGAACCTCTTCGAAAAGCCGGGGCAGCAGTAAGGCAGATGCTACTGAATGCTGCCAGCCGAAGCTGGGAAATACCATTAGCAGAATGCTATGCAGAGAATGCACATGTTTATAACAGAATTGATGACAGAAAATTCAAATATGGGGATCTGGTCACGCTGGCTTCTACTTTAGAAGTCCCGGAAAACCCTACATTGAAAAGTAAATCTGAATTTAAATTAATAGGAAAAAGCCACAAACGGGGGGATGTTATTGAACGAATTACAGGAAAATCAACCTACAGTATTGATATGCAAGTGCCAAGAATGATACATGCTTCCATCTTGCATTCCCCTACGCTTTTAGGAAAAGTGGTATCCATCAATGCTACTGAAGCACTAAAAGTGGAGGGCGTTATCGATGTGATGAAATGTGAACGCAGCATGCTTTATACCAAATTTGATGCAGTGGCTGTCATAGCTGATTCCTCTTGGGCGGCAATGCAGGGCAAAAAGGCATTACAGGTGGAATGGGGCGGTGAAGGAGATCATGTGAGTACACAAGACTATTCTGAAAGCTTATACACAGCAGCCGGAAATCCAGGAGCGTTATATTCTGAAACCGGAACTTTTGATCAGCATTTTTCAAAGTCAAGGATAAAAGCTGAAGGGCTGTACGAATCTAATTTTTTGTCACACGCTCCGATAGAACCCATGAATGGAATTGTTGAGGTAAAAGACAATGGAACCATAGAAGTATGGGCCGGTGTGCAAGGCCCGGGACAGATTAAAGACCAAATGGCAGAATATATGGAAGTGCCTCCTGAGAATGTAAAAGTGAATGTCAAACTCATGGGCGGCTCTTTTGGACGAAAATCCTATCATGATTTTCTTTTGGAAGCTGGGATGCTTTCCAAAAAGTTACAGAAACCGGTAAAAGTGACATGGACCAGGGAGGAGGATGTTTCACAAGGACCATACCGTGCGGGCTCGCTTTCTAAATTACAGGGCACGGTTGAAAACGGGAAAATAACGGGCCTCCATCATCATGCTATTGGTGAAAGCATATACGGACAAATTAATGGTTCTCCAAAAGTAGGTGAAGTAGATGAGGGAATTGGAAGGGAAATAGGCTTTGAAAACAGCAAATATGTGCTCGATCACACAAAAATCAGCTATACCCGGGTGGTGGCAGATATTCCCATCATGTGGTGGCGGTCTGTTTATGCGGGAAGTTTTGCATTCGGACAGGAATGTTTTATCGATGAACTTGCCCACCTTGGGGGGATAGACCCGCTAAAAGCACGATTGGATATCCTTAAAGATGAAAGATACCGATTGGTATTAAACACATTGGCTGAAAAAGCAAATTATCACGAAGCCTTGCCAGGAGGGACCGCTCGTGGTATTGCCATCTGGAAATCATTTGAGAGTATTTCAGCAGCCTGTGTCTTTATTGTTTCCGAAGGACAGGGGGTAAGGGTGAAGAAGGTGATATCTGTTTTGGATTGCGGACTTTTTGTCAATGAAGACATGGTACGGGCACAGATGGAAGGTAGTATAGTTATGGGATTAAGTGCGGCCACTAAAGAAGAAATCACCTATGAAAACGGGGTTTGTATGCAGCAAAACTTTCATCAATACAACCTGATGCGCATAAATGAAGTTCCGGAAATGGAAACACATATCATCGCGAACCAAGATACTCCGGGTGGGGTAGGCGAACCTGCTTTACCTCCTATCGCTCCGGCTCTCAACAATGCTATTTTCAATTTAACCGGAGTCAGGCTTAGGAAACTACCAATGGATTTAACCAACATCAAACTAACTTAAGCTTAAAACATCCTTTGTCATCTCCCACACCTTAGTGAACTTTTGCAAGGCTCTTTCTTCTAAATTTGCAATAGGCAAAGGGTGTTTTTTTGCAATAACGTCCTAAACGTTTGTGTTTAATTTATGAAATTAACTGAGGCTTAGACTAAATTCCAAGGTTTTCGGGTTTGGTTCCGGCCTACGATAAAAACATTGAAAATCAAGGAAGCAGTGGGGGTTAAAGATAAAAATCTGTTTGAGTTCCGCCCTAAGGCGGAATGAGTTATTTTTATCCCTGCCTGCCGGCAGGCAGGTGTGGCTGGGGATTCCGTAGTATTTTTTATGTTTTTATCGTCAGCCTAGACTTTTTTGGGCGATGCAAAAAAGAACAGGTAAAATTTGTTTAGGACAAAACTGGTTTTTTTGAAAAGAATAAGTTAGTCAGCTGCAGTCACTGTTAAATATCTACGTCTGTAGGCATGGGGTGTGAGCCCGGTTTCTTTTTTAAAAGCCTGATACATGGAAGACATGCTGGAAAACCCAACTTCGTCAGCAATGACTTCCACCTTGTCATTGGCCGTTGTATCTTTTAAGCGTGTAGTGGCTTCTTTTATTCTGAATTTATTCACGTAGTCATTAAATCGAAGTCCGAGTTTTTGATTGATGGCCTGAGAAACGCGATAGGAAGCATGACCGGAAACCCGGGAAACGTCCGCCACAGTGAGTCCTTTGCTTCTGTGTAGTTTCTCTTTTTCAAAAACGGTATTGAGTGTGGAAATCACTTCGTTTACCTCGTCCTTATTCAATGTTTTTCCATTGGAAACATCATTCAGCAGCGATGAATTTTGAAGGATTTTATAACTGATAAAATACAGCAGAACAACGGCCAGAACAGATCCGGTTGCATAGACGGTAATTCCTTCGATGTATGCCTGTACTACAAAACAGACTAGCAAGATAAACACACTGATGGAAAAAACAGGAAAATGATTGGGGAGGGGACCGGTGTTACGGTATTTGGCGAAATAATATCCAATTCCGAAATACAAGGCCATTTGTAATAGTCCGCTATAATAAAAACTGATGATATAGTCGCCCCAATTGAAAATGCCCAACCCGATGATGATAAATGCAGGGAGGTAATGAAGGAAATGTATTCTGGTCACTACAGATTTATGAAGACACTTCTGATATAAAAAATAGGAAGGTCCGATAAGCCACAAACCTGCTACTCCGGCTAAAACTCCCCATTCAGGATATTCAACCATGGGCAAAAACACAAAATAGGATTTGGCAAGCCTGAAGGCGATACCGATAAGCATCACTCCAAGAAATAATGAAGGAGATAAACTGAATTTACTTCTGCCAATAAGATAAATCGCCAAAACAAGGCCTTGAAAAAGCCCTACACCACAAAATATACTGATTAAAATTTGCCAAATACTCATTGTTGTTGCAATCGAGTCCCTCTAGGTTGATTTAAAATTCCCCATAAAGAAGAATCCGACTACAATGTACAAAATTAAGCAGTTTATAAGAGGCTGAATTAGTTAAAGTTGTAGGGATTAAAACAAATACCTAGCTAGAAGGTTTCTAAAAAAGCCTTGATCAATTTGATTTGTCAGTCTGAGCCTGCCTACCGTCAGGCAGGCCTGCCGAAGACTTGTTGATTTTAGTTAACTGTGCTTCGACAAGCTCAGCATGACATCAGAATTTAGAGCTTTTTAGAAGCGTTATCTTTTATCTTAAGTCCTTAAATCAGATGAAGAACAAACGGAAACCCTTTGTACTTAATACTAGCTACTTCTTAGCATCAATCTTTGCCCAACTATCGCGTAGCTCTACGGTTTTATTAAAAACGAGCTTTTCGTCGGTTGAATCAGGATCGACGATAAAATATCCGATTCTTTGAAACTGAAAATGTTCACCGGCTTTGGCATCGGCCAGGCTTGGTTCAACAAAAGCTTTTGTAACACGCAGTGAATCCGGATTTATAAACTCCATAAAATCCTTGCCTTCATGTCTGTCGGGTTCCGGATCTGTAAAGAGACGGTCATATTCGCGTACTTCTACTTCTTTGGCATGTGGAATGGATACCCAATGCAGGGTTCCTTTTACTTTTCGTTGACTTTCCGGAGTACCACTCCCACTTTTACTCAGCGGATCATAGGTACAATGCACCTCAGTAATATTACCTTCATCATCTTTAATGGCTTTTTCAGCTTTAATGATATAGGCATTTTTAAGTCGTACTTCTTTACCAAGCTTTAAACGGAAGAATTTCCTATTGGCTTCTTCCCTAAAATCTTCTTGTTCAATATAGAGTTCCCTTGAGAAAGGAACCTTTCTATAGGTCATGTTTTCTTCTTCCGGATTGTTTTCCGCATCGAGATATTCTTCGGTATCTTCGGGATAGTTAGTGATAACCACTTTTAGCGGATTAAGGACGCCCATCACCCGTGGGGCTTTTTTGTTGAGGTCTTCCCTTACGCAGAATTCCAATAAAGAAACATCAATGAGGTTTTCCCGTTTTGCAATTCCGATGGTTTCTGCGAACTTTTTTATGGATTCAGGGGTGTAACCACGTCTTTTCAATCCGGAAATGGTTGGCATACGCGGATCGTCCCATCCGTTTACTACACCATCTTCCACCAAACGAAGCAATTTCCGCTTACTCACTACGGTATGGCTTAAATTTCTTCTGGCAAACTCACGCTGCTTGGGTTTTACTTTGTTTTCGTCATAAACATTATCCAAAAACCATTCATACAATTCGCGGTGCATGGCAAATTCCAGCGTACAAAAAGAATGTGAGACTTGTTCGATATAATCGCTCTCTCCGTGTGTCCAGTCATACATTGGGTAAATACACCAATCGGTATTTGTTCGATGGTGAGCTTTATGAAGGATGCGATACATGATCGGGTCGCGCATCAACATATTTGAAGAAGCCATATCGATTTTGGCACGTAAAACATGGGTTCCCGATTCAAATTCACCGTTTTTCATACGTTGAAACAAATCCAAGTTCTCTTCCACCGAACGGTTCCTGTACGGACTTTCGATTCCCGTTTGGGACGGAGTACCTTTTTGCTCAGCCATTTCCTCAGAAGTTTGGCTATCCACATAGGCTTTTCCTTTTTTGATCAATTCTACAGCCCAATCGTAGAGCTGCTGGAAATAATCGGAGGCGTAACATTCCTTATCCCATTTATAACCAAGCCATTCAACATCCCTTTTAATGGCTTCTACATATTCTTTTTCTTCCTTGGCGGGATTAGTATCGTCAAACCTGAGATTAACCGGAGCGTCATAATCCAGTCCCAGACCAAAATTCAGGCATATAGAACTTGCATGTCCTATGTGCAGGTAACCATTGGGCTCAGGAGGGAAACGAAAACGTAAATCCTGTTTGTCGAAGCCGTTTTCCAGATCGTCTTCGATGATATGTTCGATAAAATTGAGTGATTTTGTTTCTTCTGCCATTTCTTTAGGATTATCAGGCGACAAAATTACGTAAATTTCAAAGAACATCCCTCTAAATCCCTACTGAAACTTTGTTCAGCACAGGCCTTTCAAAAGAGGGAATTTATTGTTGCTCCCCTTAAGCTTGAAAGGACAGATTGTCCCCTTGAGGACAAACAGAGCGGCAAAATATATTTTGACGTGAAGTTTGCGAGCGCAGCTCTTTAGGGGTGTAAAATCCCGAGCCTCTGGTTTTTCCATAATCTATCTTGATTTGCCCGCATGCCAGCAGGCATCTTTGCTTAAATGCCCACCGGACATTTTCTTTTTGAAAAAACTTAGAGATTGAAAACATCCAATAAAGCAATATGACCTTCAAGGTTTTCAAAACCTTGAAGGTCTCAGGTCTCACTTTTCAAAAATCAAAAAACTTCAAAACCCAAATAAAATAACTAGTATTAAAATATACCATTCGTTTTCTAGAAAATAGATTCATAAAAACACAATCCCTTTACCTACAAAAAACCCTTCCTTTACACTAATTTTTACCAAAACCAATGGGTATATTTTAGTTAAAATATTAAAAAACAGCCCTTTGGAATATAAAATACGGGGTTTCACCACAAAACAAACAATTGTTAATAAAATTGTGATAACTTTAGGTTAGTATTATAAAAAATCGTTACTTTGTAATACCCAAATACATGAACTTATGAATAGAACTTTACTCAAACCATCTATTCGCTCCTGCCTGATGCTACTTTTTTTTGCAAGTATAGCACTGGGGTATGGCCAAGATCTCAAGAAGCCTGTACTGGGCTTTGAAGATGCTTGCGCCGCAGTGGAGTATAATAGTTTTCCGGTTAAATTCAGTTGGGAGCCAACACAAATGGTGGCCTCTGACAACAAATTTATTTTTGAACTTTCCGACGCCTCCGGTAATTTTTCTTCCCCTACCACTTTGGCGACGTTTACCGACAAAAACACAACTTTTGATTTTGATGTAGAGCTTTCCATGCCTGAAACAGTCCGTGGAGATAATTATAAACTGCGGGTAAGAAGTACTAGTCCGGCTCAAACGAGTCCGGTAAGTGATTCGTTTGGAGCTTACTACATCAGAGTTAATGACAACTTGATTATCAATAATTTTGAGGAAGCTTCGGTTTGTGAAACCTTGACTTCCTATCTGGAGGTGGACAACTATCCGGGTGAGGCGGCTTATAATTGGTACAAGGATATGATTTTGATTCCCGGGGAAAATGGTCCTTCGCTTGAAGTTTCTGAACCCGGCATTTACTTTGCAGAGCTTGACTATGGAGATTATTGCTCTTCAAGCACGTCATCGAATCTGGTTGAGGTGTCTATTGAAAGTGCTGTGGGCATGGAGTTACTAGGCGCTAAACAAGTTTCTCTTTGCACAGACCAAACCTATACGCTAACCACTGACCATGAAGATACGAGTAAGACCTACGCTTGGTATAAAGACGGTCAATTGTTAGTTAAAAACAATAGCAATACCTTGGAAGTCAATGGTAATGATCCTGGTTTTGCCGGGGAGTATTACGTTGAATTGGAGACAGGAAATGGGTGTACCGAGCAAACTTCAACCGTAAACATTGAAAAGGAAAGTTTTGCCTTAACTGTGGACACACCGGAAGGAACGACTGTTTTCCCTCAGCAGACTATCAGCCTGCAAGCCAATACGGATGCTGGTTCAGCCGGTTATCAGTGGTATAAGGATGGTGCAGCTCTCGATGGTGAAACTCAAAGCGAACTCGTGGTTTCTGCTATCGGAACCTATCATGTAGAGGTAACCCAGGGAGCGGGTTGTGTGTTCAGTAAAACTTCTGATGCCGTTGAGATTACCGAGCCGTCGGATTATATGGCATACATTTCAGCTTCCAATTATGCTGCATGTGAGAATTCATCAGTAACGATTTCCCTGGATAAAATTGAAGCGAATCCGGGAACCAGTAATGCCTACGTCCTTCCTGAATCTGTATTGAACGGATTTTCATACCAATGGATATATGAAGGCAATGTTTTAGCAGATGAAACTTCCCAAAGCATTACTGTTAGTGATGCTTCCCTTAACGGAAAGTATAAACTTGATGTAGCTGTAGAGGAAGGGAAAACAGCAACTTCCGAAGTGGTTGAAGTGAAACTCGGTTTGAGTGAAACCCCTCAAATCACCGGTAGCGGAAATGTAAGCTGTGAAAACGGGAACATGATCGTTATTTCATCTTCAGTTACAAGCGATGATTACACCTATACTTGGTACAGAAACCACGTTGCCCTTAGCGAAAGCACACCTTCACTGGAAACCAATCTCATAGGAAAATATCAATTGAAGATAGCAGCCAATGGTTGTGAAAAAGTGTCAAACGAGTTTGTAATTGAGCCTTTTGATACTTCAGTAGTGACCGTAGATGTGGGAGAAACAGTATCTATTCCCGAAGGGGAAACCAAGATTGTATCCGCTTACGGAGGAGATTCATATCAGTGGTTTAATACAGAACATGAATTGATGAGCAGTAGCTCGTCGGTGACCTTATCAGAAGAAGGAGAATATACTTTATTGGCATCTGTTGGAGAATGTCAGGTAACAAAAACCATTAAAGTCACAAATTTGACTAGTTTTGTTGTGCCCAATGTGGTGACTCCAAATGGAGACGGATTTAACGATATGTGGGTGATTCCTAATTCGTATGCTTACCAAGAAGATGTTACGGTAGACATTTATGAGCAATCGGGAACACCTGTATTTTCAACAAGCGGATATCAAAACAATTGGCCTCAGGCTTCAAGTATTACCTTTTCGGGAAGTAATCCTCCGATTTATTACTACCGGATTATGAAAGGAAAAGAAACTTTGAAGCAGGGAACCATAACTGTAATTAAAAAGTAGCTTATTAAAATGAAGAACTCCGGGTTATTAATAGTCCTGCTCTTAAGCATCTCTTGCCTTTTTGCGCAAGAAGAAGAGATGCCTGTGGCTGCTATTAGCATTCCCGGACAAAACTTGTTGAAGTTTGATCGCTTTATGATCAACCCTACTTTTTCAACGGTTAATGAAGACAATTCATACTTCAACTTATACCATAGAAATCAATGGGTTAATTTTGAAGACAATTACCAAACCTATTTGGCGAGTTATTCAGGGAGGATCAGTGATAGATCCGGTCTTGGACTGAGTGTGTATCACCAGCGTTTCGGGATCATATCCAACTTTGGTGCTATTGCCAACTATGCCTACGGAGTGAGACTTTCGGAGAAGAGTAACCTGACCTTCGGTTTCAATATGTCCTACTACAATAGTGGGGTGGATAGGAACCGATTGAGTACAGCTCAGGAAAATGACCCGACCATAGCCGATTTGGAAGATCAATCGCTTTTGTCTTTCCAACCAGGAATCAACCTGTCCTTAGGGAGATTTGATGTTGGACTTTATGCGGAGAATGCCTTTGATTACAACATGAGAACCAACGAGACCCTTACCGCTTTTGATGAAAAAACATTTGCCGCACACTTGATGTATACCGATCGGTTTAAAAACGGTCAGGGTATTATGGAAGACGGTAAATTCAGCATCTTGAGTCGAGTGCGCAGAGTGGGAGGCGAAGAGGAAGATATGAACCTTTCGGGAAGTTTGATACTCGATCTGCCAAAGCTCGGGTGGATACAGGCGGGCTATGACGACTATTACGGGGTAGCAGCCGGTCTTGGGTTTAACCTGACCAAGCGTTTGTCCTTAGGCTATACCATTGAAAAGGGAATTGAAGACCAAGTGTCCAATTTCGGGGTTACCCACGAGGTGAATTTCGCCTATACTTTTCAGCCTACACTTACTGAAGACAGAGTACTTGAAGACCTTGAAGAAGATGAAAAACTGGTAATGCAGGAAGAAGCTCAAGAAGAACAGGATACGGTTACTGATAAAGATGCCGAGATTGCACGTTTGCAGAAAGAACTGGCCGAAAGCAATATGGTCATAGACGAGATGATGTTCAAACAGGATTCTATGGAAGAAGCCCGAAAGAATGATATCAACAAACGGTTTGCTTACATACTAAAATACATTAACGACAACAAGAATGCCAACAACCAGCAACAGGTAAAAGAAGACGTAGTAAACATGATGAAAGCCATGGACGAAGATGCCTATGCTGCTGCACAGGCAAAGTATGATAGCGACTATAACAACCTTGGTTCTTCAAACAGAACAAGCAATACAAGTAGAAGTGCCCGTACATCAAGATCTTATTCACAACCCACAGGAAGTAGCAGTAGATCGCCTTCGTCAACTACTACATCTGCAACACGTGTGAATGGAGTGCAAAGCGGGGCATATGTGATTGCCAATGTCTATAAAGGCGGCCCTTATTTTACCGCTTTCTTGGACAAGTTGAAAAACCAGGGAATCGACGCCGGTTACATCGAAAAGAACGGCATGCAATACGTTTATATCAAAAGATATGATAACATGACCGATGCCAAAGAAGCGTACAAAGACCGTTTCGGTGGCATGTATGATGGTGAGACTTGGATCATGAATGTAGAGGGAGATAGCAGGGATGCTTCACAAGGGGCATATGCCAATAACGATATTGAAGAAGAAGGCGAAAACAGTGGTGGAACAGAGCAGGCATTTAATCCTGAAGTTATGCTTTCCGGCAACGGAGTAAATAAATGTACCGATGAGTATATATCTGAAATTTTTGCATCAGAAGAGAATGGATATGGCAGGGTGATATCAAAGAAAAAAACAGCCCCTGTCATAAAACCTGAAAAGGAATATTATATCGTCGCTAATGTATTTGCCAATCCGAAAGGTGCTGAGTATTATCTAGAAGAATTGAAACAACAAGGCTATGATGCCAATATTTATATCAATCCGAAAAATGGATATCATTATGTGTATATGAACAAAAGTGAAACCTGGAAAAAAGCGATGGCTTCCTATCGCTCCGGAATTAATTATAAAAGTGATATATGGATTATGTCTGTAAAGAACACCTAAAAGGGTTTATGGAATTGATGAGATGTCAGTCTGAGCCTGTCGAAGACTATTTGACTTTCACTACCCTTCGACAAGCTCAGGGTGACAATCTCTAGAAACGGGCCAGCCGGTGCGTTGGCAAATGAAAATCAACCCTTGAAGGGTTCAGGAAACATGTAGAACATAAAAAGAAATATTAATAACAATAACTAACAAACCTATGGTTGATAGACCATAGAATTACATAACGGAATATAGTATTGTCCCAAAACTTAATGCTATGATAAAAAATTACTTAACCTTAAGAGTATACCTACTGCTTGCATGCATATTTCTTGCAAGTATTTTAGCTATGAAATTCATGCCCGACCTGTCCAATGGATTAGGGATGAATAATGAAATCGTTTACACAGACGCCAATGGAACGGAATACGGATATATTATCGATAATTCCGAGAGTTCAAGGGCTGCATCTACTGCCAATTTTCAAAGTACAACAGGCAATGATCAACTTTTTGCCGGAGAGGTAAAACTTATCAAAACGGTTGAAGATATCAATGGAAACCCGATTACCGGTCCTGTAGCTCCGGGAATGGATGTGGTGTATGTACTTAGTTATGAAAATATTTCTACAGAGACGGTTCCGGATTACGAAATAACTGATGAGATTCCGCAGTTAGTATCATTCAATGGCTCTAATCCAGATATCTCAGTATATAATACTCAAACAAGGGTATTGTCTATTGATGTGGGTGCTCTTGCTGCTGGTGAAACCGGAGAAGTACGGCTTAGCGCAACTGTGAATGATGTCGAAAACATCAGGGATGGTAGCATTAGCAACCAGGCCTTTGCTACTTATAACAATGTTGTTGAAGAGCCTAGTTTTTCCAACGACACAGAAACATTGGCCACTCCAACGGTTTTTTGCTTGGATGCCGGTGAAAATACAACTCGTACGGAAGTTTTATGTGGTAATAGTATGACTATTACCGCTGGGGATGGTTTTGATACCTATACCTGGACCAGGGATGGGGCTTTTGTTGCAAACACCCAAGATGTGGAAATCACCGAAGAGGGCACCTATGTTGCTGAAAAAACTATTGATTGCGATGGAACGGAAATCACCTATACAGAAACAGTAAATGTATATAACTGGACAAATATTACAAATCCTTTTTTCGATCAGGCTGATAATATGGGGATATGCTCCAGTGATGGTAGTCAAATGCCAAACATTCTTCTCTGTAATGCTGGGGATACCCGAACGTTGGAAACAGGATTTGTCGATATTCAAAACATTCAATGGGAAAGATTAGGTGGGAATGCGACCCTTCAAAATTGCCCTCAGTCAAATGGTGACTGGAATACTATTTCCAACACCATTGGTGAATCATCTTATACAGTTTTTCAAGCCGGATCCTACAGGATCTATGTACAGTTTCAAAATGGATGTTTTAAGTATTTTTATTTTAACGTCTATGATGGTATTAACGCAATTGTTGATATAGAAAACTACACATCACAACATTTGGGAAGTATCAACGTCGATACCCAGATGAATGGAGGGGAATTTACCTATCTTCTTGAAGGTGCTGATGGTTTTTCGGCTACCTATGGACCTACTACCGATTCCACTCACTTATTTGAACATCTCTTCGCAGGAACTTATACACTAACAGTTACTTCAGGAAATGGTTGTGTCTATACAGAAACCATAACCGTTGAAAATAACAACCCTTATGACCTTTGTGTACAACAACACGATCAGGGTGACGGAAATACAAAAGAATGTGATCGGGCTATGATCAAAGTGCTCACGGGACAGTGTGAAGGAGACTTACCTCCCGGTGGAGCACCAAAAGTAGCTGTGTGGAGTTATGATGGAGAGGTATTGCACGATTCTTTTCAAGATATTCCATGGGGAGAGATACCAAATCAGCCAAACCCTAATTCTCAGGTCTTTGAAATCGACTATCAGGGGGCAGGGGAATACGTTTTTGTTACCCGTTATGAGATTGGTCAGGAATGTGTTGATTGGGATTGGTGGGGGAATTGTGTGGAATACGAAACCACTTATGGCTATGTGATATCCAAAGCCACACACATAGAGTTGGATATTATTTTTGAATTTGATGTAATCACTGAAAATGTAAGTTGTTATGGTGGAAGTGATGGATCAGTAAATTTGGAATTTGCCAACCCTGATGATGAAATGGATTTAGTGGTTGACTTATACAGGTCAGGAGAAGATACTCCTATCAACAGTAACATTAGTGGAACTTTTCCTAATCTTGAACCCGGAGATTACGATATCGTAGTAGACATTACGATCCCTGGGGTAAATGATAAAGAACAGCACTGTAACATTACCAAATCATTCACTATTACCCAACCCGATGCCCCACTTGAAGCTTTTGCAGGTGTTGTAAGGGATGTTTCTTGTTGGCAGCCGGGTGATTCTGATACGCCGTCATCACAAGTACGGATTACCAATGTTACAGGGGGAACACCTCCTTATGAATACAACATTGACGGTGAATGGAGAACTGATACCGACAGATTAGGCTATATGTCTAATGACGATTATGTGTACCTAAGGGATGCCAATGGCTGTGAATTTCAAATGTTTGTCGATGTCAACACTTATACTGCTCCACCTGAATTAAACTATTCCGTAGTCTATGATTGTGAAGGTATAGGAACAGCGACTATTGAAGCAAATGTTCCTAATGATTCCGGAGTCATCTATGATTATACTTTTAGCTTGGACAACGGCATACCTCAGGATTCAGAAGTGTTTGAAAATTTGGAACCCGGAAACTACGAGGTTACGGTTTATTATGAAAACGTAAACCCGGACAATCCCACTCCTTCTTTGTTGTTGGAAGAAGATTTTGGTAGAGGAGCTAATACTCCATGGCCAGAAGTAAATTCAGCATATGTCTATGAGTCAAACGATCCTGACAACCCTGACGATGGAGATTGGGATTCCATGCTGGATGACGGAGAGTATGTGGTAACACAACACCTAATACCTAGAAATGGGCAGGAATGGTTGGATGATGTACTCGATCCTGAAGAGACAGGGGGTCGTTATTTAGCCATCAATATTGGAGATGCAGCAGGGTCTGGAGGGGTGATTTATGAGAAAGAGATACATGATATTACACCCGGAACGGAAATAGAATTAAACCTTAATGTTATTAACCTTTTATATCAAAATTCTAATGCATACGACCCGGAAATCAAAGCTGTACTGGTAAATTCATCAGGTAATATAGTAAGTGAAGATACTGCGGGACAAATTGAAAATGATGAACAATGGCATGATGTAAGTATGACTTTAAATGCAGGGCCTAATGAGGATTTGACCCTACAATTGATAAGCTATTCCACAGAGATGAATGGTAACGACATAGCCATTGATGGAGTAAAGGCTTATCAAAGGCCTACTATCTGTTCTTCATCTATGGACTTGGCTGTGACTGTTGATAATAACGGTGGTTTTGCCGGAGAGATCACAGGCCAAAGCGATACCAGTTGTTATGATACTGCTGATGGCTCTGTAACTTTTACAGTGAGTAACGTACTTGATTCGACTATTGGGTATGAATACAGATACAGTACAGACGGAGGCACTACCTGGGAAGGTGGTTGGATATCGGAAACAGCAACAGAAGTGACCATAGGTGATTTGGAAGGTGGTGATGAAGTGTTTGTTCAGGTAAGGGATGCAAATGACCACGATTGTGGATTTGATATGCAAACCGAAATACCAATTCAGGTTCCTGATCCTATTGATGTCGATGCCGAAGTAGATATGCAAGTAGGTTGTGGGGCGAACAATGGTGGCGTTATCTTGGTAACAGCAAGTGGAGGAACCCCTCCTTATGAATATCAACTTTCAGACAGTAGTGGTGTGCTAGTACCTTATGAAGAAGGAGGCACACAACATACATTCGAAAACGTAGCTGTGGGCTCTTATACCGTTACCGTTCGTGATACTAATCAATGTACAGAGGTAGCAGAAGATGTTATTGAAATGGTTGAACCTGCAACAATTGCCTTTACGGCCAATGCTGTAGACTGTTACAATGGCTCTAACGGGACTATCGATGTCGCGGTTTCCTCAGGAAACGGGGACTATCAGTTTAGCATTAGTCCTGAAGGTGAAGTATGGGATGCAGATACAGCAGCTTGGTTTGACCCAGATATAGAAGGAGGAACAGAATACACTTTTGACAACTTAACTCCAGGGACATACACCGTATATGTAAAAGACGGCTATGGATGCATTGATGAACGAACGCTGACCATCAATCCGCAAATGACACTTAGTGTGACTTCTACAAGTAGTGTGAGTTGTTTGGGAGCAGTAGATGGAGAAGCTGAACTAACTGTAAATAATCTACTGGCACCACCTTACAGCTATACCGTAAACGGAACAACCGAGGGAGAAGGTCTAACGGCAAACACCATAACGCTTGAAGATTTAGATAACGGAATCTATGAAGTTGAAGTGACGGATAACAATGGATGTACAGACGATGTTACGATAACTATTGATGAGCCTACGGCGGCATTGACACTTAACGAACCAGTAATTGAACCTATCAAGTGTAGCGAAACCGGATATACCACCGGAAGTGTTACCGTTTCTGCTCAAGACGGATGGGGGAGTTATGAATATACACTGACTTATCCTGATGGCACGACTACTGATACAGGTTCAGGGGCAAGCCATACCTTTACCGGACTTGATCAAACAGGAACCTATACGGTAACCGTTATCGATGACGGAGGGGAAGGCTGTGAGCAAACAGATACTTTCGACTTGGTACAACCTACTCCGCCAACCGTTACTCCTGATGCGGACAATGATATTTGTATGGACGATGACGGGGTTACCGTTGGATTTACCATTACCGAGGGTGTTGCTCCTTACTATTACAGTAGAGATAACGGAAGCACTTGGACAACAGTAACGGGCAATACTTTTGATATAACGGTAAACACTGCCCAAACCCTTGATGTTTTGGTACGTGATGCCTACGGTTGTGAGAGCGAAGCTTCAGCTACTGTGGATATTGGGAGAGAGTTAACTGCTTCTGCAGATTCCCCAAAAGGCTTGGATTGTTCAGATTCACCTGATGCGACTATCCAGGTAAACATTAGCGGAGGCTATGAACCCTATACTTATACAGTAAATGGGGATGCTAGTACAGAAACGACATTGAACTTGGGAGAAACAAGCTTTACCCATACAGCATCAACAGACGGCACCTATACCTTTGATATTACCGATGATGAAGGTTGTACTGCCCAAGCAGTATTTGTGATCGATCCCTTGGAAACACCAACAGCTACGAGTTCAAAAGAAGATGTGACCTGTTTTGGAGGTAATAATGGGCAAATAAGTATCACACCTGATGGTGGACTTCCACCTTATGATGTACATCTAACCGGACCAAACGGTTATGATGAAACATTTACATCCAATGGTACTGAAGTGATCTTTGTAGGATTGGTTGAAGGTACTTATACTTATACAGTAACAGATGAAAATGAATGTGGACCCGAGCCTGAACAAATTTACATTGACGAACCTGATGCGTTGGTACTCGATATAAGTGCTTCGGTATATACATGTAACCAAGATGCTACATTGACTGTAGTAACAGCCCAAGGGGGAAGTGGTAATTATCAATTCCAACTTAACGGCGGGGCTTGGATAACTCAAGCCGAATTGGAAGCAATTACATTAGAAGACGGCACTCACGAAGTAACGATACGTGATGCAAATGCTACTACTTGTACAGTTACAGAAGAAGAGATAATTGACCCACTACCAACACCTCCGGACCTGGATTATACCGTGACTTACAGTTGTGACGGTACTGGAATTGTTAGGATTACACCTTTAGAGGAAAATTATACCTATTCATTAGATGGAGCTACTCCTCAGGATAATACAATGGCAACCGATCATAATGTCTTTGAAGATGTAGCTGTGGGTACGCATACCGTTACTGTAAATTACGGTAGCGAATGTACCGAAGAGATTATAGTGCTAGTGGAAGACGGTCAGGAACTTCAAGCAGGAGTTACCGATGTTCAACATATCCTTTGTTATGGTGAAACTACCGGAAGCTTAACCTTTGAGGTAAGTAATTTTGACCCTGTTAATGGTTATGATTATATAGTTTCGACAGGCGGAACTACCGTTGCAAATGGCAATGGTGAAACCACTTCCCCTATTACTGTTCCAAGCTTAGGAGCAGGGGATTATGCGATTACTATTACAGATCCTAATGATTCAGCTTGTTCTGTACCTCTTACGCAGACTTTAAGTCAACCTTTGGCTGCATTGACAGCAGATGCTGTAATAACTGCGGAATCCCGTTGTAGTGCTTCGGGAAGTACACCAGCAACCGTCACCGTTACTGCTGGAGGCGGAACAGCTCCATACCAATACCGAATGGATGGCGGGGCTTGGCAGCCTACCAATACATTTTCTGCCACACCCGGAGTTGCACATACTTTTGAAGTTATGGATGATGCCGGTTGTGAAGCCGAAGATGATACCCCTCCTACAATCGAAGAACCTGAAACGCTTGCTTTCGACCTTGAGGCCATAGATTGTTACCAAGGAGATTATCAAGGTTGGATTGAAGTAACTAACCTTACCGGTAATGGAGATTATCAATACCGAAGAAATGGTAGTGCTTGGACTGATTTACCTACAGACAACATTATTACAGGACTTCCGGCAGGAACACATACTATTGAAGTACGTGATAGATTGGGTTGTACAGCTAACTTTCAGAATATTACTATCCATCCTGAACTTACTTTAACGGCTGAAGCTACAGACTTTACCAGTTGTTCACAAGGAAGTATTACTGCAACTGCAAACGGAGGGGATAGTTCCGCAACATATGAATATGCTTTTATGGCAACAGGCACTGCTCCTGGAGCAGGTGATTGGGGAAGTTCAAACAGCTTGACAAATATTACAGCTGCCGGAACCTATGATGTGTATGTTCGTTATAACAGTGGAGTAGATGGTAGTGGGAACACAACGTATTGTCAAGCGATGGTTGAGGCTATCGTGGACAATGCTCCACCGATGGATATAGATATAGACGAAACACAACCGGTTTGCTTTGGAGATACAGGAGAGATTCTAATGACGATTGTAAGTGGAAGAGGAGCTTTTGATATTGTTCTTGAAAACAATACAACAAGCACCGAGGTACTTCACGCACCAGATTATGTATCACCTAATGAATATCCGGTTTACAATTTAGAGCCTGGAGATTATACTATGACTGTTACAGATCGATATGGTTGTGAAGATGTTGAAACTTTTACCATCATACAGCCTGTTGAATTGACAGCCGATATTGAACCTGTCCTCCCTGCGACTTGTGATGGTTTGGATGCAAATGATTACGGATTTGAGTTTGTAAACTATACTCCAACTACTGATGTTGAATTCAGTGATGATAATGGAGCTACGTGGGATCCAAATCCTGTGTTTACGGGTCATTTACCGGGAACAGTAGTAAGACCTGCGATGCGTACTGTTGATGTTGATGGAAACACACTTTGTATGCGTCGTTTCCCACGATATACAGTACCATATCCACTGGATGAACTCTTGATTCAGGTTGAAGCTGTTGTAGAATGTAATACCCTTACAGTTGAGGTACAGGGAACACAAGGAGACGAGCCATATGAATATGCTTTTACAGATAATATTGAAACTTTTGATCCGGATACAGCAGATTGGTATCCTGGTACCGGTCCAACATCGGGTTCATTTATCTTCGATGAAACACATGGATTGATACCGGGTAGAAGCTATACTTTCCTTGTAAGGGATGAAGCCGGATGTATCCGTCAAAGTGATGATACTACATTATATGACGATGTACAAGAAGATATCCCGATTTTGATTTCAGTAGAATCTACACCTTCTTGTGCGGGAGAAAGTACTGGTACAATTACATTTACATTGGACGGTTCAAACTTAGAGAGCCAGGTTCCAATTTCATGGGAGTTATTTGATTTAAACAACCAAACAACGCCGGCACAAACAAGTGGTGGAAGTGTGGCTTGGCCGGGTACAAATGAAATTACGGTTGAAAACCTAACCCCCAACACCTCTTATTATATTGTCATTACCACAGATGGCGGGATAACTGGATGTACATCCACAGCTAGTGGAAGCGCCAATGAATTTATTGAAGAATTACAGCCTGTTACTTTGCTTGCTGAAACAGAGAGGGATATTACCTGTGCTAATCCTGGGGTTGTTTCTGTAGATGTTGAAGGCGGAAGCGGAAATTATACGTACACCTTGTCGAGTCCTAATTTTATTAGTGATATTGTTAGTACTGATGAAAATATTTTTGTTCAACTAACAGATATTGATGATACAACAGACACACCTATTACGATTACAGTAAGTGTTGTGGATGAATTTGAGTGTACTACAAATACTCAGGATATTATAATGCATATAGCTCAACCACCTGCTGTACCAGATGTAAATGTTGCATCTTGCGACCCAGATACAGGAGCTACACTTACTATCACCATGCCACCGGGAGGTGCAGAACCCTATATGTATTCAATTGATGATGGTGTAACTTTCGAAGACAGTAATATTTTTAATGGTTTAGCAGCTGGAACTTATGATGTCGTTGTTCGGGACAACAATGGATGTGAATCTACAACGGCTGAGCCTGTAGAAATTTACGAACCCATGCAGGTTGATGCTACTTTAACACAAGAGTTGTATTGTAGCAATAATTATGCAGAAGTAACGATAGAAGTACTTTCTGGAGGTTCTGGAGATTTCACTTATGATGTATACCATGAAGATACGGCAACCTATACAGTTAATGGTGACCCGATGTCTTCTAATCCAATGTTGCAACAGGTTGGTGATGCGGGAACTTATACAATAACAGTTCACGATGTAGGAACGGGTTGCGATTCCCAAGATATTTCAATAGAAGTGCCAGCACGTCAATATCCGGAATTTGAGGTTGTACCGTCTAGTACCTCGGATGTTTCTTGTTATGATGCCCAAAATGGAGTTATTACAGTAACAGCAACCGGAGATGATGGACCATACACATTTATGCTTACGGAATTGGATGGTGCTCCTGTTGGACCTATTTCTCCAACAACACCATCAGATGGCTATACAGCTATATTTGAAGGTCTTGATTATGGAACATGGACAATAGAGGCGGTTTCTGATGTAACTGGATGTCCGGCTGAAATTACTCACGAAATAGAAGAACCGGCGGAAGTAATTGTTCCAAATACAGCAGTATCGGCAACGCCATTCGATTGTACTACAGGAAACAATATGAATGATGCCGTGATAACTGTTGACCCAAATCAGGTTACCGGTGGAAGTACCACTTACACCCGTTTTGAGTTTATCGCTCCTGATGGAACAACAGTTTTACAAGACAGTGCCAGCCCGGAATATATTGTAGAGGACACTTCGGGAGGAACTTATACAGTTAATGTCTATGACAGTAACGGTTGTATTGGTACACAAAATATTGAGATAGATCCGTTTGTTGAGATTTCAGATCCAATGGTTGCTATAGACAATGCGATTACGTGTAATAATCTGGAAGACATCTCCGTAACCGTTACTGAGACCGGTGGTAGTGCCACCTTGGATTATCATGTAGATGGTACTGATAATGCCTATGATGAAAACAACGCTACGGGAATATTTACTGGTTTGGATATCGGAAATTACTTGATCACCGTGACCAATACAGATACGGGATGTTATGTACAGACCACACATAGGGTAACAGATCCGGACACTTTTGATCTGGATGCTATACCTGCTCATGTAAGCTGTTATGGTGTTAATGATGGCAGCGTGACCCTAAACTTAGATGATTTGACGGATGGTTATACAGGTGATTTTGAATATGAAATCAATGGAACACGATATGATGGCACTACGATTTTAGCTATTACAAATACCTCGAATGGTTTATCAGCTACGGAAACGGGATTGTATGCCGGCACTTACACAGTAACTGCTACTTTGGTAGATGACCCCGGTTGTGTTGTAGAAGCTGATTTCAACATTACCCAGCCTGATGCGTTAGTTCTTACGGTAGAGCAAACCATTAATGAAAACTGTAATGCACTAGGGCGCGTTACCTTAAGTGCTACTGGAGGCAGTGGTAATTATGAATATGCCTTTGTGCCAGAAGGTACTACACCAACCGATGCTGATTATTCAACACAAGCTTATGAAAACCTAGCTGAAGGGGAATACACGGCATGGGTACGGGATGCCAATGCAAACACTTGTAGTATTGATGAACCGTTTGATATTGGTTATGACGATGAACCTGAAATTTCACTTTTGGCTGATAATGTTTGTGCCGGAGAGGGTAATTATGAAATTGATGTAACACTTGTTACTCCGGGTGTAGCTCCTTACACAGTAAGTGTAGATGGAGGTGCTCAACAAGCAATTACATTTAATAGTGGAATTGCTACAATTTCAGGTCTTACTTCGGGCAATCATACTGTTGAGGTTTATGATGCCAATGGTTGTCCTGCCATAGGAGAGACACAAGAAGAAATTCATGAGCCATTACGTGTGGATGCAGTCATGACTCAGCCTTTGTATTGTAATAATAACTATGCAGAAATAACACTAACAGTTGAAGGAGGTTCAGGAGACTTTACTTATGACGTAAACTGGGTAGAAGGTTCTACTTGGGATGTTACAGGTGATGTTTTAGATGAAAATCCAAAAGCACTACAATATGGAGATGCAGGAACATATATTATTAATGTTAATGATATAGGGACAGGATGTGAATCTAACGAAGTGACAGTGGTTGTTCCTCCACGTCAATACCCTGACTTTACGGTTCTGGATTATGATAACATTTCGTGTTATGATGCCCAGAATGGTCGTATTGTGGTTCAAGCGAATGGTACTGATAGCCCATATACATTTGCGATTACAGAACTGGATGGCGCAAACATTTCAAATATAGCACCAGATGAATCAGATGGATACACGGCAGTGTTTGAAGGTCTTGATTGGGGGGTATATACTATTGAGGCAATTTCTCAAGTTACAGGTTGTTCCTCTACAGTCGAACAGGAAATCACAGAACCACAACCCCTATCCATCTCAGCCGGAATCACAGACAGTTGTGACCCAACAGACGGTTATGAAATCACTGTAAGTCTGGACGAAATAGGAACACCGCCTTATACCTTGAGTGTAAATGGAGCCTTGAGCAATGTTTCTTTTGATACGAATAACGAATATGTAATTTCAGGCTTAACAGCAGGAGATTATAACATCGAAATAAGAGATGCTAATGGATGTACTGCTGGAGCAAGCAATGGTAC
This sequence comes from Galbibacter kalidii, assembly GCF_026241135.1. Taxonomy (GTDB): domain Bacteria; phylum Bacteroidota; class Bacteroidia; order Flavobacteriales; family Flavobacteriaceae; genus Galbibacter. Next base: position 401,003 of record NZ_JAPFGA010000002.1, read on the forward strand.
ACAAACCATTACTCCACTTGAATTCCGTCCATTGGTAACAACCCTGCTTGATTGTGAGCCTGCTGATGCTGCCAATGCCATAATCACACTGGATAGTTTTAATGGTTCAAGGGATTATAGCTACAGCATTACCGGACCTAATGGAATTACGGATTCGGACGATATAGCTGTTACTCCTTTTGAATGGACTGGTGCCTCAGCATCAGGTGACTATATTATCACTATTACCGATGATATTATAGGCTGTTCAGTAGAAAGAACAGTAACTGTTCCTGAACTTCTTATTCCGGATTTGGAGATTGTCAGCTCGATCGACGAAATGTGTTCGGCTTCTCAAAACGGACAGATCGTAGTTCGTGCGGTTGATAATGGTATCGGACCGTTTACATTCGAGATTACAGCAGCTTCGGATGGTTCTGTAACGACCCCGATAACGCCATCATCTGCTACGGGATATACAGCTACTTTCAATGAGCTAGCAGGATCAGTAAACGGAATTGTATACACCATTACAGCAACAGCGGACAATAGCTGTACGGATACAATTTCAGAAACTATCACAGCACCGGCACCAATCGTGATTACACCTGCAGTGACTGTGAGTCAGTTCTTGTGTAATGCCGATAGTAATATAACTGAATATGCTACAATTACTGTAGATACCGATGCTGTTCAAGGCGGTAGCGGAAACTTTGTTCGCTACCAGTTTATTCAGAACGGAAACGTATTGCAAAATGGCAGCCTTGATCATTTAACCTTTACCGACCTTAACGGCGGAACAGTAACTGTAAATGTTTATGACGATAAGGGTTGTAGCGGCACCATGGATGTGCCGATCGATCCGTTTGTAGGTCTTGACGACCTTGAATTGATGGTCGACAGCTATATCACTTGTTCTGATGGAGAAGACATTACAGCTACGGTTTCAGTAGTGCCTTCCGGAGCTGCAGTAAACCTACAATACACTATTGAAGATACCGAAGGAAATATAATTGAAGATTCAGGAGTGGTACAAACATTGAACCACAGCTTTACTAATCTTCAAGACGGAGCTTACTTTGTAACGGTTCTTAATACAGATACAGGATGTGAGATCAGTGCATCGCATAATATCAACAATCCTGCAGATAGTTTCGAATTAACAGCTCAGCAGAACTCGCCTGTGACCTGCTACGATACGGCAACCGGAACGGTGACATTAACAATGTATGATCACTTCCAGGATGATGGCGATCAGTCCAATGATTATAACTATACCATCACCGGGGTTAGCGATACGTCATTTGTAACCAGCGGAACTGCTACGAGCAGTGAGGTTGTGGTAGAGGGTCTTTCGGCCGGAACCTATGAAGTATCAGCTCAGCTTAACGGTATAGCTTGTAGTGTTGCTTCAAGCAGGTTCAGTATTTCTCAATCCAATGAACCATTGAGTGTGATTATGGAAGAAGTGGCTAATGTTACCTGTCCGGATCATCAAGGGGAAATCTATGTGAACCCTGCGGGAGGTTATGCGCCTTACGATATTACTTTGTACTATCACGGAGGGGAAGAAACAACAGAGCCTGTGAATAATCCTAGCTTGATCGGAACGGTAACTGATGTAAACGGACATGTGTTTATAGACCTTCAATCCGGGCTTTACCAGACTGTAGTAACGGACAGTCAGGGTTGTGTGGTTGATGCTGAATTACTGAAACTTACCCGACCTGAATGGATTAGTGCGGAGGTTGCGAAGACCAACATATTATGTAATGGAGAAGCCGTAGGCGAAATAAGAGCCGTAAACGTTACGGGTGGTGCCGGAGAAGGCAACTATTACTTTGCCTTGACCAACGTAACTACGGGAGTATCATCAGACACCCAAGAATCACCGGTATTTAGTGGATTGACTGCAGGAACTTATACGGTTACCATATTCGACGCATGGAGCTGTGACTATACTAGTGAAGAAGTAACCATCGAAGAACCGGAGGAGATTGTGTTCAATGAGTTGGATAAATCCAATGTTGTTTGTCATGGAGCCGACGAAGGATACTATAATTTTAGTGTTAGCGGAGGTACAGGGCCATATGATGTGAGAGTGTTTAACGATACGACCGGAGAAGAAATGGAATTGCGTACTGCTAATGAAAATGAGGAGGTTCCATTAACAGAGCTTCGAGGAGGAGTAGATTACAGAGTCCTTGTGAATGATGCTAATGGTTGTGAAGTAGAACGTCCGTTTACTATTCCGTCCTTAGGCGATTTAACAGCTCAGGTTCAGGTTGGCTTTGATTGTCAGGATAATACCGCTGTAAATGTAGTGAGGGTAAGCCTGCCAGATTCAGACATAGACCCTGCAGATGTGATGTATGCCCTTAACTCTACCGACGTTAGTCAAGCGCAATTGTTTGATGAGGTTATCGACGGGGAAGGGATCATTAGAAATGTTACTCCTGAAGTTGAGCATTACATAACCATTTTCTACGAAGGATGTGATAAAACCATAGAGGAAGGCTTTACCGTAGACTCGGTAGATCCACTTGTGATGGGTGTCGGTGAAAGCAACTTGAATGAATTTACCATGACACCATCTGGAGGTTCTGGACCCTATGAATATTTCGTGAACGGGGTTTCCCAGGGAAGTGATGCCACTTATGTGATCAGGGAAAGCGGAATTTATGAGGTGATGGTTGTAGACGCCAACGGCTGTTCTGACATCTCGCAAATAGAAATGGAGTTTATAGATGTTGAATTCCCACCAATATTTACACCAAATGGAGATGGTGAGAACGATGGTTGGGGGCCAGAGAATACACTTCACTATCCGAAGATAATGACCAAGGTCTATGACCGTTACGGACGTGTGGTTGCTGAACTGGATCTAGGAGAAGAATGGGATGGTAAATACAACGGAAAAGAACTTCCTACAGGAGACTATTGGTATGTAGTAAGACTCAATGGTGAGGAAGACCATAGAGAGTTTGTAGGACACTTTACACTATACAGATAAAAAAGAACAATAATGAAGAAGTATCTTTTTGTAATAGCGATTACAGTAGGTCTGTCGGTCAAAGCCCAAGAGCTAACACTCCCGACGTTTACACAGTATTTGGCAGACAATGAGTTTGTGATTTCCCCTACCTATGCAGGGATAGGTGATTATGTAAAGGTAAGGGGAAATGCCTTGACACAATGGGTGGGTATCAAGGATGCTCCCGATACCCAAACCCTTGTAGGCGATGTCCGCTTGGGACAGCGATCTGGAATCGGCGCTTTGTTTTATAACGATAAGAATGGATATACCCGACAAATGGGAGCCAGACTTTCTTTTGCGCACCATCTTACGTTAAACAATGAAAGTGATCGCTTTCTTTCTTTCGGTCTCTCGTATAGTGTAAACCAGTTCAGGATAGACATGGACTACCAGACCAACGATCCAGGGGTTACCGACGACCGTTCGACAACCAATCACAATTTTGATGTTGGGGTGATGTTGCGCCTGGGGAAATTTTTTGGCAGTTTGAATGCTTCAAATATTTTGAATAAAGATTTGAATGTATATGCCATCAGCGAACCTAATGAGCTCAGGAATTATTACCTCTATGGCGGATTTCGACATAAAGCGGATATTACATCCAAGTTTGAATGGGAGCCATCGGTCTTCTTTCAGGTTTTTGAGAGTGATGGGCGGTCTAGTACCGATTTAAACCTAAAAGTGCGCCTATGGGACTTTGAGGACTATTATTGGGCGGGTATTAGTTACCGTTTCCTGAACGATCAGTTCTTTAACCCGTTAAATATAGGTCCGATGGTTGGGGTAAGCAAAGGAGGTTTTTATTTCGCCTATTCCTATCAAGCGATTCTTAATGAGGTCGAAGCCTATAGCCACGGAACACATATGATCACCGTAGGGGTGAATATTTTTCAGGGGATCAGTAATTGTCGTTGTACTATGCGGTAATAAAGATACCCCACGGATACTCCATAGATAAGCCATGGATAGTCCATGAACTGTTAAAATTATCAACAAGGGATATTGTGATTAAAACACTTCCATCTTCTTAGAGGCTGTCTAAAAAACTGCAAACCCAGATGTCATGCTGAACCTGTCGAAGCATAATTCATTGAAAAACAATTGTCTTCGACAAGCTCAGACTGACATTTTATGTTAAAAGCTTCTTTTTACAACCCCTTAATACTTTGTACTCAATACGCAATACTGTACTTTTGTATTATAAAAATTGCATGAAGTGGGAATCATCAGGATAACAAACATTCAAATATATGCCTATCACGGCTGTTTGGTAGAAGAAGGAAAAATAGGAAGTGATTATCGGGTGGATGTGGAAGTAAAAGCCGATTTGCAACCCTCTGCCAAGAGTGATCATTTAAGAGACACTGTAGATTATGTACAGGTGAACAGGATCGTAAAAGAGGAAATGGTGATGCGTTCTAAATTATTGGAACATGTTGGCAAAAGGATTCTGGACCGTATCTTGACTGAAATCGATATTGCTACGGAAGCAACAGTCGAAGTTTCCAAGATCAACCCACCTATTGGAGGCAATGTAGAACAGGTGACCATACAAATGACGCTTTCAAAATAGAGAAGCCCGAAGACGGAAGTCGGGAGACCGAAGCCTGAAGTTGACCTTGTTCCCTCCCCTTTGGGGAGAGCTAGCCTGCCTGCCGGTAGGCAGGGGTGAGGACTTTGAAAGGAATAAATTTTAATTAAAAACGGTCAACCTTATTTAGGGATGTACAACAGCTAAACAATTAAACTGTAAACGGTTACTGCCTACTGAAAAATTGAGGTATCTTTAAGTCCTGCAAGGGAGATATATATTCCATTAAAGGTATTTACTGAAAAAAGTGAAGCTTTTGTATAGTTATTTAACTCACTTTTTGGATAAAGAACGATATTTTTGTTACATTTGCCCACCTAAAATGGCATCGTGGCCGAGTGGCTAGGCAGAGGTCTGCAAAACCTTGTACAGCGGTTCGAATCCGCTCGATGCCTCCAAGAAAATCCACCTATTTTGGTGGATTTTTTTATTTCCGCTACTTCTACTCCTAGCTTGGTTTAAACCACAACAGGCTTATATTCCATATTCGTAAGGGTATGTTAAAGTCAAATTGGGATTAGACATATTTCCTATCTTAGTAGGGAATATATGTTCCCATATATATCGGCAGTGAATAGTACCTGAAATTCGGCTTTTACCTTTTTAAGATAAAATCATATCATTTATTGAGTATTTCAGGTTATTTGAAACGGGGGCATTTTTAACCGGGATACATGAAAAACTTTTACCTTAAGAAGACTTTAGAGGGGTTAAAGTACTTATCTATTTACTACTTGTCTACAAAGATGATCTGTTTTGCAATACCAAAATTCCTATATATGCAATTCAGGGTTTTACATTGGACCTCTTATGTCCCTTTAGTGGAAGTTTCAAAAACGCAGCATATGTGGTCTTTCTTTGGAAGATCGTATAATTACAATTTATTTATTGGCCTGGCTGAATTTTTGATTGGCGTGTTGATTGTCTTTAAAAGAACGAGATTAATTGCACTATTACTATCACTTGGTGTCTGTGCTAATATTTTGATATTAAATATTGAGTTTGATATATATTTTGCCATTACCCATATAGCTGTTGACCTTGTGATTACCATACTTTTACTGGCAGAATACCGTCAGGAATTATTTCGATTTTTTGTAAAGCAAGGAGGAAGATTCAATGATTCGATACAAGTAGGGAAAAGTAAATTCGTGAAGTTATTCCCCTATGCTTTTGTAATAGTCCTTTCCATTTCATACTTCATATTTGCTTTTAATCTAAGATCAATTGTAAACGAAGAAGTGGTTGGTGCTTACGTATTGAAAAGTATAAGGATTAACGATTCTGTACTATCTCCTGAGAAGGGTAAAATTGGGGAAGAACCCATGTTGTTTTTAGAATACAACAATCAAATTGTTCTATCCATTACCGATAGCGTGTATTACGGAAGATATACACTATCAGGGGATAGTATTGACATTAAAATGTATCAGACCACAAATTTTCAGTTGAAATCCCTGACCGGTCTGATCAAGAATAATAATTCCATTGTTGGAAAAACGGATAATCAGCGGAATTTACAGTTGTTTTATGAGCGAGTTGGTGCACAAAAGGACTATTTAAATGAACTGTACCGTTAACGATTAAGGCTGTTCCTCAGTCTGATTTTCAACACTTTTAAATTCTTTAATTGCTGCATTGGGTTCTATGATATTATACCCCTCCCAGAAAGAAGGATCGTATTTGGATAGGTACTGCGGAGTTACATCAGGATCCTCCTTATAACTATCAAAATCTGATTGATTTATGGCATCGTTTTCAAAAACGATCATTTCACTTTTGTCTGTATTGCGAACAATGAAATGAACATCACTGGCCACTTCGTTTTGTTTACGCCGCCCTTTTACATTTTTGTTTTTCTCAATGATCTTAATAGGTCTTTTAAAACCTACTTTTTGTCCGTTTCTTTCTTCAAGATACTTTAGTGCATATTTGCCCCTGCTGTTCTTTTTGTAAAGCAAAGTCCCTTTATTTGTATGCTGATTGAATGATACCCCGAATAAGTTAAAATTCCGAATAACTTTCACATTTTCATAATCCGTCCTTATCACTGCAAAATCATCTGCATTTACATAGAGTGTGCCTTTATAATCTGCATTGCGTTTGGGTTCGAAAGTGATTTTATAAACGATATAATCGTGCAGGGTAGTTACATTCTCTAGTTTGAATTCATATTTCCGGCTTTTATGGATAAAATTGAGATCGGAATCTTTAAAGATAAAATTGTGTTGCTGTAGCTGGGTAAGCGATCGTTTTTTACTTTCAAGGAATTGCTCTTGGCGCTTTTCGACCATTTCTTCAGTCTCTTTCGCTTCGTCATCTTCAAACATTGATGAATCTATTTCCATTTTAACACCAAGCAATAACCCCGATTTTACTTTAAAATAGGAATTGCGTTTTACACGGGTTCTCAAAATATGCTTGAGCCTCTCGGTAACGGCTTTAGCAGTCATCTCGTTGTTTTTATCGTATAAACGGGACGCTTTTATGATATGTAATTTGGCCTCGGAATCTTCAGAAGAATTCTTGCTATAGAATTCACCCAGGATTTCTGAATGGCTCGAATCAGAATTGGGGGCCGAATTGACCAAGCTGTCCACAAAAACTTGGGTAAACTCGGGAATGGAGCTTTTTGTTATAACGACCTCTTTTTTATCGATATTGGTATAAAAAGAGTTTCTTAAAAACAGCTTTTGCTTTAACAATTTAAAGTCGTAATTCTTTTCCAGACTGTCCTTAACACGGTCTATGATCTCATCAACCGTGTAGTTTTTGCTCATGAGAAGCACCTCATTCAACTCGAATACTTTCGGACTTAAAACAATTACAGGGTCATTAAAATCAGTAATTGGAATCACTTTTTCCTTGTACCCCAACGAATTTATAAAGAGGGAATCTTTCTTTTTAATTTCTTTTTTCAAATGAAGTGTAAAAGCCCCTGTTTCAGAACTGATAACCCCAACATCTTTATTGATGGAAATCGTAGCAAAGGGAACAGGCTCCTTCTTGGTGCTGTCGATGATTTTTGCCGTGATGGATTGTTGGGAAAACACACTGCTCAGGGAACAGAAGAAAACAGGGAGTAGGAATAGGTACGGTGATTTCATGTTTAGGATTTAGTTCGAAAATAAAACATTATCTACAAAACCACTTCTATTTTAATAGTTTATTGAGAAAATTTTATGGGTAATTAACATCAATTGTATGGAGACAAAACCCAAACTATAACCAACAGGGCGGGAACATCTACTTCTTTTCACAATTAATGAATTAACATTTAGTAAACAAATTTGTTTACTTTAAAACTAATAGCGTCCAAAACGTTTTGATTGATTTTTTTAAACATACTGAATCTGCTGAGGTTTTGATGAAATTTCAACGTTTGTGGTTTGGTTCCGGCCTACGATAAAAATATTGAAAATCAAGGAAGCAGCAGTGGGTTAAAGATAAAAATCTGTTTGAGTTCCGCCCCCAAGGCGGAATGAGTTATTTTTATCTGTGGCTGGGGGTTCCGTAGTATTTTCTTATGTTTTTATCGTCAGCCTAGATTTTTTTGGTTCGTTTTTTCATCAATGGAAAAAATGAACAGATAAAAGTTTATTTAGGACAGAATTGCTTTAAAACATAAACCATTCCATAATGTATTCTGATAGAATTATAAAAGTGATTCCTACTTTTACCTCAACATTATTTTTATATTTACCGCTTTGATTTAATCAGACTAAATCGATTAAGGGAAATTCATTTGAATACCTTGAATAAGAAAGAAATAAACATTATGAAAAGACGTACCGCTATTCGGAATCTTGGACTGGCAACCGGGGGCTTGATGCTGTTCCCCTCCTGTAATTTTTCAGAAAAAAGGGTGGCCATAGCCTTAAATAAACTTCAGATAGATATAAAAGAGGAGATTCTGCTGGAAGCCATCATAGATACAATCCTTCCGGAGACAGATACTCCCGGGGGTGTTGCTTTAAAGGTACAGAACTTTGTTTGGGTGATGATGGATGACTGTAAGAGTCCGGAAAAACAAGAATCCTTTTTAAAAGGATTACGTCTTTTTAATCCTAAAGTAAAGGAAAAACATGGAGATGTGTTTACCGATATGGACAAAGCGGAAAGACTTAGCGTTTTAAAAGAACTTATGGATGATCAAACAGCAGACAAAGATCTTCTCAATTTTCTACATACCACAAAAGGTCTGGCAGTTTGGGGGTATAAAAACACCGAATATTATATGACACAAGTGATGCCATACGAATTGATTCCGGGGGCATTTTCATATCAAACGTGTAAAACGATTCACAGCAACGAAAAAATTAATAGCAATGCCTAACTTTAATATTGACAGTACGAAGAACAACACCTTTGACGCCATAGTGATCGGTTCCGGAATGAGTGGAGGATGGGCAGCTAAAGAATTTACTGAAAAAGGCCTTAAAACCTTGGTGCTGGAAAGAGGTCGCGACGTAACGCATATAAAAAATTATCCAACTACCAATATGATGCCGTGGGAATTGAAGCATGCCGGACAGGTTTCTTACGATTTACGTCAAGATAACCCCATAGCAGCACGGTGTTATAATTTCCGCGAGGATTCACAGCATTTTTTCACTAAGGACAAGGAGCAACCCTATGTTCAGAAAAAACCTTTTGATTGGATCAGAGCCTACCAAACCGGAGGAAAATCCTTGCTTTGGGCGAGACAGACACAGCGTTTAAGCGATCTGGATTTTGAAGGTCCCGCAAGGGATGGCTTTGCAGTAGACTGGCCAATTCGTTATAAAGATATTGCCCCTTGGTATAGTTATGTGGAGAAGTTTGTTGGGATCTCAGGGGAATACAACGGTTTGGATGTTTTACCTGACGGAGAGTTTTTAAAATCCATGGGTCTGAATTGTACCGAAGAACACTTCAGGGACATAGTGGCAAAAAAATACAAGAATCAACGTCATGTGATATACGGACGCTGTGCACATATTACCAAAAACAAGGACATTTTTATGAAACAGGGTAGAGCCATGTGCCAGACACGTGACCTTTGCCGTCGTGGTTGTCCGTTTGGAGGGTATTTTAGCAGTAATTCGAGCACCCTGCCATGGGCGCAGAAAACAGGAAACCTCAGCATGAAAAACGATGCGGTGGTCCACTCCATTATTTATGATGATGAGAAAGGAAAGGCAACGGGAGTACGTGTGATCGATGCCAATACCAAAGAAACTACCGAATACTTTGCATCCGTAATTTTTGTTAATGCCAGTACGTTCAACAGCAATATGATATTGTTGAATTCTAAATCCAATCGTTTTCCGGAAGGCTTGGGGAATGATAACAGATTGCTGGGGAAATACATTGCTTTTCACAATTACAGGGTGAGTATCAGCGGAGAATATGAAGGGAATCTCGATAAAACCACCACCGGAAGGAGACCTACCAGTGCCTATGTGCCGAGATTCAGAAACGTACACAAGCAAGAAACGGATTTCTTAAGAGGCTATGCCGCAGGCTTTAATGCTTCCAGACAAATTCATCAAGATACCAATGGCTTAGGGGAAAGCCTAAAAGAAAATCTGTCAAACGCTTCCTATGGAAATTGGAATGTAGGTTCCCACATGATGGGGGAAACCATTCCCAAGGAAGAAAGCACACTTTCCTTGGATCCGGAGAAAACAGATCAGTATGGAATCCCACAGCTCAAAATCAATCTCGACTATGATGACAATGACGAGAAAATGATTAAGGACTATGTGGAACAGTTTACAGAAATGTTTGAAGCGGCCGGCTTTAAAAATATAAAAGCACACGATATTCCTGACAAAGCACCCGGCTTGGATATCCATGAAATGGGTGGCGTAAGAATGGGACATGACCCAAAGACATCCTTACTCAATAAATGGAATCAGTTGCACACCTGTAAAAATGTCTATGTAACCGACGGGGCCTGTATGACCTCAACCAGCACCCAGAATCCGTCACTTACCTATATGGCGCTGACAGCAAGGGCATGTGATCATGCAGTAAAGGAGTCTAAAAAGGGTTGATTTTTTAAGCTATTTCCTTTTTATGATAGTTTATAAAGTGAAATAGTAGTTGTAATCGCACCATATAATCGCTATATTGCACCAATATTATTACGATTAATATTTGATAAAAAATGGCTACAGTTAGAAAATCAATTACGTTTACAGAACAACAAGATAATTGGATAAAAAGACAGATTGATGAAGGTTACTTCACCAACGATAGTGAGTATATCCGTGATTTGGTAAGACGTGATCAAGCCAGAAATGATAAGCTTGCAAGATTGAGGTTGGCTATTGATGAAGGTTTCGAAAGCGGTGTAAGTGATAAATCCGTATCTGACATTATGAAAGATGTTGAGGAAAACCTTCGTTTAGATGGGCGTTTATAAACTTTCTTCCAAAGCCTCTGTTGATATAGCCGAGATATTTGAATATGGAATTTCCAAATTCGGTTTAAATCAGGCTAGATATTATTTAAAGGAAATGGAAGAATGTTTTACAATGCTTCCGGTTCGACCTGAATTAAGAAGAGAGGCTTTCTACCTATATAAAAGCCTGTACAGATATAGATTCAAATCACATGTAATTTTTTATACATTAGATGGGAACGAAGCTTTTATCATAAGGGTTCTGGGTCAATATATGGACTTTTCAAAGCATATTTAAGGATCATTTTTCTTCCATATTCACTATCAATTCCCCAAAAACAAAGCTTTGTTAATCGGTTATTTGCAATAATAATTCACGGATGAGATAAAAAGAGGGGGTAGATAAAGCAGAAATGTGATTTTTACATAAATTTAGAACGCTAATCAACTCAATCAATATTTATGAAGCACCCTTTTATAATAAAAAACTGCCTTTTACTACTACTCGTTTTAGTTTCCTTTAGTTTAAAATCACAAGATAAAAGTAAAACTGAATTTAAAGCTGAAGACCATAAAAAGTTTGACGGCTTCTACGACTTCTATTACAGTGAAAAAGATGACAAAGTCTATCTGGAAGTCAAAGAACTGGAAAAGGAATTCCTCTATGTCTACTCTCTCAGCAGTGGGGTTGGAAGTAATGACATAGGATTGGACAGAGGGCAGTTAGGCAACGAACAACTGGTTTATTTTACCAAAGCGGGAAATAAGTTGTTGCTTATTCAGCCGAATTTAAAATACAGGGCACTCACCGATAATGATCTGGAGAAAAAATCAGTAGAGCAAGCCTTTGCCAAATCTGTTTTATACGGATTTAAAATAACTTCTGAAAAGGAGGATACGTACATCATCGACATCACCGATTTTTTGATGGAAGATGCGCACGGAGTGGCTAAAACTTTAAAAAGCAGAAAACAAGGAGAGTACAAACTTGACAAGAGTAAAAGTGCGATGAATATGGAGCGCACTAAAGCTTTTCCAAAAAATATTGAGTTCGATGTGCTGATGACCTTCAAAGGAAGCCCGAAAGGTGGTGAAATCCGTTCTGTGGCTCCGAATTCTGAATTGGTGACCGTTACTGAGCATCATTCGTTTATCGAGTTACCCAACGATGACTTTGAAATGCGAAAGTTCGATCCCCGAAGCGGAACTTACCCTTTTTCGTATTACGATTATGCCGCACCGGTTCAGGAATCCATGCAAAAGCGTTTTGTTGTAAGACACCGACTCGAAAAGAAAGATCCGAATGCTACCGTAAGTGAGGCTGTAGAGCCTATTGTTTATTATTTGGACAACGGAACTCCTGAACCAGTACGTTCTGCTCTGTTGGAAGGTGGAAGGTGGTGGAATCAGGCGTTTGAGGCTATTGGATATAAAAATGCTTTTCAGTTAAAAATATTACCAGATGATGCCGATCCTATGGATATTCGATACAACGTAATTCAGTGGGTACACCGTTCTACCAGAGGCTGGAGTTACGGGAGCAGTATCAGGGATCCTCGAACAGGAGAAATTTTAAAAGGACATGTAAGCTTGGGAAGTTTGCGTATCCGTCAGGATTTTTTGATCGCCCAGGCCTTGATGAACAAACCCTTTGCTCAAAGGGACGATAATTATCAACCCATGCTGGAAATGGCTTTGGCACGTATCAGGCAACTTTCGGCACACGAGATTGGCCATACCTTGGGCTTTGCTCATAATTTTGCTGCGAGTGCGAGTACCGGCTCGTCTGTGATGGATTATCCACATCCCATGGTAAGACTCAACGGAGAAACCATCGATATTTCTAATGCTTATGAGGTGGGTATTGGCGACTGGGATAAAGTATCTGTGGCTTATGCGTATTCCGATTTTCCCGAAGGAACAGATGAAAAAACAGCTTTGGCAGCTATTATAAAAGAAGCTCAAGAAAGGGGATACCGGTTCATCAGTGATCGAGATGCCCGGCCACAAGGTGGAGCACATGCCACGGCGCATCTATGGGATAATGGAAAAGATGCCGGAGCCGAACTGGACAGGGTAATGGAAATCAGAAGGAAGGCTATTGATCAATTTTCTATCGATAATATGAGGTCTGATGAACCTTTTTCGGTTCTGGAGGATGTTTTTGTACCTGTTTATTTTTTCCATCGATATCAAACGGAAGCGGCCGTTAAGCATATTGCCGGATTGGATTATAACTATGCCATCAAAAATGACGGACAAACCGTGGTGGAATTTATAGATAAACAAAAACAGCAAGAAAGCTTAAAAAGCCTTTTAAAAACAATAGAAGCTGAAAACATAGCTATTCCGAAGGAAAAATTAAGCCTTTTCCCTCCCAGAACCTATGGATATGGAAAAACAAGGGAATCCCTAAAAGGAAAAACAGGTGTTGCTTTTGATGCCATTGCTGCCGCTGAAACAGCTTCAGATATGACCTTAAAACTTTTGATGTACCCACAACGGGTATCCAGACTCATTCAGCAAAAAGCCATTGATAAAAAACAATTGGGACTGGCTGAGGTGATTTCAGCAACCTTAAAGGCCACCCTTTACAATAAAAACAGGGACACTTATTACGCCGAAGTACAACAGGCTATAAATTATAGGGTGATATGGCACTTGATGGCTTTATCGATCAATAAAAAAGTACATCCACAGGTCAATGCTGTTGTGAATAATTACCTCACGGAAATACAAAAGGAATTTGAAGGGAGTAAGGATGTGAACGAAAAAGAAATAGCAAGAAGAATTGCTCATTTCTATGAAAATCTAGAGGATTTTAAACTTCCCGATAGCCCAAAGATTCCTGACGGATCACCTATAGGGATGGATTGTTTTTAGAAAAGAACAGACGCTTTGATTTTTAATCTCAGTAAGTATATAGGAAGAGTCAGCAAAAAAACAATAACTTTAGCATAACCAAAAAAACGACAACTATGTTTGCATTAATTCTCTTGGCTATTGCTGCTATTGCAGTGTTCTACGGAATAGCCATTTACAATAAATTGGTAAAATTGCGTGTACTTGTTGACGAAGCGTGGAGCGGAATCGACGTTCAACTTAAAAAGCGCTACAACTTGATTCCCAATCTGATAGAAACCGTTAAAGGCTATGCAAAGCACGAAAAGGAAACCTTTCAGAAGGTGACCGAAGCCCGTAGCCAAGCGCAAAGTGCCAACACCGTTGAAGAGCAGCAACAAGCTGAAAACGGACTTAACAAAGCATTGATGAACCTCTTTGCTGTAGCCGAGCAATATCCTGAGCTCAAGGCCAATCAAAACTTTCTAGACCTGCAAAACCAGCTCTCTGCCATAGAAGCCGACATCGAAAAATCGAGACGATATTACAACGGAACCGTTCGTGATAAAAACATTTTGATAGACACCTTCCCCAGCAATATCATCGCCAATATGTTTAGGTTTACCAAATCGGAATTTTTTGAAATCGATGAAGCCCAAGAACGTGAATTGCCTAAAGTCAGTTTTTAACCTATGAGACACCTACTACTTATAGTATTTTGGTTATTTACTTCCTTGGGGTTTGGCCAAGATTACGAGCGAATAATCTCGTTTCATTCTGATATTGAGGTTGAAGAAATGGGTGATATCCTTATCACCGAAACCATTGAGATTTACGCCAAGGGCAATGCCTTTAAACGCGGCTTGGTGCGCAAACTTCCGTTAAATTCCCGAAGAGATGGTTTGGGTCGTGTGTTCAGGCCAAAATATGAGATTTTAGGAGTGAAGCGCGACGGGACCACTTCAAAATATCACCTAAAAAAAGAAGGGAATTATCGTGCCATTTACATTGGTGATGAAAACGTGTTTTTAGACCCCGGCACTTATCAATATCAAATCACCTACCGGGCTGAAAATCAAATCCGGTTTTTTGAAAATTACGACGAAATCTATTGGAACGTCAACGGTACCGAATGGGCGTTCGCTATGGAAAACGTGTCGGCAAGCATCACATTGCCTAACGAAGCTGTTATACAGCAACAAGCTTGCTACACCGGTCGTTACGGCTCGACACAACAAAATTGCACGTTTGAACAACTGACCGACAATAAAATAACCTTTGAAGCAAGCGATGAACTTTATCCCTTAGAAAACCTAAGCGTTGCTGTCGGGTTTCAAAAAGGCCTTATTCCCACACCGCCGCCGCCCACCTTTTTGCAAAAATACGGCCCACTTGTTCTATGTGCCTTGTTTACCTTGCTGTTGCTTTTCTATTATATTTTTACTTGGGTTAATTTTGGAAAAGATCCTGAAAAACCTACGGTATATCCACAATTTATACCGCCGGATAACCTCTCGCCAGCTTCTGTTGGTATGCTGAAAAAAGGTATTTACAACAACGATTTGGTAACGGCATCACTCATTAACTTGGCTCGAAAAGGCTATGTGAAAATCGAAGAAGACACCGAGCAATACGTGTGGGGATTGTTTAAAAACCAAAGCTATACGCTGACCAAACAAAAAGAAGCCGACAATGATTTACACAAAGAAGAAGCGGTTATTTTAAATCAACTTTTTAGTTGGGAAAACAGCGTTGTGTTTGATGGCAAGTACGACAGCAGTATAGCCAGTGCCGTTCAGAAATACAAGAAAGCTGTTACAAAACAGTGGAATCCTTTGATTTGGAAGGGATTTAATGCCCAGTTTTGGATAGTTCCCATTTTGACAGCCATAGCGTTTCCCATACTGTATTTTTACTTAAA
This sequence comes from Galbibacter kalidii, assembly GCF_026241135.1. Taxonomy (GTDB): domain Bacteria; phylum Bacteroidota; class Bacteroidia; order Flavobacteriales; family Flavobacteriaceae; genus Galbibacter. The sequence goes on from NZ_JAPFGA010000002.1 coordinate 416,763, forward strand.
TAGCCGGTTTTTTATGTCATCCAACACCGTTGTGTATTTTATTGCGTTTGTTTTGGTCAATATAGTGCTGTTTTTTGTTTACCAATGGTTGATACGCAAACCGGCCAAGGAAAAACTTCGTTTAAGGTCGTCGATTGAAGGCTTTGAAATGTATTTAAAAGTAGCTGAAGAAAAACAGTTACAACACTTTAACCCACCTGAGCTAACACCTGAAGTTTTTGAAAAACTCCTACCCTATGCCATTGTCTTGGAGGCAGAAAAAGTATGGGGAGACAAGTTCCAGAAGATGCTTGCACAATCTGCCGTTTACAAAAACCACCAACCTATGTGGTACAACAGCAGCATTACCAACTTTGGTGACTTTAGCCACTCGTTAAACTCCAGTTTTTCCAACAGTGTACAAGGCTCGTCCACCAGTTCGTCATCCGGTGGTTCCGGGGGCGGAGGCTTTTCCGGTGGTGGAGGTGGCGGCGGAGGCGGTGGAGGGTGGTAATCCGATGTTCAGCTTTAAAAGTTTTATGTGTTGATTTCCTTTTGTTGGAGTAATTACACTACGACTAGACTCAAGTGCAGCCTTGGCCTGTACTAAATCCCTCTATGAGGGTTTCACATGCAACAAGCGGGTCAATTTGATGGAAAGGTCGGTCAGGATGATCTTGGCATTTCCGTTGCGTTCTATATGATAGGCAGCATCTTGTAATTCATCTGTGATCTGCATGATGTTGTTGCCGTGGACAAAAGCCGCGAATTTCTCCAGTTGAAAATTATCCACCGAAAAATCCATAAAAGCCAGTTCTTTAGCCTGATAATTGATCAACATTGCCTGTCGGAAAACATCCATACAGAACAACAGGAATTTCTTTTGGGTTTCCCTGCCGGTTTTGGCCACTTCTTCACTCCAGGAGATGAGGTCGTGGATTACGGCTTTGTTTCCCTTGGCTTTAAAAGCGCTACGCACCCAACTCACAAACCATTTTTCAAAAACAAGATCTTCAGAATCCTGATTGACCAAGTCGATGGCTTTGTTGTAGTTTCCATTAGCTTGATGTGCAATTTTCAAAGCGGTATTTTCATCAAGCCCTCGTTCCTTTAGTGCCTCAACAATCACGGCTTCAGCCAAAGGAGGAAAATGCAGGATCTGACACCGGGAACGGATGGTCTGTATAATTTGCTCTTCGTCTTCAGCAATAAGAATAAAAAAAGTATCGTTGGGCGGTTCCTCGATAAGTTTCAAGAGTTTGTTGGCACAGGCAGTATTCATTTTTTCTGCCATCCATATAATCATCACCTTATGTCCCCCTTCATAGGCTTTTAGCGAAAGTGATTTTACAATTTCCTGAGCTTCATCAACCCCAATTTGCCCCTGCTTGTTTTCGATATCCAATAGTTGATACCAGTCAAACAAATTTCCGTAAGCTTGTTCTTTAATAAACTTCCGCCATTCTTCCAAAAAATGATTACTCACCGGGTGTGATTTCACTTTGTGATTGGTAGCCACCGGAAAGGCAAAATGCAAATCAGGATGTGAAAGCTTGTCGAATTTCAAGTTGCAGGAAGCATTGCCGGTATTGTTTTCCTGATCGCGGTTTCCACACAAAACATACTGAGCATAAGCAATGGCCATAGGAAGAACCCCACTGCCTTCAGGGCCCACAAACAGTTGCGCATGAGGAATCCGTTGATTGTCCGCACTATGGGTCAAATGTCTTTTTATATGTTGTTGACCTAAAATTTCACTGAAAAGCATGTTGAATACATTATGCCGTGAAAGTAACTGTTCTGTTTTGTTTGTACAAGTCCGATTGTGATTTTTAATCGCTTTAAAAGACCTTCTCTTCTGATAAATAAACCTTTAGACGGTAGCATTAGCCTCTATACTTTCTATTGAATTTGTACTGTTCGTGGTTTGGTTTTGGCCTACGATAAAAATATTGAAAATCAAGGAAGCAGCGTTGGTCTAGAGATAAAAATCTGTTTGAGTTCCGCCCTCAAGGCGGAATGAGTTCTTTTTATCTGTGGCTGGGGATTCCGTAGTATTTTCTTATGTTTTTATCGTCAGCCTAGATTTTTTTTGGTTCGTTTTTTCATCAATGGAAAAAATGAACATATAAAATTTATTTAGGACGGAAATAATACGATAGGTTAATTAATCGTGATATAACCCTTAATCGTTTTCTACATTGCGATAAATAGTTAAATTTGCTGTTCAATTAACTTTAATATAATGATGACGATAGACGATTTTAATTTTTCTGATAAGAAAGCTTTAATTCGAGTAGATTTCAATGTGCCTTTAGATGCCGATTTCAATGTGACAGACACCACGCGTATTGAAGCGGCAAAACCAACAATTATAAAAGTGCTGGAAGACGGCGGAAGTGCTGTTTTGATGAGCCACTTGGGGAGACCGAAAGGACAGGTAAAAGAAGACCTTTCCCTAAAACATATAGTAGCGAAGGCTTCAGAGATTATAGGCGTTCAGGTAAAATTTGTAGATCGTTCATCAGGAACAAAAGCAGAAGAGGCAGTAGCAGAGTTAAAAGAAGGAGAAGTATTATTGCTTGAAAACCTTCGTTTTAATGCGGAAGAAGAAGCTGGTGATGACAGTTTTGCACAGGAATTGTCAAAACTAGGGGATATCTATGTGAATGACGCCTTCGGAACAGCCCACAGAGCACATGCTTCCACAACCGTTGTGGCTAAACATTTTGGAGCAAACAAATGCTTCGGATATTTGATGGCCAAAGAGATCGACGCCATTAAAAAAGTAATGGAGAGCGGTGAAAAACCTGTTACCGCTATTTTAGGTGGTGCCAAGGTTTCATCAAAAATTACAATTATTGAAAATATTTTGGATAAGGTAGATCACCTGATTATTGGTGGTGGAATGACCTATACTTTTGTTAAAGCCGAAGGCGGAAAGATAGGAGACTCTATTTGTGAGGATGACAAACAGGAACTGGCGCTTTCCATTTTGAAAGAAGCAAAAGAAAAGGGTGTTCAAGTACACATGCCTGTTGATGTTATCGCAGCAGATGATTTTAATAATGATGCCAATACCCAGGTTGTTGCAGTAAATGAAATTCCTGATGGTTGGCAAGGTCTTGATGCAGGACCAAAAACACTGGAAAACTTCAAAGAAGTAATCCTTCAGTCAAAAACAATTTTATGGAATGGCCCAGTAGGGGTTTTTGAAATGGAAAACTTTTCTAAAGGAACTATTGCTGTGGGAGAATTTATCGATAAAGCCACAAAAAACGGAGCATTTTCATTAGTAGGAGGCGGAGACTCAGTAGCTGCGGTAAAACAATTCGGTTTTGAAAATAAAGTGAGCTATGTTTCTACCGGAGGTGGAGCGATGTTAGAAAGCCTTGAAGGAAAAACACTTCCGGGTATTGCTGCCATTTTAGGCTAAAAAACATTGTAATTAACCCCACTTAGTGGGGAAGAGCCCTGTAAAAATGCATTTACAGGGCTTTTTTATGACTTTTAACAAATAAGTTGTGACTTTTTTTTAAAAAAATACGATTTTTGCGAATTGACCATCCTATTTAATGTAATATATTGAACATGAAGCAAATAATCATGGCGCTGATGTTTAGCGCTTTTAGCATTTTTACCTATGCCCAAGAACAAATCTCTGCTACTTCTTTTATCGCGAAAGACAATAACCTTAAGGGTTCTAAAGATACAGTTGTCCTGAAAGAATCAGCTGTTGTAGAAAAATCAGCTTTGTTAAAAGATGTAGATACCACACAAATCGATGGAAAACGCTATGTGTTGTTTCATGAAGAAAAAACAGATGGTTTTAAAGATTATCCGGAGGCCAAAAGGATAGACAGCCTGTGGATGAATGAATTCCTGACCACCGGACTATACGATACCATATACACCGAGATTAGCAACCTAAAATACGATCCGGTTGCTTATACAGATCTCCATACCGACACATTGAAAGCGAGGTTGGAAAGACTGGATCAGAAAACCCCCTTCAATATAGCTTATAACCCATCCTTGGAAAGTGTTATCAAAATGTTCCTGAAGAATAAGCGCGAATTCCTGATGCGTGTGATGGCGCGAAGCAAATTTTACTTTCCTTTATTTGAACAAGCATTGGACAATTACGATATTCCGTTGGAAATAAAATATCTGGCGGTAATTGAATCAGCGCTTAACCCAAAAGCAAAATCCAGAGTAGGGGCAACGGGGATTTGGCAATTTATGTTTTCCACCGGAAAAATGTACGGTTTGGATGTAAGCAGTTATGTAGATGAACGTAGCGACCCTATAAAATCAACCATAGCGGCTTGTAAATATATGGCCAGGTTGTATAAAATATATGGCGATTGGGATTTGGCATTGGCAGCCTATAATTCAGGTCCCGGAAATGTGAATAAGGCCATTCGCCGAAGCGGAGGCTATAAAAATTATTGGAACCTCCGTCCATTTTTACCCCGTGAAACTGCCGGCTACGTACCCGCTTTTCTGGCCACCATGTATATCATGGAATATGCAAAGGAACACGGTTTTGAAGATTATGGCCTGAAAACTGCCTATTTTGAAACCGATACGGTGCATGTAAAGAAACTGGTTACCTTCGATCAGATATCAGAATATCTTGATGTGGATATTGAACAGGTACAGTTCTTCAATCCGTCATACAAATTGGACGTAATTCCTTATGTAGAAGATGAAAATTATAGTTTACGCTTGCCAAGAGAAGCTATTGGACGTTTTGTAGCTAATGAGGATACTATATATGCTCGAATTGAAAAAGAATTAGAGAAAAAGGAAAAACCGTTGCCACAGTTGACAAATACGAGTTCTCAAATTCGATATCGAGTGGTCAATGGAGATTATTTGGGGAAAATTGCCGAAAAATACGGAGTTCGTGTAAGTCAGATTAAGCGATGGAACGGACTTCGAAGTAACAGGCTTCGTATAGGACAACGATTAACGATCTACCCCAGAAAACCTGTTGTTGAAAAGCCTCAAAAGCAAGGAACGACAAGTACTGCCAAAGAATATATTGTGCGAAGTGGGGACTCCCTTTGGAGCATAGCAAGAAAATTTCCGGGAATTTCTATTCAAAATCTTCAAGAATGGAACGATATTAGTGGGAGTAAATTAACACCGGGCACCAAGCTCGTACTATGTAAATGTTAATTACACCAAAAAAGCCTAAAACAATGAGAAAAATTTTATTGCCGTTCGTCGCTATTGTCTTGATATTGTCGTGTAAAGAAGGTAACAATGAAAAATATCTTCCCGATTCCGTCGGGGCAATCAACACATTATCGGTAGTTATTGATAATGATTTGTGGAAGGGGAAAGTAGGAGATTCCATCAGGGAATATTTTGCAGCGCCGGTAGATGGGCTTCCTCAAATAGAACCTCTGTTTTCCATCCATCAAATGCCACCGGATGTTTTTACTGACTTTGCCCGAAATAGTAGAAATATACTTTTTGTCGATATAGACAGTGCTTCAGTAGCGGGGATTAAGGACGATCTTTATGCAAAACCTCAAAAGGTAGGGATCATTAAAGCATCTACCGAAGGGGAAATCATCAATAAAATTGTAGAAAACGCCCCGGAAATAATCAGTACGTTCAAAAAGAATGACATTAGGGAAAGTCAACATAGGTTTACACGGTCTTTAAATAGGGAAACAGACATAAAAGAAGAACTGGGAGTTTCCCTAACAATGCCATCCATATATAAGATCGCCAAGCAGGAAGGAAACTTCTTTTGGATAGAAAGACAAGTGCGAACAGGAACCATGAATATTTTGGTTTATGAAATGCCTTTAAACAGTATCCCAAATGATTCCACCCGTTTGGATGCCGTTATAAAAATGAGGGATTCCATCGGAGAAAAATATGTTCCGGGACGGGAAGAAGGCATGTATATGATAACTGAAAAAGCTTATGCCCCTTATGTTTTTGATGCCAAAATAGCCGGTAGGGATGCTATAGAAACCAAAGGAATGTGGGAAGTAAAGAATTTTGCAATGGCAGGTCCCTTTATAAACTATATTGTAGAAGACAAGCCTAATGACAGATTGGTTGTGGTAGAAGGGTTTACATTTGCGCCATCGGCCAATAAGAGGGATTATATGTTTGAATTGGAAGCCATCCTGAAAACATTGAAGTTTACCGATCGGTCAAAAGATGTGGCATCTTCAGGGCGGAGTGTAAAGAATTAGTCCAGTGGACGGATTAATTTAGCGAACGAGCCAACCGGCGCGCAGGCAAATAAATAGAATCGCCAGCGCACTGACAGATCCTTTCATGATTAAAAGAAGTAAAAACCGGCTCCTCCCTTCAGACGAAGGTAGGTGGATTCCGGAGCTATGCGGAGGAAGACGGAGGGTTCTGAAAACCCAAACCATAGGAAATACAGCAAACATTTGATGCTAAACGCAAAAGCTTGGGATTTTACACCCCTAAAGAGCTGCGCTCGCAAACTTCACGTCAAAATATATTTTGCCGCTCTGTTTGTCCTCAAGGGGACAATCCGTTCTTTTCCAATTAACCAATAACAATTAACAAATCACCCACCCGGCGCGAGGTCATAGAACGGGTAGATATATTGGAAGAAGTTTAAATGAGTTCATATAAAAACAAAAAGCCTGCTTGATTCAAGCAGGCTTTTTAATAAATCGTATTTTAAAAAAGAATTAATTTTCTTCTTTTTTCTTTTCTACTTCGTTGTTAGATTCCTCTTCTTTTGAAGCATCTTTAAATTCCTTGATTCCACTTCCTAAACCACGCATTAACTCAGGAATCTTTTTACCTCCAAATAACAAAAGAACTAAAATTACTACGACTGCTATTTGCCATGGTCCTATTGCTAAAAAAATGTTTGCTAAAGTCATTTGCTAAAAATTTAGATAACAAAGGTAATAAGAAAAGTGTACAAAAGACCATCTTTTTTCTTAAAAAAATCATTGCCTTTCCTGATGTAAAACTAAAATTTGTATTCTTTTGCTAAAATTTTAGTTTCTTACAGAAGAAATTTCCTGTTTTCCGCTGTGTAACAGATGGGTTGATATAAGAAAAAAAGCAATCGGGCGTTAAAAAAAGGCAAATTGTGGTACGTAAATGCTGTTATACCATCCTAATATTTATATTTGCCATACCATGAATCAGAGGAAAAGGAGAAGAAAGCAGATCAAGAAGAAACTACTGCACAAGTACAGATTGGTGATTTTAAATGAAGACACTTTCGAAGAGAAATTTTCATTTAAGTTGAACCGATTGAATGTATTTGTGTTGGGAACTCTTTTTACTGTTTTTATGATCGCTTTTACAACACTTATAATTGCATTTACCCCATTACGGGAATATATTCCGGGATATTCTTCTGCCCAGTTGAAAAGGCAGGCAATGGACCTTACCTATACGGTCGATTCCTTGAGTGCAAAACTCAGTGCCAACGAAAAGTATTACAGCAGGATACAACAAGTGCTCAAAGGCGAGATCAATACTCAGGAGATCAATAAAGATTCTTTGTTTGAGGAGTTTAAAAGAGATATACTGGTCGACGTTGATCTTAGTCCAAACAGACAAGATTCACTGCTAAGGGAAAGGGTAGCCATAGAAGACAAATACAATTTGTTTGAATCAGCCGAATCACGGTCAGACTTTGTGCTTTTTCCTCCGGTTAAAGGAACATTATCGCAAAAATACAATGGAAAAGAAAAACATTATGCAGTTGATGTGCTGGCACCTAAAGACACACCTATTAAAGCAGTAGCTGATGGTATAGTGATCTTTGCAGAATGGACTACAGAAACGGGTTATGTTTGTATTATAGAACATGCTTTCGGATTGATTTCTGTTTACAAACACAATTCATCATTGAGTATAAACCAAGGTGATCAGGTAAAATCCGGAGAAGTAATTGCCATTATTGGAAATACAGGAGAATTGACCACAGGACCACATTTGCATTTTGAATTGTGGAGCGAAGGACAGCCCGTAGATCCTGAAAATTATATAGATTTTGAATAAACTACTATGTTGATAAAGCCTTTAGTAGCACGAGTTTTTGCCAAATATGTTCATAACAAAAATGAAAAATGGATTAAAAACCCGATCACAACTCAGGAAAAAACATTCAAAACACTTATAGAAAACGGAAAGAACACAGTGTTTGGCAAAGATCATGGGTTTCATAATATTGAAAACCATTCAGACTTTGTAAAACATGTTCCGGTACGGGATTATGAAGGTTTAAAATCCTATGTAGAACGGGTTGTAGATGGTGAATCGGATATTTTATGGCCGGAAAAGCCTGTTTATTTTGCAAAAACTTCCGGAACCACGTCGGGAGCTAAATATATCCCCATCACCAAAGAATCTATGCCTTCTCATATCTATGCAGCCAGGGATGCTATCTTAAGTTATATCCATGAAACAGGCAACGCAGGAATTACAGAGGGAAAAATGATTTTTTTACAGGGAAGTCCAGAGCTTCAAGAAAAGAACGGGATCAAATTGGGTAGACTTTCCGGTATTGCGGCACATTATGTTCCCGCATATTTACAAAATAACAGAATGCCGAGTTGGGAAACCAACTGCATAGACGATTGGGAAACCAAAGTGGATGCGATTGTAGAAGAAACCTTGCCTGAAAATATGACCGTGATTAGTGGCATACCGTCTTGGGTGCAAATGTATTTTGAACGTTTACAGGATAAAACAGGAAAAAAAATAGGCGATATTTTTAAAAACTTTGAACTGTTCATCTATGGGGGAGTGAACTATGAACCTTACCGTTCTAAATTTGAAGCTTTGATCGGGAGGAAAGTGGATAGCATAGAACTTTTCCCGGCCAGTGAAGGTTTTTTTGCCTATCAGGACTCCCAAAAGGAAAAAGGAATGCTGTTGCTCTTGAACTCAGGGATTTTTTATGAGTTTATCAAAGCAAGTGAGTTTCACAGTGACAATCCGAAGCGTTTGACATTGAAAGATGTGGAGCCTGGAGTTGATTATGTGATGATCATATCGACCAATGCCGGTCTATGGGCCTATAATTTGGGGGATACAGTACAATTTGTTTCTACAAAACCGTATCGGGTTATTGTTTCGGGACGGATAAAACATTTTATATCCGCATTCGGCGAACATGTGATTGCCAAAGAGGTGGAGCAAGCCATGAAAGAAGCGACACAATCTTGCGGGGCATCGATCAATGAGTTTACTGTGGCGCCGCAAATAACTCCTGAAGGAGATGAATTGCCTTATCATGAATGGCTGATTGAATTTGAAGAAAAACCATCAGACATGGGTGAATTTGCTAGAATAATCGATGAATCCCTTCAGAAACAAAACAGCTATTATTACGACCTGATCCAAGGGAAAATTTTGCAACAGCTAAAAATCACTCCGTTAAGTAAAGGGGCTTTTAATGAATTTATGAAATCGCAAGGGAAATTGGGCGGACAAAACAAAGTGCAGCGTTTGGCAAACGACCGAAAAATAGCCGATATTTTGATGAAAAATAAATGAAGGAAATCTTTTGGACCCAAGTAGATCGATAGGTTATTGACATCAATTTAAACCTTCCTTATCTATTTCTTCAATACAACTCAACCAATATTTGAAAAGAACTCGTATTTTTGTTTTGTAAAAAAACTTATGAGTAAAATTAAAGAAAGGACAAGGGCTCAAGAATCTTCAGGAGCCATCGAGCGGATGTATATCGCCATGAGACACCTTTTCAACAGGGGCTTTTATAAGCCTATGGGGGTGTCTGGAGAAACACTTAGGGAGTCGTTATTACAGTTAAGACCTGAGATATATGGGTCGGTTGCCGAAGGGAAAGCAGAATTAAACGGACTGGTTTATATTCTCGACAGGCTACCCATCGGGATCGAGCAGTGTCGATATATCAACTTGACATCGGAAGAGGGCTACAGAAGCTCAAGCTTTGAGGTAATTATTCCACCGAAAAGAAGACGAAACTGTTACCGTATCGACGATGAACAGATGAACATCGAGATCACACGTGGAAGGTCTGATATATATGATATTCTTACACATCTCACTTTTTTGTTTATAGAATCCCATAAGATTGCCGATTCAGTATTTATCGAAGAAACCGGGGAAACCATTCGGGATTGGCAAAAACTGGAAGAAGCTACTACAAAGAAGAAACTCTCCCTTCAGGAAAGGGAAATTGCCTTGAGCCATACTGCGGGTATTTTAGGACGGACTTTTGAAGAGTGTTTGGCGGCACATAGGGTGTTTGGAACCAAAGATCAACCTGAAAGATTTCTCAGCATTGTTTTCTGGATGGGAAAAATGGCCCTTGAAGAGCTTGTAGAAGGCAATAAAAGAACCATAACCTTTAGCCCGGTGTTGCGCGAACGTTTGGGACATCATATTCACGGGGATATCTGGGCAAACAAAATTAAAAAAACACTCAAAAAACATGATTTACTGCACCGTCCCATTCACGTGATCAGTGCCAATATGCACTCTGTGATGAACTCGCTGTTTGCTTCGGCTGTGTTAAAAAAAGAGTTTAGCAGCAAAGAATCTGAATACGATGTTTATGAAATGCTGAGCGAACCCGGAAGTTCCACGCTAAGGGGAAAAGTAAGCGCTTATGCAGAGAAAAACGGAATGATAAGCATTGATGACAGATCAGGAGCCAATATCGATGTTCAAATTTTTGATACTGCAAAAATCGATTTTAACAAAATAAACTTTACTTTTGGAACTAAGCTTGAAAAGGATGAAATGCCGGTCATATTCGTGATGGACTATGCCTTTGGCGAGCAAGCCTATGAAACCATAGATGAATTTTTAAAACCGTATAAGGAAAAAGGAGAGAAAAAATCGTTTATGAATGTGGCTTCTGTCTCTATCATGGGAAAAGCCGGGATCTTAGAAGGAGGAAAAGGCGATTTGATGATCCCGAATGCTCATATTTTTGAAGGAACAGCCGATAATTATCCTTTCAAAAATGAATTGAGTGCTGCCGATTTTGAAGGAAATGGACTAAAGGTGTTTGAAGGGACCATGATCAGTGTTTTAGGAACGTCTTTGCAGAACAAAGACATTTTAAAGTTCTTTTATGAAAGTACATGGAATGTGATTGGTTTGGAAATGGAAGGTGCGCATTATCAAAAAGCAATTCAATCGGCATCCAGGATCCGTAAGAGCATTTCAAAAGATGTAAAAGTGCGTTATGCGTATTATGCATCAGATAACCCATTAGAAACAGGAAGTACATTGGCTTCCGGAGGTTTGGGGATCACAGGGGTAAAACCCACATATTTAATAACAAAGAAAATTTTAGAACAAATATTTAATAATCAATCAGCATGAGTCAGAATGTTCAGCCCAATCAGAACAACCCATCGGAGGAAATAGATCTGGGGCAGCTTTTTAAGTTGATCGGAGATGGATTTAGAAAGTTTTTCAACTTTATCGGGAATATTTTTAAAGGGATTTTCCACCTTATCATTTCGTTTTTGTTGTTTATCCAAAGACATATTATCAAGTTTGTCATTGCAGGTGTAGTAGGAATCGTTGTGGGGGTTATTTTGGATATGAAAAAAGAACCGAAATATATCTCCAGTATGGTGGTTGAACCTAATTTTAACAGTGTGCAGCAGCTATACAACAACATCAATTTTTACAATGGATTGGTAGAAGCTGAAGATTCTGTAGCTTTATCGGAATTGCTGGAAATTGAAGTTGCTGAGGCGGCCTCGATCAAAGAAATCGAAATTGAATCGTATTCCGACGAAAACCAAAAGTTGCAATTGTTTGATGAATTTATAAGAAGCTTGGATACAACGACGCGTAAGGTTATCGATATGGAAGCATATTTAAAAAATTTTAATGCACTTGATGCACGTTTCCATAATATTTCTATTGTTGCAACAAATAGCCTTGTGGCTAAGAAAACACAACCGGCGATTATAAAATCCATTTCTCAAAATGAATATTTTAACCAGCAAAAGAATACCAAAGATGAAAATATTGAGCTGGAGGTAAGAGTTTATAATGAACAATTGACTGAAATAGATTCATTGCAGCTTTTGTACAAACGTGTCATGGAAAAAGAAGCGGATAAACCTTTGCAGGGAACCAATATAAGTTTGGGTGAAGGCAGAACGGAAGAAAATAAAGAGTTGGCGTTGATCAATAAGATTGACGAAATAAAACAAGGGCTTGTTCAATTGAATCAGGAGAGAGCTAATAAATCAAATATTTTGAATGTAATCTCTGAATTCCCGAGAAGTGGAGTTGAACGAAAAGGAATATTGAGAAGTTATAAGTTCTTGATTACTGTTGCTTTACTCGGACTTGTGTTACTCGGACTTTCAATCTTAGAATTGAACAAATTCCTTAAAGAATACGCGAAGAGTAAAAATCAGGGGTAACTGGAAAAATAGGAAATAATAAGGGTGTCTAAAAAGTCTTGGAAACTTTTGTCACACTGAGCTTGTCGAAGTGTAATGAAAATCAAATCGTCTTCGACAGGCCTGCCTGACGGCAGGCAGGCTCAGACTGACAATTTATGTAAAAACAGTCTTTTTAGACACCTTCTTGTTGGAACGCAGCTGATATATTCAAATACAAAAAAGAAAATCCTATCGTTAAGGCGATAGGATTTTTTGTATCGTGTTGTTTTTAACAGTCTATGCAGATTGTGTTTTTTCGTTTTCGCTAAAGATTTTCATCTGTCTCATCCAGTAAAAGAAAGCGACAAAACCTATTGTGATGAAAATCAAATTGATAATGTTAGACAACCACCAGCTGTCTAAAAAACGTAATGCGTTCAAAGGAACAAACAAAACATCTTCAAATAAAGACTGAATACCATAGAAAAACTCACTCATCAGTAAAAGAAATATTAAATTTACAGTGCAAAAATACAAAAACCTGTCATGATATCAAGCATTTTTGGAAGAACTAGCCCTATAAATTTTCTAATACTGACTGTGTTTGTGTTTTTATTTATGATAATCACCTATGCGTTCCATTTGGACGTGTCATTTGGTTTAGGCTTGGTTGTTAAGGCTGTTTTATCGTTGATCATTATCTTTTTTACACTTTTTTTGATTGATTTTATCGATAAGAAAAACCATTTGTCCGATAGAAACTCATACATCAGTCTCTTCTTTGTACTTATACTTTGTCTTTTTCCGAAGATTTTTCATGAAACCAATATGCTGATCTCCAATTTTTTTGTGCTTTTAGCTTTTCGAAGGGTGATCAGTATGCGTTCTAACCGGGATATGGAAATTAAGATCTTTGACGCTTCTCTTTGGATTTTTGTCGCTGCGTTTTTTTACAGTTGGGCTATTTTTTTCATTGTGTTGGTGTTTTTGGCTTTGTTTTTATATAAAAAGAATGATTACAGAAACCTATTGATCCCCTTTGTTACCCTGTTTGTGGTTACGCTGCTTGCATTCACCTACTTTTTCTTGAGTGATAATATGGAAGGTTTTTTATTGATGTTGAATTTCTCACCCCAATTCATCATCGAAAAATATGTAGATATAAAGTATATTGTGCCTTTGGTTTTTATGTGTATCATGGGTTTGTGGGGGCTGTTGTTTTTCTTTCTGAAAAAGAAAAGTAAATCTTTTAAAGCCCGTGTTCCTGGACTGTTGGTTTTTTCGACTTTGGTGATTGCTATTTTGGTGGCTGTCGTGTCTGAAAGTGCTAATACTTCAGAATTGATCTATGTAGCTTTTCCTATAGCTGTTATGATGGCAAAATATGTAGAATGGATTAAAAAAGAATGGCTAAAAGAAGCCCTTATATGGATGTTTGTTCTGGTTCCATTGGCGGTTTTATTTCTGTAGCTTTTCTCCAAAAGCCAAATCTCCTGCATCTCCCAAGCCCGGGATGATATATCCTTTGTCGTTTAAAGTGTTGTCAATATCCCCAATCCATAATTGGGTGTCGTCGGGCAGGCGTTTATTCAGAAAGTCGATTCCCGCTTGGGCTCCGATAGCAGAAACCAAATGAATTTCTTTAGGTAAACCAACTTTGCTAAGGGCTTCATAAGTAGCTAGCATGGATTGGCCTGTGGCCAACATAGGGTCGGCGAGGATCAATACCTTGTTATCAAGATCTTGAGAAGCGAGGTATTCGACGATAATTTCAAAATCGGTTTCTGAGGTATGATAGCGATAAGCAGAGATAAACGAACAATCGGCCCAATCAAAATAATTCAGAATACCCTGATGGAGTGGAAGTCCAGCACGAAGGATAGAGCAAACAACCAAAGTATCGTCAATCGCATGGGTTTGCTTTATTCCCAATGGAGTTTTGATTTCTTTTGATGAATAATGTAACTTTTTGCTAAGCTCATACGCCAAAACTTCACCAATACGCTCTAAATTCCTTCGGAACCGCATACGGTCTTTTTGAATGTTTACATCCCGTATTTCAGCAATAAAAGCATTGAGGATTGAATTTTCTTCTGAAAGCTTATGAATATGCATAATTCTTGGTCTTGTGTTAGTTGTTCTATAAACCCAAAGAGCGCGTAACTCTTTACATAAATATTTATAGAGAGGGATATGATGGGGGTATTCTAACCTGCCATAGGCGGGTGGCACATATTGTTTCGGACATCACTCAATAGTCCCCATAAATTGTTTGTCTTAATTTCAAATCTCCCTCAGTAAGTAAAGTTAAGAATAAGAAGTATATTTGCGTTTTAAAAGATAAAAATATGTTTTCAGCAAAAGCCAACAGCATTTTTCAGGATGCTATTGCTACTTATAAAATAAAAAATACAGTAGATCAAGCCTTTGTAAACAAATATGATAAAGACAAAGACCTTATCGCACATTTGTTGTACAGAAAATGTTGGATAGACACGGTTCAATGGGCTTATGAGGATATTATCCGGGATCCGGATATCGATCCTGAGGATGCTTTGACCTTAAAACGAAAAATCGACGCATCAAATCAAGACCGAACCGACACGGTAGAATATATAGACAGTTATTTCCTCGAGAAGTATAAAAATGTTGAGGTAAAACCCGATGCTAAGGTCAATTCTGAAAGTCCGGCATGGGCCATTGATCGCTTGTCCATTCTTGCCTTGAAAATTTATCATATGGAGTTGGAAGCCAAGCGCGAAGATGCCTCAGAAGAACACCGAGAGGCTTGCCAAAAGAAGCTGAATGTGTTGTTGGTACAACGCAAAGACCTTTCAGCAGCAATAGATGACCTGCTTGGTGACATCGAAAAAGGCGATAAATACATGAAGGTGTACAAGCAGATGAAAATGTACAATGATGAGGAATTAAACCCGGTATTGAGGAAAGCAAAATAATTCCTGCGACTTGTGCCAACCGTAGCGTTGGTAAGGCAGGAATCCCAATAACAGTAACCCTTGAAGGGTTTCGAAACCCTTCAAGGGTTCTTCATAAAACCCTATATGTAAACCCATGCCAAAAAAACCAAAACACATTCTCGTCATCCGCCTCTCTGCCATGGGGGATGTGGCTATGACAGTTCCTGTCTTGAATGCGTTTACAAAACAATATCCCGACGTAAAGCTTACTGTTTTGACCCGTGCTTTTTTCGCTCCTCTTTTCCAAAACATAAAAAACGTGAATGTTTATTCGGCTGAGGTAAAAGGGAAACACAAGGGAGTGACGGGTTTATACAAACTTTCCAAAGAATTAAAACGTTTAGATATTGATGTGGTTGCTGATTTGCATAATGTACTGCGGAGCAATATCCTAAAACAATTCCTTTTCAACCTTCCTTTTAAAAAAATTGACAAGGGAAGAAGCGAGAAAAAATCGCTTGTCACCGGAAAGATATTCAAACAACTTAAAACGACCCACCAACGTTATGCCGATGTGTTCGGGGCTCTGGGCTTTCCAATCGATTTATCGGAACCCATTTTCCGCCCGGCGGAAGAACTAAGCGATTCCGTTAGGGAAATTGTCGGGGAAAAAGATGGGAAATGGATAGGAATTGCCCCTTTTGCAGCCCATGAAGGCAAAATGTATCCCTTGGATTTGATGGAAGAGGTGATCGCAACACTTTCTAAAACGTATAAATTATTTCTCTTCGGAGGAGGGATTGAGGAAGCAAAAACACTTTCAGCAATAGAAGAACGACACCAAAATGTGAAAAACCTTGCCGGGAAATTCACTTTTGAAGAAGAGTTGCAACTCATTTCCCATTTAGACCTGATGCTTTCGATGGACAGTGGTAACGGACACTTGGCAGCCATATTTGGCGTAAAAGTGATCACGCTTTGGGGAGTAACTCATCCCTATGCTGGATTTGCCCCCTTTCATCAGGATAAAAACAACGCTTTGCTGTCTGATAGAACACAATATCCGTTGATTCCAACATCAGTTTACGGGAACAAAGCCCCTGAAGGCTATAAAGAAGCCATGCGTAGTATCGCTCCGGAAGAAGTAGTTAGAAAAGTAGGGCTGAGCATTAAGGAAGGTGTCTAAAAAGTAATTCAAACTAGATTTTGTCAGTTCAAGCAATGCTCGAACTGACAAGAAAAGGCCTTTTAGAGACCCTCTAGCAAACCTGCCTATCGGCAGACAGGTGGGCCGGGAGGCGTATGGACATAAAAAGATCATTTTTTTAGCCAATTAAGGAAAGTTTAAATTAGTTCATCATTAACCAACCATAAAAAATGAAGAAATCACTATTATTTTTATTACTTATAGTGCAATCTGTTTCGCTCAGGAAACAAACTATAAGACGATCAGTAATATTCCCTATTACGATAAGGCTACAATTGATTCCGATACTTATATTGAGGAGCGCTGTGTTTTGGATCTGTATTATCCAACCGATATAAAAGATTATCCAACGGTCGTTTGGTTTCACGGAGGCGGCCTCACAGGAGGGTCTAAAGAACTTCCAGAAGCCCTTAAGAACAAAAAAATAGCCGTAGTAGGAGTGAATTACCGTTTGAATCCAAAGGTAAAGGCCCCAAAATACATTGAAGATGCCGCTGCTGCAGTGGCTTGGGTTTTTAAGAATATTAAAAACTATAACGGTGATCCAAACCTCATTTTTGTGTCGGGACATTCTGCTGGCGGGTATCTAACGAGCATGATAGGCCTGGATGAATCCTACCTAAAAGCCTTTGATGTGGATGCAAACGCTATTGCCGGGCTGATACCTTTTAGCGGACATACCATCACGCATTTTACTGTTCGAAAAGAGCGGGGGATTCCAGGGACACAAGCTATTGTAGATAGCTTGGCCCCTTTGTACCACGTTCGTGACGATGCGCCTCCTTTATTGTTGATTACCGGCGATCGCGAACTGGAAATGCTGGGCAGGTATGAAGAAAACGCCTATTTAATGCGAATGATGAAGGTGGTGGGCCATAAAGAAACTACCCTCTATGAAATGGACGGCTATGGACATGGAATGACACAACCCGCCTTTCCATTACTGATCAATGAAGTACAACGGATTGTAGAAAGAAAGACGGAGCGTGGGCAAATTCTCCCTATGAAGGGGGATTAAGAGGGATGAACACAACTATTAGTAAGCCCTTCAAGGGTTCGAACCCTCGTATGTTTGACCATTAATTAATACAAGGCTAAATTTACAACATTAATAAATTAAAAGGGCCGGAAAGGGGTATGATAAGAACCCAGACAACTATTATGTATGTCCGCTTCAAGATAATCATCCTTTCCGGTAACCCTTAGGAGTCTCCACAGTATCTAGAGACCATTCCGAAGGATTGGATCTCGTATCAACAACGAGGAAAGACAACAGGGGGTGCCCTTTTTAAAAAGAGGTTTATGGGGGATTTATTTCAATCGGTAGGGATCGACATCGCAAAAGAAAAGTTTGATGTCTGCTTTAAAGAGATTAAGGGAAAACGTAGCATTATCAAAGGGACCAGGGTTTTTGGCAACAGTTCCAAAGGTTTTGAGGCTTTTCACCAGTGGTGCGCAAAACGCAAAAGGGAGAACGCTTCTCTGGTCTTCGTAATGGAAGCCACCGGGGTTTATTATGAAGAGCTGGCGTATTACCTGTGTTCAAAAAAAGAAAGGGTCTATGTGGAGCTCCCCCAAAAAGTGAAATATTTTGCCAAAAGCCTTAATATTAAGACCAAAACAGACAAGGTAGACGCCAAGCTTATTGCCGATATAGGCTTGGAACGGCCCCGGTCATTGAGTCCATGGAACCCGCCCAGTGAAGGGTTCAAGGCAATAAGGGATGTGAGCAGGCAGCTTTCACAGCTCAAGAGATCAAAGTCGGCGGTCTCTTCACAGCTTCATGCCTGGAAAGCGGCCCATGGCACGATGGAGGAAGTTGTCAAGGCCACTGAGGAACACCTGGGTCTGTTGAACCAGCTCATCCACAAAACAGAATCGCTGTTGCTCAACAAGGTAAAACAAGACAGGGGGGCTTTACGAAAAAGTGAGCAGGATAGCCCAGGTCAAGGGGTTGGGGGTGATTGCCGTAACAAGGGTGATTGCTGAAACCAACGGGTTTTTATTGTTCAACAGCATCCGGCAGTTGGTCAGTTACGCCGGCTTGGATGTGACCCAGGACCAATCGGGCCAGTACAAGGGGAAATCAAGGCTCTCAAAAAAAGGGAACGCACACCTGCGGGAAGCGCTCTATATGCCAGCCCTTTGCGCGGCAACGCATAATGAGAACCTAAAGGCTTTTTACTTCAGGTTAAACGAAAAGTTCAATCACAAAAAACAAAGCTTGGTGGCGGTTATGAGAAAATTGCTGATATTGATCTATACCTTGTGGAAAAGTGGCCAAGAATACAATCCACAGCACCAATGGCAAGAAAAAAGACGGGAGGCCTCCCTCCCGCCACTAGATAGTCACTAAAAAGCGACTTCTTTAAGGTGTAAAATTATAAAAAATAATTTGGATTTAAACACAGTATCTTGAAGGGCTCAACTTTTCCAATTAACAAACCCGCTCTGCAAACGTCTCCTGACTTTGCGGCAATTAAAATTATTAAGTTATGTTAAACCCTTAGCGACCCTAGCACATTTCTTTGCGCTCCTTGCGGTTAAGCTTTACGCACTCACACTCCAATTAACACTTCTATCTTCGTACTTCTACCTTCATACTTCCCTACACATCATCATAATCAATTTCAATGCTATCGGTAAGCGGATGTGCTTGACAGGTAAGAATAAAGCCTTCTTCGAGTTCACTGTCGGTCAAAATCTGATTGTTGACCATTTCGACCTTGCCTTTTTTCAATCGGGCCATACAACTGCTGCAAATACCACCCTGACACGAATAAGGAGCATCGATATCTTCTTTTAAAGCGGCATCGAGTACCCGTTCTTTATGATCCATAATGAATTCAAATTCCTCTTCATCAACCAAAGCTTTTACTTTGGTTTTTCCTTCAGGGATATCATCCGGAGCTTCGTGGTCGTCTGTTGAGGTAAAGTGTTCCACTTTTATTCTATCCTCTTCAATTCCGTTGTCCGATAGTGTTTCTGAAAGGGTGTTCAACATTTCTTCGGGCCCGCAGATATAAAAAGCATCAAAGGCAATGTCTTTGTATTTGTTTTTCAGTAGATAATTAATGGTAGAGCGTTCAATACGTCCAAACATAACCCCTTCTTCCTGTGACTGACTGAAAAGAAAATGAAGGTTAAGCCGTTCGGGATAGGTTTCTTTCAGTTTAAGGATGTCGTTATAAAACATCGTGTTTTCAACGGTTTTATTTCCATAGGCCAATAGAAAAGAGCTGTCCGTTTTTTCCAAAACTGTTTTCATGATGCTCATAATGGGAGTGATGCCACTACCGGCAGCAAAAGCAGCGATGGTTTTGTCGTTCCCGCTTTTCGGGTCGAAAATAAAGCGACCATCCGGGGGATGTACTTCAAAAGTATCACCGGCGGAGATGGTTTGCGCGTATTTTGAGAAAGTACCGTTCGGCATTTCCTTGATCCCTACAGAAATGTTTTTCACATCTGGACTGGAACAAATGGAATAAGACCTGCGGAGTTCTTCTCCGTTAATTTCTTTTTTGATAGTAATGTATTGCCCGGGTTCAAACTTGAACTCTGAACTCAAGTTTTCCGGTATCTCAAATGTAATAACAATAGATTTAGGGGTTATTTTATCAACTGCTTTAACAGTAAGCGTATGAAAATGGATCATTTAAAAATTTTTGGCAAAAATAGGCATTGAAACCTCCATATAAAATTAGATTAAGAAAAATTTATTAATGAATTCAACGAATCTTCCATTATTCGGTTAAATTATTTATCAGTTTGTCCCTGTTATTTATTTGCAGATAAAATTGAACCCTTCTGGGGTTCTTGTCCGAATGTATCTATTGAATCCCAAACTGCACTGTGTTTGTTCGGGTTTATTAAAGTCTAACCCCTTCGGAGTTCAATTTTTTAGATTTAAAAAAAGCTGTTAGAGGTCAGTATTTAAATACGTATCTTCAATCATAGTAAATATATTAAAAAATGGACATATTTAAAGGGCAAAACCTTCTGGAGTTCTCCGATCGCTTTAAAACCGATGGAGACTGCAAAGAATATCTAGCATCGATTAAGGCAAAAATTGCATATAAATGCACAAGATGCAATCATAATGCTTATCAAAACCGTAAAGGTTTTTCTCGGCAATGTAATATCTGCCACCATATAGAATCAGCCACT